>DASPPB010000075.1:0-141711 GCA_035625725.1 Burkholderiaceae bacterium
CCCATACAATAGCGGCCGCGATGTCGGCCAACGAATACCTGCGCCGCATTCTCAACGCGCGCGTCTACGACGTCGCCACCGAGACTGCGCTCGAACCCGCCGCCTGCCTCTCGGCGCGCCTGGGCAACCGGATTTTGCTCAAGCGCGAGGACTTGCAGCCGGTGTTCAGCTTCAAGCTGCGCGGCGCCTACAACAAGATGGTCGGCCTGGACAAGGCCACGCGCGCGCGCGGCGTGATCGCGGCCTCCGCGGGCAACCACGCCCAGGGCGTCGCGCTGGCCGCCCAGCAGCTCGGCGGACCTGCGGTGATCGTCATGCCGGTGACCACGCCGCAAGTCAAGATCGACGCAGTCCGCAACCGCGGCGCCGAGCTCGTGCTCACGGGCGACTCGTACTCCGACGCCTACGCGCACGCCGTCAAGCTCCAGGCCAAGCGTCGCCTGACCTTCGTGCACCCGTTTGATGATCCGGATGTCATTGCCGGCCAGGGGACCATCGGCCTGGAGATTTTGCGCCAGCACCACGCGCAGCAGTCCGGTCCCATCCACGCCATCTTCGTTCCCATCGGAGGCGGCGGGCTGATGGCCGGCATCGCGAGCTACGTCAAGGCAATTCAGCCCCACGTCAAGCTCATCGGCGTGCAGGCCAAAGACTCCGACGCCATGGCGCGCTCCATAGCCTCGGGGCGGCGGGTGCGCTTGGCCGAAGTCGGGCTGTTCTCCGACGGCACCGCGGTGCGCGTCGTGGGCCGTCATACCTTTGCCTTGTGCCGCCGCTACGTCGATGCGATCGTCACCGTCGACACCGACGCGCTGTGCGCGGCCATCAAGGACGTGTTCCAGGACACTCGCGCCGTTTTGGAGCCTGCCGGGGCGCTCGCGGTTGCCGGCTGCAAGCACTACGTCGAGCGCGAGGGGCTGCGGGACTGCAACTTGGTCGCGGTTGCCAGCGGCGCGAACATGAACTTCGACCGCCTGCGCTTCGTGGCCGAGCGCGCCGAGGTCGGCGAGCGGCGCGAGGCGCTGTTTGCCGTGACGCTTCCCGAGGAGCGCGGCTCGTTCAAGCGCTTTTGCGCGCTGGTGGGCACGCGCAATGTGACCGAATTTAACTATCGCATTTCCGACAGCAAGATCGCGCACATCTTCGTGGGCATCCAAACGGCCGGGCGCGATGACGCCCGTTCCCTGGCGCGGATTTTCGTGCGCGCGGGCTTTGCAACGCTGGACCTCACCGACGACGAGCTCGCCAAGCTGCACCTGCGCCATCTCGTCGGCGGCCACTCGCCGCTTGCGGTCGACGAGCGCATCTTTCGCTTCGAATTTCCGGAGCGACCCGGCGCGCTGATGCGCTTTCTCACGTCCATGTCGCCCAACTGGAACATCTCGCTGTTTCACTACCGCAACCAGGGCTCCGATTACGGCCGCATTCTGGTCGGTCTGCAGGCCCCGCGGCGCGACCGCGGCGCGCTCAAGCGCTTTCTGGCAGAGCTGGGCTACCACTACCAGGACGAGACCGAAAGCAGCGCCTACCGGCTCTTCCTGGGCTAGAGGCCGCCCGCGATCAGCTTACCGCGCGTGCAAGCGCGAAGGCCGCGGCGGCCGCCATGCCCCCGATGCTCATGGTCTGCAGGGCCGAGCGCAGTGGTGCGGCCCCCGTATAGCGCGCCTTGACGAATCCGAACACGGCTAAAGCGGCCAGCGTCACGGCGGCCGACCACGGCAGCGCCTGCTCCACCGAGTGCAGCACGGCGTAGGGAGCCAGCGGCACGGCACCACCCACGACATAACTTGCACCGATGGTGAGCGCCGAGCGCTGCGCACGTTCCGGTTCGGGCCGCTCGAGCCCCAGTTCGAAGCGCATCATGAAATCGCGCCAGGCGATCGGGCGCTGGCGCAGACCCTGGATCACGCCGAGGTAGTGCTCCGACTTCAAGCCGTAGTGCTCAAAAATCTCGGCAACCTCGGCCTCCTCGGCGAGCGGTTTTTCGACGATTTCGAGCTCCTCGCGGGCCAGTTCCGCGGCGTAGTGCTCCGCCTGGCTGCGCGCGGCGAGGTACCCGCCCAGCCCCATGGCGATGGCGCCCGCGGCGATTTCTGCGACGCCCGCGGCAATCACCGTGCTCACGGAGGCCACTGCACCGCTGATGCCGGCGGCCAGAGCAAACGGAACCGTGAGGCCGTCGGCCATGCCGATAACCACATCGCGCACCAGATCACTGGACTGAAAGTGCGCTTCACGATGCAAATGGGAATCCACGGCGGAGCGTCCCTGAGCGTTTTCGTTGATCGATGGATTTTTTGCCGGAAAATTGCGGATCTTAAGCTAGCAGCCGCCCCGCGGCGCGCTAACCTTCGTGCAGCGCGTCTGTGCCGGCGGCTTTTTTCCAGCCATCACGGCCGACGCGATGCGAGGCACACGATGAGCAACGATGGCAGCAAACCCGCCGGTGCAAAGCCGCCGCGCGCGCCAGAGTCCGCGCAGGCCCGGTTTGCCGAGTTTTTGCATCGCCACTCCAAGCAAACGGCGCCGGGCACGGCCTTTTCCCCGCCCATCGTGCCCGCGGCCATTTACTGCCTGGCCAGCGATCCGTCGGGACCGTACCAGTATGCCCGCTGGTCCAATCCGGGCTGGACCGCCCTGGAGGAATCGCTGGGCGCGCTCGAAGAGGCCAACGCGATCATCTTTCCCTCCGGTGCGGCTGCCGTCGCGTCGGTTTTCGCCAGTTGCCTGCGCAGCGGGGATCGACTCCTGCTGCAGGCCGACGGATACATGGGTACGCGCACCGCGGCCGAGAAGTATTGCGCACCCAACGGGGTGCATGTCATCACCTGCCCGACCGCACAGATCGCACGCCACTCCTTTGCCGGCTACCGAGTGATCTTGCTCGAGACGCCATCGAATCCACTGCTCGAACTCATCGATATCCGCGACTGTGCGCGCCGCGCGCATGCCGCGGGTGCGCATCTGGTGATCGACAACACGCTCATGACGCCGCTCGCCCAACGGCCCCTCGACCTGGGCGCCGATGCGGTGGTCTACTCCGACACGAAGCTGCTCAACGGCCACTCGGACCTGGTCTTCGGGCACGTGACTTCGCGCGACGCCCAGCTGCTCGCCGGCGTGCTCGACTGGCGCCGCATTTGCGGGGCAATTCCCGGTCCTTTCGAGACCTGGATGCTGCAGCGGGGACTCGACACGCTCGAGCTGCGCATCGAGCGCATGCAAACCAACGCGCAGGCGCTCGCGCAGGCCCTGGCCCAGCACCCTGCAAGCGTGCACGTCACCTACCCGGGGCTGCCCTCGCACCCCGCGCACGATTTGGCCTGCGCGCAGATGAGCGGCTTCGGAACACTGATCGGACTGACGCTCGCCAGCCGGGATGCCGCCGAGCGGTTCATCGAGGGCTGCCCGTACCTGCGGCCAACGACGAGCTTTGGCGGCGTGCACTCCTCGGCGGAACGACGTACGCGCTGGGGCGATTGCGTGGCCGAGGGATTTATTCGCCTGTCCGCGGGCTGCGAGCCGACACGCGCGTTGTGCGCCGCGGTTGTGCGCTCGCTCGATGCGCTCGCGAGCGCACCGCAGCCACCGGCTCGGACTTAGGCCCCGGTGCCGGGGCGTCAACCACGGGATGCGCGCGCGCGTCGAGGCCCGCCTCTAGCGGCGGCTCATCGAAAGCGCAGTCGCCTTCGGGATTCGCAACTCCCGTGGGCTGCAGCCCGGCAAAATCGAACAAGGAACGATCGAGGAGGTGCGAGGGCGTCACGCGCGCGAGCGCGTGAAAGACGTTGTGCACCCGGCCCGGATGGCGTCGCTGCCATTCATCGATCATCCGCCCGATCTCCTTGCGCTTGAGGTTTTCTTGCGATCCGCACAGATTGCACGCGATGATCGGAAATCGCTTGGCTGCCGCATAGCGTGCCAGATCGGCTTCCGCGATGTAGGCAAGCGGCCGAATCACGATGTGACGGCCGTCGTCGGACACGAGCTTGGGCGCCATGGCCTTCATCCGGCCCCCGTAAAACAGGTTCAAAAAGAAGGTGCCCAAAATGTCGTCGCGATGGTGTCCGAGCGCGATTTTCGTGGCCCCGAGTTCGGTTGCCACCCGGTAGAGCACGCCGCGGCGCAGCCGGGAGCACAGCGAGCAGGTGGTCTTGCCTTCGGGAATCAGGCGCCGGACGATCGAATAGGTGTCTTGCGTCTCGATGCGAAACGCCACGCCCTGCGCGCGCAGATACTCGGGCAGCACGTGCGCCGGGAAGCCGGGTTGTTTCTGATCCAGGTTTACGGCGACGAGTTCGAATGACAGGGGTGCGCGCGCCTGCAAAATGCGCAGTACCTGCAACAAGGCATAGCTGTCTTTGCCTCCGGAGAGGCAGACCATGACGCGATCGCCGGGTGCGATCATGCCGAAGTCGCCGATGGCCTGGCCGGCGAGTCGTACCAGCCGCTTTTCGAGCTTGCGCTCCTCAAGGGCCGCGCGTCGCGCACGCCGCTCGTAGTGCGCGGCCTCGCCCGCGCTCGGCTCGACTGCGCCGCTTTCGGCGCCGCGACGGTTCATGATGCCTCCCGAAAGCGCAGGACCTCGACGCCGATGCCCGCCACTCCGGCATCGGCATAGATCTCGGTTTTTTGGCTGGAGACCCGCACCGCCTCCACGCCCGGGCGCCGCAGCAGCTCCGCGACGATGTCGTCGACAAGCGTCTCTTGCAAGTTGATGTGGCCGCGGGCGATTCGCTGCTGGACAACCGCACGCACGAAGTCATAGTCGATGACCTCGCGCACGTCGTCATTGCGCGGCGTCGATGCGCTCAGTGCGACGTAGACGTCCAGATTCAGCACCAGGCGTTGCGTACCGTGGCGTTCGGCCGAGTACACGCCGATGTTGGCATCGATCGCCCAGTCGCGCAGAAAAATGCGCCGGCATTGGGCCAGGCGCGGATCCGTCAGCAGCGTTCCCATCGGATGGACACAGGCAAAGCGATTCAGGATTTCAGGAACATGATGTCGCGCGCGGTGGGCACCAGATGCTGTCCGCCGTCGACGAGCAGCGACGTTCCCGTGACGGCGGGCGCGTTGACCAAAAACACGACTGCGCGGGCAACGTCCAGGGGGCTGCTCGCCTGCCCGAGGGGCGTGGCCCGATGCGCGGCCTCGAACCCGGCGGCCGTTTGGCCGGGCGCAGGCAAGGTGATGCCCGGGGCCACCCCCACGACGCGCAGTTTCGGGGCCAGCGCCCGGGCCAGCAGCCCCGTGGCGGCCTCGAGCGCCGATTTGGACAGCGTATAGGAAAGAAAATCCGGGTTGGGATTCCACAGCTTCTGATCGAGCAAGTTCACGACCACGCCCCGGGCATCGCGCGCAAGGCGCGCGTGCAGCGCGCGCGCAAGCGCCAGCGGCGCGGCAACGTTGATGCGCATGTGGGCCTCAAAGCGGTCCAGCGCAAAGTCCGTGGCCGCGTCGGCCTCGAACAGCGAGGCGTTGTTTACCACGCATTGCGGCGCACCCAGCGCTTGCTCGCACGCATCGAGCAGTGTCGGCGCCGCGTCGGGCTGGGTCAGATCGCACGCCAGCGCCTGCGCGCGCCGGCCCAGCGCGCGAATATCCGCCGCGGTGGCCGTCGCTGCCTCGCGCGAGGCACGAAAGTGCACCGCGACGTCCCAGCCGTCTTGCGCCAACGCCAGGGCAATCGCCCTGCCGATGCGCTGCGCGCCGCCGGTAACCAGGGCAATGCGAGTAGAAGGGGCCGCCGCACTCATGGATGCTTTGGGGGGTGTCGCCAAACGCCAGTGTATCGGGTCGTCGGGTTACCATCGCCGCAACACCGCAGCCCAAGCCGCCTCGCTCCCCCATGCCTGCACCCACGGCCGAGCCGTCTCTGCCGCAGCCCGACGCTGCTGAGCAATCGCGCAGCCGCTTGCTGCAAGAGCGAATCTGTGAGCGCATAGCGCAGGAGAGCGGCGCCTGGCTGTCGTTTGCCGACTACATGCAGATGGCGCTCTACGAGCCCGATTTGGGATATTACGACGCGGGCGGCGCCAAGTTCGGCGCCCAGGGCGACTTCGTCACGGCCCCGGAGCTCTCGCCACTGTTTGCGCGGGCCATAGCCGCGCAACTCCTCGAGACCTTCGGGCAGCTGCCGGCGCGCGTTGTGGAGTTCGGCGCAGGTACGGGCGCGTTGGCCCGGGACCTGATCGAGGGCCTGCGGGCCCGCGCATGTCCGCTCGAGGCGTATTTCATCGTCGAGGTCTCGGCCGATCTGCGCAAGCGCCAGCAGCAGCGTCTGGCCGACTTGCCCGTGACCTGGCTCGACGTAGTGCCGCAAGATTTCGAGGGCGTGGTGATCGCCAACGAGGTGCTCGACGTGCTGCCGGTACGCCTGTTCGTGCGCGGCGACCATGCGGTCTACGAGCGCGGCGTGCGCTGCGAGGGCGGAGAGCTGCGCTTGGCCGCGCGCACGGCTGACCGCGAGCTCGCGCAGCAGGTCGCGGCAATCGAGGCGCAAGTCGGAGCGCTGCCGCCGGGCTACGGCTCCGAGCTCTGTCCTCGGGCCCGCGACTGGATACTGTCACTTGCCAACGGCTTGCAGCGCGCGCTCGTGCTGCTTTTTGACTACGGCTTTCCCCGTCGCGAGTACTACCATCCGCAGCGCGCGATGGGCACGCTCATGTGCCACTACCGGCAACGGGCGCACGCCGATCCGCTTTGGATGCCCGGGCTCAATGACATCACGGCGCATGTGGATTTTTCCGCGTGCGCGCAGGCCGCGCTTGCCAGCGGCCTGGATGTTCTGGGCTACACGTCGCAGGCGCGCTTCCTGATCAATTGCGGCATCCTCGAAGAGCTCGCCAGCAGCCGGCTCGAGGCGGCGCAGCTCGGCTCCGTTCAGCGCCTGCTCTCGGAGGCCGAAATGGGCGAGCTCGTCAAAGTGCTGGCGCTCGGGCGCAGATTCAATACGCTGCCGCTGGGCTTCATTCGCGGGGACCGGCGCCACCGGCTGTGATCGCGGCAATGGCTTGCCGGCGCGCCTGAGCCAGCGCCCGCGCGATATTGGCGGGATCGGGCCCCGCGGCCGCGGCGATGGCCCCGGCATCCACACTGCCCGCGGCCGCCGCGGCGGCCTGCCAGCGCTCGACTCCGAGCCCCCCCAGTGCGGCAAAAGCGGCCAGCAGCTGCGCAAAACGCGCGCCCCGGCGCAACGCGTCGGCTCGTTCGAGCACCGCGGCTTGCTCCTGCGGCGAAGCGGCATCGCGCAAAGCCTCACGTAGCGCAAAGAGCAGCCGCGCCAGCTGCACGGATTCGTTGTCGGCACGCAGCCGATCGAGCCAGGCCTGCAAACCGGCGGCAGATTGCGCGCCGCTGGCCAGTACGGCAAAGCGCGCGGCAAGCGACGCACCCAGGCGCGCGGCGCGGTCCAACGCGGCGAGCAGCTCGGGCGAGAGCGTGAGCTCGGGTGCCACGCGGGCCAGCAGGCCGGTTTGGGCCAGCACTTCGATCATCCGCGCAGGCTGCTGCTCCATCAGGCCCACGGCGAACTCCTGCCACACGCGCTCGGCAACGAGAGCATCGGCCTCGCCGCTGGCCACCATGCTGCGGGCCAGTTCCAGGGTCTCCGGGGCGACCGAAAAGTCACCAAACCGGGCGGCAAAACGCGCCAGCCGCAAAATACGCACCGGGTCCTCCGCAAAGGCTGGCCCGACGTGACGCAGCACGCGCCGTTGCAGATCCTCCTGTCCGTGGTGCAGGTCGATGAGCTGGCCGGCCTCGTCGAGCGCCATTGCGTTGATCGTCAGATCGCGCCGCGCGAGGTCCTGCTCAAGGGTCACATCGGGGTCGGCA
This sequence comes from Burkholderiaceae bacterium, assembly GCA_035625725.1. Lineage (GTDB taxonomy): Bacteria > Pseudomonadota > Gammaproteobacteria > Burkholderiales > Burkholderiaceae_F > GJ-E10. The sequence goes on from DASPPB010000075.1 coordinate 7,840, forward strand.
TGCACGACAAAGCCCCGATAGCCGGGCGCGCTCTTGCGCTCCGTGCGCGCCAGCGCGTATTGCTCGGCCGTGCGCGGGTGCAAAAACACCGGAAAATCCCGGCCCACGGGGGTGAAACCCAGCGCCCGCATCTCCTCGGGACTCGATCCGACCACCACCCAATCGCGATCGCCGCTGCGCGAGGGCTTGCGGCCGGCCTGCTCCAACAAGTGATCGCGTACCCAGCCTCCGACGATATAGGCCTTCACGGCAGGCCTTGCTGCCGCCGCGCCGTCGGCGCGTTGCGCTCAGCGCCGTGCGCGGGTGCGAAAGCCGCCATAGCGCGAACGCGGATGCATGCCGGCGAGAAACAGCGCCGCCTCCGGCTCCATCGGCGTGGGCTGCAGCGCGAGTTCCGCAGCCGGAACGTAGGGTTGGCGGCTCGCAACGTTGTCGATTGTGAGACTGCGCAAATTATCGCGCGACAGCAGCGTCGGGCCCGGCAGCAATTCCATGCCCAGCGCGAGAAGGTAAGCCAGCGGGTCGGGCAATCCGATCACCGGCCGCGGATGCCCGGAGGCGCGCGCCGCAAACTGCGCGAGCTCGCGCAGCGTATAGATCGCCGGGCCGCAGATCTCGTAGCTCTTGCCAATCGCGGCGGGCGTATCGAGCGCGGTGCACATTGCGCCGGCCAGATCCCGGACCCATACCGGCTGCAGGCGCGAACGCGCCCGCCCGATCAACAGCACCGGCAGCCAGGCCGCCAAACCGGCAAACAGGTTCAGGAAGCTGTCGCCCGGCCCAAACACCACGGAAGGGCGAAACACCGTGGCATCGATTGCGGCGGCCTCGCGCACGACCTGCTCGCCGTCGGCCTTGCTGCGCAGGTACTGCGATGGCCCCTGACTGTCGGCGCCCAAGGCACTGATATGCAGCAGGCGCCGCACTGCGGATTGCCGGCACGCCTCCACCAAGATGCGCGGCAATCGCACGTGCACGCTCGCAAAACCGGCGCCATAGCGTCCCGCCGCCACGCCGGCCTCGGGCGCGGCGCCGCGCGGGGGGGCGGCGCCCGCGTCGTGGAGGATTCCGATCGTATTGATGACCGCGTCGCGCCCGGCAAGCAGCTGGCGCAGCGTCGAAGGCTCGGTTACGTCGGCCTCGAGCACTTCGACGGTCGGCAGCACCAACAGGTCGCGGCCGCGGCTGCGCCGGCGCGTGGGAACGCAGACTCTGCGCCCTTGCGCCACCAGGGAGTCGACGACGTGCCGGCCAATAAAGCCCGTCCCACCGAGAACCAGAATGTTTTGGTATGTCATAGCGTAGGTGAGCCGAGGAATAAGAGCTTGGAGGGCGCGCAAAACCGCCAGGCCGCATTTTAGCGGCCCGGCGCGCGAGCGTCAGGGCAAGTCCTGCGCCGGAATGCTCTTGGGAACGACTGTTCCGAGCAGCGAGCGCAAGGAAAGGCCCGGACGATCGAGCAAATCGCGGTACACGACCGTGTTGAAGAGAACGCGCTTGACGTAATCGCGCGTCTCGCCGACGGGGATTGTCTCGACGAACAGCGCACCATCGAGCGGGGCGAGGAGTACGGCACGCCATTTGCGGACGCGCCGGGGGCCGGCGTTGTACGCCGCCGAAGCAAGCAGGGTCTGCCCGTCCTGATCGTCGAAGACCAGCTTCAGATATTCCGTGCCCAAGCGCAAATTGACCCTAACGTCCGAAATTCGATCGGCGCGATAGTCCTCAATGCCGATACGGCGCGCAACAAAGCGCGCCGTCGAAGGCATCAGCTGCATTAAGCCCACGGCACCGACATTGGAGCGCACATCCTCGATAAAGCGCGACTCCTGGCGGATGAGCCCGTAGATCCAAGCCGGATCCAGCGCAAGCGGCGCGGTGGTGGCCGCCATGAGGTCTCGATACGGCGTGGGATAGCGTTGCGCCATGTCCACGAGCATGCGCGTGCGTTCGGAGGAGGCGATCATCCGATCCAAGGCGCCAAAGCGGCGCGCAACCTCCGCGGCGGCGTGCAGCGCCGCGTCATCCATGCCGCGCAGCTCCCAGTTCCACTCCCGATTGCCTTCGTCGCGCATGCCCAGTTCGTAGAGCTTGCGCGCGCGCAAAAATCCGGGACGCTGCGCCAGCTCATCGGCCAGCGCCGGATCGGGGTCCTGCGGCCGTGCGGCCAGCACGAGCGGCATGTCCAGGCGCTCGGCGGCCAGCCGCCCGTAGTAGCTGAAACGCTCCGCGATCGAGCGCCATGCGGCGCGCGCCTCCTCGGTTCGACCCTGCGCCGCGAGCGCCTCCGCACTCCAGTACACCCAGGTCGAGTCGGCCTGCTGCTCGGGCGACATGCGCGCGATGGCGCGGCGCAGCGCCGACCAGTCCGGACCGGGCGTCGAAGCCGCATCGCCGCCCCGATGATCCGGCGCATCGCGGCTGGCAGACGGCGCGACGGCGGCGCCACGCCGCAGCGCCGCGCGCGCACGAGCCTCCAGGACCTCGCTGGCGCGCACGTAATCGATGCCGACACCGACGGAATCGCCGCCGCGTTCGAACCATTCGTTTGCCTGCGGAAGCAAACTGAGCTGCGCGATGCGCCCGATGCGACCCCACACCAGCGCTCGCTCCTCGGCGCTGAGGCCGGGCTCCAGTCGCTGGGCGTAGCGCGCGGCCACTTCGGGCGCATCGCGTGCCAACGCGACGATGGCCAGCAAGCAAAGGCTGTGGGGCATGCGCTCCAGGTGCGCTTCGACGCCGGCGAGCCAGACCGAGGGTTGCTCAAGCAATCGGGCGACGGCGGCCGCGTCGGCCGCCGACAACAGGCGCTGCGCGGTTTGTTCGGCAACGGGGATCTGATTGCGCTCGACGAGTGCCTGCAGTCGCGGCCAGACGGACAAGACACCGTCATCGAGAAGCCGGTTGGCCAAGGCCGTGCAGCCGTCGCTGCCGGGATCGGTCGAAGAGGCGAGCAGGCGGCGCGCCTCGCGCACAATGTGTTCGCGCCGCTGTCCGTTGTCCAGGCTGTAGCGCGCCAGCAGGCTGTAGCAGGCCAGCTGTGGATCGTCCCCGGAGAACACCAGCAAGCGCCGTTCGGCATCGAACGCGGCCCAGTCGCCCTTGGCCCCCAGTGCCAGCAGCCAGTCGGCGCGCAGGCGGTCGGCCAGTACGGTACCGCTGTAGCGTGTCAAGTACGGCCGCACCAGGGAGTCGTCGGGCTGCGGGCCGCGCAGTCGCAGTGAGGCCTGCCAGTACTGCACGTAGGGTTCAAGGATTGAGCCCCGGATCTGCAAGGCGAGGACGTTGACACGCTCCAGATCGCCATCGGCGGCGGCGGCACGCGCCGCGAGCAGCGCTTCGTCGGCCGGGCTCGTCACAACCGAGGGCGCAATGGTCGTGGCCGGTGGCTGCGCGGCCACGAGCGCCGCAAGGGGCAAAGCCAGCAAGGCCGCCAGCATCCGCCGCACGCCCCGCGGGCGCGTGCGTGTCCGGCGCCCCCGCCCGATCTTCATGGGCCCGGTTCCGGCAGACCGGCGCGCCGCCAGATCTCCAGCGTCGGCGCGGCCTGATTCATGGTGTAGAAGTGCAGTCCCGGCGCCCCATGCGCGAGCAGCCGTTCGCACAAAGCCGTCACCACATCGGCACCGAAAGACCGGATCGACGACCGGTCGTCGCCAAAACTCTCCAGGCGCCGGCGAACCCAGCGCGGGATTTCCGCCCCGCAATTGTCCGAGAAGCGGGCCAGTTGCGTGAAATTCGTAATCGGCATGATCCCCGGGACGATGGGCACCGAACAGCCCAGGCGCGCAACATCGTCGACAAAGCGAAAGTACGCGTCGCCATTGTAGAAGTACTGGGTGATGGCCGAGTCGGCGCCGGCACGCACTTTGCGCACAAAGTGCTGCAGGTCCTCGGCCGGCGAGCGCGCCTGCGGGTGCGTCTCCGGGTAGGCGGCCACCTCGATGCGAAACCACTGGCCGTACTCGGCGCGGACCCACTCCACCAGATCCGATGCGTAGCGCAACTCACCGGCTCCGCCGGCCACGCCCGAGGGCAAATCCCCGCGCAGCGCCACGAGGTGTCGGATGCCCGCGCCACGGTAGGTATCGAGCAGTTCGCGTAGCGACGCGCGGTTGCTCGCGATGCAGGAGATGTGCGGCACCGCTTGCAAGCCGGCCGCGTGGATCTCGAGCGTCGTACTCAGGGTGCCCTCGCGTGTCGAGCCGCCGGCCCCAAACGTGACGGAGTAATACGCCGGGGCGACGCACGCCAGTTCGGCGCGCGCGGCACGCAGTTTCTCCACCGCTTCGGCGCTGCGCGGGGGGGAGAATTCCACACTAAAGACGCGTTCCGATGCCATAAGCTCTGTACCAGGAGTCGACGCGAGCCCTCCGTCGCCTGTCGGCGGGCCCCGATATGCAAGCTCGCTTCAGTACCGGTAGTGATCCGGTTTGTACGGCCCAAGCTTAGCCACCCCGATGTAGCGCGCCTGCGCATCGGTGAGCTCGGTGAGCCGCACCGAAAGCCTGCGCAGCTGCAGGCGTGCCACCTTTTCGTCGAGGTGTTTGGGCAACACGTACACGCCGATGGGGTAGTTGCTGGTGTTGGTGAAAAGCTCGATTTGCGCCAGCACCTGGTTGGCGAACGAAGAGCTCATCACGTAGCTCGGGTGGCCGGTGGCGCAACCCAGATTCACGAGGCGACCCTGCGCCAGCAAGATGATGCGCTTGCCATCGGGGAAGATCACGTGGTCGACCTGCGGCTTGATGTTCTCCCACGAATAGCTGCGCAAAGCGGCGATGTCGATCTCGTTGTCGAAGTGGCCGATGTTGCACACGATCGCCTGGTCCTTCATGCGCGACATGTGTTCGTGCGTGATGACGTGGAAATTGCCCGTCGCCGTTACAAAGATATCGGCCTTGTCGGCGGCCTCGTCCATCGTTACGACGCGAAATCCTTCCATCGCCGCTTGCAGGGCGCAGATCGGATCGATCTCGGTGACCCAGACCTGCGCCGCCAGGGCGCGCAGCGCCTGCGCCGAGCCCTTGCCCACGTCCCCGTAGCCGCAGACGACGGCGATCTTGCCCGCAATCATCACGTCGGTGGCGCGCTTGATGCCGTCGACGAGGGACTCGCGGCAGCCGTAGAGGTTGTCGAATTTGCTCTTGGTGACGGAGTCATTGACGTTGATTGCGGCAAAGCGCAGCGTGCCTTCCTTTGCCATCTGATACAGACGCTTGACTCCGGTGGTCGTTTCTTCGGTGACCCCGTGCACTTGCGCCAGGCGCGTCGAGTACCAGTTGGGATGGCGCCGCAAGCGCGCGGCAATCGCGGCAAACAGCGCCGTTTCCTCTTCGCTCGTGGGGTGGGCGATGACGGCCGGATCGGTCTCGGCGCGCGCCCCCAGGTGCAGCAGCAACGTTGCGTCGCCTCCGTCGTCGAGGATCATGTTGCTAAAGCCGCCATCGGGCCAATCGAAGATGCGGTGCGTGTAGTCCCAGTACTGCTCAAGCGTCTCGCCTTTTTTGGCGAACACCGCTGTGGCGGCCGCAGCAATTGCGGCGGCGGCGTGGTCCTGGGTGGAGTAGATGTTGCACGAGGCCCAGCGCACCTGGGCACCGAGCGCCTGCAGTGTCTCGATGAGCACGGCCGTTTGGATCGTCATGTGCAGCGAGCCGCTGATGCGCGCCCCGCGCAAGGGCTGCTGCTGCGCGTATTCGTCGCGGATCGCGAGCAGCCCGGGCATTTCGGTCTCCGCGATCCGGATCTCCTTGCGGCCCCAATCGGCCAGACCAAGGTCGGCGATTTCGTAATCGGCGTTTCGGTGGTGTTTTTGTACGGCGCTCATCTCGCGCCCTCCTTTCCCTCAGGCAGGTTCGCGAGCGCCGTTGCGGCCGCGCCGCATGTCGGCGGCGGGTGCCTCGAGCCTGGCTTGCGGCCGGTCAACGGCCGCAGTTGCAACGCTCCTCGAAGCAAAAACCCAAGTATACGGGCCTTGGGCCGTGAAGCGCGCCACGCAACCGCGCGGCGGCTGCGCGGGGCGCGCGCTTTTCGCGCTACGCGGCCTTCAGCCCGGCGGCGTCGCGCAGAATCGCCGCCCGGTCGGTGCACTCCCAGGTGAATTCGGGCTCTTCGCGCCCGAAGTGTCCGTAGGCTGCGCTCTTCGAATAAATCGGCCGCAGCAAGTCGAGCATCTGCACGATGCCCTTGGGCCGCAGGTCGAAATGCTCTGTCACCAGGCGCGCCAGAAACTCGTCGCCGATTGCTCCCGTGCCCGAAGTATCGACGGTCACATTGATGGGCCTGGAGTAGCCGATCGCATAGCTCACCTGCACCAGGCAGCGACGCGCCAGGCCGGCGGCGACGATGTTCTTGGCCACGTAACGCGCCGCATACGCGGCCGAACGATCCACTTTGGAGGGATCCTTGCCCGAGAACGCGCCACCGCCGTGGGGGCAAGCGCCACCATAGGTGTCGACGATGATCTTGCGGCCCGTAAGCCCGCAGTCGCCGTGCGGCCCGCCGATCACGAACCGGCCGGTCGGGTTAATCAGGTAGCGGGTGTTCTGCACCCAGTGCCTGGGCAGTACGGGTTTGACGATCTCCTCGATGACGGCCTCGCGCAGCATTTCGTGGCCGACGTCGGGATCATGTTGGGTGGACAAAACGACCGTATCGACCGAATGCGGCCGACCGTTGACGTAGCGCAGCGTCACCTGCGACTTGGCGTCTGGCCGCAACCAGGACAGCCGGCCATCGCGGCGCAGGTCCGCCTGGCGCTCGACCAGGCGGTGCGCGTAGTAAATCGCCGCCGGCAGCAACTCGGGCGTTTCGTCGCACGCAAAGCCGAACATGAGACCCTGATCGCCCGCGCCCTGATCCAGGTCCAGTCCCTTGCCCTCGTCGACGCCCTGGGCGATGTCGGGACTCTGCCGGTCATAGCAGACCATGACGGCGCAGCCTTTGTAGTCCATGCCGTAGTCGCTGTTGTCGTAGCCGATGCGCTTGATCACCTCACGGGCCACGCTCGGATAATCCACGTTGGCATGGGCCGTGATTTCGCCGGCGAGTACCACAAGACCTGTGGTCACGAGAGTTTCGGCGGCAACGCGCGCGCGCGGGTCTTGCGCCAGCAGCGCATCCAAAATGGCATCCGAGATCTGATCGGCCACCTTGTCCGGATGGCCTTCAGATACCGACTCGGATGTGAAGAGGTAGTCACCCGCCATGATTCGCTCCTGGGTCATGTAGCGTGCCCGGGCCGCTTGCGCGGGTGACGCTTTAGCAGATGGGGCTGCCGGCCGCCATTGCGATCGGCGCCAACCGCCCTGCAAGTTGACCATTAAAACGGCGGTTCGCGGGGCGATTATATGCGATTGGCACGGCTCCACGCTGTCCGGAGCTCCTAGGTACTATTCTCGCCTTCCTATGGTCAGTCCAATTCCGCCATCGCGTCGGCTGCGCACGGGCGCGGGACCGTTGGCCGAAACGCGGCGGTCTCTTCGGTGATCCGCCTCGTCTTTGCTGTTCTCTCGCGGCTGCCGCTGCGAGCCTTGCACGCGATCGGGGGCGCACTGGGCTGGGTCGTCTATGGCGTTTCGCCCACCTATCGCGCCCGCTTGCGCGCCAACGTGCCGTCCACGCTGCCGCAGCGCGAGCAGGTGCTGCGCCGGGCGGTGGCCGAAGGCGGCAAGCAGATGCTGGAACTCGCGTGGGTCTGGACGCGCTCGGGCCAGCAGATCCGCGCGCGCACCCAGGTCGAGGATGCCGAGGGCCTCTACGCACTGCTCGGGCAAGACCGCGCGATCGTGATGATGACGCCGCACCTGGGGTGTTTCGAAGTCATCGCGCAGCACCACGCCGCCAGTCCCATCGGCCGCGACCGACCAATGCTGGCGCTGTACCGCGTGCCGCGCAAAGCCGCCTTGCGGCCCCTCATGGAGCAAGGCCGCACGCAAAAGGGACTGCGTCTGGCTCCCGCCGATTTGCACGGCGTGCGGCTCATGCTGCGCGCGCTGCGCGATCGTCAGATCGTTGGTCTCCTGCCCGATCAGGTTCCCTCCCGAGGCGAAGGGGTATGGGCGCCGTTTTTCGGCAGACCCGCATTTACCATGACGCTGCCGGCGCGGCTGGCGCGCGCCCATGACGCGATCGTGGTGCTGCTCTTCGCGCAGCGACTGGCGCACGGCGCCGGCTACCGCATTTACTGGGAGCGTCTGCCCGAGCCGCTCAGCGGCGAGCCGCTCGTCGATGCCACCCGCATCAACCAGGCCATGGAGCGGCTCATCTTGCGATGCCCGGAACAGTATCTGTGGAGCTACAACCGCTACAAAACGCCGGCCGGCGTCCCCGCCCCGGAGGCGGGCACGTGAACGAACTCGCGGCGCGCTTTGGGGTGGCCCTGATCCATCGGGCCGCGCACTGGTCTATGCGCACGCGCCGGCTGGTGGCTGGCATTACGGGCACGCTCGCATGGGCTGTGCTCGTGCGCCGGCGGCGCATCGCGGAAACGAACCTGCGCGCCTGCTTTCCGCAAATGTCGGCGCCGGCGCGCCGCGCCCTCGTCCGACGCTTGTTTCGCAACATGGCGCGCAGCGCGCTCGACTACGGCGTGCTTTGGAAGGGCAGCGGCGGGGACGTGCGGCAGTTCGTGCGCGTCGAGGGCCTGGAGCATCTTTTGGTCGAAAGCAACCGCCCGCTCATCATGCTGGCGCCGCACTTCGTTGGTCTGGACGCCGGCGGCAGCCGCATCGCCACCGAGATCAGGGCCGTGACGATCTACGCGCGCCAGCACAACCCGGTCTGGGACCGCTGGCTGCAATTTGGCCGGGCGCGCTTTAACGAGCCGGTTCTCATCGCGCGGCGCGGTGCGGACTTGCGCGGAGTGCTGCGCGCCATGCGCGGGGGATTGCCCTTTTATTACCTTCCCGACATGGACTACGGCGACGGCAACTCGATCTTCGTGCCATTCTTCGGAGTGCCCGCCGCCACGCTCCCGATGGTCTCAAGGCTCGCGCGCAGTATTGACGCGAAGGTCGTGATGACGGTGACAGAACAAACGCCCGAGGGCTACGTGCTGCACGTGGAGCCGCCGTGGACGGACTTTCCGGGTGCCTCGGTAGAGCAGGACACGGCGCGCATGAACCGCGAGATCGAGCGCTGGGTGCTGCGCATGCCCGACCAGTACCTTTGGACGCATCGGCGCTTCAAGTCGCGTCCCGTGGGCGCGGCAAGTCTGTATCGGTGAGCGCTCGGATCGGCGATAATCGTTCGATGAGACTGCGCTTTACCAAGATGCAGGGCGCGGGCAATGACTTCATCATGCTCGACGGCATCCGCCAACGCCTCGAGCTCGACGCGCAGCGGCTGCGACGACTTGCCGACCGGCGCTTCGGCGTAGGGGCGGACCAGATCCTGGTCGTCGAGGCGCCGCCCGACGACCAGGCGGATTTCCGCTACCGGATCTTCAACGCCGATGGAAGCGAGGTCGAGCAGTGCGGCAACGGCGCACGCTGTTTCGTGAAATTCGTGCACCAGTTGGGGCTGACACGCAAGCGCACCATCCGCGTGTTCACCGCCGGCGGGCGTATCGAGCCGCGCTTGGAAGACGACGGCGCGGTGAGCGTCGACATGGGTGCGCCCGACTTCGAGCCGGCCGCCTGCGGATTTGACACGAGCGGCCTGGTGCCGCGGCCGCAGGCCTCGGCGCTGCTCTGGCCGCTGTCCGTGGGAGCGGTCGAGATCGCGATCTGTCTCGTCTCCATGGGCAACCCCCACGCGGTGCAGATGGTCGAGGATGTCGCGACCGCACCCGTTTTGACGCAGGGCCCGTTGCTCGAGCGGCACCGGCGATTTGCGCGCGGCGTCAACGCGGGCTTCGCGCAGGTGATCGATCGCTCGACCCTAGGCCTGCGGGTCTGGGAGCGCGGTGCGGGCGAGACGCTTGCCTGCGGCACGGGAGCCTGCGCGGCTGCCGTGGCGGGCATACGCGGCGGCATGCTCGATTCACCGGTGCAGGTGCACTCGCGCGGAGGGGTGCTGCGCATCGAGTGGTCCGGCGCCAGTGTGCGGATGAGCGGGCCAGCCGAAAAGGTTTTCGACGGTGAGATTGAACTGCCATGACAGACGAAGAGGTCGCGCGTTTTTTGCAGAGCAACCCGGCGTTTTTTCAGCAGCATCCCGCGCTGTTCACCGAATTGCTGCTTCCCGACCCACACCAAGGCAACGCGGTCTCCCTGCTCGAGCGCCAGGCGCTACTGCTGCGCGAGCGCGTCAGGGCGCTCGAATCGCGCCTGACCGAGCTCATTCGCATTGGACGCGATAATGACGTGTTGGCCAGCAGCCTGGTCGAATGGACCAAGGCTCTGCTGGCCGAGTCGGGGCCGGACCAAAGGGCGCGGGTTGCCATCGAGGAGCTCAAGCGCGTCTTCGCCGTGCCGCTGGCGGAAATCTTCCTCTGGTTTGCCTCGCCCGAGCCCGCGCAGGCGCGCATCGCGCAGTTGGCCTCGTCGCTGCGCGCCCCGCTGTGCGGCTCCCACATCGATCTGGCGCACGTGGGCATTCCGGGCGCCGCGTGGTCCGAGGCGCGCAGCGTCGCGCTCGTACCGCTGCGTCGCGGCGCGCAGCCCGAAGCGTTTGGACTCATCGCCCTGGGTTCGTCGGATCCGGCGCGCTTTGAGGCGACGCTGGGTACGGCCCTGCTCGAGCGCATCGGCGAATTGGCGAGCGCCGCGCTGGCCCGCGCCCCGCATTGCGAGCAGCCGGCCTCGGCAGCGTCCCGCTAGGGACTGCGCATCCATGTGCGCGGTGGCCAGCGCGCTCTTAAAGCCCGGCAAGGACCGCTCCCTGGCGCGCCGCCACCCGTGGGTGTACGCCGGTGCCATCGCCAGCGTGACCGGTGAACCCGCCAGCGGCGCGCTGCTGGCCGTACGCGCGGCCGACGGCCGTTTCTTGGCCTGGGCGGCCTACTCGCCGGCCTCGGCGATCCGTGCCCGTTGCTGGAGCTTCGAGGAGTCGGAGCGCATCGACGCCGCGTGGTTCGTCGCGCGCATCAACGCCGCGGTCCGACGGCGCGAGGACCTCGACGCGAGCACTACGGCCGTGCGACTCGTGTTTGGCGAGGCCGACGCGCTGCCCGGTCTCGTGGTGGATCGCTATGAGGATTTCCTCGTGACGCAGTTTCACTCCTGCGGCGTCGATGCGCACCGGGAATTGCTCATCGAGGAACTGTGCCGGCGCACCGGCTGCGCCAACGTCTTTGATCGGTCCGACCCCGCCTTGCGCTCGCGTGAGGGCCTGGGCGTCCTGGGCGGGGTGTTGCGCGGCGCGGCTCCGCCCAAGCACGTGTGCATCCGGGAGCACAACCTGCGCTACTGGGTCGACTTGCGCCACGGGCACAAGACGGGCTTTTACATCGATCAGCGTGACAATCGCCGACTCGTGGGCGAACTCGTGCCGCGAATGCTTGCGCGACACGGCCGTGGTCCGCGCGTTCTGAATTGCTTTTGCTATACGGGCGGCTTCGGCATCGCCGCCGCGGGCGCCGGCGCCCAGGCGGTCACCTCTGTGGATTCCTCAAGCGACGCACTTGCGCTGGCACGCGACAACGCCCGGCTCAACGGGCTGGAGGAGGGCGCGCGAGCGGCGGCGCCGGCCACACCGCCCGCCTCGCGCCTGGAATGGGTTTGCGGCGACGTCTTCGAGCAGCTGCGCGGCATGCGCACCGAAGGCCGGCGCTTCGAGCTCATCGTGCTCGACCCGCCCAAGTTTGCTACCAATCCCCACCAGGTCGAGCGCGCCGCGCGCGCGTACAAGGACATCAATCTCAGCGCGCTGCGCCTGCTCGAGCCCGGCGGCGTGCTGTTGAGCTTTTCTTGTTCGGCCGCGATCCAACCGGACTTGTTCCAGAAAATCGTGGCCGGCGCCGCGATCGACGCCGGCGCCGACTGCTACCTGCGTGCGCGGCTGGCTGCCGGCGCGGATCATCCCACGCTGCTCACGCATCCGGAAGGCGAGTATCTCAAGGGTCTGCTGCTCGAGCGCCTCTGAAGCGCGCGGCCGCTAGGCCGCCCCTTCGGCCAGCCGGCCCCTGAGGACCGTGTGCGCTTCATAGGCCATGAGCGCGAGAAACGCGGCCAGTGCCAGGTAACCCAGCGCGTAGCGCCAGCGCGCCGCGGAGCCCACCTCGTAGTAGGCCTTCGCCTCGGGAGCGTTCGGATCGTGGCGCCAGGCGGCGAGCAGCTGCGGCGCAGCCAGCAGCGCGACGATCAGCAACAAGGGGCTGGGCCGATACAGGAACAAGGCCACCAGGATGGGCACACCGAAAAACCAGATCCTGGGCCCGAGCACGGCGGTGATCCGCCCACCGTCGAAGGGCGGAACCGGAATCAGGTTAAACAGATTCAAGACGAAGCCCGCGTAGGCCACCGCCACGAGCAGCGGCCAATCGCGATCCACGCCTAGATAGTAGACAGCCGCGGCAGCAGCGGTCCCGAGCAGCGGGCCGCCCAAGCCGACGTAGGCCTCGGTCTCGGCATCGTGCGGGCGGTCCTTCAGTTGGACCCACGCACCCACAAAGGGGATGAAGGTCGGCAATCCGACATCCAAACCGCGCCGGCGCGCCGCCACATAGTGCCCGAGTTCGTGCACAAGCAGCAGCAGCACAAATCCAATCGCATACCACCAGCCAAAGAAAATGGCATAGACGAAGACCGAAATCAGCATGGTGGCGCCGGTGAGGGCGAGCTTGGCGAACTTGGCGCTCGACAGCAGCAGAGCCAGGAGCTTGAACATTGTGCCTTCCGCACACCGACGGGGGCGCGGCGCGCACGCCCCCCGCGAAAAAAGGGCACCGATTGTATCGACACGCGCCCGGCCCATGGGGCTACGAGGGCCGCGACAGCGGCGTTCGCCACCCGGGATTTTGGTCTACACTTCGCGCCCCGTAATTTTTCGCGGTCTGGCATTGGCGCCGGGGGCTGACCCGGCGAAAACGCGGGCCGGGCGCGCCGCGCGCAGTCGATTGACGGTGGGTGATCGGTGAATACGGCAAACAGGATCGAACAGATACCCGTTACGGTACTGACGGGATTTTTAGGCGCCGGCAAAACGACGCTGCTCAACCGCATCTTGGCCGAGCAGCATGGCCGTCGCATTGCGGTCATTGAAAACGAATACGGGCCTGCGGGCGTCGACAGCGAGCTGCTCGTGCACGATTCCCAGGAGCAGATCGTCGAAATGAACAACGGGTGCGTCTGCTGCACGGTGCGCGGCGATCTGGCACGGATCCTGGAGCAGTTGCGCCAGAAGCGCGAGGCAGGCGAAATTGCCTTTGAGCGCGTCATCATCGAGACCACCGGTTTGGCCGACCCCGGGCCGGTGACGCAGACCTTTTTCATGGACGAGCAAGTCGGCCGCAACTTCCGCATCGACGGCGTCATCACCGTCGTCGACGCGAAGCACGGTCACGCCACGCTGGACCGGCAGCCCGAGGCGCAAAACCAGGTCGGTTTTGCCGACCGGATCTTGCTCTCCAAGACCGACCTGATCGATGCGCAGCAACTGGAGTCCTTGCGCGAGCGTCTCGTGCGCATGAACCCGCGGGCACCGATCCGCCAGGTCCATATGGGGCAGATCGCGGTCAACGAGATCCTCGACATCGGGGGCTTTAACCTTGACGCCGCGCTTGAAATTGATCCGGGCTTCCTGGCGGCGCAACACGCTGACGGGCCGCAGGCCGCGGAGCAACAGGGGCACCACGAACACGCCGATGCCGATTCGTGCCCGGTGTGCGCGCAAGGCGAGGAGCATGCGCACGAACATGAGCATGGCCCGGCGCACGGCCTCGAGCACCACCACCACGCGCACGACGACGCCGTGCAGGCCTTCTTGTTTGAGTCCGCGCGACCCTTTGACGCGGGGCGCCTGGAAGACATGATGAGCGCGCTTGTCCAGGTTTACGGACCCGACCTGCTTCGGTATAAAGGCGTGCTTTTCGTTCGGGGCTCCGGGCGGCGTCTGATCCTGCAGGGCGTGCACATGATGATGGGCGTGGAGCCGGGCCGCAGTTGGGAGCGCCGGGACACGCCGTCGAGCAAGTTGGTATTTATCGGGCGCAACCTGCCGCGGGAAATCTTCCTGCAGAGTCTGGAGTCGTGCCTGATTCGGTAACCCCCCTGGGGAGCACGGCGTAGCGCACGCAACGCGCTGCAGGCCGCATAGCAATGTAGGTTCGCGGTAGGAAAGGTCAATCGATGGTTACGAAATCCAAAACGCCGGCCAAGGCTTCGGGAGCAAAAAAGCCCACTGGCAAGGCCAAGCCCAAGGCGCCCAAACCCGTCGCCAAGACGAAGTCGGCTGCGCACAAAAAGGCGCCCAAACCCGCCGCCAAGACGACGGCTGCAAAAAAAGCCGCGGGCGCGCGGGCCGTAGCCTCCAAGCAGGGCAAACCGGCTGCCAAAGCCGCGCCGCGCAAGTCCGCAGGGCCGGCGGGCGGCAAATCGGTCGCCACGGGCAAAACGAGCGCGCGGCCCGGCGCGCCGGCGGCAGCACCGGCCGCTGCGGTGGTGGGCTCCGCGTCGATGGCCGCGCTGCCCCTTCCCAAGCCCGCAGGAAGACCGGCGCAGGTCATCAGCGCCGAGGATCTGGCAACGGCGCACGAATATCTGCTCAGCCGCTCGGCCAGTCGAAGCGGGGCCCCGATCATCGTCGACGGCAAACCGCTGCTCACCGAGGAGCAGCTGCTCGCAATGCCCGAGGTGCAGTACATGAACGCCGAGCAGTTGGCGTTTTTCCGCCACCGGCTGCAACAAATGGAGCGCGAATTGCTCAGCAACGCCGACGAAACAACCGAGCACCTGCGTGAGACGGTGATCGTTCCGGATCCGGCCGACCGCGCGACGATCGAAGAGGAGCATGCCTTGGAGTTGCGCACGCGCGATCGCGAACGCAAACTGCTCAAGAAGGTGCAAAGTTCCTTACAGCAAATCGATACCGGCGAATACGGCTTTTGCGAGGAGACCGGCGACCCGATCGGCATACCGCGGCTGCTCGCGCGGCCCACAGCGACCCTGAGCCTGGAAGCCCAGCAGCGCCGCGAAATTAAGCAAAAGCTCTTCGGCGACTAAAGCACCGGCGCGGGCGCGCGCGGTGTCCGACACCAAGTCCGCCGGGCGCCTATGCGGCACCCGGCGAGGCGTTGGGCGCGTTCAGTCAGAGTTCTCCGTGGTGGCAACCTTGTCGTGCGGTTTGGCCGTTTCCACCGGCGCGCCTTTGAAGTAGTTCAGTGCCTGCCGTAGCTGGAAGTCCTCGGCGCTGCCAAACTCGTAGTGCTTCTCCGTGAGCGGAGCGTGCGTCTCGGTCTCGGAGGGGGTCTTTTGCGCGTTTGGCGCACCGGCCTTTTCCTCGTTTTCCTTGCCGGGGGTCGTGTTGACCAGGTGGTGCGCGAGGTCCGCTTCGCGCACGCTCAGGCCTGCGAAGTTGCCCTCGGCGGTGTCCTCCACCAGCAAGTCCGGCACGATGCCCTGGGCCTGGATCGAGCGCCCGCTGGGCGTGTAGTAGCGCGCCGTGGTCAACTTGATCGCGGCCGGGTTGTCCCGGTCGTTGCGGATCTGAATCACGCTTTGAACGGAACCCTTGCCAAAGGTCTGGGTGCCCATGACTTCGGCACGCTTGTGGTCCTGCAGAGCGCCGGCGACGATTTCCGAGGCCGAGGCGCTGGCCCCGTTGACCAGGATGACCATGGGCACGGTCTTGATCTCGGCAGGCAGATGCGCGAGCGGGTCGTCGCCGGAGCCGCGCAGATAATCGGCCGGAGCCGCAACGAAACGCCGGTCCGCGTCCTCGGTCCGACCCTTGGTCGAAACAACCAGTGCGTCGCGCGGCAAAAAGACGGCCGCCACGCCCACGGCGCCGTTGAGCACACCGCCCGGATCGTTGCGCAGATCCAGCACGAGGCCCTTGAGCGAACCGGATTTGTACAGCTGCGTGACCTGCTTGACCAGGTCCTCTGTGGTGCGGTCCTGGAACTGGCTCACGCGCACGAAGCCGTAGCCCGGCTCGATGAGGTGTGACTTGACCGACTGCACGCGAATGACGTCGCGGATGATCTTGACTTCGATCGGCAGCGCCTCGCCTTTGCGCGCGAGCGTCAGCGTGATGGGTGTTTGCGGTTTGCCGCGCATGAGCTTGATCGCATCGGTCAGGCTCATGCCGCGCGTGAACTTGTCGTCGATCTTCACGATGATGTCCCCGGCGCGGATCCCGGCTCGCGCCGCAGGCGTGTCGTCGATCGGGGCGATGACCTTGATCGCGCCGTCCTCCGAGCCGACCTCGATGCCCAGGCCGCCGAACTCTCCCTGGGTGCCGATCTGCAAGTCCCGATAGGCATCGCCGTCGAGGAACGCAGAATGCGGATCGAGGCCCGAGAGCATGCCCGAGATCGCCTCCTGCATGAGCTTTTTGTCCTCTACGGGTTCAACGTAATTGGCCTTGATGGCGCCAAAGACGTCCGTGAACTCCCGGATTTCCTCAACCGGAATTGGGAATCGGTTATCGCGAAACGCGTAAGCCGTCACCCCGTAGCTAATCGAAACGCCGGCGATCAAGCCGATACCGATCAACCCCCAACTGCGCAATCGCCCGCTCATCGAACCTCCAACTGCCTTATTTCCCCAAACTTGCCCGTCCCGAGTCGGAAACGAGGCGCGACCTTAGCGCGCCACCGCCCAGCCGAGCGGGTCGAAAGGTCGACCCTGGAACCGCATTTCGAAGTATAGGCCCGATTGTGCATTGCCCCCCGTATTGCCGACCTCGGCAATAACCTCGTCGTTTTCGACCTCCTCGCCCACGCCGTGCAGCAGCGTCTCGTTGTCGGCGTAGACCGACAGAAAACCCTCCCCGTGGTCCAAAATCATCAGGTTTCCGAAGCCGCGCAGCCAATCGGCAAAGACGACCCTGCCGGCGGCCACGGCGTGTACCGGGCTGCCGGCCGGGGCCCGAATGAAAAGCCCCTTCCACGGGGGCGCTCCGGCCTGCGGCTGACCGTCTTCGCTCAGTCGCGGAGCACCAAAGCGAGAGCCGATCTGTCCTTGCACCGGCAACAGGAGCTTGCCCCGCAGACGGGCAAAGTGCGTCGTGGCGGGGGGCTCAAAGTGCTCGGACTCGCGTGTGGCCAGCGTGCGCTCCTCGGCGCCCTCCGAGCGGACCTGGGTCGAACCCCGGGAGTGACCGGCGGCTCGCCGGCGCGCCTGATCGGCCAGAACCTTGCCGATCTGATCGATCAGCGTTCCGAGACGGGCGTCGTCGCGCTCCAGGCTGGCAACGGAGCGGCGCTGGGTGGCGATCTCGCGCGCCAGGCGCGCCAGCGTGGCGCGGCGCGCCGTCTCCTCGCGCAGCAGCTGGGCACGGCTCGAACGCTCATCGGCGACGATTTTCTCCAGCTCGGCGCTGCGCTGCATCGACTCGGAGGCAAGCCCCGAGAGCTCGGCGCGCCGGTCGTGGAGCTCGCCGATGCGATGCAGCCGCGCGCGCACGACCCAATCCAGGTAGGCGCTGTCGTATCCACCGTGCGCAGCAGCCTCCGGGTCAACGAGCGCCTGGAGTTCCGGGCGCTCCGACAGGGCCAGCTCGCTGCGCAGCGTCAGACCCAGCGCCGAGGTGTGCGTGTTTTGCGCGGCCGCCACCTCGCGCTCGCGAGACTGCAGCTCGGCGATGCGCTGCTCGAGCTGGCGGCGCGCAGCGGCGAGTTGCTGCAGGTGGCGGTTCGCCGCCGATATGGCCGACTCCGAGGCCGCCAACGCGTCGGCCGCTTCGGAGTGCGCTGCCTCCGCGGAGGCGAGGGATTTTTTGAGCTGCCCGAGTTTGGCCTTGAGCTCGCGCTGCTCGGCCTGCAACTCGCGCTGACGTCGCGCCGAAGCCGCTGGCGCCGCCCCGGCGCCTTCGGTGCGCTGTCTTGCGGACGCGGACTTGGATTGCTCGCGCGCCGGCGGTGCGGCCGAAGCACCCGCGTCTTGTCCCAGCACCGCGGAATTTGCGAGCAGTGCGCCGAGCGTCGCCGCCACGCTCCAGCGGCGCAACCACCGCGCCCACGGCCTCGCAGCGCCGGCGCCGCGTCGGCGCGCGCCGGCGTTCAACGGGCGGCAGCCCGCCCTTGCGCGGCCACCGCCGCGGCTGCGCGGGCGATCTCGTCCGGGTCGCCGAGGTAGTAATGGCGTAGCGGGCGCAAGGCCTCGTCGAACTCGTAGACCAGGGGTTGACCCGTCGGGATGTTGAGCTCAACGATCGCTTCGTCCGAGACGCCGTCCAGATGCTTGATCAAGGCGCGCAGCGAATTTCCATGGGCAACGACCAGGGCCCGGCGGCCGCGCACCAGCGCGGGCGCGATCGAATCGTTCCAAAAAGGCAGCACGCGCGCCACCGTGTCTTTGAGGCACTCGGTCAACGGAATCTGCTCGGGTTTGAGATTGTGGTAGCGCGGGTCATTGCCGGGCCAACGGGGATCGTCTTTTTGCAGCGCTTCGGGCGCAACGTCGAACGACCGGCGCCACAGCATGACTTGCTTCTCCCCGAAGCGCGCCGCCGTCTGCGCCTTGTCCAGACCCTGCAGCGCCCCGTAATGACGCTCGTTCAGACGCCAACTGTGCACCACGGGAATCCACATCTGGTCGAGCGCATCGAGCGTGATCCACAGGGTGCGAATCGCGCGTCGCAACACCGAGGTGTAGGCCAGATCAAAGACAAATCCGCTGCGCGACAACAGCTCGCCGGCGGCGCGCGCCTCCGCACAACCGGTGTCGGTCAGGTCCACGTCCGTCCAGCCCGTAAAGCGGTTCTCCCGGTTCCACTGGCTTTCGCCGTGACGCAGCAGCACGAGCTTATGAATGTTCATCAGCGTCTCGCGGTCAAGCGGCCGCCCCGCAAAGCAGCGCCCCGCACCTCAAAAAAGGAAACCCATTGCCGTCATTCTATAATCCGTTTGCTTGCGCGTCGGTACGCAGGCGCAATAGTGCGCCCCGGTTGGCCGGACGGCGGCGTGTGCGCTTTCGTGAAGGCGGTAGCGACGCCCGATGAAATTCGTAATCGACAATATCGCACTGATCGCCATGGCTTTGGTGAGCGGCGGCTTGCTGGTCTGGCCGCTGCTGCGCGCGCGCGCCGGTGGCCCGAGTCTGGGTACGCTGGCGGCCACGCAGCTGATGAATGCGCGCGATGTGCAGATTGTGGACGTGCGCCCGGCCAACGAGTTTAGCGGCGGTTCGCTGCCAAATGCGAAGAACTTGCCGCTCACCGAGGTTGCGCAGCGTGCCGCGGAACTGCGCAAGGACCGGCCCGTGCTTGTCGTTTGCGATCTCGGCCGCAGGGCCTCGCTGGCAGCCGTCAAGCTCCGATCCGCGGGCATCAGCGAGGTCTACATCCTCGCCGGCGGCCTGCAGGCCTGGCGTGCTGCCGGTTTGCCGATGGCCAAGTAGGGAAGCGCGGGGCATGAGTGCGAAGGTGCGCATGTATAGCAGCGGTTTTTGCGCGTTTTGCCGCCGTGCGGAAGCGCTGCTGGTCGCGCGCGGCGTCAAGAACATCGAGAATCTGCGTGTGGACCAGGACCCGCAGCTACTCGCCGAGATGGTCCGTATCACGGGGCGGCGTACGGTGCCGCAGATCTTCATCAACGAACGCCACGTGGGCGGTTACGACGACCTGGCGGCCCTGGACCGCAATGGCGAGCTCGCTGCGCTGCTCGCCGCCTGAAGGCGACGGCCGCCCTCGGGTCCGCCGCGCGCCTGGGCCGGCAGCGCGTGAGCACAGCACGAATCGGCGCTCGGCGCGCCACGAACCCATTTTGAGCAGCGAGGCCAGTCATGACCAAAGACGACAACCGCAGCAGTACCGATCCGGCAGCCAGTGCTGCATCCGCGCCCGTGTTTCAGCTGCAGCGGGTGTATCTGAAGGATGCTTCGTTGGAGATGCCCAATGCGCCGCAGATCTTTCTCGAACAAGGAACGCCGCAAATCGAAGTGCAGCTCGATGTCAGCCATGACAGCGTCGTCGAGGGCGTGACCGAGGTGGTCGTTCGCGTGACCGTGACGGCGCGCCTGAGCGAAAAAGTCCTGTTTCTCGTGGAGGCCAAACAGGCCGGGATCTTTGAGCTGCGCGGCATTCCCGAGCCGCAGCTAGCCGCGGTCTTGGGCATCGTCTGCCCCGGCATCATCTATCCCTATTTGAGGGCAAACGTTGCCGATTTGCTCACCCGCACGGGGCTGCCTCCGATTCATTTGGCGGAAATCAACTTCGAGGCCTTGTATCAGCAACGCGCCGGGCAGGGGCCCGCGTCGGGTTCCGGGCTGATCATCCCGACCTCCTCGCAGACGCGTCAGTAGATCCGGGCGGTTGGCTGCGCATCGTCGCCCGACCTAACGTGCGCATTGCCATTCTCGGCTCCGGTGCGTGGGGCACAGCGCTCGCCACGACGCTGGCGGCGCGCCGGCCCACGGTGCTCTGGTCACGCAGCTGCGAGCTGGCCGAGCACATGCAGCAGCAGCGGCACAACGATCGCTATCTGCCGGGGCGGAACTTGGATCCCGCTTTGCGCGTGACCTGCGAGCTTGATCTCGCGCTCGAGCACGCCGCCGACGGGCTGCTGCTGCTCGCCGTTCCTATCGCTTCGTTGCGCGGCGTGCTCGTGCAATTGCGGCAGCGCTCCTTTGCCGGCGCCTGTGTCTGGCTGTGCAAGGGGCTCGAGCGCGACAGCGGCATGCTCGCGCACCAGATCGTCGCCTCCGAACTGCCGCACAACGCAAGCGGTCCCCTGTCCGGACCCAGCTTCGCAGAGGAAGTCGCGCAGGGACTTCCCACCGCGCTGGTCGTTGCGGGCACCAAAGCCCTTTGCGAGCGCGTCACTGCCGCTGTGCACGGCGGAAATCTGCGCATCTATTCGACCGATGACGTGATCGGCGTGGAGGTGGGCGGCGCCGTGAAGAACGTTATGGCAATTGCAACCGGCATCGCGGATGCGCTGCACCTGGGCCACAATGCGCGGGCCGCGCTGATCACGCGCGGCCTGACCGAGACGCGTCGCTTCGGACAGGCGCTGGGGGCGCGCGCCGAGACCTTCACCGGGTTGACGGGACTCGGCGACCTGATTCTGACGGCTACCGGTGACCCGTCGCGCAACCGGCGCATTGGCCTGGCCCTGGGCAACGGCATCGCGCTGGCCGAGGCCTTGGCAGGCCTAGGCCACGTCGCCGAAGGCGTGTGGTCGGCGCCCGCAATCGTGGCGCGCGCGCGCGCTCTGGGCATCGAGATGCCCATCACGCAGGCCGTGTGCGCGGTGCTCGAGGGCACGGTCACGCCCCGCGATGCTGTCGAACAGTTGCTTTCGCGCGACCCTCGTGCCGAGGGGCCCTGAGGTGGGTGCTGCGGCGCCGGGCTCCGCGATGGGCTACTCGGGGGGAAATTGCGCGTGAAACGACCTCGCCTGGTCTTTGCCGGCGTGCTGCTCGTGGCAATCGGCGCGCTGGCCGTCTGGCGCTTCTGGCCATCGACGAGCGCCGGCCCGACACTGCCCGCGGGGCAGTCGCTGGACGTTGCCCAGCTCGAGGCGCTCGCGCCGCTGCCGCCCTTCGCATTGGAACGCGCGGGCACTGTGCTTACCCCCGCGGAGCTGCGCGGGCGCTGGGCGTTTTTTTTCTTCGGCTACACCAACTGTCCCGACGCCTGCCCCGCGACCTTGGGCGTTCTGAGCCACGTACAAGAAGCCCTCAGAGCCCAGGGCATCGAAGCGCCGCGCATCGTCTTCGTCTCGCTGGACCCGCAGCGCGACACGCCCGAGCTGCTTGCGCGGTACACGGAAGCTTTTGGCGCCGACACGATTGGCGCAACGGGCAGCGACGCGGCGCTGCAGCCCTTGGTGAGTTTCTTCGGCATCGCCTTCGAGCGCAAAGACCAAGTCGACAAGGTCAACTACACGGTCGACCACACCACGAACTTTTTCCTCGTGACACCCGATGGCCGCTGGCTCGCGACCTTCGCCCCCGCCGATGACGCCGAAGCGGTTCTCGACGACACGCTCAAGCTCATCCGCATGCCGCTGCCTTGAACAAAAAAAGCGCGAACGCAGGGGGAAAACCACATTGCGGTTGTTGGTATAGGCGCCTGATTTCCCAGAAAAGACCCCCTCCAATGGGCTGCTTTTGGCGAAACCCAACGCCCCCCGGCGCTCTAGGATATCTTCCAAACACCGCGCCCGCGGGCGCGGTGTGCGCGGACCTGGAAGTCTTGCGGCGTTGGCCTACTCCAGGGTGCCGCGGCCGCGCGCAAGACGCCGCAGCCAAGCATGCCAGCGCCAAAGGGGTGACCCGACCATGAAGAACCGTCGCGACTTTGTCCTCAAATTCGTTCCTCTGGCGGGCGCTGCCTTCGCGCTGCCCCGAGCGGCCCTGGCCGATGTCCCGCTACTGACGGAATCCGATCCGATGGCCAAGGTGATGGGTTTTCGCCTCGACACAACGAAAGCCGATCACACAAAATATCCGAAGCACACCAACGACCAGATGTGCGCCAAGTGCCTGCACTTCACGAGCCCCGGTGCCGACTCGGCACGGTGCGATCTGTTTAACAAGATCGTTCCCAAGGGTGGCTGGTGCAGCGGCTTTACTCGACACGGCTAAGCGCCGCCCGCACGAGGAGCCGCCAAGGTCCGCGTCGCGGCACAAGGCCCGAGCGCTTTGTGCTGCGGCCTTACTCGGGTTGGCTGCTCAATTGCCGAGCAATCTGTGCCCGCGCCTCGCCGCGCAGCTTCACCGCGCTCGCAAAAACATCGTCGGCCGAAGCCGTGGGATAGATCGGCGCGCCGATCTCGATGTGGATCGCCCCGCGGCGCATCCACCAGGTGCCGTCGGGCAGGACGCTACGACTGCCACGAATCGTCACCGGTACGACGGCCACGCGCGCGCGGGCCGCAGCCAGAAACGCTCCCAGAAGAAACGGCAGCAACCCCTCGCGGGCAACGAAGGTGCCCTCCGGAAAAACGATCAGCGAGCGACCTTGCGCCACCGCGTCGGCCATTCGATTGGCGTCCTCGACACTGCGCTTGAGATCGAAGCGCTCGACGTATTGCACACCGAGACGGGTGAGGTAGCGGCCCGCGAGGAACTGCGCGCGCAGTTCGCGCTTGGCGACAAAGGCATAGGGCTGAGGCAGCGCCGCCAAGAGCAAAACGCTGTCGAGATAGCTTGCGTGGTTGGAAACCAAAATACAGGCTTCGTTGCGGGGCAGCCGATCCAAACCGCGGACCGACACCGCAATGCCTGCGCCTCGAAAGAACCGCCGCGCCGCACGTGCGCCCACCGCCCAAACGGCAGCCTCGGTAGGCGCGAACTCGGAGCGCAGCGAAGCGAGCAGCGCAAGCACCGAAAACAGCCCGGCCGCATACAGCCCGTAGAACGCATGCCTGAGCGCCGCCAACCCGTGGCGCAGTCGCGGCGCAATCGCGCCCAGCGCGAGGCGCAGCACCTGCGCGCGCGCCGTCGGCGTGGCCGCACCAATGCGGCCCTGTTCGTACAGCGCGCGACAAGCCGAGCGTCGCACCTTGCCGCTGGAAGTCTTCAAGACGGTGTGCGGCGGGGCAAGCACGATGTCGTCGGCCGGCTCGCCGATCACGTCGAAGACCGCCCGCGAGATCGCTTCTTGCACACGCGCGCGCTTTGCGCCGTCGCTGCTGCGGGCTTCTGCCAGTACGACGAGCCGCTCCGTGCCGGTACGGGGGTCGGCGCTGCCAAATACGGCCACGCTTCCCTTTCGCACCCCGGCGAGGGCGCCGACAGCCTCTTCGATCTGCTCCGGGTACAGGTTGCGGCCCCCGCGAATCACGATGTCCTTCTCGCGGCCGGTCAGATATACGTCGCCGTCGGCCATGTAGGCGCGGTCGCCGGTATCGAGCCAGCCGCCATGAAACAGGCGCGCGGTCTCAACCGCATTGCGGTAGTACCCGCACGTGGCCGACGGCCCCATGAACTGCAACGCTCCCTCGGTGCGCTCGCCCACTTCGTTGTCCGACGCGTCGACGATACGGATGGCGTGGCCTGCGAGCGGCCGGCCGCAGGCGACGAAGGCAAGTGCGGTGCTGTCTTCGGCCGCTGCCGGCACGGCGCGAGCCTCGCGCGAGAGCACTTCACGCTGTACCCGATCGATGCGCGCCACACGGCCCAACGGAGGAAAGAGCAAGCCCACGGATGCTTCGGCCAGACCGTAGACGGGTGCGAGTGCTTCGGGCGCAAAGCCGTACTTGGCAAAGCGCTTCTGAAAGCGCTCGACCGTGCTCGCGCTCACGGCCTCGGCCCCGTTTAGCGCCAGGCGCCAGCAGCGCAGATCGAGCCCCTCGAGGAGCGCATCGTCGATGCGCCGCAGGCACAGCTCGTAGGCGAAATTGGGTGCCGCCGACAGGGTCCCGCGAAAGCGGTGAATCGCCCAGAGCCAGCGCTGCGGCTTCGAAAGAAAAGCCAGGGGCGACATCACCACCAATGGGCAGCCGACGTACAGCGTGCCCAGGAAGGCACCTATCAAACCCATGTCGTGGTATAGCGGCAGCCAGCTCACGAAAACGTCGCGCGGCGTGACCTCGATGGCCTGCACAATCGCCCGGATGTTGGCGAGCAAGTTGGCATGGGTAAGCGTCACGCCCTTGGGGTTGCCGGTGCTGCCCGACGTGTACTGGATGAAGGCAATGTCTTCGCTGCGTACGGCAGCTGCGTGCAGTGCGCCCCCGAGCGTTGCGAGCTCCTGCGGGGTCACCACGCGGCGCAGACCGGGCACGCGCGCCTGCAGCAGATGCGCGACGACCATCGCCTCGGCAACCGTGACCAGCAAAGCGGCCTGTGCGTTGTCCAGAATGCCCGTGTGCCGAAGCACGTGATCTTGGAGCTGCGAGGCGCGCGCCGGCGGATAGATGGGCACCGGAATGCCTCCGGCCCGCAAGATCCCGAAATAGGTCTGGAAGTATTCGGGCGAGGTGGGCAACATGATCGCAACGCACCGCCCCGGGCGCAGGCCCGCGTGTTGCAGTCCGGCGGCAATCGCCTCGGCGCCCTGGGCGAGCGCCCGAAAACTGATCTCGTGCTGGGTCTCGTCAGCCAGGTAGATGATCTGCACCCGGTCGGGGTGCGTTGCAACGTGCCAGTCGAGCACCTCGAGGAGCGTGCCGGCGTTTTGTGGCATCTCGACGTCGTGCAAGATGCCCCGTTGCACCGGTGCCGTGGCCCGTGCCGCGCCTCGCACGCTGCCCGGACGGGCCGCTTCCACGGCGTCGAGCAGGTCGCGCACGCGCTCGGCGCGTGCGAGCGTGTCTTCGGGCAGATCGACGACCAGCGCCCGCTCGATGCGCAGCAGCAGTTCGACGCGCGACAAGCTGTCAAATCCCAGGTCGCGATCCAAAAAACTGTCGAGCGACACCGGAGGCGCAACCGATGCGTCACCGTGCAGATCTCGCAGCGTCTGCGCGATGACCGCAAGCAACGCCGCTTCGGCCGACCCGACGCGCGGCGTGTCCGGCGCCGCGACCTGGTTCATGTTGCGCTCGTCCCTCGGGTCGAGCGGAGCCGGGGCGAACGGCCCGCAAAATCCCCGCTGCCGAGCCGCTGCCGGGGCCTCATCGCAGGCGCAGCCCGAAGGGGTCCGCGCCGCCGGCCCGCACGAGGCCCCGCCGGCCTTCCGGTGTCGCAGCGCCAGACAGCGGCATCTCGCGCTTGCCTCTATACCGACTCGGGCACCATCTCGATGGCCCCGCACGGGCACTCGGCGGCACAAATGCCACAGCCCTTACAGTAGTCGTAGTTAAACGCAAAGCGCTTGCCTGCGCCCAGCTTGATCACGGCATTGTCGGGACAAACACCGTAGCAGTTGTCGCACTCAAAACAATTGCCGCAACTCAGACAGCGGCGCGCTTCGAACAGCGCATTGTCCTCCGTCAAGCCGCCCTGCACCTCGTCAAAGCTGCTGGTGCGACGCGCGATTTCGAGCTGCGGACGCACGGTTTTCGGGGCATCGCTGTAATACCAGACGTTGAGCCGCTCAAAGGTGGCCAGCGCGTGCTTGGGCGCCGCGGGCACCCGCGCGCCGCGCAACCAAGCGTCGATACAGCGCGCCGCCTTCTTGCCGTGGCCCACCGCAACCGTGACGTTGCGCTGCGCGGGCACCATGTCGCCGCCGGCGAACAGGCCCGGATGGCCGGTCATCATGGTCAGCGGGTCGACCTGCACCACGCCGTCCTTTAGCTCCAGCCCCGGAACGCCCTCGAGCAGCGAGAGGTCCACATCTTGTCCGAGTGCGAGCACCAGCGAGTCGGTCTCCAGCGTCTCGAACTCGCCCGTGGGCTGCGGATTGCCGCTGTCGTCGAGCGCCATTTTCTCGATGGTCAACGCGCCCTCGCCGGCGCGACGGATCGTCGAGAGCCACTTGACCATGACACCTTCTTGCAGCGCCTCTTCGAGCTCCAGGTCGTGCGCAGGCATCTTCTCCCGAGTGCGCCGATAGACGACGATGGCTTCGGTTGCGCCCAGACGCCGTGCCGTGCGCGCCACGTCGATCGCCGTATTGCCTCCGCCGTAGACCACGACCCTGCGCCCCAGCATCGGCGGTTCTTCCCCCTCCATCGAGCGCAGCACCGCGACGGCATCGAGAATACGCGCGCTGTCCTTCGCCGGGATGTAGGCGCGCTTGGCAATATGGGCGCCGACGGCGAGGAACACCGCGTCAAAGCGCCCGATGCGCATCTCGTCGGCAATGCATGCAACCCGCGCGTTGAGCTCCACGGCTACGCCCTGGTCCACAACGCGCTGCATCTCGCCATCGAGCACCTCGCGCGGCAGTCGGTAGCGGGGGATGCCAAAGCGCAGCATTCCACCGAGCATCGGACCGGCTTCCTTCACCGTGACCCCGTGCCCGAGGCAGCGCAGGTGGTAGGCGGCTGACATACCCGAGGGGCCGGCACCGACGACGAGCACGTGCTTGCCCGACTCGGTCGCGGGCGGCGCAAAACCCCAGCCGCGCTTGAGCGCTTCATCACCGAGAAACCGCTCCACCGAGTTGATCCCCACCGCCGCATCGAGCTGGCCCCGATTGCAGACCTCTTCGCACGAGTGGTAGCACACGCGCCCCATGATCGCCGGGAAGGGGTTTTCGCGCGTGAGGTGGCGCCACGCCGCTTCGTAGTCACCGCCTTCCGCACGGAACAACCAGCCTTGGATGTCCTCGCCCGCAGGACACTGCGCGTTGCACGGTGGCAGCCGGTCCACGTACACGGGGCGCTCGGTGCGCCACGAACCGGTCTTGTTGGCCAGCGAAGAGCCGGGGTCGAGCGTAATCGCAAAGGGTTTTTTCACTCACGCCTCCGATGCGTCGAGCAGCCCAAAGCGGCGAATGTTGCGGTCGGCCTCTTCTTGAATCCGCGCCAGCATTTCGGGGTGTCCCGGGGTGCCGAAGAGGTGCGCGAAGCGGCGCTGCGGCCTGAGGTACTCCAAAACGGATACGCGTCTGCGGATGTGCGTCACGGCCGTCACCTCGCCGTGCTCGGCCTCGAAGACCGGGAACAGGCCGGTCTCGCGCGCGAGCCGGGCCAGACGGATCGTGTCATGGCTTGCCGATCCCCAGCCCAGCGGACAGGGTACGAGCACATGCAAATACCGCGCGCCGCGCACGCGCATCGCCGTGTCGACCTTGGCCTCCAGGTCGTGCAGGTCGGCCACGGTGGCGGTGGCCACGTACGGGATCCTGTGCGCCATGGCGATGAGCGGCAGGTTCTTGCCCTGCCCGAAGCTGGCGCCCGGCCGAGGGCCGACGGCCATCGTTGTCGCCGTCCGCGCCGCCGGCGGCGTGGCCGAACTGCGCTGCACCCCCGTATTCATGTACGCCTCGTTGTCGTAGCAGATGTAGAGCACATCGTCGTTTCGCTCAAACATCCCCGACAGGCAGCCAAACCCGATGTCCGTTGTCCCGCCGTCGCCACCTTGCGCGATCACGCGCACGTCGGTTTTGCCCTTGACCTTGAGCGCCGCCGCGATGCCGGTGCCAACGGCGGCTGCGTTACCGAACAGCGAGTGGATCCAAGGAAGCTGCCAGGACGTCTCCGGATAGGGCGTGGAGAACACCTCCAGGCAGCCCGTTGCATTGCACGCGATCAGCCGGTTGCTCGTGGCGCGCATGGCCGCATCCACGGCGTAGCGCGCACCCAGCGCCTCGCCGCAGCCCTGGCATGCCCGATGCCCGGAGTTGAGCGAATTGCTGCGCTCGATCGAGGCCTGGACGCTGTGCAGCTCGGGGGCGAGCAGCCGGTTACCCACCGTGAAGGTGCCGGTCTGGTAGAACTTGATCTCGGCGGTCATTTCAGCGCACCTTCGAGGCCACGGGACCGACGTCTCGCAGCAGGTTCTCGGCCACCGGGCCGCTGCGCCGGGTCGCAGCCTCGCGCTGCAGCTGGCGCTCGACGATGCGCCAATCCAGATCCATGAAGGTTAGCGGCGCGAGGCGGTCGGCGATCGCCTCGGTGAGCGTGCGCACGAGCGAAGCCTTCGTTATCGCCCGACCGCCCAGCCCCGCGATCACCGTGTAGCCGTGCAGCGTCAGCCCCGAGAGCGCGACGCGAACGTCCGTCGACACGATCCCGCCCAGCCCCACAGAAAAGCTCTTTTCGAGGACCACGACGCGCTTGGCGCCGTGCAAGGCCGCGCGCACCGCGGCCAGCGGAAAGGGCCGAAACGACTGGATGCCCAGCACGCCGACCCGCACCCCGCCGTCGCGCAACTCATCGGCGGCATCCTTGAGCGTGCCCAGCACGGAGCCCAAGGCCACGACGATCGTCTCGGCGTCCTCGCACCGGTAGGCGCGCACCAGGCCTCCGGAGGAACGCCCGAAACGCCGCGCGAACTCCTCTGCGATCTGGGGAATGCGCTCCAGCGCCATCGTCTGCTTGGCGTGCGCCAAATAGCGCACCTCCATGAACGCTTCCGGTCCGACCATCGCACCGATGGACACCGGCTCCGAGGGATCGAGAACCTGGCGCGGTTCGTACGGCGGCAGAAAGGCGTCGACCTCGGGTTGCGCCGGCATGTCCACGCGCTCGGTTGCATGCGTCAGAATGAAACCGTCCATGCAAACCATCACCGGCATCGAGAGCTCCTCGCCGAGCTTGAAAGCCTGGATGTGCAAGTCGAGCGCCTCTTGGTTGTTCTCGGCAAAGAGTTGCAGCCAGCCGCAGTCGCGCTGGCTCATCGAGTCGCTGTGGTCATTCCAAATGTTGATCGGCGCGCCGATGGCCCGATTGGCCACCGTCATGACGATCGGCAGCCCGAGGCCGGAGGCGTTGTAGACCGCTTCGGCCATGAAGAGCAGACCTTGGCTGGCCGTAGCGGTATAGGCGCGCGCCCCGGCAGCCGACGCACCGATGGCCACGCTCATCGCGGAAAACTCGCTCTCGACGTTGATGAACTCGCAGGGGCTGAGCGCGCCGCTTTTGACGGCTTCGCCAAGGGCCTCGACGATGTGCGTCTGTGGCGAGATGGGATAGGCGCAGATCACTTCGGGCCGGCACAAGGCGACGGCCTGCGCGACCGCGCGCGAGCCTTCAATTTGTCTGAGCATGGGCAAGCTCCTGGACACGCCGGTTCACATACTCGAAGGCCGCTGTCGCCGCCGCCACGTTGTCGCGGGCAAGCTTGCCCGCGAATCGGTCGCGGATGGCGTGGGCCACGGCCTCGAGCCTGATCAGACCCGAGAGCGCGGCAAATCCACCGAGCAGGACCGCGTTGGGCAGGGGCCGGCCGAGATGCTTCAGAGCGATCTCGGTCGCGGGCAGGCTGATCAAGCGCTCGCGCCGGTAGCGCAGGGCGATGTCGCCCAGGCCCAGTTCGTCGAAGCTGCGCTTGCTATTGATGAGCACGAAACCGTCGGGCTTGAGACCCTGGAACACGTCGACCTGATACAGGAGCGTCGGATCCTGCACGATGAGCACGTCGGGGGCGATGATGGGTTCGCGCAGGCGGATATCGCGCTCGTCGATGCGGCAAAACGCGACGACCGGAGCTCCCGTGCGCTCCGAGCCGAAGCTAGGAAACGCCTGGGCGTAACGGCCCTGCTCGAAGGCCGCAACGGAGAGCATCTCGGCCGCGGTGACAACCCCCTGGCCCCCGCGACCATGAATGCGGACTTGCAGCATACATCCCTCCTGCGCGAGCGCTCGCGCGCCCTCCTGTACCTGGCCGTGCCTGCCCCGGGCGCCGCAGACCAAAGGCGCGCGCCCGGGCCCCGCCCGAACCCTGCCGTAAAAGCATACGCATTTTTGCGCACCGTGCAGGGTGCGCCCCATGCCGCGTGCGCGAACCCGGCTGCGGCAACGAGCGCCAGCGTGCCGACGGGTCGCGCCCTTGGCGACGCGACGGATGGCGTCGGACGCAAAGGCGCCACCGCCCTGGCGCGTTACCAAAATGGGCGTGATCGACTGGGAATCGCCAAGCTCGTCGCGGAGCTCGGTGCTGTGCGTGCCGGAGTGCCGAAACTCCAGCGGCCTCCGATTTGTTCGAGCGCATGGCGCGCCGCCCAAGCGCCGCAAATTTGCGCCATTTCAGCTCGCCGCATCGTGCGCCGTGTCCCGCATGATGCCGCGGGCAGCCCGGCGCGCCGAGTAGATGCAACCTCCAAGAAAGGTTCCCTCGAGCGCGCGCCGGCCATTCATGCCGCCGCCGCCAAATCCCGATGCCTCCCCGGCCGCGTACAAGCCCTGCAGGGGCTGTCCGGCGGCGTTGAGCACGCGGCCGTCCAAGTCCGTGGTGATGCCCCCGAGGGATTTGCGGCTTAGGATGCGTTCGCGGATCGCGATCAGGGGACCGGAGGCCGGGTCCAGTATCGGTCCCGGCCGCGCCGTGCGCCAGCGATCGGATTTTGTCGCTCGCGCCTGGCGGATGTTTGCCCACTGCGCGTCGCCTCCGTCGCCGGGTGCAAGACGTGCGGCGTCAAATGCCCGCAATGCCTGCTCGACGCACTCCAGGCGCACGGGCGGCGAGGACTGCGCGGAGGGCTCGCAGCACAGCGCATTCATGCGCTGCACGAGCTCACCGAGCGTCGGTGCCTGCACGAAGTCCGGGCAGTGCTGGCACATGGTGTCGAGCAACCAGCGATTGCCCAACAAGAGGTCGCGCAAAAACGCCAGGGGCCGCCGGTCACGCAGTGCCGGATTGAATTCGGCGCCCGAGACGGCGAGCTCGCGCAGCGCAATGCGCCGATTCAAAATCTGCCAGGAGGCTCCACCGGCTTCGGCAATGCGCGCGACGAGTTCACTCGTATCGAAGCCGGCAAGCAACGGGGGCTCGAAGCGGCGACCCTGCGCGTCGAGCCACAGGGCGCTGCGCGGCGGCACGAGGGACAGGCCGTGGTGCGCATGGCGTGGCCGCCAGTGCCGCACGCCGGCGGCGTAGTTCCACATCCACTGCATGTTGGCCACGTGGGCACCTGCGGCCATGCAGGCGTCGTGCAGGCGCCCGTCGCTAAACGCTCCCGAGCCGTTGAGCAGTTCGCGCGGCGCCGCGCCGCGCTGATGCGGCCAGAAGTGGCGCACCAGATCCAGATCGCCCGCGATGCCGCCGGCGGCCACCAGCACGGCGCGCCCCCGCAGTGCGAAGGTCTCATCACTGCCCTCGATGGCGCCCGCGACACCGCGCACGCGACCGTCCTCGACGAGCAAGCGCTCCACGCGGTGGCCGTAGCGCACCTCGACTTGCCTGGCGTGCGCCCGCAGGCAGTCGATCAGCGTGAGCGTGAGCACAAGGCCGGTGCCCCAAACGATGTGCCAGCGCGCCACGCTGTTTCCTCGGCGCTCGGGCCACAGCGGCATGGGCAAGAAGCGCACGCCCAACGCGCGCAACCAATCGAAGACTTCGCCCCGGCACTCGCGCACGTAGGCCTGCGCCCAGCGGTACGGCCAGCCGTCCCCGGGCGCAAGTTCTCCGTAGCGCAACCAGTCGGCAAGCGCCAGTGCCACGCTGTCGCGGATGCCATTGCGCCGCTGCAGGGGCGTATCGACCACCAATATGCCACCAAAACTCGCGCGCGCCTGCCCGCCGAGGTCCCGCTCGACGCCGCGCTCGAGCAACACGATCCGCCGACCGTTTTGCGCGAGTTCCAGCGCGCCGACAATTCCGGCGATCCCCCCGCCCACGACAATGACGTCGTCCTCCGCGGCCTGCGCCTGCGCGTTCATCCGAAATGCCTCGGAATCGGCGACAGCGGTGCGTGCGGGGCGCCTGGCACAGCTTCCTAGCTCGCGCCCTCGAAACCGTTCTGGCGCCAGGCTTCGTAGAGCGCGACGGCAACGGCATTGGAGAGGTTCATGCTGCGGTTGCCGGCGCGCATCGGCAACCGCAGCCTTTGCTCGGGCGCGACGCTCTCGAGCAGCTCTTCCGAAAGCCCGCGGGTCTCCGGACCGAACATCAGCGCATCGCCCCTGCGAAACGTCGTCTGCGCATAGCAGCGCGAGGCGCGCGTCGTAAAGACAAAGATGCGCTCGGGGGCCGGTTGCTGCACCTGTCGCCATTGTTCGACGCTGGGGTGCACGCGCACCGAGGCGAACTCGTGGTAGTCGAGCCCGGCGCGGCGCATCTTGGCGTGGTCGATGGGAAAGCCCAGCGGCCCGACGAGGTGCAACTGCGCGCCGGTGTTCGCGCACAACCGGATGATGTTGCCGGTGTTGGGCGGAATCTGCGGCTCGACCAAAACGACATGGAACATGGCGCCCGCATTATGGCGCGTGCGCCGGCCGCAGCGGCGCAGCCGGACGGTCGGCCTATACTGGGCGCTTTGACTCGCTGCACTGTCGGCACCCGCTGTCTTGATTCCCCCACGCGTCGACGCGAGCGTTCTGACGGTGCGGCGCCAGTTCGAGATGCGGGCCGCGCGCTATGCCGCGCACGATGCCGTCGTTCGCGAGGTGGCCGCGCGCATGTTCGGGCGCCTCTCGTGCATGCGTCTTGCGGCCGAGCGCGTGCTGGACCTGGGGTGCGGGCGCGGTCCGTGTCGGCGCGCTCTGCTGCAGCACTTTCCTTCCGCGCGCTGGCTGGGAGTCGACCTCTCGGAGGCCATGCTGCGCGCTGCGCGCGAGGCCGGGCGAGCGCCGGGGTGGCTGCGCCTGCGGGGCCGGGGCGATGCGCCGATGCGCGTGTGCGCGAGCGCGGAGCGCCTGCCGCTGCCCGATGCCTGCGTCGACGTGGTGTTTTCCAACCTGATGCTGCACTGGCACCCCGCGCCGCACGAGGTCATTGCGGAAGCCGCACGCGTGCTGCGCACCGGCGGATTGCTGCTGTTTAGCAGCTACGGTCCGGACACCATCAAGGAGCTGCGTGCCGCCTGCCTGAGCGCCTTGCCCGGGGCGCAACCCATGCCCTTTGTCGACATGCACGATCTGGGCGACATGATGATCACCGCCGGCTTCGAGGCTCCGGTGATGGAAGCCGAGGTCCTGCGCCTGAGCTTCGCCGGCGCCCGTGCACTGCTGGCCGAGGCACGCGCCCTCGGAGGCAATCCACGCTCGGAGCGCATGCGCCACCTCGTCTCGGGAGCGCAGGCGCGCGCCTTGCTGGGCACGCTGCAGGCGCAATCCGATGCGCAGGGACGCATCGGCCTGAGTTTTGAAATCGTGATCGGTCACGGCTGGAAGGGCGCACCACGCCGCCCCGGCGTCCACGTCGTGGCGCCGCCGCGGCCGTCACGCAAGTAGCCGCGGCCTCAGGTGCGGTGGATCTTCAGGCGACGGCCTTCGGCGTCGACTTCTTCGAGCACGACGTCGAATTTCCACAGCTGCTTGACGTAGCCCAGGATGGTCTCGGCACTGTGCGTGTCGAGCATGCGGCCGCTTTCCACCCGATGCTGCAGCAGCAAGGCGCGTTCGGCGTCGTCGTTGGCTCGCGCCACCAGAATCGTCGGCATGTAGGACTCGCTGCGGTACTGGCCGGCCAGCGTCTGGCGCACCTTCGTGTAGCCGCCCTCATTGTGAATCGCAACCACGTGATAGTGCTCGCGGTCCTCTTCGCCGTCATGCATCATGAACAATCGCAGATCGCGCATCACTTTGGGCGACAGATACTGCTCGATCAGACTGTCGTCCTTGAAGTTGGTCATCGCGAATTGGATCGCCTCCGGCCAGGAGGAGCCCGCCAAGCTCGGGAACCACTGCCGGTCCTCATCGGTCGGCTCCTCGCAGATGCGTCGGATGTCGCGAAAGATCGAAAAGCCGAGCGTGTAGGGGTTCAGTCCGTGGTAGCCACGAGAATCGAACGCGGGCTGCGCCACGACATCGCCGTGATTGCCCAGCCACTCGAGCATGAACCCGTCATCGACCTCGCCCGCGTCATACAGTTCATTGAGCAAGGTGTAGTGCCAGAAGGTGGCCGCCCCTTCGTTCGCGACCTTGGTCAGGCGCTGCGGATAGAAGTACTGCGCCACCTTGCGCACGATGCGCACGAGCTCGCGCTGCCAGGCGTGCAGCTTGGGGGCGTGCTTTTCGATGAAATACAGCAGGTTTTCTTGCGGATCAAACGGCGGTGGCGTCTGCGCTTCGGGCTCCGCCGTCTCGTCCATGTGCAGATGGGCGAAGTTCGGGTTGTAGTGCCGCTCGGCAAATCGCAACCGTTCGTTTAAGCGCGCCCGCTCGCGCTTGACCGACAGCCGCGCGGGGCGCCGATAGCGATCCACCCCGTAAGGCGCCAGCGCGTGGCAACAATCCAGGACGGCCTCGACTTCGCGCCAGCCGTACTGCTGCTCGCACTCTTGTACGAAAGAGCGGGCAAACTGCAGGTAGTCCAGTATGGCGTCGGCCTGCGTGAACTGGCGAAACAGATAGTTGGTCTTGAAAAACGCGTTATGCCCGTAGCCGGCGTGCGCCATCACCAGGACCTGCAACGCCAGCGTGTTGGTCTCCATCAGATACGCAATCGCCGGGTTGGTGTTGATGACGATTTCGTAGGCCAGACCGCTCATGCCTTTGCGGTAGCCGTGCTCCTGCGACAGCAACTGCTTGCCAAAGCTCCAGTGCGCATAGTGAATCGGCATGCCCACCGTCGAGCAAAGGTCGAGCATTTGGTTGGCTGTGATGAGCTCGTACTGTATGGGATAGGTGTCCAGTCCCAGCCGGGCGGCGTGCGCCGCGAGCGCCCGGTCGAAGCGCTCCAGGGTGCCCACCGTCCACTCGGTGCCCGTGGCAATCGGCTCGGCGCGCCGCACCACGCCCGCGCGCGGCATCGGCACCGTGGGCTTGGTGAGCAGCTTGGGCCAGGGCCGCTGTTTGCCGCTGTCGGTGTCGTTGGGGGTCGTCATGCCGCCTGCTTGCGCGCGAACAGTTCGCGGAACACCGGCCAGATGTCACTGCGGTCGTGCACGGCCCGGCGCGCGAAGGCCGGGCCTTCAATCGCGTCGTAACTCTGCCACAGGTCCGAGGCGCGGTTAAACCAGCCACTGGAGCTCGGAATATCGACGTAGGCGAAGTAGCGCACGAGCGGCAGCAGTTCCTGGCCGATGAACGCCGCGCTCTTGTGTCCGTCCTCGGTCGTGCAGTCCCCGTCGGAGGCCTGCGCGACGTACACGTTCCAGTCCGGGCCGCCAAAGCGCGTGCGAATGATGCGCAGCGCCAGCTCCAGCGCCGGATAGACCAGCGTGCCGCCGGTTTGCGGATCGTGGAAAAAACGCTCCTCGTCGACTTCTTCGGCCGTCTCGGTGTGGCGCACGAACACGACCTCCACGTGCCCGTACTTGCGCTCCAGAAAG
Source organism: Burkholderiaceae bacterium (assembly GCA_035625725.1). Classification (GTDB taxonomy): domain Bacteria; phylum Pseudomonadota; class Gammaproteobacteria; order Burkholderiales; family Burkholderiaceae_F; genus GJ-E10. Next base: position 43,606 of record DASPPB010000075.1, read on the forward strand.
AGGTAGAGCAGGGCAAAGAAGCGTTTGGCCAGGTCTTTCTTGCGCTCGTCCATCGAACCGGAGACGTCCATCAGGCACAGCATGACCGCGCGCGTGGCCGGTGCGGCAGTGGGGACACGCGAGCGGTAGCGCCGATCGACATCTTCCAAAAACGGCAGGCTCCGGCGCCGTTCGTGCAGCCGCTCGATTTCGCGCAGCAGCGTCTCGCGCTCCTCGCCCTGCGCCGTCTCGCACTGGCGCTCCAACTCCTCGATACTCTCGGCGATGGCGCCGCGCAGCGCGATGCGCCGTGCGATGCCCATGCGCACCGTCATGCCCGGCAGCAGGTTCGTCGGCAGCCCCTCGCGGCTGTAGCCGCCGCGGCGCATGCGCTCCATGGACATCTCGCCGAAGCGGGTGCGCTCCAGGTTGGGCAATTCCAGGTCATCGAAGAACAGCGAGAGGAACTCTTCGCGCGAAAGGACGAAAGCGAACGAATCGCTGCCCTCGCCCGAACCCGGATCGTCGCCCTGGCCGCCGCTATCGGCGCCGCGGCGCGGCCGCGCGATGCTGTCGCCGGGCAAGTACTCGCGGTTGCCGGGCAGCACGAAGTCGCGGCTGCCGCTGTCCTCGTCGTGGGTGAGGCGCGGTTCGGCCAGGCCGCGGCCGGGAATCGAAATGCGTCCGCCGCGGCCCACGTCGGTGATCGAGCGCTTGCCAAACTCCTCGTCGGCGGCGCGCTTGATCTCGTCCTTGAAGCGGCGGATGAAGCGCTCGCGGTTGACAGCGCCGCGCCCCGGCGGATCGCCGCGTCGATCGACGATGCGCAACAGGCCGGCCACTATCGGAGCCGGGGCACCGTCACGCGTGAAACCTTCATCGTCGCCCGTTGGCATCTCGATTACCTCTTGACTGCGCGATCCTCGCGACCGCGACCCAACGGCCGGCGGGCACTACGATTGCGCACTCTTTTTGTAGTGCAGGTACCAATCGACCAGACGCCGCACCTGCTTTTCGGTGTAGCCGCGCGCCCCAAGTCGGTTGACGAAGGAACGGTGGCGCTCGTCGAGCTCGGCGGAACCCTTGGCCTCGAAAGATATGACCGGCAAGATGTCCTCGGTCTTGCTGAACATGCGCTTTTCGATGACCACGCGCAGCTTCTCGTAGCTGGTCCAAGCCGGGTTGCGCCCGTGCGCCCGCGCCCGCAACACGAAGTTCACGACCTCGTTGCGGAAATCCTTCGGATTGGATATGCCGGCCGGCTTCTCGATCTTCTCGAGCTCCGAATTGAGCGCGTCGCGCGAGTACTGCATTCCGGTTTCTTGATCGCGCCAGTCTTCGTCCAACAGCCACTTATCGGCGTAGGTGACGTAGCGATCGAAGAGGTTCTGGCCGTATTCCGAATACGCGTCGAGGTAGCTCATCTGCAGTTCCTTTTCGAGGAACTCGGCAAAGCGCGGCACCACCCACTCCTTGATGTGCGAGCGCAGCCGGCGCTTGTACTCCTCGGGCAGATCCTCCTTGTTCAGGCGCTCCTCCAGGACCACGAGCAGGTTGACCGGGTCGGCCGCGATCTCGCTCGGATCGCGGTTAAACGCCGCCGATATGGTCTTGAACGCCCAACGGGTCGACAGGCCGCTGAATCCTTCCCCCGGACCGGCATCGTCGCGGTATTCCTTCACGCTCTTGGCGCGCGGGTCCAGGTCCTTTAGGTTCTCGCCGTTGTAGGAGCGCAGCTTGGAGTACACGGAGGAGTTCTCGGGCACCCCCAGGCGCGAGAGGACCGTGAACTCGGCCAGCGTGCGCAGGGTCTGCGGCGCGCAGGGCGCGTTCGCCAGCGTCGAGGCCTTGAGCATCTTCTCGTAGATGCGGATTTCCTCGTCGATGCGCAGGCAATAGGGCACTTTTACAAGGTAGACGCGGTCGATGAACGCCTCGTTGTCCTTGTTGTTGCGAAACTTCAGCCACTCGGCCTCGTTGCTGTGCGCCATGATAAAGCCGTTAAACGGCATCGCCGGCAGCGCCTCGGTTCCTTTGAAATTGCCTTCCTGGGTCGCGGTCAATATCGGGTTGAGCACTTTGAGCGGCGCCTTGAACATCTCGACGAACTCGACCCCGCGCGCCGACCCCAGGCACAAGGCGCCCGAGTAACTGTAGGCGTCCGGATCGTCTTGCGCGTAGCGCTCGAGCATGCGCAGGTCGATCTTGCCCACCAGGGTGGAGATGTCCTGGGTGTTTTCGTCGCCGGGCTCGGTCTTGACGATGCCCACCTGGTTGAGCACCGAGGGCATGACGCGCACCACGTGAAACTGCGAGATGTCGCCGGAGTATTCCCGCAGGCGCTTCAAGGCCCAGGGGCTGGCGATGCCGGTGAGCGCGCGGCGCGGAATACCGTAGCGGTCCTCGAGCAAGGGCCCGTACTTCTCGCGGTCGAACAGGCACAGCGGATTTTCCAACAGCGGCGAGACGCGCCCGCTCTTGGGATCCTTCAGGGCATAGATGGGGTAGACCTCGGCCAGTTTCTTGATCTTCTCCGCGAGCGAGGACTTGCCTCCGCCGACAGGGCCGAGCAGGTACAGCACCTGCTTGCGCTCCTCCAGACCTTGGGCCGCATGCAGAAAGTAGGCGTACAGCTGCATGAGGGTGTCTTCCATCCCGTGGAACTCGGAGAAGGTCTCCCAGATCTGGATGGCCCGGTTCTGGAAGACCCGTGACAGGCGCGGGTCGTCGGCCGTATTGACCAAGGTGGGCTTGCCGATTGCTTCCAGGACGCACTCGTGCGCCGAGGCGTACGCCATGCGATCGGCCTTGCAGTATTGCAAGAACTCATCGAGCGTCATTTCCTCGTCCAGGGCCCGGACAAAGTCGTTCTTAAAGGACGAGACCAGATCGTTCGGCGCGTTCATAGCTACCTCCTGCGCGCAATTATCAATGGCATGCGCGCACACGAAAAGTGACCAAGGCCATGTCGGTCAGGCCACGCGAGACCGACGCGGCCAAAGACACGTCGGCTCTTGCGGCTAACATTGCAGGGGCTGCGGCAAGGCGCGTGCACACGCCTTGGGGATTGGACGTCAGGGCTAGCGCGAGTGCTCGAATTCGTTCCGAAGGTGTTGCCTTTTCTCGTCTTTTAAGAGCGACAAAGTCGCTCTTAAAAGACGAGACCAGATCGTTCGGCGCGTTCATAGCCACCTCCTGCGCGCGCGGCCCGCGGGGCCGAGATTTCCTTCAACGTGCTGCGAAGCGGTCCGGTTGACCTGGCGGCACACACCACAGCGCCATCTTAGAACCAAGTGGTCGCGATCGCTCAAGACCTGCACGAACGACGCTCCGACGGAAACAACATTAGGCCTTGAAGGGAGAAACTATTGCCGCATAAGCGCAAACAAAGCGGAGGAATTTTAGCGTTGCGCGCGGCTGCAGGAGCCGTACCACCTTGCTCCTGTTGATGTGCACTGAAAAAGACCCTGCTTGTACCGGAATTCACCGCTTCCCAAAAGTACCGGTCGACAAAGGGATTTTGCTTCTCCGCGCCGCCGTATGCAACTCGCGTGGCGCTGCGCGCAACACTTGCCGACAAAAAAAGCCGCCCCGCGCAAAAAAGGCGGGGCGGAACATTCCGCCTCCTCGGAGGAGAGGGGGAGGAGGAGGGGCGGAAATTGCGAAAAAGCGCTAACCCAACGTCTGCAGGCTGCGCGCGCTTCAGGCCAGTTGCTGCAGCTCGTCGCGCATCTTGCGTAAAGCTTTGGCCTCGATTTGCCGGATTCGTTCCGCCGACACCCCAAATTCTTTTGCCAGGTCGTGCAGCGTGGCGCTGCCCACCGAGCCGTCGTCGTTTTCGTCGAGCCAGCGCGCCTGGACGATGCGGCGGCTACGGGCATCGAGCGCCTGCAGCGCCCGCTGCATGCCCTGGCCCTGCAAGACCTCCGCATCGCGCCGCTCCAGGATCTGTGCAGGCTCCGCGCCCGGGTCCTCCAGATAGGCGATCGGCCCGAAGGACTCGCCGTCTTCGTCGACACGGCCTTCCAGCGGCACGTCGCCTCCGGCCAGGCGCGTCTCCATCTCGGCCACGTCCTCGGGCTTGACATCGAGCTCGCGGGCCACGCCGGCGATCTCCTCGCGCGTCATCGTGCCCTGGTTCTTCTTGAGGCTGCGCAAGTTAAAGAAAAGCTTGCGCTGGGACTTGGTCGTGGCGACCTTCACCAGACGCCAGTTGCGCAGGACGTATTCGTGAATTTCGGCCTTGATCCAATGCAGCGCGAAGGACACGAGCCGCACGCCACGGTCCGGGTCAAAGCGCTTGACGGCCTTCATCAGGCCGATGTTGCCTTCTTGAACCAGATCCGCGTGGGGCAGTCCGTAGCCCAGGTAGTTGCGGGCCACGGAGACGACGAGCCGTAGGTGTGAGAGCACGAGCCGTCCGGCCGACTCCAGGTCGCCGCGCTCCCGGTAGCGGCGCGCAAGACGATATTCCTCTTCGGGCTGCAGCATCGGGATGCGATTGACCGCCGCCACGTACGCGTCGAAATTGCCCAGGCTCCCCGGCGAAAGCGCCAGAGCACCTTGGCCGTCCGATGCCGGCAGTGACGCAAGATCTACCGTGCCCATCTGCATAACCTCCCCACCCGCGCCCGACTGGCGGGACGCCAGAACAGTTTGAATTTTAGCACTCGATGAGTGCGAGTGCTACTTTGAACTGTGCGGGAAATCAAAGTTCCCAAAGCGAATCAAGTTTCAGGACCGGTCAATAGGATCGCGCTCAGTTTCCCCTAGTCGATGTTCTGCGGGTACCCGAAAATCCGTAACGTCCTGAAAATGCTTGCACTGGCGAGCCAGCTTCGGGCTGGCTGCCGCCTGGCGGCGCCACACGGGCGGCCGGCCGGCCAAGGCACCGGCGCGGCGGCTGTGCTGCGCTACGGTTTTCGCACGCTCGGTGCCATTGCGCTGATGCTTGCCGCCGCCGCGGCTTCACCCGAGCCGACTGCTTACGTTTTGGCCGTTCACCCCTACTTGTCGGCCCCCGAGATTCAAAAACGCTTTGCACCCCTGGCCGAATACCTGGGCCAGCAGCTGGGCCGGCCCGTGCAGGTGCGCGTCGGGAGCAACTACGAGGAACACATCAGCTTTGTCGGCCAGGACGCCGTCGACATCGCCTACATCGGCCCGGCAGCCTACGTTACGGTGGTCGAGCGTTTCGGGCCCAAGCCCATCTTGGCGCGCATGCAGACCAAGGGCAAGCCGTACTTAAGCGGCGTCATATTCGTTCGCCAAGACAGCGACATCCGGGAGCTGGCCGATCTCAGGGGCAAGCGCTTCGCCTTTGGCGACCCGCAATCGACCATGGGATCGCTCATGCCGCGCTACGTCTTGCGCGAAGCCGGCATCTCGCTGCAGGACCTGGGGCACGTATCGCACGTGTTCTCGCACGACAACGTCGTCTTGGGAGTGCTCGCGGGCGACTTCGATGCGGGAGCCGTCCGCATCGACGTGTACGACGAGATGGCCAGCCGCGGACTGCGCCCGATCGCGTTGCTGCCCGCCGTCAGCGAACATGTCTTTGTGACGCGTTCGAACCTGCCGCCGCAAGACATCGCACGCTTGCGCCAGGCGCTCCTGCAACTGGCGGCATCGTCCGACGGCCCGCGCATTTTGCACACGATCAGCGTCGATGCAACCGGCATGGAGCCCGCAAGCGACGCGGACTATGACGGCGTTCGCAAGGCGGTGCGGGCGCTGGCGAAGGACAGGGGTTAGATCGTGCGGCGACGACGGGTGTCTTCCGCGGCGCGCATCTGGATGGCCTACGCGGTCACGATGCTGGCCTTTGCCGTGCTGATCCTGAGCTTCTTGCGCCAGCAAGACGAGGCGGCCGAAGGCGTTGCGCGCGCCGCCGCCGAACAAGAGCTGCACCTGCTGCGCCTAGCCATCCAGCAGGACCTGGAGCGGTCTCAGTACCGTGCGGCCGCCGACCTGGTGCAGGCCTGGGGCGCTTCCGGCGCGCAAGTGGTGCAGCTGCGTCTGCTGGCCGCTCGCGGAGAGGTCATCGCCGAATACGAGCGCCCCGCGCCCGCGGCGCAGGATCTGCAGCTCTCGGTTGCGCTCGAATACTCCTACACCGGTCGGGCGCTGCTCCAACTGCGCTACGACCTCGCGCCTACTCGGGCGGGGCAGGCGCGCTTTGCCGCCGGACTCGGGGGTCTGTACCTGCTCGCCGTGCTCTCCAGCGCCTTTCTGGTGCACCTCACCTTGGGCCGCCAGGCGGCGCTCAAGCGCCTGCGCCACACGACCGAGCAGCTGGACAATTACTTTAACAACTCGCTGGACCTGTTTTGCATCGGGGACGTCACGGGTCTGCTGCGCAAGGTCAACCCGCGCTGGACCGATGTGATGGGCTACGCGGTGGCCGATATCGAGGGCAAGTCCCTGCTCGATTTCGTGCACGCCGACGACCAGGAACAGACTCGCTCGATGCTCGCGCGCCTGGCCGAGCAGCAAAGCGTCGCGAGCTTCACCAATCGCGTGCGGCACAAGGACGGCTCGTATCGGACCATCGAGTGGGTGGTCCGCCCCAAAGAGCGGATATTCTTTGCCGCGGCCCGGGATATCACCGAACGCGAGGAGCGAGAAAACGAAATCCGCTTCCTCAATCGGATCTACTCGACGCTGTCGGAAACCAACCAGCTCATCGTCCGCTGCCAGGACGAGTCCACGCTCTTTGACTGCATCTGTCGCATCGCAGTGGAGTTTGGCGGAATGAAGCTCGCGTGGATCGGCAAGGAAGACACCGCCAGCGCACGCATCACCCCCGTGGCAAGCTACGGCGAACGCACGCAGTACCTGCAGCAAATCGTGGTCTCGACGCGCGCCGACCTGCCCGAGGGGCGCGGCCCCGTCGGAATCGCCTTTCGCGAAGGACAGGCGAGCTTCGTCAACGACTTCGAACAAGACCCGAGGCTGGCCTACTGGCGCGAACACAATGGGGCTTATTGGAAGTGGGGTTCGCTCGCCTCGATCCCGCTGCGGCGCGATGGCAGGACCTACGCCGTGCTCACGTTCTACGACACGCTGGCGCACTCCTTTACCGGAAAGATCATCGACGTGCTGCGCGAAATGGCGCTGGACATCGAGTACGCACTGGTCCGACTGGACCTGGAAGCGCACAAACGTCGCACCGATGCCGAACTGCGGGTTGCCGCAATTGCGTTCGAATCGCAGGAGGCCATGGTCGTGACCGACGCCCAGGCCAGCATCTTGCGGGTCAACGGAGCCTTCACCAGGACCACCGGGTACTCGCAAGACGAGGTGCTGGGCAAAAACCCGCGGCTGCTGCAGTCCGGCCGACATTCGAAGGCGTTTTTCGCGCAGATGTGGGAACAGATCAACGCAACGGGGCGCTGGCAGGGCGAGGTCTGGGACAAGCGCAGGAGCGGCGAGGTCTACCCCAAGTGGCTGGCAATCTCCACCGTCTACAGCCCCAGCGGCGAAGTCAGCCACTATGTGGGCAGCTTCACGGACATCTCCGAGCGCAAGGAGGCCGCGGCCGCGATCTCACGCCTGGCCTATTACGACTCGCTCACCGAGCTGCCGAATCGCCAGCTCATGATGGATCGGCTCAAACAGGCGCTGCTGTCGAGCGCGCGCTCGGGAGCCTACGGCGCAGTACTGTTCCTGGACCTCGATCGGTTCAAGACGATCAACGACACGCTGGGGCACGTCGAAGGCGACAAGCTCTTGCAGGAGACCGCCCGACGGCTGCGCTCCTGCGTGCGCGAAGAAGACACGGTGGCGCGCTTCGGCGGTGACGAATTCGTCGTGTTGCTCGAGAACCTCGAGGGACCGCGCGAACGGGCCGCGGTCTTGTCAAAAAGCATCGGCGACAAGCTGCTCGCAGCGCTCGCCGTACCCTACCACCTGCGGCACAAGGAATACTCGTGCTCGGCGAGCATCGGGGTCGTGATGTTTCGCGGGGGCCCGGCGGCCGACGTGCACGAGCTGCTCAAACGCTCCGACATGGCGATGTATGAGGCCAAAAAAGCCGGCCGCAACCTGGTGCGGTTCTTCGACCCGATCATGCAAACGACGATCGAAAACCGCGCCCGTCTCGAGGCGCGTCTGCGCCAAGGCCTGGAGCTGGGCCAGTTCGAGCTGCACCTGCAGCCGCAAGTCGGCCTGCGCGCGCAGCTGCTCGGCGCCGAGGCGCTGCTGCGCTGGCGCGATCCGGAGCGCGGCATGGTGTCACCGGCCGAGTTCATATCGCTGGCCGAAGAAAGCGATCTGATCGTGAACATCGGCCACTGGGTGCTCGAAACCGCCTGTCAGCGCCTGCAGCTCTGGGGGCGCAGTGCCTCCAGCCGTGACCTGAGCCTGGCGGTCAACATCAGTCCGAAGCAGTTTGGTCAGGAGTGGTTCGTCTCCGAAGTCGCCGAAATCATTGATCGCACGGGCGCCAACCCCGCACGATTGCAGCTCGAGATCACCGAAGGCATGCTGCTGCGCAACGTCGAGGACGCGATCTCGAAAATGAGCGAGCTGCGTCGGATCGGGGTGTCGTTCGCCTTGGATGACTTCGGGACCGGTTACTCGTCGCTCGCCTACCTGCAGCGGCTTCCGATCAACATTCTGAAGCTCGATCAGAGCTTCGTGCGCGACCTGGGCGTCGACCAAAGAAGCGAGGCCATTGCCCGCACGGTCATTCAGATGGGCCAGAGCCTGGGTCTCGACGTTCTCGCCGAAGGTGTCGAAACCGAGCAGCAGCACCGCTTGCTCGAGCAGCGCGGCTGCACCAAGTTCCAGGGTTATCTGTTCGGGCACCCCATGCCCATCGAGCGCTTCGAGGAACGGCTGGCAGCGCAACTCGCGGTCTGACCGCGGCCTCGCGGCCTAGCCGCGGATCGCCATGCGCGCCGCAGCCGACGCGACCAGCGCCCCAACGAGAGCAGCGCCCAGACAAAACGCCACGCCCGCCCACACGAGCGGCAGCGCTGGCGCCAGGGGCAAGGCAAACTGCAGCGCAGCTGCGCTCACCCAGGGTTCGAGCCAGCTGCTCGCCGCGACGACAAGCAGCCAGCCCAGTGCCGCAGCCAGCAGCAGGCTGATCGCGCCCGCGTAGACGTACGGCCTGCGCACGATTGCGGGCTCGGCCCCGAGCAAGTCGAGCAACCGGATCTCCTCGGGGTCGACCCGACCCCAGAGGGTTGCGGTGAGCGCAACGCCGATGACGAGCGCGGCGGCCAACGCTGCGGCAAGCAGCACACCGAGCCGCGAACCCAGCTGCCCCAGCAGCCAGATCCTTCGATACAGCTCGGGCTGGTACTCCACGGACTCGACGTTCTTCACCTTGCGCAGTTCCGCGACCGCGGCCTCGATGGCTTCGGGCGCAGCGCCGGCGGTAAAGCCCACCACGAAGGCGTCGGGCAGCGGATTGGGGCGCAGCTCCGCCAGGCCGAGTGAAGAGAGGTTCTTGCGTTGCGCGAGCTGCGAGAGCGCGGCATCGCGTCCGACGAACTCCGAGGAAGCAACGGTCGCGACGCGTCGCAGCGCTGCCTGCAGGGCCCCGAGGTCAATTTCGCCTTGCGCGCCGCCGGCAAGTACCAGAGCCTGGGGGCGCGCCGCGGACGGGACGTCCAGGGGGCCGGCGCGCCAAAGGGCCAATGCGGCCAGTGCACCGACCCCGAGCAGCACCGCGGTGGCTCCGGCCACGAGGACGAATTCGACCGGCCGCCCCAGCGTCCTGCGCAGCGCCTCGCCCAGCGCCAAAGCCCGACTGGCGGTGTAGTTCACGCGACGCTCCTGCCGTCGGCCAGACGCAAGGCGCGCGCGCGCGCAGGCCACATTGCCATGGGCAGCGAGGGCGCGGCACTGCGCAAGGCGGCGATTACCGTCACTCCGGCTGCCGAGAACTGGTCGAGCACGCCGATGATGCGCGCCGCGCTGGTCTCGTCGAGCGCCGAGAGCACGTCATCGAGCAGCAGCAGCGCCGGTCGGTTTACCAGGGCGCGGGCCAGGGCGACACACTGACGCTGACCGCTCGTCAGATGCGCACACGGAGCGGTCCCATAGCGCGCCACGTCCAGCCCGACGAGGTCCAGCGCGGCGCGCGCGCGGCGCATCCCTTCCTCAAGGGCAGCCCCGGCCACCCACGGGGCGAGCGCGACATTCTCAAGGACGCTCTTGCGCTCAAGCAGGCAGCCGCCCGGCGGCAAAATTCCCATCGAGCGTCGCAGGTGCGCCCGCGCGCGCGGCCGCATCCCCGCCAGATTCTCTCCGGCAATCCGGATGACGCCCCCCGAAGGGGTCTCCAGACCCGCGAGCAGCCGCAGCAAAACGCTCTTGCCGGACGCGGCGGCACCCTGTACGAGCAGCAACTCGCCACGCGCGACCGATAGATCGAGCCCGACGAGGGCCGGACGGAATTCGCCATAGCGCTTCTCGACCCGCTCCAGGTGCACAAACGCTGCCGGCGCAGCCGAAGGCGATAGGCTCGGTTCGGTTCTCACGCAAAGGGACAAACGCGCGCCAGTAAGATCCGCTTCATAGCAGCCAGTAAAATTCGCGGCGAGCCGGCGACGTGCTCGCAACGGGGCCGGCAGGGCGCCGGTCGCGGCAGCGATTGTACGGCCCCCGATGTTTTCTCACCGATCAACCACAATACGTTGCGCAGATGCCCCGCGAAACCGCAGCCAGGCGAGACCGCACCAGAACCACAGCCGCTCACGGCGTTGCGCAGCGATTCTTAAACCGGGAGCTCTCGCAGCTCGCGTTTAACGAGCGCGTTCTGGCGCTTGCCCGGCGCGCCAGCATACCGCTCGGAGAGCGGCTGCGGTTTCTTTGCATCGTTTCGGCCAACCTCGACGAGTTCTTCGAGATCCGCGTATCCGACCTCATGGACACGTTGCGCGAGTCGGCCGACATGGGCACGGTCTCGCCGCAATGGGAGTTGTTCGTTCAGATCGCGCAGCGCGCGCACGCGCTCGTCGATCAGCAATACGCGCTGTACAACGAGACGGTCATGCCGGCGCTGGCGCGTGAGCGCACCGTCGTCCTGAGCCACAAGCAGCGTACGGCGCAGCAGCGTGCTTGGGTCCGTGACTACTACCGGCGCGAGGTCCAGCCGCTCATGTCGCCGATCGGGCTCGATCCTTCGCACCCGTTTCCGCAGGTGATGAACAAGGCGCTGAACTTCATCGTGCAACTCCAGGGCAAGGACGCATTCGGGCGTCCATCGGCAATCGCCATCGTCAAAGTGCCGCGCACCCTGCCTCGCGTGATTCCGCTGCCGCCTGCGCTTTGCCCCGGACGGCAGGCCTTTGTGCTGCTGTCCTCGGTGATCCGCGCCCACCTGGCCGATATGTTTCCGCATCGCAGCCTGATGGGCTTCTCCCAGTTTCGGGTCACGCGCGACTCCGATCTCTGGGTCGACGAGCGCGAGGTCTCGAACCTGCGCGAGGCGCTGCAGTTCGAGCTCACGCAGCGCCATTTTGGCAATGCGGTGCGCCTCGAGGTGCTGCGCACCTGCCCGCCGCACCTCGAAGAGCTCCTGCGCGATCAGTTCCACCTGCCGCAGGAGGCCGTCTACCGCGTCGAGGGGCCCGTGAACCTGGTGCGGATGAACCAGCTTGTCGATTATTTGGCGCGACCCGAGCATCGCTACGCGCCACTGCTGCCGGCCTGGCCCCCGCGCGTTGCCCAGGGACAAGACATGTTCGAGGCGGTACGTCGCGGCGACGTACTGCTGCACCACCCGTTCGAGAGCTTCGAGCCCGTCATCGAATTTTTGCGCCAGGCCAGCGTCGACCCGCAGGTTGTTGCGATCCGCATGACGCTGTATCGCACCGGCACGGGCTCCGTGCTCGTCGAGCTGCTCGAGGAGGCGGCGCGCCGCGGCAAAGAGGTCACCGTGGTGGTCGAATTGCAGGCGCGCTTCGATGAGGAGGCCAACATCAATCTGGCCGGGCGTCTCGAGGCCGTCGGTGCGCAGGTGGTCTACGGACTGGTCGGCATGAAGACGCACGCCAAGCTCCTGCAGATCGTGCGCCGGGAACAGCGCCGCGATCGCACGCGCCTGGTGCCCTACGTGCACCTGGGCACCGGCAACTACCACCCGACCACCACGAAGCTGTACACGGACTTCGGCATGCTCACGGCCGAACCCGCGATTTGCGCCGACGTCGAGAAAATCTTCATGCATCTGACCAGCCTCACCCCGGTACAGCGCCTGCGGCGCCTTTGGCTGGCTCCCTTCACGCTGCAAAAACGCATCATTGCGGCAATCGCCGAGGAAGCGCGCTTGGCCCGAAGCGGTAAGGGCGGCTACATCATCGCCAAAGTCAACGCGCTGAGCGACGAGGCCACCATCAATGCCCTGTACGAAGCATCCAATGCGGGGGTGAGCATTGACCTGATCGTGCGCAGCGCCTGTTCGCTGCGTCCCGGTGTCAAGGGCATGTCGGAGAACATCCGGGTGCGCTCCGTGGTCGGGCGCTTTTTGGAGCACCATCGGATCTATTATTTCGGTGCCGGCGGCGCCGGCCGCGTCTACCTGGCCAGCGCCGACTGGATGGGCCGCAACCTGCTGCGGCGTATCGAAATCGCCTGGCCGGTGCTGGACCCGGCGCTCAAGAACCGAGTCATCGACGAGGGACTCAAGCCGTACTTGCACGATACGGGCGAGGCGTGGGTGCTGGGCAGCGACGGGCGGTATCGGCCGCCACGCAATCCGGGAGTCGGTTTTAGCGCGCAGCGCGCCTTGATCGAGACGCTGGCGCAATCATCGGGGAACACATAATGGAATTGCTGCTCTGGCGCCATGCCGAGGCCGAAGACACGCTGCCCGATGTCGCCCGCGAGCTCACCGCCAAAGGACAGAAACAGGCACGCCGCGTCGCCCAGTGGCTCAACGACCGGCTGCCCGGCTCCGCGCGCGTTGTCACCAGCCCGGCGCTGCGCGCGCAGCAGACGGCACGCGCCCTCACCGAGCTGTCCGATCGCAAGCTCAAGATCCTTCCGCAACTGGCCCCCGGCAGCAGCGTCGAGGAGTTCTTGCGCGCCGTTGACTGGCCGCAGGGGCGCGGCGCGGTGGTCGCGGTGGGTCACCAGCCCACGCTGGGCCTGGTCGCCAGCAAACTGCTCACCGGTATCGAACAGCCGTGGGCGCTGAAAAAAGGGGCGGTGTGGTGGTTTAGCTCACGCACCGAGGAGGGCGACTCCTCCGAGCTGCTGCTGCTGGCTGCCGTTACCCCCAACCTGCTCTGAAGCCGACGCGCGCCTGCGAGCGCCCGACAGCGCCCTGGCTAGAGCTCGCGTACGAAAAAAGCGATTCCCACGCGCGCCCACTGCTGCGCTTCCTCCTCCAGCAGGTGGCGAGTCAGCGGCCGGCGTGCGATCCAGGACCGTTCGATGCCAAACTCGATCGAGCGATGCGCGCGCAGGCTCCAGCGCGGCAGGCGCACGGGGCGCCGCGCGTGGTGAAGGAGGATCGCCAGCCGCAGCGCCAAGAGGCGGCCCGCACGCAACGGGTCCCAGAGTACATCGAGGACCTTGCGCAAGTTTCCGCGTTGACCCAGGACCAGTTCGGCGATGCGTTCCTGGTCCGAGGTCGAAAATCCCGGCAGGTCGCCGTTGCGCACGAGGTAGGCCGCGTGCTTGTGATAATCGCTGTGGGAGACGGCGAGGCCGATTTCGTGGAGCTGGCAGGCAAACCGCAGCGTCCGCACGGCTTCTTCGGGCGCGTCCGGGAACAGACACTGATAGAACTTTAACGCCGTGATCTCCACGACGCGGGCCAGGGTGCGGTCGGCACCGTAGCGCTGCTGCCAGCGCAGCACGGTGGCATCGCGCACGTCGTGGCGCGCGCGCCGGCCGAGCAAATCGTAGAGCAGTCCGGCGCGCAGCGCCCCTTTGGCCGGCCGCATCTCGTCGATGCCGAAACTCTCGAAGATCGCCGACAGCGCGGCGATGCCGCCAACGAGCACTTCGGCGCGTTCGGGTTTTATCGAGTCAAACTGCACGCGCCGAATCTCCCCGAAATCGAGCAGCGCCTGGCGCAACCGAGCCAACCCGGAAGCGGTAACCGTGCCCTCGGCCCAGCCGTGGTCGCGCAAAATCAAGGCCGCTGCGCCGATGGTGCCGCTCGAGCCGTAGGCCTCGTCCCAGCCGTACCGATGAAAGGCAATCCGGGCCTCCTCGAGTTCGGCTTCGCAAGCCACCTGCGCTTGCCGAAAGTGGGCGCGATCGATCCGGCCACCCGGAAAAAAGCGCAGCGTCGTTCCCACGCAGCCGATCTTGAAAGACTCGGCGCGCGCGGGCGTGAATCCTCGGCCGACGATGACCTCGGTGGACGCGCCGCCGATGTCCACCACCAGGCGACGGCGTTTGCTGGGCGGCAAGGTATGCGTGCACCCCTCGAAGATCAGTCGCGCCTCTTCGCGGCCGGAGATGATTTCGATCGGGTACCCCAGAGCGCGCTGCGCTTCCTGCAAAAACTGTTCCGCATTGAGCGCCTGGCGCAGGGTCTGCGTGCCCGCGGCGCGCACCTGCGCCGCGCCCATGCCTTGCAGCCGTTCGTTCATCCGTGCCAGGCACACGCAGGCGTTGTCCATCGAGCGGCGGCTCAGGCGGCCGTCCGGGCCCAGTCCCGCGGCCAGCCGTACGGTCTCCTTCCAGTAGCCGCGGCGGGCGATGTGCGCGCCCATCGCCTCGCCGATCTCCAGTCGGAAGCTGTTGGAACCCAGATCGATTGCCGCTAGCAGCGTCATGCGCGATAGCGCTCCGTGGCCACTCGTGACCCGCCTTCGGCAAACCAGGGCCGCGAGTCGGGGGCCGGCGCGATTCTAGGGGAAGCGCGCCCCCGGCGGCGCAAATTTTCATTCATCGGCCAAAAGCGCCTGCGCAAAGTCGGCGGCAACGAACGGCTGCAGGTCCTGCATCGACTCGCCCACCCCGACGAACAAGATGGGCAGCGGCTGGGCGGTGCGCTCGCGCGCCAGCGCAACGATGATGCCGCCTTTGGCCGTGCCGTCGAGTTTGGTGACGATCAGGCCGGTGACACCAATCGCGGCATCGAACGCCCGCAGCTGCGCGAGGGCGTTTTGCCCGTTGGTGCCGTCGACTACGAGCACGACCGCGTGCGGTGCGCCGGCAAGGTTCTTGCCGATGGCGCGCTTGATGCGCTTGAGCTCCTCCATGAGATGCGCCTGGGTCGGCAGGCGCCCCGCCGTGTCTGCGATGAGGACATCGCGGCCGCGCGCGCGCGCCGCGCTTACCGCGTCAAAGACCACCGCGGCCGGGTCGCTGCCCGACTGGGTTATGACCTCCACGCCGTTGCGCTGCCCCCACACTGCGAGCTGCTCGCGCGCCGCCGCGCGAAACGTGTCGCCGGCGGCCAACAGGACTGTTTTGCCCTGCGCGCTGAGCCAGTGCGTGAGCTTTCCGATCGATGTGGTCTTGCCCGAGCCATTGACGCCGGCGACCATCACCACGAAGGGTTTGGCGCCGGAGACGTCCCAGCGCGTTTCGCAAGGTGTCAGCAGCTGGGCCACCTCCTCTTGCAGCAGCGCGCGCACCCCGGCCGGATCGCGCACGGGGCTGCGGCGCACGCGTTCGCGCACGCGCTCGAGCAAAAACTGGGTCGCGGGCACCCCGACGTCAGCGCTTATGAGCGCGTCCTCGAGCTGCTCGTAGAGCGCCTCGTCGAGCGTCGCGCCCGAAAAAACGCCAGCCAGCTGGGCGCGGGTACGCGCAAGGCCCGATCGCAGCCGGCTCAACCAACCCGTTTTCTCGAAAGCTGCCATTTCTGCAATGATGCGACGGTCCGCGGGCGGGCAGTGTAGTGGATCGGCCCCGTCCGCGTTGGCGCGAGGACACATGAGCAAGCATGCCCGCAGCGCCCAAGGCCGCAGCGCACGCGCCACGGTCGGGCGCGTGCGCATTATCGGCGGAAGCTTCCGGCGCACACCCATCGCCGTGGTGGCCGCGCCGGGGCTGCGGCCCACACCGGACCGGGTTCGTGAGACCGTATTTAACTGGCTCGAGCACCTGTTTGCGGGACTGCCGGGGACCCGCGCCCTGGACCTGTTTGCCGGCAGCGGTGCTCTGGGATTCGAGATGGCCTCGCGCGGCGCCGCCCACGTGGTGCTCGTCGACCACGACGCGCGCACGGTGCGTGCCTTGCGCGCGCTGCGCGAGCGCCTGGCGGCAACGAACGTCGAGGTACTGCACGGCAATTGGCGATCCGTCCTGCCGCCGATGCCCGACGGCTCCTTCGATGTCATATTTCTGGATCCACCCTTTGACTCGGGGCTGCTACCGGCTGCCCTGGCCGCCGTGCGCCGTCTGCTGGCGCCGGCAGGGCTGATCTATGCAGAGGCCGCCGAGCGGCTGGACGCCCAAGAGCTCTCCGAGCAGGGCTGGGAGGTGGTGCGCGCCGGCAAGGCCGGCGGCGTGCATTTTCATTTGCTGCGATCGCGGCCGTGTTGAATAATGGCCGGCCCCCCGGTTGGCGCCGGTGATGGGGCTCAGCCGTCTGGGTGCCGGCGCTTGTGGGTCCGGCCGCGTACGCCTCGGCCGACAAGATGCGCGATGTTCGACCGATCAAGGAACTGACGATGGTGATCGCCGTTTATCCGGGTACCTTTGATCCGCTCACCCGGGGGCACGAGGACATCGTGCGGCGCGCCGCGGGCCTGTTTTCCAAGCTCGTGGTCGGCATCGCCGACAGCAGCGCCAAGAATCCCATCTTTACGCTCGAAGAGCGGCTCGACATCGCGCGCGAGGTATTGGGGCACTACCCCAACGTCGAGGTGGCCGGTTTTCGCGGCCTGCTCAAGGATTTCGCGCGCGAACAAGACGCGCGCGTCATCGTGCGGGGCCTGCGTGCGGTCTCCGACTTCGAGTACGAATTCCAAATGGCCGGGATGAACCGCTATCTGCTGCCCGAGGTGGAGACCATGTTTCTCACGCCCTCGGACCAGTACCAGTTCATCTCGGGCAGCATTGTGCGCGAGATCGCGCTGCTGGGTGGCGACGTGAGCAAGTTCGTGTTCCCCTCAGTGGAGCTCTGGCTCAAAACCAAGATCGCCCAACTGCGCGAACCCCCGCAAAAAGCCTGACGCGCCGGGTGCCCCGCGGCTCCGAGGTCGCATCGTGGCCCCCGCCTCGAGCAGCGCGCCGGCTGGCGCCCAGCAGCCAGTGGCGCCGGAAGGCATCGAAACCCAAGGAAAAGGCCCCGCCATGGCCCTGGCGCGGGGCTTTGCGCCCGCTAGAGCGGCCCCGCTCCGGCGCATCGAGCGCATCGACGCCCTGCGGGGCCTGGCCCTGATGGGGATCCTGCAGGTCAACATCCAGTCCTTTACCTGGGGCGCCGGGGAACCTCTGGGCTACCTTTCGCAACCTTCCGGTGCGCTTGAATCGGCGCTGTACTTCCTGCAGTCGGCCTTGTTCCAGGGAAAGTTCTACCCGATCTTCGCGTTTTTATTCGGCGTCGGAATCGCATTGCAAGGTCGGTCCCTGCGGCGGCGCTTGTGCGGAGGCCCGCGCGAGGTGCAGCGCGTGCAGCGGCGCCGCCTGTTGTTTTTGTTCGCTTTGGGCATCGTGCACGGCGTTTTTTTGTATTTTGGAGATGTGCTCAGCGCCTATGCGGCGTGCGCGCTGGCGTTCCTGGCGCTCGCAACGGCCCGTCCGCGGCGGCTGCTCGCGTGGACCTACGGCTTTGGAGCGTTGGCCGCAGTGAGCATTTTCTTGCCGGCGCTGCTGCTCGGCGCGTTCGACTCCGGCGGCCCGTCGGACCAGATTCCGCAGGCGCTGGCCCATGCCCACGAGATCTACTGCCGTGCGGGTTTCCTCACCCAGCTTCGGCAACGCCTCTCCGATGAACTCTGGCAGCAGGTCGCAAGTATTCCGACCTTCTGGCCGCAAGTGCTCGCGCTGCTGGCGCTCGGGACGTTTGCCGGCCGACTGGGCTGGTTGCAACAACCCGAGCGCCATCGCCTGGTGTGGCGGCGCGCCTGGCAAATCGGCCTGGTTGCCGGTGCGCCCAGCGCCTTGCTCGGGGCCGCAATGAGCCTGGCTCGCGCTCGTGACCTGCCTGGCGCCGAGGCCGGATGGGACGATGTCGTGCTGGGAGCAAGCAGCCTACTGGCGGCGGCCTACGTCGCGGCTGCGGTATACCTCTTCGACCAGCCGTGGGCCGCCGCAAGCGTGCGCTGGCTGGCCAGCGCGGGGCGCATGTCACTTACGAATTACGTTGGCCAGTCTCTTGCCCTGGGTGCGCTGCTCTCCGGATGGGGCTTAGGTTTGGGCGCCGAGGCCGGTCGCGCACAGCTTGCCGCGATTGGACTGCTCGTGTTTGGCGCGCAAGTCGTACTGAGTCGCTGGACTCTGGCGCATTTTCGCCAAGGCCCGCTCGAGGCCCTCTGGCGGCGCTGGACGTATCGCGACGCGCGCCTGGGCCCCTAACGAGGCCCAGCCGGATCAGGGTCCACGCGCACCCACACACTGGGAGCAGCGGGGGGCTCGGCCGTTGCGTTCAGAGTCTTGCTCGACGCAAGTTCGGTATCGCCCAGTGCGATCCATTGGCCCACGCGACCAAAGAGCACGGCCCCGAGCCCATTTGCGCCGCCGCCGGCAACCGCAAACGGCGCCTCGACGGCTCCCACCTGCAGCGGAACCAGATCAATGCGAACACCGTCGCGGCCCACGAGCGCAAAGCGCGCGGCAAATGCGGCAACTCCCTCGAAATAGACCACACCCGAAGCCGCGGGGGGCGGGCCGCCCGGCGAGCCAGGGGAACCTCCAACGGGAGGCGCGCCTGCGGGCGCCTGGCCATGGGGCGCAGGCGATGCTCCGGAGCCATGCCCCGGCGTGCCGCCCGCACCCATTGGCACGTGAAATTGCAGGCTCTGGACTGAGGGAAGGTCCACGCGCACGCTTTCGCCTTCCCGAACGTGCACGAGGCGAATGCTGTTCGAGGTCGACACGACTGTCGCGTTGGCGGCTGCGCCCGCGCGCTCGTCGCGATCGCCGCCCGAACCCGTGGACACGGTGTAGGAGCCGTCACGTTCGTGAAGAAAGTTGGGTCTGTCCTCCGGTGGCGTGTCTCGGACCCGGATCAGCAGCGCACGCGGGCTCTGGCCTGCGGCGCTTGTGTAGGCGAAGCCAAACCCTACCAAGAGCGCGACGCAAACGGCTGCAAGGCGCTTGGACACGGGCGGCAGCAAGTCAAGAGATCGCGGCATCGCACGGCCTATCGGCCAATGGCCCGCGGCGCAGATCGCAATGCGGCGGGCGGCGAGTCGATCGACGGCATTGGCATACGATACCCGAGACGCGGCGTCGGCGCGCCCCGACCCGGGGGCCGTGGCACTGTGGGTGCGATGTCGCCGCACCTCACACGTTGAAACGAAAATGCATCACGTCGCCGTCTTTGACCACGTAGTCCTTGCCCTCCAGGCGCATCTTGCCCGCTTCCTTGGCGGCATGCTCGCCTTTGCAGCGCACGAAGTCCTCGTAGGCAATGGTCTCGGCGCGGATGAATCCCTTTTCGAAATCGGTGTGAATGACGCCCGCGGCCTGCGGTGCGGTCGCACCTTTGGCGACGGTCCATGCGCGCACCTCCTTGGGCCCCGCCGTGAAGTAGGTCTGCAGGCCCAGCAGCGAATAGGCGGCGCGGATGACGCGATTCAGACCCGGCTCCTGCATGCCCATGTCCTCCAGGAACACGCGCTTGTCTTCATCCGACAGGTCGGCAATTTCGGCCTCGGTGCGGGCGCAAACCGCGACGACCGGCGCACCCTCGCGGGCCGCGCGCGCGCGCACCGCCTCCAGCAGCGGATTGTTCTCGAAGCCGTGTTCCTCCACGTTGGCAACGTACATCGTTGGCTTCATGGTGAGCAAAAACAGCGGGCGCAGCACGGCCCGCTCCTCGGGGTAGAGCTCGACGCTGCGCGCCGGTTGCGCGCCGTCGAGCGCCGGCAAGATCTTCTGCAGAGCTGCGACCAATCGCTGGGCCTCTTTTTTTTCTTCTCCCGCCGCACCGGTCTTGGCCACCTTGGCGTAGCGGTTCATCTGCTTATCCACCGTCTGCAGATCGGCCAGGGCCAGTTCGGTGTCGATGACGTCGATATCGGCTACCGGATCGACCCGACCTGCGACATGCACGACGTTGGGGTCCTCGAAACACCGCACGATGTGCGCGATGGCATCGCACTCGCGGATGTTGGCGAGGAACTGATTGCCCAGGCCCTCGCCCTTGCTCGCCCCGGCGACGAGACCGGCAATGTCGACGAACTCCACGGTGGCCGGCAGCACCCGCTGCGGCTCGACGATCTGAGCTAAGGCCTGCAGGCGCGGGTCGGGGACCTCGACGATGCCTATGTTGGGCTCAATAGTGCAAAACGGATAGTTCTCCGCGGCAATCCCGGCTTTGGTGAGGGCGTTAAAAAGCGTCGATTTGCCGACGTTGGGCAATCCGACAATTCCGCATTTGACCGCCATCGACGCGCCCCTTGCTTTTTACTGAAAACGCCCGTTGCGCGACCGCGTCGCGAACAAGATGCGCCCTCCGCGGCGGGTCTCCAGGCGCAGAAGGTGCTCCCGGATTCCCTCGCCGACAAAGATCTGCGGTGCGGAGGGTGCCAGGCCCTCCCTGGCTTCGCGCTCCGCGATGCGCCGGGTCGCGATCCGAAATGCGCCTTCGAACGAGGCGGCCTGCATCAGAGCTTCGGCGAAATACGCGCGCCCGAAATCGGTCCACTGCGCGTCGGTGCGGCAGCCAAACGACGTGTTGTCCACACCCGAGGCGGTAATCACCATCGTGTCGCGGGTAGCCAGCGGCCCGATGAACGCGCCCGCGTAACACGCCGAGATGATGACGACGCGGTAGCGAATGCCCGCTTCGTCGAGCAATTCGCGCAGTCGCTCGGGGGTGAGGTCCTCGAATTCGTAGGGCGGCAGCGACACGACGAGGTGGTGATCGGGCGTTGCGTGCGAAGTCAGAAAGAGCGCCAGCACGTCCTCATCGCCGTTCATGCGGTCGGCGACGGTGGCCAGCGCGCGCTGCAAGGAACTCACGGTCGCGAAAGGCTGCTCCTGCGGGTGCGCCTGGCTGTTGGCCAGCACGACGCTGTGCGCGCCGCTGTCAAATACTTCGGCCATCACCGAGTCGGCGCCTACGGCCTCGCGCAAGAAAACGTCCTGCGAGCCGTCGCCGCCGAAACTGATCGTGAACAGTTCGGTGACGCCCGCTTGCCCCGGGGCGACGGCGTCGAGTGCATCGTCGAGCAGGCCAATCTGACTGTACAAGGTTTGCTCTGACTGCGGCGCATCCGGGCCGCTGCTTGCCTCGCCCTGGGAGTCGGATTCTGCGCTCCAGAGCCGCGCGTTCGGGTCCACGGCCAGTTGCGGCAGGAGCACGAGCGCGCTGCAAAGCACGAAGATCGCGCTACGACGGCGCGGCATGACGCCCGTGCGCATCCGCACGGCGCACAGACCGTAGGCCAGGGCCATCCAGGCTGGTGGCAGCCACGAAAGCAGCGGATAGTTGCGATCAATCGGTGCCCAATGGTCGGCACTCCACGCCAACGCGCCGGCCGCGAGCGCCTGCCAGCAGGCCAGGGAGAAGCCGGCCGTGGCGAGCAAGACGAACAGGGCGGGCTCCCAGCGCATGGTTGCAACCACACCGGCCGAGAGCAGGAGCGGCAGCGCCCAGAAGCTCGCTGCCGGCAGGGCGAGCGCGTCCAGGCGCCCGCCCGACCAGCCAATCGAGAGCACGTCATAGGCCGCGGAGAGCGCAAGCTGCAGCACGAAAAGCGCGAGCAGTTGCCGGGTCGTGCCGCGCAGTGCGGAAGTCTCGCAGGGCCGCAGCAGGGCGAGGCGCAGTCCCGCACCGAGGTTCGTGCCGAGGTCGCGCAGCAGGCCTGCACCTGAGCCAGGGGCTCTTGCCGGAGTCGCGGGCTGGTCGCCATCGGGGCGAAGCGCATCCGCGGGCGCATCGTGCGCCGGCTTTTCGTGCACGGGCGGCGATTCGGGCGGGTTCACGGATTCATCGGCGCGCGTTGGGCCGCGGCGGCCTTTGCCGCCGCCGTGCGCAATTGCATGGTTGCCAGGTCGAGGCGACCTGCGGCGGTCAGATCGAGAATCGTTCGGGCCCGGTCGATCGCCGCCTCGATGGCGTCTTGCTGCTCGCGCGGAGGAGCATGCAAGACGTAGTCCGCAACGTCCTGGTGCAGCTGCCAGTTTCGCGGGTGCCCGATGCCGATGCGCAGCCGCCAGAACTCGGCGCTCGACAGCCGAGCACGCACGTCTTTCAAGCCATTGTGCCCCGCCACACCTCCGCCCCTTTTGAGGCGCACGTCGCCCGGGGCCAGGTCGAGTTCATCGTGTGCGACCAAAATCTGATCGGGCAACAGCCGATAGTACAAGGCGGCGGCGACCACGGCTTGGCCGGAGAGGTTCATGAAGGTCGCTGGCTTGAGCAGCCACACATCGCCCCCTCCGATTGCGACGCGCGCGAGTTCCCCCGAGAACTTGCGTTCCGCACGAAACTGCGCGCCCAGTACCGATGCGACGTGGTCGACGAACCAGAAACCGGCGTTGTGGCGGCTGCGCGCGTACTGGGCGCCCACGTTGCCCAGGCCGACAATCAGTCGAATGCCCTGGGACTCGGCGTTGGATGCAGCCACGAGTGGGGTTGTTCCTGGTCGCTGCCGGCTCGCGTTGCGAGGCGCGGCGGCCCAAAGGCCGCAATCGCGCCCGCTCGCAGCGAAACGATCCGCCCGTTTCGCCTATTTTTTCTTCGCCGCAGGAGCCGCCTTGGCGGCAGGAGCCTTGGCAGCCGGCGCCGGTGCCGCGGGCGCCTTGGGCGCGGGCGCGGCTTTGCCGGCGGCCGCCGCGGGCGCAGCCGCCGCCTTGGCAGGGGCCGCGGCCCCGGCAGGCGCCCCGGCCGCAGGAGCGGCGGCTTCGACCACCGGTGCGGCCTCCTCCGCCTGCACGCTCGGCAGCGACGCGGTCGCGACGACCGGATCGTCCTTGCCACGGCGCGCAAGCGATACGCCCTGCGGCAGCTTCAGATCCGAGACGTGCACCGTCTGCTGCGCCGTCAAGCCCGACAGATCGACCTCGACGAACTCGGGCAGGTCACGCGGCAGACAAGAGATCTCCACCTCCGAGAGCACGTGACCGATGATCGCCGCCGAGAGCTTCACCGCGGGGGAGTTTTCCGCGCCCACAAAGTGCAGCGGCACGCGTATATGGACCGGCTGGTCTTCGGCGACACGCTGAAAGTCCACGTGCAGCACCAAGGAGCGGTAGGGGTGCATCTGGAAGTCGCGCAGCAGCACCCGCTGGCTGCTCCCGTCCAGATCCAAGTCGAGGATTGACGCGTGAAACTTCTCGCGGCGCAGTGCGTGAAACAGCGGGTTGTGATCGACCTCGATGTTCACCGGCTCGGCTCCCGCACCGTACAGTATTCCCGGGACCTTGCCCAGGTGGCGCAGGCGGCGGCTCGCACCAGTGCCTTGCGCGCTTCGTTTATTGGCGATGACCTTCATTGCTGACTCCAACGTTGCGTTATGTGGGCCGCGGCACCTCGCCGCGGATGGCCCGATTGCCTTTGAGCGTCTTGCTCTCCTGCGCCCCGGTGGTCGCGACCAACCGCACGAGGCACCCCCTTGCCCGCCGCCACCGGCGAGGCCTATTCGATGAACAGGGAACTCACCGAATCTCCGCGCGCAATGCGCGAGATCGTCTCACCGAGCAGCGCCGCGCACGACAGCTGCCGGATCTTGGGACAGGCCACGGCCTGCGCACTGAGCGGAATCGTGTCCGTGACGACGACCTCGTCGAGGACCGATTCCATGATGCGATCGACCGCGCGCCCGGACAGAACCGGGTGCGTGCAATAGGCGATCACACGCGCCGCTCCGGAGTCGCGCAGCGCGGCACCGGCCTGGCACAGCGTGTTGGCCGTGTCGATCATGTCGTCCATGATCACGCAGGTGCGGCCCTCGACTTCCCCGATGATGTTCATGACCTCGGCCACATTGGCACGCGGCCGGCGCTTGTCGATGATCGCCAGGTCCGCGTCCATGCGTTTGGCCAGAGCCCGCGCGCGCACCACGCCGCCGATGTCGGGCGAGACCACCACGAGGTTGCGATAGTTGTGCTTCCACAGATCGCCCAGCAAGATCGGACTGGCGTAAATATTGTCCACGGGAATATCGAAAAAGCCCTGGATCTGGTCGGCGTGCAGGTCCATCACGAGCAGGCGGTTTACGCCCGCGGCCTGCAGCATGTTGGCCACGACTTTGGCGCTGATTGCCACTCGCGCCGAACGCGGTCGCCGATCCTGCCGCGCGTAGCCGAAGTACGGAATTGCCGCGGTGATGCGTCCGGCCGAGGCGCGTTTGAGCGCGTCGACCATGATCACCAACTCCATGAGGTTGTCGTTGGTCGGCGCGCAGGTCGGTTGCAGCACGAAAACGTCCTTGCCGCGCACGTTCTCGTTGATCTCGGCCATGATCTCGCCGTCGGAGAAGCGCGATACCATGGCGCGCCCCAGCGGAATGCTCAAGTGCTGGACAACCGCATGGGCCAGCCGCGGGTTGGCATTCCCCGAGAACACCATCAGGTTGTCAGGCACCAATGCCGACATCTAAATCACCCTAGACCAACCGCCCACGGACCTTGCAAAGGGCCGGCCCCCGCGACGCGTGAGCCGTCGCGCGCACCTCCGGAGCCATGCACGCAGCGCGTTTTTCGCGCGCCCGAAGCTTTGGCTGGGGAGGAAGGATTCGAACCCTCGAATGGCGGAATCAAAATCCGCTGCCTTAACCAGCTTGGCGACTCCCCAGCACGTGACACCTCAAACCGCACGGCTGCGGGTCTTTTGCACCGTCAGACCCGCGTTTTTGCACTCCCAACGCCGCCCTACCTGTCGCCTCGCAACCAATCCGCCAGCGGCAACTCGTCAAGCCCAGGCGCCAGCCAGGTCGACCAGCCCTCCGGCATCCGCGCTCGCGAAGCCTCGAACACTCGGCGCGCCTGCTTCTCCTCGGGCAGCACGCAAAACACCGCCGATCCGGATCCACTCATGCGCGCGGGCGCCAGCGGCTCGAGCAGCCGCAGCGCCTCATCGACGGCCGCAAACCGCGAACGCACGACGGGCTCCAGGTCATTGGCTCCAAACAGCCCCGAATCCATCCCTGAAACCGCCGCAGAAAAGCCTGCAATTGTCGTGCGTTTGGTGTTGCGTGTCAATTTCGGGTCGGCGAAGATTTCCGCTGTCGAAACATGCACTTGGGGAAATACCACGACGTAGGCCGCGCGCGGCAATCGGATGGGGGTGCAGCGCTCGCCGGCGCCCTCGACAAACGCCGGGCCGTCGCCCAGAAAAAACGGCACGTCCGCACCCAGTGCACCGCCCACCTCCACGAGCGCCTCGCGGCGAAGTCCCAACCCCCAGAGCCGGTTCAGCGCAATGAGCGTCGTGGCCGCATCCGAGGAGCCGCCGCCCAGACCCGCGCCCACGGGAATGCGCTTGTGCACGCCGATGGTCACGCCCGGGCAAGGCGCGCGCGCGGCCGCCTCGTGGTTTTGCAGCGCGCGCGCCGCGCGCACCGCCAGATCCGCGTCGGGCGCGCCCGTGAGGTCGCCTTCGCGCACGATCTGGCCATCGTCGCGCAGCGCAAAATCGAGCGTGTCCCACAATCCGATCGGAGCAAACACCGATTGCAGTTCGTGGTAGCCGTCGGCGCGCCTCCCCAGCACGTGCAAGAACCAGTTCACCTTTGCCGGCGCCGGCAGCCCGAGCAGCTGGCGCGGAGGTCTCACGACGCCGGGGCGTCGAGTACGACGCGCAGCGCAACCGAGGGCATACCGTCGCGCGCCGGCCGCTCCATCTGCAGCCGACGGCCCGCTTTGCTATCGGTGCGCCGCTCGATCGTGACCGACCAGCCGTCTTGCTCGAAGCGCTCTGCGCCCTCGTCAGCGGCCAACCGCTGGAACGGTCGGCCGTTCGATGGCCGTCCCTCTACCCAATCGGCCATGCCCTCGATGGGCAGGGACCAACCGAGGACTTGCTCGGCAAGCGTTTGCGCGTCGGCACCGCGTGCGATGCGCATGCCCCCGTCGGCCGGCACGAGCAAGCGTGCTTCGCGCTCGTCGGTTTCAAAGCGCGCGATGGTCGCCCCCAGCGGCGAGAGCAGATCGAGCGTCATCGACTGTGGTCCGACGGCCAGTGCAAAGCGCCCGCTCCAGGCGCTGCGTTGTTCCCCGTTGCCCGCCTGCACGCGGGTCACCGCAAGAGAAAAGCGCCCCGCATAGCTGCGCTCGGCCGTCGACGGCGGCGGCGGCAGGCTCGTGCACGCAACGAGCAGCAGCGCCACCGCGGCGGCCGTCGCGAAGGCCCACACGCGAGCCGACGGCGCCCCACGCGATCGCGAGCCCGTCCCGGTCGCAGGCCTAGCCATCGTGCCGGGTCCCTAGGGCTGGATCTTCAAGCGTTGCAGCGTATCTCGCAGCGTGTCGCTCTCGCCATCGCGCCGTTGCGCCTCGAGCAGGAGTTGCCGCGCCCCGGAGTGGTCGCCCGTGGCCCACAGAACCTCGCCCAGGTGCGCGGCTACGTCCGGGTCGGCCTTGAGCTGAAACGCGCGCGTGAGCGTCTCGCGCGCCGCCGTCAGGTTGCCCATGCGGTATTGCACCCAGCCCATCGAGTCAACGATGTAGCCGTCGTCGGGGGCGAGCGTCAACGCATGGTTTATGAGCTGGTAGGCCTCCTGC
This sequence comes from Burkholderiaceae bacterium, assembly GCA_035625725.1. Classification (GTDB taxonomy): domain Bacteria; phylum Pseudomonadota; class Gammaproteobacteria; order Burkholderiales; family Burkholderiaceae_F; genus GJ-E10. The sequence goes on from DASPPB010000075.1 coordinate 70,354, forward strand.
AGGCGAATGTTGCGATCGGCCAGCGAGTACCCCAGGGCGTTGTAGGCGTGCGCGTAGTCGGGTCGCAACTGCAGCAAGTGGCGCAGCCGCTCTTCCATGAGATCGATCCGGTCGAGCCGCTCCGCACTCATCGCCGACTCGTAGAGCAAGCCCGTGTCGTCCGGGTTTGCCTTCAGGGCGTCATCGAGCAGCCGAAACGATTGCTCATAGCGATGCGCGTCGCGCAGCAACTGGCCCTGCGCAAGAATGCGCTGCGTGCGCTCCTCGGGGGTATCGGCGGGCAACTCCCGCAGCATCTGCATGCCTTCGTCGACGCGGTTCATTCGGCCAAGGACAAACGCCTGGCGTTCGCGTGCCGCCTCGATCTGATCGGGGCCATGCACCTTTTGCAGCCAATCGAGCGCCTCCTGGTAGTGGCGCTCGCCCTCGGCGACGCGAGCCATGTTCATGTAGACGAGGTCCAGGTCGCGATCCGAGGAGGGGCCCAGCGCATCGAGATACCGCTCGAAATACCCGCGCGCCTCGCCATAGCGCTCGGCCTCCAGCGCCAAGACCCCCAGCGCGAAGAGCGAGTCCAGATTTTTCGGCGTCTGGCGCAGCAGCTCCTCGAACTGCTGACGCGCCTCCTCCAGGTGCCCTTCGCCCACGAGAAGCCGCGCATAGACCAGGCGAACCTCGGCCGCCCCCGGATGCGCCTCGAGAAACTTCGAAAGGACGGCCATCGCCTCGACGCGAGCCGCCACATTGCTGGGCTTTTCGGCCGTGGCCGCCGCCTCCTGTGCCGTCCGGGGCTGGCCTTCGACGAGCAGTTGCACGACCGTGATGACAGCCAGTTCGGAGTCGGGCCGCACCGCGAGCGCCGTACGCGCATAGGCCACCGCCGCGCCGTCGTCTCCTGCGGCACGCGCGCCCCGGGCGAGGATCAGGTTCGCGTCAAAGGCGGTGTCGGGGGACTTGAGATATTTCTGCGCGATGGATTGCAGCAGCGCAAAACCTTTGGCCTGTTCGGGGGCATGGGCCAGGACCCGCTGCAGGCGATCGAGGATCTCCATGGGATTGGCCGCGGTCGCAACCTGCCGCTCCAGCAGCGGCCGTGCCGTGCTGTACTGACCATTGGCCACGAGCAGCGACGCGTACGATTGATCGGCCTCCTCGTCGGCAGGGGCAAGGGAGCGCCACAACGCCGCGGCCTCCAGGGCCTGGGGCAGCGCGCGCGCGCCGATGGCCACTTCCGTTGCGCGACGCGCGATGCGCGGATCGCGCGTCTGGCGCGCGACGGCCATCAACGCGGCATAGGCCTCCCCCGGCTCGCCCCGCTGCACGGCGATCTCCGCGTAGATCAGGCTAAAGAGCAGATCGCTGGAGAGCTCCACATCGGGCGGCGCTTCGGCCGGCACCGGGTGCGACGCCGTTTCGGCTGTCGAGACGCTGAGCGCTGCGGGCTGGGACTGGGACTGCACCCGGGCCGGCGGACTGGAGCAGGCGGTCGTCGCGCCGCCCAATGCAAAGGCGCAAAGGGCAAGGGCTACGCGGCGGAGGCTTGCGGATGCGCCAGCAGTCAATGACATCGGAGAAGCGCCCAACGGCGTACAGTGGCAACGTCCCATATTATCCTCCTGGCGCCTGACCGTTGCGCGCCGCCCCAAATCCTGAGCCAGCGTCTGCGCCGATCCATTGCATGCCCGAATTGCCCGAAGTCGAGGTCACCGCGCGCGCGCTGGCCCAGCGCCTGGACGGGCGGCGGCTGGATGCTGTGCGTGTTTTCAATCGGCAGCTGCGCTGGCGCATTCCGAGTTCGCTGGCGCGCACCCTGAGCGGCCAGCGCATCGAACACGTCTCGCGCCGCGGCAAGTATCTGCTGTGGCGCCTGGACAACGGGGTGCTGATTTCCCACTTGGGCATGTCGGGCTCGTGGCGCGTGCACGAGGCCGGCCGCGCGCCGGCACGCGAGCGCCACGACCATGTGGAACTGCACTGCGACGGCGCCGTCGTACGGCTCAATGACCCGCGCCGCTTTGGCGCGCTTCTTTGGCACGCGCACGCCGGGGGCGATGTCCTGCGTCACCGCTTGCTGGCGGGGCTGGGCATCGAGCCCTTCGACCCGCGCTTTAACGGGCAGTGGCTTTTTGATGCGACACGGGGGCGCCGCAGCGCAATCAAGCCCTTGCTGCTCGGCGGCAAGATCGTCGTGGGCGTGGGCAACATCTACGCGACCGAAAGCCTGTACGAGGCGCGCATCCATCCGCAGACACCGGCGGGCCGGATCGGTCGCCTGCGCTACGCGCGCCTGGCCGCGGCGATCCGTCGCGTCCTGGCGCAGGCCATCGATCTTGGCGGCTCGACGCTGCGCGACTTCACCGGCACCGATGGGGTGAGCGGCCGGTACATCGAGATCGCCCAGGCGTACGGTCGCGAGGGCCTGGCCTGCCCGCGCTGCGGTGCGCCCATTCGGCGCCTGCTCCAGGGCCAGCGCGCGACCTACTTCTGCGCGCGCTGTCAACGACTTTGATTGGCCCAATTAGCCCCGATACGGGCCGGTTTGCTTGGGCTTGGGGCGTGGATCGGCTGTGCTAGTGTGGCATCGGCCGTCCATGCCCGCGTCGGGTGCGGGCGCGAGCCGGGTTGGAACGCGATTCCATGTCCGAACTTGTCTCCAGTTTTCAGCACCTTGGCGCCTGGCGAGACGCGCTGGCCACCTCGATCGATCGCCTGCGCCGCTGGCTCAACGCGGGGCAGCTGCTCGACAACGACGCGTCGCGTCGCCTGGATCTGGCACAGGACCGGCTGGCCGGCGACAAGCTGGTCATCGCCTTCGTGGCCGAATTCTCCCGGGGCAAATCCGAACTGATCAACGCGATCTTCTTCGCCGATTACGGGCGGCGCATCCTGCCGTCTTCGGCGGGGCGCACGACCATGTGCCCGACGGAACTCATGTACGACGAGACCCTGCCGCCGTGCATTCGGGCCCTTCCGATCGAGACGCGTGCGCGCATCGGCAACACCAATGACTTCAAGCGCTCCGCCATCGAGTGGCGCGTGTTTCCGCTCAATACCGATTCGACCGAAGGCATGCTCGAGGCCTTCAAGCTCGTGGCCGAGACCGTGCGCGTGTCCGCCGACGAAGCCCGGATGTACGGCCTGTACGACCCCTCCGACGCCGACCAGGCGGTCGCCGTTGACGCCAACGGCATGATTGAGATCTCGCGCTGGCGCCACGCGGTCATCAATTTTCCGCACCCGCTGCTGCAAAGCGGCCTGGTGATCCTGGACACGCCCGGACTCAATGCCATCGGCACCGAGCCCGAATTGACGCTTTCGCTCGTGCCCAGCGCGCACGCCGTCTTGTTCGTGTTGGCGGCCGATACCGGAGTTACGCGAAGCGATCTGGGGGTGTGGCGGCACATCATCGGCAGCGAATCGGACCAGAGCAATCACATCGCCGTCTTGAACAAGATCGATGGCCTGTGGGATCAGCTCAAGAGCACGGAAGAGATCGACGCCGAGGTCCAACGACAGGTCGGCAGCGTGGCCGAAACGCTGCACATAGACGCGGCACGCGTCTTTCCGGTGTCCGCGCAAAAGGGACTGGTGGCGAAGGTCACGCACGACGCACAGTTGCTCGAGCACAGCCGTCTGCCGAAGCTCGAATCGGCGCTGGTCGAACTGCTCGTGCCGGCCAAGCGCGAGCTGGTGCGCAAGCAGACCATCGCCGCCGTGGAGCGCGTAATCATCGAGGTGCGCCAGACACTGACCGCGCGCGAGCGCAGCCTGGTGGAGCAGCTCTACGAACTGCGCGCCCTGCAGGGGAAGAACCAAAGCTCGATCGAGCGCATGCTGTTGCGGGCGCAAGGCGAGCAAAAGGAATTCGAGGAGAACGTGCGCAAGCTCTTTGCCACGCGCTCGGTACTGGCGCGACTGGCCGACGAGGCCTACGGCAAAGTGCGCCTCGACGCCCTGCGCACCTGCGTGCTGGCCACGCGCGAGAGTCTGCGCAAGGCGCGCCTGTCGCCGCAATTTGCGGGGGTGACACGGGACTACTTCGAGCAGCTGCGCAAGCTGCTGCGGCAGGCCAACGCCTGCCTGGCGGAAATCGAGCGCATGATTGTGGGTGTGCAACGGCTCTTCGCCGAGCAAGTCGGCTGGAGCCTGCCTCCACCGATGAGTTTCTCGCTCGACACCTACATCGCGGACGTCGATCGCCTCGAGGTCGCCTACCGCAACCATTTCGGTACGATCGCCTTGCTCACGCGCGACAAATGGTCGCTCATCGAGCGCTTCTTCGACAGCGTCGTGCTCAAATCACGCTCCATTTTCGCCGCCGCCGAGCGCGATGCCGAAGCCTGGGTGCGGTCCCTGCTGCCGCCGCTGGAGATGCAGGTGCGCGAGCAGCGCCAGCAGCTGCGAAAGCGCACCGATTCGGTCTCGCGCATTCGCGATGCACAAGGCTCGCTCGACGAGCGCATCGGCCAGTTGGAGGACGCGCTGCAGCAAGCGCAAGGACAACTCGCCGAACTCAAGCGCCACGCCGACCGGATCTGCCAGCCAGGCCCCGATGGGGGCGCGTTGACCGCGCACGCAGCGGTTGCGCCCGTCGAAGTGGCCCTGCCTGCGCGTGATCTCGCGGCCACGCTTCTCGAGGCCTCGCACGAGTCCCTGCCGGCGGCCGCGGCGGACTTCGTCGCGGAAGCCGCCGCCGACCCCGAGGCCGCAGCTCCGGACGGAGCAGCCGGGGAACTCGGGGTGCAGACCTGAGTCGCGAGGCGCCCGCGCGCTTTGCGCGGGCACTGATCCGCTGGCACCGCGCCCACGGGCGGCACGACCTTCCGTGGCAGCAATCGCGCGATCCCTACCGGGTGTGGTTAAGCGAAATCATGCTGCAGCAAACCCGCGTTGCTGCGGCTCGTAAGTATTACGCACGGTTTTTGCAGCGCTTCCCGGACGTGCACCGCCTGGCAGCGGCACCGCTCGAGGAGGTCTTGGAGGCCTGGGCCGGCCTGGGCTACTACGCGCGCGCGCGCCTGGCCCACGCCTGCGCGCAGACGCTCGTGCGCGAGCACGACGGCTGCTTTCCGCGCAGCGCCGAAGAACTGCAGCGGTTGCCCGGCATCGGTGCCTCGAGCGCGGCGGCGATCGCCGCGTTTTGCTTTGGGGAGCGCGTGGCTATTCTCGACGCGAACGTAAAGCGGGTCCTTGCGCGCCGTTACGCCATCGAGGGGCCGGTCGGACGCGCAAAGATAGTCCAGGAGCTCTGGCGCCGGGCGCGCAGCCTGCTGCCGGCGGCGGAACAAATCGGCGTGTATACGCAGGCCATCATGGATCTGGGGGCGAGCGTATGCACGCGCAGCCGCCCGCGCTGCGGCGAGTGCCCGGTCCGCGACGATTGCCTGGCGCGAGAGCAGGGTCGCGCCGAGCAACTGCCCACCCGCGCACCTGCTGCCAAACGGCCCGTCCGAACCGCGCACCTGCTGCTTGCGGTGGCGCAACAGCGCGTCTTCCTCGAGCAGCGCGCGGCCCGCGGCATCTGGGGAGGGCTGCTCAGCTTGCCCCAGTTTGCGCGCCCCGAAGAGCTGCGGCGCGCGGCCGACACCTTCGGTCGGGTCAAACCGCGCGCGCTGGCCCAGCGCACGCACAGCTTTACCCACTTCACGCTGCGCTTTACGCCGCACCTTCTGCGTCTGCCTCGCGCCCCGGACCACCGCGTGGGTCGCAGCGGCCGTTGGGTCGCGCTCGCGCGCATCGAATCGGCCGCTTTGCCATCGCCCGTGCGCACGCTCTTGCGCGACGTGCGCGAGGGACGCACCGAGCCCTGAGGCGTTCTCAGGAGGCCGGCCGCGTGCCCTCCCGGTCCAGGGCGCGGTGGCGAGCCAGAACGTGGCCATGCCCCGAGAAGCGTGCCGCGAGTCGCTCCACGACATAGGGCGATCGATGCTGTCCGCCCGTGCATCCGATTGCAACCGTCAGATACTGGCGGCCATCCTGGATGTAGCTTGGCAGCCACTTCTCGATGAACCGCGCGATGTCGTCGATCATCTCGCCCACAAGACTGGAGCGTTCCAGGAACGCCGCGACCGCCGGGTCCAGACCGGTGAGCGCACGCAACTCGCTTTCATAGTGGGGATTGGGCAAATTGCGCACGTCAAACACCAAGTCGGCGGCAACCGGAACGCCGTACTTGAACGCAAAGGACTCGAACGCCAGCGTCAGCGCTCCGCTGCCCTCGTCGACAAACGCCCGCACCCACTGGCGCAGGGTGTTGGCGGCAAGGTCGCTCGTATCGATGAGGTGGCCCAGCGCAAACAAGGGGGCGAGCAACTCGCGCTCGAGCGCGATGGATTCCTCCAGCGTCGGCTCGCCCGCCTCGGCCGGGCGCTCCGCGGGCAGCCGCTGGGACAGGGGGTGGCGCCGCCGCGTCTCGGAGAATCGCTGCACCAGCGCTTCGGTCGAAGCGGTGAGAAACAACACACGCACGTCCATGCCGGTTGCGCGTAGCGCCTGCAACATCGCGGGCACGCCGGTGAGCGTCGCCTCGGAACGCGCGTCGATCGAAACGGCCACGTCCTCGTGGCCCGTCCGAGCAAGTAACGCGCAGACTTCGCGCAGCAGCGGCAAAGGCAGATTGTCGACGCAGTAAAAACCGATGTCCTCGAGCAGCCGAATTGCGACCGACTTGCCCGAACCCGACATGCCGGAGACGAGGATTAAGCGCATCTTCAAGGAAGAGTCAACGTGCGCAGTTGGGGCACGCTGCTATTAGAGCACGGCAACTTACGCAAGACGCCGCGCTCAGGAGTCCATCGCGCGGCGTTGCCGGTCGAGGAAATCCTCCATGGTGTCGATGCCGCGCAGCTTCAGAATCGTGTTGCGCACGGCCGCCTCGAGCAGCACCGCAAGGTTGCGTCCGGCCGCCACCGGAATCACGACCTTGTGTATGGGCAGGCCGAGCACCGATTGGGTCGATCCGGCCAGTGGCAAACGCTCCATGGTGTCGGCCGCGCTGCGGCGCATGAGCTCGACGATGAGCCGCAGCTTCATTTTGCGACGCACGGCCGTTTCCCCAAAGATCGCCTTGATGTCGAGCAGCCCCAGGCCGCGCACCTCCAAGAGATTGGACAACAACGGAGGACAGCGCCCCTCGATCGTGTCGGGCGCAACGCGCGCGAAATCGACCACATCATCGGCAACCAGGCCGTGGCCGCGGCTGATGAGCTCCAGTCCCAGTTCGCTCTTGCCCAGTCCCGATTCGCCCGCAATGAGCACGCCCATGCCGAGCACGTCCATGAACACGCCATGCATCGAACAGTGCGGCGCGAGCACTTTGGCAAGGTAGATGCGCAGCACGTCGATGACTTCGGCGGAAGGACGCGGGGTAGCGAAGACCGCAAGCCGGGCGGCCTGCAGAGCCGCCAGCAGGTCGGTCGGCAGCTCGCGGCCGTCGGCGACGATCAGTCCGATGGGGCCGCCTTCGATCAGTTCCTGGGTGAAGTGGTCACGGCGCGATATCACCATGCCCTCGATGTAGTCGGCCTCGAGGGCACCGATGACGTGAATGCGCCGCGGGTGGATCAGATTCAGGTGGCCGACCAATTCGGAGGCCGGCACGCTTTGCGCCGCGGTATCAGGCAGCGGCCACAAGCTGTGCGAGTCCCCCGCGATCCAGCGCAGATCCAGGGCGGCTTGATTTTCCTCGAAGAGGGAATTGAGTGTTTGCAAGGGCGAACTTCGGGGGCGGCGAACGGCTGCCAGCGCGCTTGGCCTCAGGCTGCAGGCCGGATCGGCTCCCAAGCGCAGATGCGGCCGCGCACGGCCGCTGGCGTCGGTTCGGTCATCAACGCCAAACGCAGCTCCCGGTCCGAGAGCATCTGGGCGAGCTCGGAGAGCACCTCCAGGTGCTCCTGCGTGGCGTTTTCCGGAACGAGCAGCGCTACCAGAAGCCCGACCGGCCGCCCATCGGGCGCGTCGAAACTCACCGGCATGCTGAGCCGCACAATGGCTGCCATCGCGCGCTTGAGGCCGCGAACGCGACCATGCGGGATGGCTACGCTCTGGCCCAGGCCCGTCGACCCAAGCGCCTCGCGGGCCGCAAGGCTTTCGCGGATTTTTTCGCGATCGATCCCGGTGGCAGCCGCAAATATCGTCGCGGCGGCATCCAGGGCAGCGGACTTATCGCGGGCATCGCAGTTCACCGCGATATTTGCCAGCGGAAGCAGCTTGGACAATTGGTTCATCGGTACCAACCGCGCCGCCACAGGGGGCCAGTTGCATCGGGCGGAAGGTCGGTGGCGCGGCAGTATACGCGCCGGCGCGCTCGCAACCCTACGCACGCCTTCGAGGCGCCGCTTCGTTGCAATTGCGCAACAGACCGGCCCGCCGGCCGCACCGGGACGCGGGCCGCGGCCTAGTCGGCCTCCGAAGGCTGCTGGTGTTTGAGGGAGGCGTGCGGGTAGTTCTTTTTCATCCGATCCTTGTGCTTGATCACCTGGCGATCGAGCTTGTCCATCAGGCAGTCGATTGCGGCATACAAATCACCATCGATCGATTCGGCGTGCAGCGCAGAGCCGCTCACGCGAATTGTGATTTCCGCCTTTTGCTGCAGTTTCTCCACCGATAGCTGCACGTCGGCGTCAATGACCTGGTCGAAATGCCGCCGGACTCTTTCGAGCTTCTCCTCCACGTATTTGCGCAGCGGCGGGGTGACTTCGAGGTGATGGCCGTGAATCGCAAGCTTCATGCGTCTCCCTTTCTGGATCGGGCTATCGTTGGGTCAGGCTCAGATTGTTTTGCGTAAGGCAGCCGTCGGAATTTGCATCAGTTCGCGGTATTTGGCCACGGTGCGGCGAGCGACGACCATGCCCTGGGCGCCGAGCAACTCGGCGAGCTTGCTGTCGGACAGAGGGTTGGTTGCGTCCTCGGCCTCAATGAGCTGCTTGATCAGCGCGCGAATCGCGGTGCTCGAGGCCTCGCCGCCGGCCTCGGTCGCCACATGGCTGCCGAAAAAGTAGCGCAGCTCGAAAACGCCAAAAGGCGTAGCCATGTATTTGTTGGAGGTCACGCGCGAGATCGTCGATTCGTGCAGCCCCAGGGTCGTTGCGATCTCGCGCAGCACCAACGGGCGCATTGCAATGGCGCCGTAAGTAAAGAAGCGGCTCTGGCGATCGACAATGGCCTGCGCGACGCGCTGAATCGTCTGAAAACGCTGTCGCAAATTGCGAATCAGCCAGCGCGCCTCCTGCAGCCGGCTCGACCACTCCGGCGCCGTGGCGCCCGGCTCGGCACCCGCCGAATTCGCCCGCAGCCGGTCCTCCCCGGATTTGGCGCTCGTCGCGGCCTGCTTGCCGCTTTCGGTTTTCAAGATCGCAGCGTACGCTTGATTCACTCGCAGACGGGGTATGACATCCGGATTGAGCCGCGCCGCCCAGCGGCCAGCTACGCGTCGCACAAGGATGTCGGGAATCACGTAATCGGGTGCCGACGAACCAAAGCCTACCCCCGGATGGGGATTGAGTCCACGAATTCGTTGGTGCGCTGCACGCAGCAGTGCGTCGTCCACGTTCAGGAGCTTTCGCAGCTTCCCGAAATCACGGGCTGCCAGCAGTGGTAAGTGCTCGCACACAATTTGTCGCGCGAGCAACAGCTCGGAGCGCTCGGCCTCTGGAGCGCTGGGTGTCAGCGCCTGCAGGCGTGCGTCGAGCTGCAGACGCATGCACTCGGCCACGTCGCGCGCCCCGACGCCTGGCGGATCAAAACTCTGCAACAGGCGCAAGGCGGTGAGCAGCTCCTCGGCGTCGACCTGCGCCTCAACACCGCAGAGTTCGAGCAATTCCTCCAGGGGCACGCCGAGGTAGCCGCTTTCGTCAACCGCGTCGATGAGCATCCGCACGAGGGTGCGGTCGCGCTCCGTGACCGCAGTCGATGCCAGCTGCAAGCGCAGGTGTTCCCGCAGGCTCGGCGGCGCCGTGGCCCAGTCCTGCGGGCGTTCGGTGGCTTCGTCGCCCGGAGGCGCCGAGCCGTGCAGCTCCAAACCCCATTGCCCGGACTCCTCGGGGGCCTCCTCCGCGCCGGCGCCGTACTCGGTGTCCTCGGAGGCGGAGGCTTCGGGGCCCTCGGAGCCCGTCTCGCCGTGCGCCGGCGAGGACGGTTCGGCCGCCGTGGTCGTTACGACGGATCCTTGGCTGCTCAGTCGCAGGTGATTGCCCAGCGGATCGTCCTCGCGCTCCAGGAGCGGGTTCTCGCGCAGGGCCTGCTCGACTTCCTCGTTGAGCTCCAGGCTCGAGAGCTGCAGCAGGCGAATGGACTGCTGCAGCTGCGGCGTCAACGCCAGCTGCTGCGACAAACGTAGATGGACGCCCGGCTTCAAGCTCACAGCCGGGGCGGGCGCAAAGCGCCGTAGGGCAAAAGGTTGTGGCAGCCCGACATCCGAGGCCTACATCCGGAAGTGATCGCCCAGATAGACGCGCCGCACCGATGGATTCTCTACGATGTCCTCGGGTCGGCCCGCCGCCAGCACCTGACCTTCGTTGATGATGTAGGCGTGGTCGCAGATACCCAGCGTCTCGCGCACGTTGTGATCGGTCACGAGCACGCCGATGCCGCGCTGCTTCAGAAACCGCACGATGCGCTGGATCTCGATGACCGCGATCGGGTCGACACCGGCGAACGGTTCGTCGAGCAAGATGAACCGCGGGCGCGCTGCCAGCGCGCGCGCGATCTCCACCCGGCGGCGCTCGCCGCCCGAGAGGCTCAGCGCCGGGTTGGTGCGGATCTCGCGGATCTGCAAATCACCCAAAAGCTCCTGCAGACGCGCCTCGATGACCGACGCCGAGAGCTCGGAACCCTGTTCGTCGACCTGCAGCTCGAGCACCGCTCGAATGTTTTCCTCCACGGTGAGGCGACGGAACACGGACGCCTCCTGCGGCAGGTAGGAAAGCCCCATGCGCGCGCGCCGATGGATCGGCAGGTGCGCAATCGAGCGTCCATCCAGAGTGATCGAACCCGAATCCAGCGGGACCAGGCCCACGACCATATAAAAGCAGGTGGTCTTGCCCGCGCCGTTGGGTCCAAGCAGTCCGACGACCGTGCCCGATTCCACCGAGAGCGAAACATCCCGGACGACCTGCCGGCCGCCATAGCGCTTGGCCAGGTTCTCCACCACGAGCTCGGCGCGCGCAACCGAACGGTTTTCCCCCTCCGGGCCACGCGGCTCCTGCAGCGCAAGGGGCTGCAGCGGCGAATCCGGCGCGCTCACTGCCCCTCCTCGGGTAGTGTCCGATCGGTCTTGAGCGACGTGGGCGGCGGCGCCGCGGTCTTTGGCGCCGGAGCGGGCGCCGTGCTCGTAGGGGCGATGCGGATGTGGACCCGGCCCGTCGGGCTCTCCACGTTGCGCCCGTCGACGTCGTAGGTGGAATGGCGCGCGTCGTAGACGATGCGCGCGCCACTGAGCTCATCGCGCAGTTCGTCGTTTTCGAAGCGCTTGACGAGCGCACGCCGATACAGATACACGCGGTCGCTGCGGTCGTCGTATTCGATGCGCTCGGCAAAGGCATCGAGCGTCGACTCCACGCCCTCGCGCACGGGATCGGCCCGTTCGTGAAACGTGGCCAGCTCGTCGGGCGCCGCGGTCACGACGTAATACTGATAGCCCTTTTCGTCCTGACGGTGCTCCATCCGCTCGCCGGTCAAGCGCATCGTGCCTTTGATGAGCACGACGTGTCCGGTCAGCACCTGCACCTGGTGCAGGTCATCGAGCATCGAGTGATCGGCCGTCACGTTGGCATCTTTGTCGCGGTCCGCGCGTTCGGCCCACGCGGGTGCGGCGAGCAGCACGCACGCCACCGAGGCGGCCTGCAGGCCCCGGGCGCACGCCCAGAACCGGCGCCCCTTCACGGGCTCCTCCGCGGCGGAAAGGTGGCTACGACGTCGGAGAGCAGTTCGACGCGCCGGGCGATATTGTCAAAATCCATACCGCGCGCATTGATCACGGATGCGCCGCTTTGCAGGCGTACCGGGTCGTCGGTCCAGAAGTGGTCTTCATCGGGGATTGCCGAGAGGTCCTCGGTTTCCATGCGCATTGCTTCCCGGTCGGGCGCAGCCGCCCGCGTAATGACGACGTTGCCGCTCATTTGAACGGTCTGCGCATTGTTGCTCGCGTGCGCCTGCAGCGCCGTGGCTTCGACCTGCGGTTGGTCCGCCCGCAAACTCAGGATGCGCGGATTGTCCAGATCGACATCGTCGCTGTTGCCGAAGTGCGTCATGCGGTCGGCAAAGAGCCGATAGCGCGCGCGCCCCAGGGAATCGAATCCTGTGAGGGCGATGTTTTGCGCAAAAAAGTCCACCGCACCGATGCGCCCGGTCTGCACACCGGGGGTCAAGCGCAACGTCTGCGAGTACCAGTAGCTCGTAGCCAAAACGGCGGCCACGAGCACGATGGCAAACCACGACGCCGCACGCTCAGCCACGGGCGAGCTCCGAAGCGGCGGCCTGCCGGGCGCCGCGCAGCAACGCGTCAAAGTGTCCCTGCGCGCGCAGAAGCAGCCGCGCCAAGTCGCGCACCGCCCCTCGGCCGCCGGGCGAGGGCGCAACCCAATGCACGCAACGCTTGACCTCCTCGGGCGCGTCGGCCACGGTCGCGGCGAGGCCCACGCAAGCCAGCGCGGGCAGATCCGGCCAGTCGTCCCCCATGTACGCGCACTCGCGCTGGCTTAGCCCCGCCTCGGAGAGCAGGCGCTGCAGGCACGCGTGCTTGTCGCGCTGCCCCTGGCGCACCGTGCCGATGCCCAGGTCACGCGCACGCGCGGAGACGATACGCGAGCTGCGCCCCGTGACGATTGCAACCTCGATGCCAACATCGCGCAGCAGCCGGATTCCCAGACCGTCGCGCACGTCAAAGGCCTTGAGCGCCTCCCCGCGGACCCCGAAATACAGCCGCCCGTCGGTGAGCACTCCGTCGACATCGAGGGCCACCAGACGCACCCGGTTGGCGCGCCGCGCCAGCGCCAAGCCGCCGAGCGAGCTCATCAGATCACCTTTGCCGCCATCAGATCGTGCGTGTGCAGCGCGCCCACCAGGCGTCCTTGCGCATCGAGCACGAGCAGCTGGTTTTTTCGGTGCGCATCGAGCAACTGCGCCGCTTGCGCGGCCAGCGCATCGGCGCCGATCGTGAGCGGCGCCACGGTCATCACGTCGGCAACCACGGTTGCACGCACGTCGGCTCCGCGCTCCAGCAGGCGACGCAAATCGCCGTCGGTGAAAATCCCCGCCAGCCGGCCGTCGGACTCGACGATTGCCGTCATCCCCAGCTGCTTGCGGCTGATCTCGTGCAGCGCCTCCATGACACTGGCGCTGCGCGCAACAGTAGGAATGGCCTGGCCCGTGCGCATGATGTCGGCCACACGCATGAGCAGACGCCGGCCGAGCGCACCGCCGGGGTGAGAACGCGCGAAGTCCTGAGTGCCAAAACCGCGTGCGTCCAGGCAGGCGATGGCAAGCGCGTCGCCCAGCGCCAGCATTGCCGCCGTCGAGGAGGTCGGCGCCAGGTTCAGCGGACACGCCTCACGCTCAACGCGGCAGTCGAGGTGCACATCGGCCGCCTGGGCCAGAGGCGAGGTCTTCGAGCCGGTGACCGCGATCAGAGGCGTGCCCTCACGCTTGAAAATCGGCACGATCGTCATGAGTTCGGGCGAGGAACCCGAATTGGAGAAGGCGAGAAAAACGTCGCCCGGCGTGACCATTCCCAGATCCCCGTGCGCCGCCTCGGCGGCGTGCACGAACATCGCCGGTGTTCCGGTCGATGCGAGCGTCGAGGCGACCTTGCGCCCGATGTGTCCGCTTTTGCCGATCCCACTGACAACGACCCGCCCGCGGCAGTCGAGCAGCAGATCGACGGCGTGCAAAAACGCGCCGTCCAGACGCGCGCCCAGGGCGGCGATGGCCTGCGCTTCGACCTCGATGACCGCGCGCGCGAGCGCCAACGCCGACTCGCCGGCTCGAGGGCGGCGTCGGGTCGTGGCCACGTATGGGGTCGCGGGTGCCTTGTTCATTGCTGCGGTAGCAGGCCGTCGATGATACTCTCGGGGTGCTCAAAGCTGGCACGGGAATTGCTCATCCATGCGGCAATTGCGGGTCGCGGCCCTTGCCACGTTCCCGACGCCGCCCCTGGCCCCCCATCGCCGATGCCGACCGCGCTTGAACTCACGCTGCTGCTGCTTGCCGCCTCGGTCGTGGGGGTGGCTGCGGTGCGTCTGTTTGAACAGCCTCCCGTGCTGGGCTACCTGATCGTCGGCATCGCCATCGGCCCGCACGCTCTGGCGTTGGCACCCGACACGGCCGAAACGCGCCACCTGGCGCAGCTCGGGATCGTCTTTCTCATGTTCTCCGTGGGTCTGGAGTTCTCGCTTGCGCGCCTGCGCAGCATGCGCAGCATTGCGCTGGGCCTGGGAGTCACCCAGGTCTTGACCACGGTGGCCGCCGTCTTGGCCGCCGGTGCGCTCGTCGGCCCCTACCTGGGCGTGAGTCTGCCTGGGGCCTTTGCGCTGGGCGCAGCGCTGGCCATGTCATCGACCGCCATCCTGATGAAAATGCTCGTCGAGCGCCTCGAGCTCGACACCGAGCACGGACGGCGCATCGTCGGGGTCTTGCTGCTGCAGGACCTTGCGGTCGTGCCTTTGCTAGTCATCGTACCGTCCCTTTCCTCACCCACGGCGCAGTTGGGCGCGGCGGTGCTGGTTGCCGGCGCGAAGGCCGCCGCCTTGCTCGCGGTCTTGCTGCTGGGGGGTCGCTGGCTGCTCCACGGTTGGTTTCACCTGGTCGCCAAGCGCCGCTCGCAGGAGCTGTTCATGCTCAACTTGCTGCTGCTCACGCTCGGGCTGGCCTGGCTGGCCGAGCAGATGGGGCTTTCGCCGGCGCTGGGCGCATTCATCGCGGGCATGCTGCTGTCGGAGACGGAGTACCGCCACTACGTGGAGGAGGACGTCAAGCCGTTTCGCGAGGTCCTCTTGGGTCTGTTTTTCGTGACCATTGGCATGGCGCTGGACCTGCGCGTCGTGCTGGCGCAGCTGCCCTGGGTCCTCGCGGCGCTGCTCGTGGCGGTGGGCTTTCGCTTCGCGCTCACGCTGGGCTTGGCGCGCTACTTCGGCGCCGGTCCCGGCACCGCGATCAAGACCGCACTGCCCTTGGCCGCCGCGGGCGAGTTTGGCTTCGTCCTCATCAACTTGGCGGCCGACCACGAGCTGTTGACCGCCTCGCTGCAGCAGGTGGTCCTGGCCGCGATGCTGCTCTCGATGTTGGCCACGCCCTTTTTGCTCGCCAGCGGAGCGCGCCTGGCGCTGCGCTTTGGTGGCTCCGAGTGGATGCTGCGGGCCGTGGAGCTGCATCGCATCGCCGCGCGCACGATGTCCACGGAGCGCCACGTCGTCATCTGCGGCTACGGCCGAAGCGGCCAGCACCTTGCCAAGATGCTCGAGCAAGAAAACATTGGCTACGTGGCCCTGGACCTGGATCCGGACCGCGTTCGCGAGGCGGCGGCGGCGGGCCACGCGGTCGTCTACGGCGACGCGATGCGTCGCGAGACGCTCATGGCTGCCGGCATCACACGCGCGGCCGCGGTCGTCGTGAGCTTTAGCGACGTGCGGGCCGCGCTGCGCGTGATCGCGTTTGCGCACGAACTCAATCCTCACATCCCCGTCATCGTGCGCACGCAAGACGATGCCGATCTGGACCGCTTGCTTGCTGCGGGCGCAACCGAAGTTGTGCCAGAGGTTTTTGAAGGCAGTCTCATGCTCGGTTCTCACGCACTGGTGCTGCTGGGGGTGCCACTGGCACGGGTGATCCGGCGCGTGCGCGACGCGCGCGATTCGCGCTACCGGCTGCTGCGCGGCTATTTTCATGGCGCCGACGACACGCAAGACGGTCTGGCCGAACCCGATCAGGTGCGCCTGCACACCATCGTGCTGGCTGAGGACGCGCCGGCGGTCGGCCGTAGCCTCGAGGAGCTGGACTTGCGCGCCACGGGCGTGGAGGTCACCGCGGTTCGGCGGCGCGGCATCGTGGGGGACAATCCCAGCGGGGATCTGGTCTTGCAGCCGGGCGATGTCGTCGTCTTGCGCGGCACCGTCGACGCGCTCGAAGCCGGCGAACAGCGGCTGCTGCTGTCGGCCTAGCGCTCCGCAGGCGCGATGCGGTCGATTGACCCGGGCCGCTTCGTCTGCGACGATGTGCCGAGGGGAGATCCGCCGCCGTGAATTCGCCGCATCAAACTTCCGTGCCCGTGATTGAGCAAACCAGCGCCGGCAGCGGCCTGCGCTGGTGGTCCGATTCCTTCTCCTGGCTCTTCGGCGAACTCGCCCGCCTGGGAGTGTGGGTCGGCATGCTGCTTTGCTGCTTGCTCATCCTCACCCCCCTGCACTGGGTCCCGCTGCTCGGCTGGAGCGCATCGCACCTGCTCTGGTTCGTTTTTTCGGGCGGCCTGATGGTCGCGGCACGCAACACGCAAATGGGCCAGGTACCACGCTTCGGCGAGCTCTTTGCCGGCTTCGGTCCGCAAAGCGGCGCGCTCCTGGGGGCGGGACTCCTCGTGCTGGCCGCGACGCTGGCCGTGGTCGGCTTGATGCTGGCCGTCGGCTTAGGCGCGCTCCTGGGATCGCTGGCGGGTGCCGCATCCCTGGAGTCGGTCGCGCAGCGTACGGCCACGCTGATGAGTATCGGTTGGGGCGCGGCGCTCGTTATGCTGCTGTGTCTGGTGCTGTTCGTGCCCATCTCGATGGCCGCCTGGCTTGCCCCGGCGCTGATCATGCTGCGCGGAGCAAGGCCCTTCGATGCATTGCGCTGGAGCCTGCAGGCTTGCGGCCGCAACCTCGGTGCCCTGACCGTCTATGGCCTGGTTGGAATCGGCCTCGCGCTGGTGGCGACCCTGATGTTTTTTATCGGCTGGCTGGTTTTGCTGCCGCTGGTCTTTCTTTCAACCTATGCGGCGTATCGGCAGATGTTTGCCGCCGACGACGTGCTCGATCCGGAGCCCGGGCGGCCGGCTCCCTGAGTGCGGCCCGCCGGCCGGTCTCCTCTTTCCTCGTTGCTCCCCTACGCGGCAGCCGTCGCCGCGGGTGCCAGCACGCGGCGCAGGTACCACGCCGTGTGGCTGCCCGGCGTCGCCGCAACATCCCCGGGCGTTCCCGCTGCAACGATGCGGCCTCCGTCCCGACCGCCTTCCGGTCCCAGATCGATGATCCAGTCGGCCGCCTGGATGACGTCCAGATTGTGCTCGATGATCACCACCGTGTTGCCCGCGTCGCGCAGCCGATGCAGCAGTGCCAGGAGCAGCGCGATGTCATGAAAATGCAATCCGGTGGTCGGCTCGTCGAGCACGTAGAGCGTGCGGCCGGTATCGCGTTTGGAGAGCTCTTGCGCAAGCTTCAAACGCTGCGCTTCACCTCCCGAGAGCGTGGTTGCGCTTTGTCCCAGGCGCAAGTACCCCAGGCCGACCTCGGCCAGCGTGCGCAGCTTGCGCTCGAGCGCGGGCACGGCGCCGAAGACCTCTTGGGCCTGCGCAACACTTAACTCCAGCACCTCGGCGATGTTGCGCCCCTTGTACAGCACCTCAAGGGTCTCGCGGTTGTAGCGCTTGCCCGAACAGCTTTCGCACGAAACGAAGATATCGGGCAGAAAGTGCATCTCCACTTTGATGAGTCCGTCGCCCTGACAAGCCTCACAGCGACCGCCGGCCACGTTAAAGGAGAAGCGCCCTGCGCCGTAGCCGCGTTCGCGCGCCGTCACCGTAGCCGCGAACAGTTCCCGGATGGGCCCGAACAAGCCGGCGTAGGTCGCCGGATTGCTGCGGGGCGTGCGCCCAATCGGCGCCTGGTCGATGCTCACGACCCGGTCGAGCTGCTCCAGGCCCTCGATGGCAGCGTATGGCGCCGGTTCGACGCGCGTGCCTTGGAGCTCGCGGGCCAGCGCGAGCGCCAGCGTGTCGTTGACCAGCGTGGACTTGCCAGAGCCCGACACTCCGGTGACGCACACCATCCGGCCCAGAGGCAGCTCGAGGTCGACCCCGCGCAAATTATTGCCGCTGGCGCCCCGCAGCCGCAGCCAATGCGCCGCCGGCGCCCAAGCCCTGCGTGCCGGCGCGATCCGGCGCCGGCCGGACAGAAATGCACCTGTGAGCGATTGCTCCTGCGCGATGATCTGCTCCGGGGAGCCGCGCGCGATCACCGCACCGCCTTGCTCGCCTGCCCCCGGTCCCATGTCGATCAGGTAGTCGGCGTTGCGGATCATCTCCCCGTCGTGTTCGACCACGAGCACCGTGTTACCCAGATCGCGCAACCGTTGCAGCATCTGGATCAGGCGCCCGTTGTCGCGCGGGTGCAAGCCGATCGAAGGTTCGTCGAGCACGTAGAGCACCCCCGTGAGGCCCGAGCCGATCTGCGAGGCAAGGCGTATGCGCTGGGCCTCGCCTCCGGACAAAGTGTCGGCGGCGCGCTCCAGGCACAGGTAGCCCAGGCCCACGTCCGTGAGAAAGCGCAGGCGCGAGCCGATCTCCGCGACAATGGGCTGCGCGACCTCGCGACGCCCTGCCTCCAGTCCCAGCGCTTCGATCAGCTCGCGCGCCTCCGTGAGCGGCAACGCCTCGATTTCGAAGATCGCGCGCCGCTGCGCACCCTGGCCAACAAGCACGTGACGCGCTTCGCGCCGCAGCCGCGCGCCCCCGCAGTCCGGACACGTCCGCAGACCGCGCAGTCGCGCCAGGGCTTCGCGCACTGGAGGCGAATCGCTCTCGCGCCAACGTCGCTCGAGCGTCGGCAGCACACCGGCGAAGGCCGGCGGCGCATCGCTGCCGTAGAGCACAATACGGCGGAAGGCTTCGGGCAGGTGCTCCCAGGGCTGCGCCGCATCCACGCCAAAGCGCTCGGCAAGCGCAGCCAGGCGGGCGTGCGCGCTGCGGTTGCGCGCGTCCCAGCCGCTGATCGCGCCGGCGCCCAGCGTGAGCTCGGGGTGCGCAACGACGCGCTCGGGATCGAAGAACTCCACCTTGCCCAGTCCCGCACAGCTCGGGCACGCGCCGTAGGGATTGTTAAAGGAGAACAGCCGCGGCTCCAGGGTCGGCGCCACGTAGCCACAGCGGGGACAGGCGTAGCGCCCTGAAAAGCGCGACTCCTCGCCTTTGTCGACGTCGAGGAGGTGCACCATGCCATCGGCCAGACGCAGCGCGGTCTCGATGGACTCGGCCAGGCGCGTGCGGGCGGAAGCGCGAACGCGCAGGCGATCGACGACGACCTCGAAGCTGTGGTTTTCGCCTTGCCCCAGAGCCGGCAACGAGTCCTCCTCGATGATCGTGCCGTCGACGCGAAAGCGCACAAAGCCCCGAACCCGCAGGTCCTCGAACAGTTCGCGGTGCCCGCCTTTGCGCGACAGCACCAGGGGTGCCAGCACGAGCAAGGCCGTTCCTTCGGCCATCGCCAGAGCGTGCTCCACGATTTGCGCGACACTGTGCGCCTGCAATGCGATCTCGGGGTGATCGGGACAGTGTGCCTGGCCGGCACGCGCGTACAGCAGTCGCAGATAATCGTGTATTTCGGTGACGGTCCCCACGGTCGAGCGCGGATTGGCGCCGGCACTGCGCTGCTGGATCGCGATGGCCGGGCACAGGCCTTCGATCTGGTCGACGTCGGGCTTCTCCATGATCTGGAGAAACTGGCGCGCGTACGACGAGAGCGACTCGACATAGCGGCGCTGACCCTCGGCGTAGAGGGTGTCAAAGGCGAGCGAACTCTTGCCGGAACCCGAAACGCCCGTGATGACGATCAGGCGATTGCGCGGCAGATCGACATCGACGTTGCGCAGGTTGTGGGTGCGCGCCCCGCGCACACGTATGTGATCCATTGAATCCGGCCCCCGGGGGCACCGCGCGGCGGGTGCCGCGTTCCCCGGCCTACTCGTCCTGGCGGGAGCCGGCGGTCGTGCCCTTTTCGGGGAGCGCATTATTGTCGAAGCGCTCGCCGCGCCGCGCACCGCGTCCCAACTCCACGCCGAGCTGCTTGAGCTTGCGATACAGGTGCGTGCGCTCCAGCCCCGCGCGGTCGGCAACGCGCGTCATGCTGTAGCTTTCTTTCGAAAGCTGGTACTCGAAATACACCCGCTCGAACTGGTCTCTAGCCTCGCGCAGCGGCTGATCCAGATTGATGGCAAGGCCCTGTGCGCCGGCACTGGCGCGCTCACGAGCCGGCTCGCTCGGGGCCGCACGCCCGCGCGCTAAGGAGGGCTCTTCGACGGCGCCCGCACCCGCCGAGGGCGCAAGACGCGCCCCGCGCAGCCGCTGCACCTGATCGAGACCGCTGCGCACAGCGCCCAGCAGACGCGCGAGCGCGATGGGCTTTTCAAGGAAATCGAGCGCGCCCAGGCGCGTAGCTTCGCCGGCGGTCTCCAGCGTCGCGTGGCCAGACATCATGATGACCGGAACCGTCAGCGGGCCCGCGGCGACCCACTCCTTGAGCAAGGTCACGCCGTCGGTGTCGGGCATCCAGATATCGAGCAAGATCAGGTCCGGGGCCGACTGCCGCCGCACTTCGCGCGCCGACGCGGCGCTGTCAGCCGTCGCCACGACATGCCCCTCGTCGGAAAGTATTTCGGACAACAATTCGCGAATTCCGATTTCGTCGTCTACAACCAGTATGTTTGCCATGGGTACTTCGCGTACGTCAAAGGGCCTCGGCAACCGGCGAGAGGGCGCGCGCCAGCCGATGAAGGACTATGGTTACGGTTGCTCCGCAGCCGCCGTCACGATTCACGACCTCTATCCTACCGTCGTGCTCGTCAATAATCTTTTTCACAAGAGCCAACCCCAAGCCCGTGCCCCGCGGTTTGGTCGTAATGTAGGGTTCGAAAGCGCGCCTAAGTATATTCGCCGGAAAGCCCGGGCCGTTGTCCTCGACCGATAGGCGCACGGCGCGGGCCGCGGGCTGCGCGCCCGCACTGCCCGGGGGCTCGATGGATACGAGCTCCGTGCGCACCACGACCAGTCCGGGCCGGCCGCTCTGGCCCCGGGCCAGGGCTTCGGCTTGGCCCCCTGCAATGGATTCGAGCGCATTTCCGACGAGATTATGGATCACCTGGCGGATTTGTCCGGCATCGGCCTCGAGCAGCGGCAAGTCCGCGGCGAGCTGCAATTCCACTTGTGTCGCGCCGGCCCTGGCGCCCGGCACGCCACTGCCGGCCTCGAAGCTCTCGGCGCCGTAGAGTGCGCCGACCTCCTCCACGAGAGCGTTCAAATCGAGCGGGGCGGGCCGCGCCGCCGGCAGCCGCGCGTAATCGCGAAACTCATCGACCATGCGCTTCATTGCGGCCACCTGGCTCACAATGGTGGAGGTGCCCCGCTCGAGCACCTGCAGCTGCTGCGGGTCGAGGGCGGCGCTGAGCTTCATGCGCAGCCGCTCCGCGGCGAGCTGGATGGGCGTGAGCGGATTTTTGATTTCGTGCGCGAGGCGGCGCGCGACCTCACCCCAGGCCACGGCGCGCTGCGCGGAAATGACCTGCGTGATGTCGTCAAAGACCACGACATATCCGAGGCCATCTTCCAGCGGCAGGCGCGAACCGCGCACGAGCAGCGCCAGCGGCGCAGCATCGGGCGGGGAGCCAAAGCGCTGAAGCTGCATTTGCTGCTGCCAGGAATCTTTCGGAGTCGCAACCAGCGCCTGGTCGCGAAATGCACTCGACAAGAGCTGCGCGAGTTGCGGCATCGCCTCTTGCAGCGGCCGGCCCGCGCGGCTGGCCAGTGGCATGCCCAGAATCCGACCGGCACCGTAGTTGGCCGTGACGACGGCAAAATTCTTGTCAAGAACGATGACCCCGGCCGACAGGTTCGCCAGCAAACGCTCAAGGTAGGCGCGGGCCGTCTCCAGCTGGCGCGAGCGCGTCTCCACCGCGTCGCGGGCCTCCGTGAGCTGGCGCGTCATGGCATTGAAGGCCTGCGGCAGCAAGTTGAGCTCGTCGTTGCCCGGAAATTCCCGGACCGGGCGAAAGTCGCCTTCGGCCACCGCCTTGGTACCCGCGGCCAACTCGACCAGCGGCGCCGTCATCGAGGAGGCGAGCAGCACGCCGGAGGCAATCGCGGCAAACACCGCAAGCAGCAGCGTGAGCGTCAGGGTAAGCCGGTAGATGCCTCGCAGTCCCGAGCGCGCGAGCGACAGCTCCTGGTACTCGCCGTAGCCTGTTTGCAGTGTCTTTGCGTTGGCGGCCACCGCAGGGGCGACCGTCTGCGTGAGCTGCAAGAAGCGCGGCTCTTCGATGTGAATCGGCCCTGCCAAGGGCAGAAGCAGGCCCGAGCGGGCGCGGGCGTCGGCTGCCGGAAGCGACGCGCTGCCAAATCCGTGCTCGCTCGTTCCGAGCGGGATGGGAACGATGACACGGGTGCGCAGACCTGCGAGCGGCTCGGTGGCAAGTTCGTCGCCCTCGATGAGCGCATAGCCGCCGGCCGCGAGCGCGCTGCGCAGCAGCGCCGGAGACGGCAGCGTGGGCGCGAGGTCAAAGCCCGGAGCGCTACTGGACCAGACGAGCTTGCCGCTCGCGCTCACGATTGTGGCCTGCTGAACCCCCACGCGCTCTCGCAGCCGCTCCAGGTCGCGGGGCCCTTCGGGCGCGGAGACGTCGACCAGCTCCAGCGCCATGGCACGCGCCTTGGCTTTGAGCTCGTCGCGCTGCGTCTCCAGGACTGCGCGGCCCAGCGACAGACCCGACTCCAGCGCGCCTTCGACTTTCACGTCAAACCACGATTCGACCGAGCGCAATAGAAACTGGGACGAGACCACATACACGAGTGCGCCCGGCACGACCCCCATAAGCGCAAAGGCGATGGCGAAACGCGCCATCAGGCGCGCGCCGAAGCGCCGGGCGCGCACGCGGCGCAAAAGCCGCACCGCCAGCGCGGTGACGAGCACGAACAACACCAGCGTGATGGCCCCGTTGGCGGCCAACAAGATCGGGTAGTTGCGCTCAAACGCACGGGAGTTGCTGCTGGCCGAAGTGAGCACGAACAGCAACACGCCCGCCAGCGATAGGCCGGCAATCAGGCCGTAGCGGATGATGCGGGACATGGTTCAGGCCTGCCGTTGCGGGTGCTGCACGAAATCGTCGTCAGTTCGGGCTGTCGCTCGTGCGCGTAAGTCTGGACCAATCCGACGCCAGCATCCAGTCCGGATCGGTCAAGGCGCTGACTTGAAAGGGTTTGGGCAGCATGGAAGTGTCCAGGCGCATGCGGATGCGACCGTGGGTGTTGCTGCCCTCGAACAAGTCGGAATCGCCGATGCGCCACTGGGTCACGCGTCGCATTGTGCCCAAGGCCTGGTCCAGCGAATCAAAAGGCTGCGCCAAGGCGCCTCGCGCCAGCCGGTACTGGCGCGTGAGAGGACTGAAACTGAGGCGGTATTCGATGGCATCGTCGAGCAGGTGCTTGTCAAACCAGTACCAGCGGCTGCGCGTGACCTCCACCTCGATCACGAAATACAGGGCGATGCCATGGTCGACGGCCTCGCGCAGCGACGACGGGAGCTCGAGCTCGAACTGGGCGTCAACGAAGGTGCCCGGATCGGCGCCGGAGCGCATGCTGAAGGCTGCGTGCGAAACCGTGATGCGATCTTCGGCCTGCGCGTGCCACGGCGCACCCGCCAAGGCGAGCAGCAAGGCGACGCACCCGACACGGCTCCACAGCCGGCGCGCAGCGGCCAAGGCGAGATGGAAGCGCTCTCGGACTTGGCCACCGTAGGAAAGAGCCGATGCGCGCATGTTGGTCTTAGATCTTTTCGAGCAGCGCGTAAAAAAAACCGTCGTGCACAACGGGTTCGGCCCCTTCCAACCAGGCTTTGGCGGCGTCATCTGCGAAACTGGGCAGCAGCTGCACACCGGACAGATCCCCGCCGGGAAGCGCGAGCCGTCGCGCCCCGCGCTGGCGGCGCACGAATGATGCAATCTGTTCTCGGCCCTCTTCGGCAAAAACCGAACACACCGCGTAGAGCAATCTACCAGCCGGAGCCAGCAGCGGCCACAGGGCATCGAGCATTTTGGCCTGCTGCGTTGCCAATTTCGCAACATCGGCGGCTCGCCGCAATAAGGGGATATCGGGGTGGCGGCGCACCACGCCCGAGGCCGTGCAGGGCGCATCGAGCAAGATCCGATCGTAAGGCGTTCCGTCCCAGTACGTCTGCGGACGAAGCACGTCGGCAACGAAAACGCGCGCGCGCCCTGCGCCCAATCCGAGGCGCTGCAGATTCGCATCGATGCGCGCCGCGCGTTGCGCGTCGACTTCGACGGCATCGACGCGACAATCGCCCAGCTCGAGAAGGTGAGCGCACTTTCCGCCCGGCGCCGCGCAGGCATCGAGCACGCGCATCTCTTCGCCCACGTCGAGCCAGGGCGCCGCAAGCTGGGCGCCTGCGTCCTGTACCGACACGACACCCGCGGCAAATCCCGGAACCCGGTCAACGGGCATCGCGCGGTGCAACCAAATCGCGGAGGCGCCCACGCGACTTGCCTGCAGTTTCGCAGAGGCAAAGTCGGCCAGAACTTGCGCCGGCGACGCTCTTCGACGGTTCACGCGCAAAACCAGAGGCGGTGCCCGGAGCTGCGCGGCCAAAAGCTCGTGCGCGCGGTCCGCGCCGTACTCGGCCTGCAGCCGCTGCAGCCACCACGCGGGCACGTTAAAGCGCCGCGCCGGGTCCGCCGCGGCCTGCGCCTCGAGCTGCTCGCGCCGTCGCAAGAATTCACGCAGTACCGCATTGACCAGCGCCGCGGCCGCCGCGGTCGACGCCTGCAGGCGCGCTGCGCGCACCGCCTGATCGACGAGCGTGAATTCGGTGTAGGCACGCGCGAGCAGCTGGGCCAGGCATACGGCCAGCAAAGATGCCACGGGCGCGCTCGCGGGCCGATGGAGCAGCTGCCCGAGAAGGTATTCGAGCATGGCGCTTCGACGCACCGCCGCCGCCGCGATGTCGCGCACCGCGCCGCGCACACTGGCGTCGTCGCGCCGCTCGGCCGGCACCTCCTCGCGCAGCACGCGCTCGAGCGCCGGCTCCAAGGACTGGCCCGCACGCACCTGCGACCAGACCGTGCCCGCCCACGCGAGCGCATCGGCCAATGCCGCAGCGCCCGGGCGCTTGGCCTCCTCAGTCGTCATCGCCAGCTTGTTCGGGCGCGCCCCATCGGGCCCCCACCGCAATGGGCGTGCGCGCCACAAATTCGCGCGCCTCCAGACGTCGGCCGCCGGCGCGCTGCAACTGCTGCAGACACAGCGAGCCCTCACCGCATGCCACAACGATGCCTTGCGCATCGACGGAAAGCACCGTTCCAGGCACCGGGCCGCGGACCGCGTGCGAAGCGCCGCCCGGCGCCCGCGTCGCGTGGGCGCGCCAGATTTTGATGGTCTGGTCGCCCATCGCGCTGCACGCCCCCGGAAACGGGTCAAACGCGCGCACGCGGGCTGCGAGCCGCTCGGCGCAATCGTTCCAGTCGATCCATGCTTCGGACTTCTCGACCTTGCGTGCGTAAGCGACGCCCTCCGACGGCTGCGGCCGCGGCTGCAACTGCCCGCTTGCGATCTGACGCAGGGCCGTCACAATCAGCCGTCCACCGAGCTGGGCAAGCTGCTCGGTGAGCACTCCCGCGGTAATTTCGGGGTCGATGTCAACGGCCTGCATCAGAAGGATCGGCCCCGTATCCAAGCCCTCATCCATCTGCATGATCGTTATGCCGGTGCGCGTGTCGCCGGCTTCGATGGCTCGCACCACGGGTGCCGCTCCGCGCCAGCGCGGGAGCAAGGACGCGTGAATGTTGATTGCCCTGACGGCGCCGCCGCTCACGGGCAATCCGCGCGGCAGTTGCAGAACCGAGGCGGGTAGCAGCAGGCCGTAGGCCGCCACCACCAGCACGTCGGGCACGGCGGCGCGCAGCTGCATCAGCGCCCGCTCGGCTTCCTGGCCAGCGCGCTCCACGCGCAGGCTCGAGGGCGTGATTACCGCGATGCCGTGCTCGAGCGCCAGGCGCTTGACGGCGCACGCTTGCACGTGCTGGCCGCGCCCCGCGGGCCGGTCGGGCTGCGTCAGCACCAGAGGCACGTCAAATCCCGCGGCCAGCAGTGCCTGCAGCGCGCGGGCCGCGAAGGCCGGTGTCCCGGCAAAGGCGATGCGCATGAGCGGCCGGCCCTTCGCGCGCTAGCTGCGCGCGCGTCGCTTGCGCAGCTTGGCGCGCACCCGCGCCTGCTTGAGCAAGGACAGGTGCTCGACAAACACGACGCCGTCGAGATGATCGATCTCGTGCTGCACGCACACCGCCAAATTGCCCGTGCATTCGAGCTCGAAGTGCACGCCTTCGACATCTTGCGCGCGCACCCGAATCTGCGCCGGCCGCCGCACCAGCTCGTAGATCCCCGGCACCGACAAGCAACCCTCCTCACAAACGGCCAGTTCCGAGGACGTCCAGGCCAGTTCGGGATTGACGAAAACCCGCAACTCGCTTTTGGACTCCGACAGGTCCATGACAACCACCCGCTGGAGCACATTGACCTGCGTTGCGGCCAAACCCACGCCAGTGGCACCATACATGGTCTCGCTCATGTCGCGCACGAGCGCACGCAAAGCCTCATCAAAGACCGTGACCGGCTGGGCGACCCGATGCAGCCGCGGATCCGGGTATTCGAGTATCGTCAGTACGGCCATAGCCTGCGGTACTAAACGCGGAAATGGCGGGGAATAACCCGATACAGTGAGCGAACCATCCGCAAAGATTCGTTGCGACCGGCGCCCATTCGGTGGAAAATTTCGACTCCGGGCCGCTGGCGCAGCACGGTGCCACGAGCCGCGGACGCGCTACGGACTACTTCGATGAAGGCCCTACCAAACATGACGATCGCCTGCACGCATCACTTGCTTTCCCTGGCTCGCCGACTCGCCGGCACGGGCGGCGCCCGCGAGTCTAGCGTTGTCGCCGCGCACAGTGTATGCGCGCGAGACCACGCTCCGGGCTCTGTGCTGCTCGCCGCAGTTCTCGGGTGCTGTGCTGCAATGGCGGTGGGGCCGACTGCGGCCGCATCCTCCGAGCGCTATCCGATTACGCCCGAGCAACGCGAAACGGCCGAAAAAGTTGCCAACCGCGGCGTGCCGATCGAGGACCTTTCGCCCAACGCACCGGCGAGCTACACGATCAAGCGCGGCGACACGCTCTGGGGAATTTCTACGCTGTACCTGAAGTCACCCTGGCGTTGGCCGGAACTCTGGGGCATGAACCGCACCCAGATTCAAAATCCGCACCTGATCTACCCGGGGCAGACCCTGGTGCTGGTCAAGACCGCCGACGGCCGCGCGCAACTCGTGCTGGCCGGCGGCGCACCCGCGCCGAAGGAGCCCGCGGCGCCGGCCGCACCGCCACCGGCGCCGCCACCGCCGGCACCTGCTCCGGCTCCGACCGAGAAGCTCAGCCCGCGCGTGCGCGATTTGGGCGCGCTGGAAGGCGCCGCCATCCCAAGCATCCCCAACAACCTGATCGAACCCTTCCTTTCGCAGCCGATCGTGGTGGCGGCAACGGAGCTCGACCGCTTTCCACGCATCGTTGCGACTCCCGAAGATCGGGTCAATCTGGGGCAGGGCGATACCGCGTATGCGCGCGGCATCGGCAACGACGGCGTGCAGACCTACCACATCTTTCGCCCCGCGCAGCCTCTGTACGACCCCGATGACGTGGCCCAGAAATCCCCCATCGCCTACGAGGCGCATTACTTGGGCTCGGCGCGCGTGACCAAGCGCGGCGAGGTCGCGACGCTGTTGATCATCGAGAGCAAGCTCGAAATCGGCGTGGGTGATCGCCTCGTTCCCGTCGGCCACCAGGAGCTCATCAGTTACGTTCCGCACCGCCCCGAGGGCGATGTGCGCGGGCGTATCGTGTCGGTCTACGGCGGAGAGGCCTCCGTCGGTCTGGGCAGCATCGTGACGCTCAATCGCGGCCTGAAGGACGGCTTGGAAATTGGGCACGTGCTAGTGGTGCTGCACAATGGCGACACCATCGTCGATCGCACGCGGCCCGGCAGCGAGCAAGTCAAGCTCCCGGACGAACCGATTGGCAACTTGTTTGTCTTCCGTCTTTTCGACGGCATCTCCTACGCCCTGATGGTTTCGGCTTCGGGTCCCGTTGCCGTGGGTGATCGCTTCGTGCAACCCGAAGGCAAACCCGCGAACACTCCCCGGGTTGTCGGCACGGCCGACCGCTAGCAAAGCGCTGTCGCGCGCGCCGCAGGCGCGCGCAGGGTCAGTCTGCGCGCGGCCCGCGGAACCGGCCCGGCCAACCGCGGGGGCTCCTTGCGGATCTCGAAATTGACGGCAAAAAGCGAGCGTCTTTGGAGCAACTCGTGCGCGGCGCTGCGCTACAACGACGAGCGATGGCCCGCGCGCTGTTCACGGGCGGGGGCAGAGCCGATTGCAAGTTGCTGCCAGGAGCATTACAGTGCCCACATCCATGTTCGACGTGCTCGTCTACCTGTACGAGAACTACAGCGCGTTTGAGGCCTGCCGTGACGCTACGGCCCTTGGCCGCACCCTAGCCGACGCCGGATTTGACGACGACGAGATCCGCGAAGCGCTCTGTTGGCTGCAGGGGCTTGCGCGACTCGTGCAAGACAGCGACAGCCTGGCCCTCGACCGCAGCCGCGGACTGCGTGTGTATACGGCCGCGGAGACCCAGCAGTTGAGCTCCGACGCCATCGGTTTTCTGATGTACCTGGACTCGGCCGAACAACTGACCCCACGGCAACGGGAGATCGTCATCGAGAGGGCTCTGGCCATCGGCGAAGCGACGCTGTCGCTCGCGACGATGAAAATCATCGTTTTGATGGTGCTCTGGAGCCACTCGGCCGACGTCGACTTCCTGCTGCTCGAAGAGCTGCTCAACGACAGCCCAGACCGGCGCGCAATGCATTAAATGAAGCGCTGCCGGGCACGGCCGCCGTGGCGGCGTGCACCGATTTCATTTCGTTGTTATCCTGAAAAAAAGGAATCGACCCCTTGGGGTCCGCGCGCGGGTGGCCGGCGCCGAGCACGGCGGGTCGCACGGCGTCGCGGTTTGTGCCCCGAGCGTCAGTCGGTCGGGAGTCCATGAGCAAGAAAACACTGATCATCGCCGAAAAACCATCGGTTGCCGCCGATATTGCTCGCGCTCTGGGGGGCTTCGAGAAGCACCCGGATTATTTTGAAAGCGACGCCTATGTCCTGGCTTCGGCCGTCGGGCATCTGCTCGAGCTGCACGAACCCGAAGAATACGAGGTCAAGCGTGGGAAGTGGAGCTTTGCGCACCTGCCGGTGATTCCGCCCGCGTTCGCACTCAAACCCATCGAGCGCTCCGAAGCCCGGCTCAAAGTTCTCACCAGGCTCATCCGACGCAAGGAGGTGGGCGCGCTCATCAACGCCTGCGATGCGGGCCGCGAGGGAGAGCTGATTTTTCGCTACATCGTCCAACACTCCGGTGCCAAGCAGCCGATCCGACGCTTATGGCTGCAATCGATGACGCCGGCGGCGATTCGCGAAGCCTTTTCGCAGCTTCGCAGCGATGCGCAGATGCAGCCGCTGGCCGATGCCGCGCGCTGCCGCTCCGAGGCCGACTGGCTCATCGGAATCAACGGCACGCGCGCGATGACCGCGTTCAACAGCAAGGACGGTGGATTCTTTCTTACCACGGTGGGCCGGGTGCAGACCCCGACGCTGGCCATCACGGTGGAGCGCGAAGAGCGCATCCGCAAGTTCGTGCCGCGCGCCTACTGGGAGGTTCACGCACAATTCGGCTGTCGCGCCGGCACGTACGAAGGCCGCTGGTTCGATCCAGAGTTCAAAAAGCGCGAGGATGACGCCGAGGCCAGGGCCGAGCGCATCTGGGATCGCTCGGCCGCCGAGGCAATCACGGCTGCCTGCACCGGCAAGTCGGGCTCGGTTAGCGAGGAGTCCAAACCCAGTTCGCAGCTCTCGCCGCTACTGTTTGACCTGACGTCTCTGCAGCGCGAGGGCAACGCGCGCTTCGGCTTTTCGGCCAAAACGACGCTGTCCCTGGCGCAGGCCCTCTACGAGAAGCACAAGGCGCTCACCTATCCACGAACCGATTCGCGCGCACTGCCGCAGGACTACATCGAGGTCGTGCGCCAGACACTGCGCATGATGGTCGGCGGCACAGCCGCCAAGCGCGGCGGCGGCATCGCGCTGTTGCGCGACTACGCACCGCACGCCGCGCGCATCTTGGATAAGGACTGGGTGCGACCCAACCGCCGGGTTTTTGACGATACGAAGATTTCGGACCACTTCGCGATCGTCCCTACGCTGCAGGCGCCCGCGGCGCTTTCGGAGGCCGAGCACAAGATCTACGACCTCGTCGTGC
Organism: Burkholderiaceae bacterium; assembly: GCA_035625725.1. Classification (GTDB taxonomy): domain Bacteria; phylum Pseudomonadota; class Gammaproteobacteria; order Burkholderiales; family Burkholderiaceae_F; genus GJ-E10. The sequence continues at coordinate 100,729 of DASPPB010000075.1, forward strand.
GACGCTTCCTGGCCGTGTTTCACCCCGCGGCCGAATACCTGGTCACCACCCGCATCACCGAGGTGGCCGGGCATCGGTTCAAGACCGAGGGCAAAGTGCTCACCGAAGCGGGCTGGCTAACGGTCTACGGACGAGAGGGCCAAGCCGAACAGGCCTCGCTCGTGGCCGTGGAGCCCGAGGAGCGCGTGCAGACGCTCTCCGTCGAGGCGACCGCCCTGCAGACCAAGCCACCGGCGCGCTTCACCGAGGCGACGCTGCTCTCGGCGATGGAGGGCGCGGGCAAGCTCGTCGACGACGACGAACTGCGCGCCGCGATGGAGGAAAAAGGTCTGGGCACTCCGGCCACGAGAGCGGCAATCATCGAAGGCCTGATTGCCGAGCGCTATCTCGTGCGCGATGGCCGGGAGCTGCACCCCACGGCCAAAGCATTCCAACTCATGACGCTGCTGCGCGGCTTGGGCGTCGACGAACTGACTTTGCCCGAGCTCACGGGGGAATGGGAGCATCGCCTGGCGCTCATGGAGCACGGCTCGCTGCGGCGCGATGTGTTCATGCGCGAGATCGCGCAAATGACCAAGCGCATTGTCCAGCGGGCCAAGAGCTACGAGTCCGACACCGTGCCGGGCGACTATGCGACCTTGCAAACGCCGTGCCCGAAGTGCGGCGCGACCGTCCAGGAAAACTACCGCCGCTTTGCCTGCACGCGCTGCGATTTTTCGCTGCCCAAGCACCCGGGCAGCCGTACGTTCGAATACGAGGAAGTCGAGCAGTTGCTCCGCGATCGGAGCATCGGGCCGCTGACGGGCTTTCGCAGCAAGCTGGGCCGGCCGTTTGCCGCGGTGCTGAAAATCTCGCCGGAGTTCAAGCTCGAATTTGACTTCGGGAATACGGATGCCGAGGTTGTCGGCTCCGAGGTCGACTTCAGCGGTCTCACCCCGCTGGGCCCCTGTCCGAAGTGCGGCGCCAACGTCTACGAACAACCGATGGCCTACGTCTGCGAGAAGTCCGTTGGAGCTGCACGCACCTGCGACTTTCGATCGGGGCGGGTGATATTGCAGCAAACGATCGAGCCCGAGCAGATGCGCAAATTGTTGCACGAGGGCCGCACCGATTTGCTGCGCGGCTTCGTCTCCAATCGAACGCGTCGCAAATTCGCCGCATTTCTGGTCCGCAAGCCCGACGGTTCAACCGGTTTCGAGTTCGAGCAACGTGCCGCACGCACGGCGAGCGCAGAAGCCCCAGCTGCACCCGCGGGCAAGACGCCTGCGCGCACGGCCCAGCCCAAGACCCCGGAGCGCCCCGCGGTGCCGCCCGCGCCCAAGGGCGCAAAGCCTGCCAAATCCAAGGCACCTGCGGGCGCTGCGGGGCCGGCAGCCGGTGGCCGCGCGACCGCACGCTCGGTGAGTCCGGCGGCCAAGCGCGCTGCCGCGCGCAAAGCGCCGGCTCGCAAAATCGCGAAAGCCAAGAGCGCGCGCGCCCGCTCGAAATAGCGCCAGTGCAAGGGCGGCGACCCGGCGCCGCGTGTGAATATTCGACTGCCTCTTGACCGCGATGGGCGCTCCGCGCATCGTGGCCGGCATGGCACTTGTTTGCGCATGGAATCGGTCAGCACAGGACCCGGGGCTGTGGGCGCGAGCCAGCGCCTCGGCCACGGTCTTGACTCTCGAGGACTTGGTCGAGCGCATGCGAGGCCTTCAGCCCTCGGCCAGCTACCGGCTGAGCCTCGACAGCGGCGTGGAGTACAAGAACGTGCGCCACGCTCTGCAGCGTCCGATGACGATTCGTCTGGAGACCTGGCTCAAGCTCATGCGCAGCCTGCGCATCCGGACGGTTGCGGCCGAACGCGCGGAAGACGTGATCTGGCCCGGCGAACAGACGCTGGTCGTCGCGTTTGACAGTACGGCGGGCGCGCTGATCGGACCCGGCTGCACGACCAGCCTGCGCGCCTGCCGGTTGCGCCGCGGCTGGAGCCGCAGGCAGCTCGCGCTCCGCGCGGGCGTGTCGGTCGATGCGATCGACTCCCTGGAACGCGGGCGCGGCCTATTGGGAAAGCTCGCGCACGTATGCCAGGCTCTCGAGCTGCGGCTTTTGTGCGCGCTGCCGCCCTGGCACGGGAGCCTGGAGGAGCTCTGGAGCGAACAGTCCGCTCGCTGCCTCGCGCGGCCGGCGCACTACGCCACGCGGCGCGGCCGATGAGCAGCCCAACTCACATGAGTGCCAGCATTGCGTCGGAGGCGGCGATGGCGCGCAGCAGCGAGCGGTTGACCGAATCGGGGTCGATTGGCAGCGCCAGGCAAGCTTCACGATGGGCCTGGGCATCCTCCGACTCCAGGCTCAGCACGACTCTGCGCAACGGCGCGTAGGGCCCCTGAGCAGTAAGCAGGCCGTCGACGACGGCCTGGGGCAGCGCGACTTGGCCGAGCAGCGCATCGAGCGGCTGGCCCGTGATCATGTCCAGCAGCGAGAAAGCTCCGACAATGAAGCATTCATCGGCTTCGTCTTGCGTGCGGCCGGATGCCAGACAGAGGTTCTCCATGCAGTAGCCGCGCACCAGCGTCGTGAATATCAGCGGCGCGGTGCGCCGGTTCTTGGTGGAGATCGCCAGGATGAGGATGAGCCACTTGATGAGCCGCTGATAACCGATCGATGCCACCGCCTGGCGCAACGACGCCGTGGGCGTGCCGCGTCGAAACGCCACGCTGTTGGCCAAGGTGAGCAGCATGTAGGCCAGTAGCGGCTCGGCCTCGAAGACCCGCTCCAGGGCACGCACGTCGGCGTCGGCCCGGATGAGGCGCACGAGTTCGAAGATCGCCCGCTGCGACGGGGAAAACTCATGGGGGGAGCTGTCCATGGGCGCCGATAGCGGCCAGCCGACGAGCGCGTGCGCGCCGGCTGCCAGTGCGGCCTCCGCTTGCGCCGTCGTATCGGAGTCAAGCGCCAGAACCGGGATCGGCGCGCGTCTGGCGCACGACGACGGTCCCACGAGGTAGTGGAAGAATTGCAGGCGCTCGCGAGTGGGCATCGCCTCTTGCAGACGCAGCGCCTGACGCACCCCCTGGCGGCGCGACTCGAACAAGATGCGCGTGCGCGCCTCGTCTTGCAGATCCGCTGCGGGAATCTCCAAGAGCACATTGCGTGGCGCGGTCCAATGCGACATCGCTGCGTCGATCGCGCCTTGCAGCGGCGCGAGCAGCACCAGACCGTGCGGAAACGGTGTCGAGCCGTCGTCCACGAAGCCCCGCACGACTCCGTCGAGCAACGCGCTCAGGGGCATGAGCAGCCCCTGGCCGCGGCGACGCAGCTCAAGGCGCACGCCCTTGGGACGGCGATCCCGGCCCACCAGGACTTGCCATCGCAGCACCAGCGATTCAAGCGTGACGGGATCCGGTGCCGCGTCGGTGCCCGACGGATCGTCTGGTGATCTGGGTGGAATCTCGAACAAAGCTCCGCTCCCGCGCCCGATACGCCGCAGGGCGAGCGCGCTCGGCCACGCACGTTGCCCCTAAGCTTAAGAACCGGCGCAGCATCGATTAGCCCGAGAAGGAGGGTCTCCGCCACCCAGTTGTGTCGATGCACCGTGCGAAAATGCCGTTTTTTGCCGGATTTGCGGGCCAATGCCGCTGTTTGCTGCAACCATCGCGCTCTCGGCGCTGCTGCTTTTCCTCGTCCAGCCGATCATTGCCAAGCAGATCCTGCCCTGGTTTGGAGGCAGCGCGGGCGTTTGGTCGGTGTGCTTGGTGTTTTTTCAGTCCACATTGCTTGCCGGTTACGCCTACGCCCATCTGCTGGTACGCCGCCTGCGCCGGCTGCATCAGTTTCGGCTGCACGTGGTGCTGCTTTTTGCGAGCCTCGCACTGCTGCCGATCATTCCCAACCCCGCGCTCAAGCCCGCGGGCGGGCAAGACCCCGCCTTGGCGATCCTGCTCGTGCTCGCGGCAACGGTCGGATTGCCGTACTTCTTGCTCTCAGCCACCGGTCCGCTGCTGCAGGCGTGGATTGCGCACCGCTTTGCGGCGCGCAGCGTCTATCGCATGTTTGCGCTCTCGAACCTGGGCTCGCTGCTGGGCCTTTTGGCGTTTCCCTTCGTGGTCGAGCCGCTGCTCGGTTCGCGTGCGCAGGCGGCAAGCTGGAGCGTGGGCTACGTCGTGTTTGCCGCAGGCTGCGCGCTTGCAGCCTGGCACTGCCGGCAGGGCGCGCAGCAATCCACCTCTGGCGACGCCGCGATGCCCGCAACGGCGGGCGAGGAGCCGCCGCTTCGCGGTAGCGCCTCGATCTGGCTCGGGCTCTCCGCATTGGGTGTCGTATTGCTGCTCTCGACCACCAACCAGTTGCTGCAAAACGTCGCTTCGGTTCCGTTCTTGTGGGTGCTGCCCCTGGCCCTGTACCTGTTGAGCTTCATCGTGGTGTTCGAAGGCCGTGGCGGCCGCGGCTACTACAGCCCGCGCTGGAGCGTGCCGGCAGCGCTGGTGGCCGCGGCGTTCATGGCGCTGGGACTCTCGGCGTCCAACGGCGTACTTGACGTAAACCTCGCGGTTCCACTGTACTGCGCCGGACTCTTCCTTGCCTGCATCTTCTGCCACGGCGAACTGGCAGCGCGCAGGCCCGCCAGTGGGGAGCTGACCCGCTTTTATCTGATGATTTCCATTGGCGGGGCGCTCGGAGGAATTTTCGTCGGATTGGTCGCCCCGCGCATCTTCGCCTCCCTCTACGAGTTGCCGCTGGCCTTGCTTTTTGTCGCAGTTGCGGGCTTTCTGGCGGTACTTGATCGCCGCGGACTCTCGCGCCGATGGTCCCTGGGGTTGGCACTTGGCGCATGCGTGGCCACCGCCGTGGTCGCCTGGCTCGACTGGCGCTACATCAGCTTTCTGGACCACGACCTGATCGTGATGCAACGCAATTTCTACGGTACGTTGCGGGTGCGTGAAATCGACGACGGACGAACGCGCGTGCGCCGGCTCCTGCACGGCGTCATACTGCACGGCGAACAAAGAACCAGCGGGGCCGATCGCGACAAGCCGGGCTCGTACTACACGCCGACCTCCGGCGTGGGCCTCGCCGTGGCGCGCGTGCAGCAAACAAAAACGCAGGCGCGATTCGGTGTCATCGGTTTGGGCGTAGGCACCCTGGCGGCCTACGGGCGCGCGGCCGACAGCATCCGCTTCTACGAGCTCGACCGCGACGTGGTCGAACTGGCCAATAGCCGCTTTACCTACCTGCAATCAACTCCTGCGCGCGTCGAGGTCGTGTTGGGCGACGCGCGCCTGTCGCTGGAGCGGGAACTGGCCATGGGCCAGCCCCAGCGCTTCGACGTTCTGGCGGTCGACGCCTTCTCGAGCGACTCCATCCCCGTGCACCTGCTCACGCGCGAGGCAATCGAGGTCTACCTCGCGCATATGGCGCAAGACGGGGTGATCGCCGTGCACATCTCCAACCGGTTTCTCGATCTGCAACCCGTCCTGGCCAATATCGTCGCGGCCACGGGCCTGAGCGCGCGGCTCATCGACGATGAGGTCGCGCAGAGCAATTCAAACGCCAGCAGCAGCGAATGGGTGCTCATCGCACGCAATGCCGCGGTACTGCAAGCGGGCGGTATCGGCAAGCGCGGCGAGGTGCTGCGCGTGCAGCCCGACGTGGGCGTATGGGGCGACGGTTACAATAATTTGCTTCGTGTCATGAAGTCCACGCCGCTGCAGGCATTCAAGCGGATAGCGGCTTCGCTGCGCGATGAGTAGGGTGCGCGAGGCCCGCGCGCGTTTGCGATACTTGCGTCTGCCATGTGCACGCGCCGTGGCTCCGAGGCCGCAGCGCGCTCGGGGCTGCGGGCGCTTGTCTGACCGTTGTCGTGCTCAACCACCGTATCGTCTTCCCAGGCCACTTGCACCCCAGATGACCTCTCCGACCATGACCAAGACCAAGAGCAATGTACGAAGCGCCTCCCAGGGTGCGCGCCGCGCCAGGACCCCAACCCCAGCGAGCGTCCCGGCCGCTGGGCGCACTGTGGGGGCGAAAGCCCTCGTGACGCGCGCATCCAAGCAGGCCTCGCGCCGTCGCAAGATCGTTGTTCGCGACTCGGCGATTCACGGCCGCGGCGTGTACGCGGCGCGGCGCATCCGCGCGGGCGAGCGGATCATCGAGTACCGAGGGGAACTCATCTCGTGGAAGGAGGCCGATCGGCGACCCCCGTCAGACCCGAATGATCCGAACCACACCTTTCTTTTTTCGCTCGACGATGGCAAGCGCGTGATCGATGCCAACGTCGGGGGTAACGCGGCGCGCTGGATCAATCACAGTTGCGAACCGAACTGCGAAACCGAGGAGACCGAATCGGGACGTGTGTACATCGAAGCCCTGCGCGATATCCGTCCGGGCGAGGAGCTGCATTACGACTACTGCCTGATCATCGACGGCAAGATCACGAAGAAGATCAAGCGAGAATACCGGTGTCTGTGCGGCGCACTGAAGTGTCGCGGCACGATGCTGGCAAAGCGCAAGAAGAAAAAGCGCTGATCGTTCTAGCGGGGCGACCTAGCGCGGCGCGCCGTTGCGCCGCTCGGCGCTAGGGCGTGGATCCATCGACATCGCCACCAGCCACAGCATGCGCGCGAACTCCAGCACCATCCAGGCCAACAGCATCGCGCACAGCGTGCGCATCGCCGCAAACCCCAGCGACTGAAGGCCCGAGACGGGAGATCCCAGCACCCATTCGTAGATGATTCCTGCGGCAAGAGCGATCTTGAGCATCGACGGACCCCGGCGTATTGCCGCGGAATTCGGTCGGCGACGGAAAAACTTGAGGCCTGTACCCCGAAAATCGGCGCCCGGATACCTTGGCGCGCCGATCCCGCCCGTCGGGCGCAGCACTCAGATGCCCGCGAGCTCCTGGAGCACGATCGACTTGGACAGAATCTCGGGCAGCAGGTGCGGCGCGCCCTTGCGGTCGTAGAGCACGTACAGGGGCACGCCGCTGCGCGCGAAGCGCTCCAGCTCGCGGGCAATCGCTTCATCGCGTCGCGTCCAGTCGGCGCGCATCAGCACGACGCCGTGCCGGCGAAAGGCCTCTTGCACTTGCGCATCATGCAGCACCAGGCGTTTGTTGGCCTGACAGGTGATGCACCAAGCTGCCGTGAAGTCGACGAAGACCGGAACTCCTTGCGCCAGCGCGGCGCGCTGCTGTTGCGGCGACCAGGCGGCCCAGTCCTCGCCAATGGCGTCCAGGGCCTGGGACCGGGACGCGCCCTCGTGCGAGCCCGACCGGGCCAAGGGCACCATGGTCAGAGCGGCCGCCAGCGCCGCCGCGCCCGCGACCCAGCGAAAGGCGCGCGCGCCGCGCTGAACGAGCCCCACCGACCATGCAAACAAACCCCAGCCAACCAGGGCGATCAACACCCACGCCACGGCATCGACGTCGCGCTGCTGGCCAAGCACCCAGAAGAGCCAGACGCACGTCAGAAACATCGGGTAGGCCATCGCCTGTCGCAGCCGCTCCATCCACGGTCCCGCACGCGGCAGCCGCTCCAGCCAGGCCGGCACAAGCGTGAGCAAAAGATAGGGTGTTGCCATTCCAAGGCCGAGCAGCGCAAACACCGACAGCGCGATGGCGGCCGACTGCGTGAGAGCGAAGCCCAGCGCCGCACCCATGAAGGGGGCCGTGCAGGGCGAGGCCACCACGGCGGCGAGCACGCCCGTAGCAAAGCTGCCCCTCGGCCCCTCGCCGTCGAACGACTGCGCGGCGCGGCTGTTGGCCAAACCCGCGCCAAACGTAAACGCAAACGCACCGAGCAGATTCAGGCCTATGAGGAAAAACAGGCCGATCAAGAAAGCGATGAACAGCGGCGACTGCAACTGAAAGCCCCACCCGATCTGTGCGCCACCCGCGCGTAAGGCAAGGAGCAAGGCGGCGAGCGCCAGAAAGCTCAGCACGACGCCCAGCGCAAAGGCCACGCCGTGGGCGCGCAAAGCAGCGGGGGGTTCATCGCGGTGTTTCACCAGGCCGATGAGTTTGAGCGAGAGCACCGGGAACACGCAGGGCATCAGGTTCAATATGACCCCGCCCACGAACGCGCCCGCAAGCGCTACAAACAGTGCGATCGGCGAGGAAAAAAGTGCCGGCGCCTGGGATTCACCGGAGCCACTCGCGGCGCGCCCGGGCATGCCCGCGGGCTCGGCGGCCACCGACGGCGGTCGGGGCGATTCCGCGGCAAGGGGCGAGGCGAGCGCAACGTCGATTTGCGCAGCCCAGCCCCCGCGGCTCGGGCCGCCGTCGGCAACGAGCACACCGCGCAAGGCCGTGAAGTCCGTTTGCGCGGGGGTCTGGGCCTGCAATTGCAAGCGCACGCGTTTTGCGTGCACCGACAGAATCTGTTTGGCGGCAGTGACGATCCGGTCGGGCTCGAGCGAGAAGAACTCGAGGGAGCGCGGAACGGCCTTGGCCGCGGAAAATTCCAGGCGCAGTTGCGTGCCCTCGACGACTGCCCGCGCATCTTGCAGTGCCGTAGGCACCGGCACCTCACGAAGCGCCTGGGCGAACGCGCCCGCCGCCGCTGACGGATGCACTTGGTCGGCCGCGCGCACCGGCAGCGCCAGTGTCAGGTCCGCTCCTCCGGGAATACAAACGTCGCTGCACACCAGCCAGTCGGCGTGGGCCCCGATGCGGGCCGTGCTCCCGATGCGCGCGCCCTCCGGCACCTGCAACGACACGGGCAGCAGCACATCGCCCTCGTAACCGTAGTTGGCGAGCTCGCCCACTTCCAGGCGCGTGGGCACCGGCCACCGGATGGGCCCCGCGCTATAGCCCGGCTCCAGTTCCCAGCGCAGTCGGGTCGGCAGGCCCGCATCACCAGGCATGGCCCAATAGGTATGCCAGTGCGGGGCGTGGTGCAGATGCAGGCCCAGCGTCACTTTGGCACCCGGGCTCACGGCGTCTTGCTCGGCAAGCAACTGCGCACGGACCAGCTCGCCTTGAATATCGGAGCTCTCGGCCGCCCGGCAGGTCGCGGCTAGGGCCAGCGCGAAGCACAACAGGCCCGTAAGCACCCAAGCGCGCACGCGAAGGACAGAAGTCATATTTTAATCGCCGTTAGGTTCACATAGCTGGCAAAGGCGGCAATTGGAGAACCGGGCCCGCGAGTCGCGGCGAGCGCGCACGGCCGCAGGGCCGACACAGGCGGGGCTTCCGACCCAGCCCGGGAACTCGCGGCAATGTTGGACTCGTGCAAGCGCCCTTGAGTTTCGCATGCTCCGGCGTATTCACCAACCGGCCAAACGGCGCAGCCGCCCGCGACCAGCCACGGGCAGAGTCAGTAAACTTGCGCGCTTGGCTCGGTTCGAGCGCGTCGGGGGGAGTCACTTTGCGCGTGCTTATCGTAGAGGATGATGCGGCTCTGGGTCCGGCGACCGCGCAAGGTCTGGAGCTCGAGGGCTTTGCGGTGGACCTGCGCGCCAACGGCGAAGGCGCCAACGCGGCCCTGGTTGCGCACAAGTACGATGCAATCGTTTTGGACCTTGCCTTGCCCGACATCTCCGGAGAGCAGCTCTTGCGCAGCTGGCGGGAGCGGGTCGACAACACGCCTGTGCTGGTGCTCACCGCACGGGGCTTCGTGCTCGATCGTGTGCGGCTACTCAACTTGGGCGCCGACGACTATCTGGTCAAGCCCTTTGATTTGCAGGAGCTCAGTGCGCGGCTGCGCGCTCTGGGCCGCCGCCAAAGCGGCAAGGACGACACGCTTTTGGAGTTCGGCCCCCTGCTGCTGTCGCGCAGCGAGCACATTGCGCTGTGGGACGGTACTCGTGTGGAACTTACCAAACGCGAGTACCGCATCCTCGATACGCTCTTGCGCAATCGCGACCGCGTCCTGAGCCGCAAGCAACTGGAAGAGGCGCTCTACGGCTGGGGCGAGGAGGTCGAGAGCAATGCCATCGAGGTGCACGTGCACAACCTTCGCCGCAAGCTCTCGCGCGACCTGATCGAAACGGTTCGCGGCGCGGGCTATCGACTCAATCGGGATGTCGTACACCACTGAGGGGCGGCCGTGGTCGCTGCGCGCTCGATTGCTGCTGCTCACTTCAGCCGTCACGATCACCGCCTGGCTGGTCGGTGGCGCAGCCATGTTCATCATTGCGCGGCACGTAAGCGATACGCTTTTTGACCAGCGCTTGCGCGATATCGCCGGCGCGCTGCTCACCTTTGCGGACCACGAGATCGACGAACTGCAGCAAAGCGGCGCCGATGTCGTGCATATCGAAGGCGCCCAGACGCTCGGGGTACGCTATCGCTATCAAATCTGGTCAAAGCGCGGCGAACTGCTGCTGGTCAGTGTCAAGGCTCCGCGCACCCCCTTCGCGCCGTTCGACGAACCGGGATTCTCCACAAGGCTTATCGACCAGATTCCGATGCGCGTGCTCGTGCTCAAATCGGGTGACGGCACAAAGCTGCTGCAGGTTGCCGAGCCATTGGCAGCGCGCTCCTTTGAGCTCAGCCCCGAGCTGGGCCTGCTCGGAATCCCGCTGCTCCTGTCGCTCACCTTTCTCGTGGGCGTGAGCGCGTGGCTCGTGCGCCATGCCACACGGGCGCTGGGCGAGTCGGCGCGGCAGGTGACCCAGCGTTCGCCCGATGATCTTCGGCCGCTGGAGGTGGCGCACGCGCCGCGCGAGCTCACCCCGATCGTAGCGGCCGTCAACTCCTTGTTTGCGCGCATCGAGAACGCGTTGGCCACCGAGCGGCGCTTCACCTCGGCCGCGGCGCACGAACTGCGCACACCGCTGGCCGCAATCAAGATCCAGGCTCAAGTCGCGCTGCGCCTGACAAGCGGGGAGGAACGCCAGCGGGCGCTGGAGCGGTTGCTCCAGTCGATTGACGGGGCCGCGCACATCGTCGATCAGTTGCTCACCATTTCGCGCATCGACGGCCTGATCGCGCTGCGCGCCGGGGCAACACGCCTGCAGCTCGACACCATCGCGGCGCACGTCATCGATGAGATGCGCCCCATTGCGACCCGCCGTGGACAGCGCATTGTCGAGGAACTGCAGGCGGCCGACATCGACGGGCTGGAATTTGCCGTAGCGGTGCTGCTGCGCAATCTGATCGACAATGCGCTGCGCTACGGCCCGCTCGGAGGCACGGTCCGGGTCCGCACCGGCACGCAAGACGACTTCGCGTTTGCAGCCGTCGAGGACGAGGGGCCCGGCATCGCGCCCGAGCAGCGCGCTCGCGTGTTCGAGCGCTTCTACCGTGTGCCCAACAGCCCCTCGACGGAAGGCTGCGGCATCGGTCTTGCCATCGTTAAGGCGGCCGTCGAGATGCACCGCGCCCAAATCGAGTTAGGGCGCTCGGAGATGGGCGGCCTGCAAGCCCTGGTTCGCTTTGCGACCGCCGCCCCGCGCGCGAGCGCACCGGCGGACGGTGCGGACAGCGCCTCGCCGGTTGCTGCCCTCTGAGAGCGCCAGGCGGGGGCGCGCCGAAGGGCTTCGGAGCGCGGGGCATGTCACCGCAAGGTAGGAATTGCCAACTAGCGTGGTTCTGACCACGGCTGGTTGCGAAGCGCCTACCGGGATAGTAGCCTTGCGCTCCCCTTGCGGGAGGCAAGGCGCGCAGCCTTGCCCCCGGGAGCGTGGTTAACGCAATTTTTTATGATTTCACACGCATGATGTTCCACACGACAAAGAGGTGTTTTATTGCTCGAACCCACGAAACCTGCCCCGCGCGGCCAACGCCCAGCGTGAGGCCCACCGCAGCCCGGCCCTGCGTCGGGCGCGCCATGGCGTGGGAGGCCAAGCGCGCGCGCGGCTTTACGCTCATCGAGTTGCTCGTGGTGGTGGTGATCATCGGCCTCTTGGCGGGTCTGGTCGCGCCGCGGTATTTCGGTCAGGTCGGAAAGTCCAACGTCAACGTGGCGCGCGCGCAGATCGATGCGCTGGGCAAGGCGCTGGATCAATATCGACTGGATGTCGGCTCCTACCCCACGACGGAGCAAGGACTGCAAGCGCTCGTCAGCCGACCCGATAGCCTGGACCGCTGGCAAGGACCATACTTGCAAAAGCAGCAGGTTCCGCTGGATCCCTGGGGCCGTCCGTACCAATACAAGGCGCCCGGCGACCACGGCGACTATGACCTGTTCACCTATGGCGCCGACGGTCGGCCGGGCGGCACGGGCGAGAACGTCGACATTACGTCCTGGGAAACGGCGCAGCCGGGCAAGCCGCAGTGAGCGTGCCTGGCGCAGCCGTGAGACGGCAGCCGCCTTGCCCCACGGCGACACCGACCGGCGAGAAGAGTCGGGTCCTGATTGCGCAAGGCCACGCGTTATTGCGCCGGCGACTGGGCGAACTCATCGGTGCGCTCGCCGATTTTGAAGTCATCGGCGCTTGCGAGGACGGCAGGCAGGCCCTGGAACGGACACTGGCGCAGGCGCCGGAGTTGCTTGTCACGGATCTTTTTTTGCCCGGGCTCAACGGCATCGAGCTCGTAGCGCAGATCAAGCGCTGCCTGCCGCAGGTGCGAATCGCGGTACTGACGTCCGATGCCACCACCGAATATGTGCGCGCCGCGCTGCGTGCCGGAGCCGACGGCTATATCCTCCAGGACGCCTCCTGCGACGAACTGGCCGCCGCTTTGCGCAGCGTGGCGAGCGGCGAGCGCTTTGTCTCGCCCGAGGTCTCGCGCCACCGGGTGGGCGACGATGCCGGCTCGGCCGCGCCCGCCCGAGCGCCGTGGGATGAACTGACCGCGCGCGAGCGCAGCATCTGGAAGCTCATCGCCGAAGGACATACCAACCGCGCCACGGCCCGCGCGCTTGCAATCAGCCCGCGAACCGTGGAAAAGCATCGCGCCAACCTCATGCGCAAACTGGGGCTGCGCAATGTGGCCGAGCTGATGCTCGCCGCCCAAGGCTACGGCTTGGTCTCGCGCCCCGCGTACCCGCCGCAACTGCTCTGCGGGTCCTAGCGCGGCGCCGCAGGCGCACGCCACGCAGCGCAGATCCGCGTGCCGCGCCCCGGCGCTGCCTCGAGCGCCAACCGTCCCCCGGTGCCTTCCGCACGCCGGCGCATGGCCTGCAAACCCAGGCCCGCCATCGCCGCTTCATCCGGGGTGGCTGCCGCTCGCGTGTCAAAACCCCGTCCGTCGTCTTCGATTGTCACGCACAACTCATCCATCGCCAGATACAGGCTGACATCAATGCGATGCGCCTGCGAATGCTCGATCGCATTGCGTAGCGCCTCTTGCACGATGCGAAAAATATCGAGTTTCAGCCGTTGCGGCACATCGGTTTCGCTGACTTGAAACTGGCCCGCGACCTGCACGCCCGGCGCGGCCTCCTCGACGCTTCGGCAGTACCACTGCAGTGTCGCGAGCAAACCCAGATCGTCGAGCAGCTTGGGTCGCAAATCGGTAGCGATGCGACGCAGCTCCGAGACCACGTCGCGCAGGCGTGCGGTCGCGTCCTGCAGCGTCTCGACGCACCGCGGGTCAGCGCCCGACCCGAGGCGAGCGAGCGCCTCTTCGACCATGTACTTGACCATGACGACCACGGGCGCCACCTCATCGTGCAGCTCGCGCGCCACCTGCAGACGCTCGGCCTCCTGTCTGTGCATCAGGCGATAGGCGATTCGACCCGCTTCGGGATCCGTCTCCTGGTTTGCAGCGCTGCGCCGCAGGCGCCGCTCCGACCATGCGATCAGCGTGCCCGCCTTGCCGTTGTTGCCCGCGCGCGCGGTCATTTCCACCAGCGTCCTGCGCCCGCTGCGCCCCTTGAGCGCGAGCTCGAAACTCTCGGTTGCCCCGAAGCGCACGCGCGCGGAGGCCACGTCGGCGGCAGCCTGCCAGCCCTCGATTGCCAGTTCCTTTAATGTGCGACCACACAACTCCTGGGGCTCAAAACCCAGCATCGCGGCCGCCGATACGGTGGCGTCGCTGATTTTGCCTTGGGGATCGAGGCGGATCGCGGCGGTGGAGGTGCCGGACCCGGGCGCCACGAACGCGCCGGGACTGGATTGTTCTTGCGTTTGGCCTTCGGGGAAGGCCGAGTTCATCTTGAACGCTGTCTCGCCAACGCGTACGCCTCCGCCAAATGAAACTGCGGGTTGCTCCTGAGCCGTGCCGTGGTTGCGCGCGCAGCGCCCCGCACCCGGGGCTTCTTGCGTGCCACTGTACGCACAAGCCGATCGGCGCGTCGCCCGCATTATATGAGGTGCATCGTACTTTGCGGAACCCACCGTGCACATTTGCCACGGCCCAATGTTGCCGCGGCCCAATGCGTGCATTGCGCAGGCGCCAGACGGTGTCCGCGGGGCCGCGCGCGGCAGACGATGCGCAGGAGGCGAGGGCGTTCACGCAATGCGCAACTACGGATCGCACGAGGTGCGGGTCCTGTGCGACCATATGCGGCCGGCGCGGGCGACCATCCACGGACGGAACAACTTGCTTACAAATTCGGTGGATGTGCGCAAAACCACGGTCGGCAACCCTCGTCTAACGGGTTACTTTCAACATTACGGAGTGCTGTCATGATCGCTTTCAACGGGCGCGCCCTGCGCGCACTTGCGGCCGCCGGCGTGGCTGCCGGACTGATGACCGCAATGGGTCTGGCGCCGAGCGCCGCAGCCGAAAAGGCGCCGGCGAGCGCGGCGGCAATGTCCGGGGAGCCGGCGCAAGAGTTCACCAAGCACCTGCAGGCGCATCTGGACGAACTGGCCGCGCGCCTGGAGATCAAGGCATCGCAGGAACCGGCTTGGCAGGCATTCTCGGCCACCTATCGCGACGTCGTTTCGGCGCTGGTGGCGCAAAGACAGGCGGCCGCCAGCAGCACCGCGGAACTCGATGCCGCGGGTTTGGCACGCAGACGCGCCGATTGGGCGGCGGAAAACGCGCAGAAACTCGAGCGCTTGGCGCAGGCCACCGCCAAGCTGCAGCAAGCCTTAAGCCCGGAGCAGCGCCTCGTGCTCAATGAAGTCGCGCGCCGCTTCGCGCAAGAGCACTTCGCGCATGGCCCGATGCACGGTCGCGGCTTCGAGGGCCACGGCCCGCACTGCGGTCGAGGCGACGGCATGTCGGGTCAGTGGGAGCATCGCGACGGCCCGCCCGGAGGCGAGGCGCCATACGGCTCGGGTGACGGCAGCCAGACTCCGGGTGCGCCGGGGCGCTGATGCTGCCGCGGGCGCCGGGCAGCGAGGACCGTGCTTCGCGCGGCGCGGCGATTGCCGGCGCCCTTTTCGGATTGACCGGTGTGGCCGCCGGGGCCTTTGGGGCGCACGCGCTCAGAAGCCGCCTCGATGCCGGGGCGCTCGCGATCTTCGACACCGCGGTGCGCTATCAGCTGGTGCACGCCTTGGCGCTGCTGGGCTCGGCCTGGGCGATACAGCAGTGGCCCGGGCGCAGCGCCAAGACGAGCGCGGTCCTCTTCGCCGCGGGCATCGTCTTTTTCAGCGGCAGTCTGTACGCGTTGACCCTAAGTGGTGTCACGTTGATGGGCGCGCTCACGCCCGTGGGAGGAGTGCTGCTGCTGCTCGGTTGGCTTGCGCTCGCGCTGGCCGCCTTTGGTCGGAGCCGATGACGCGAATTTTGCGGCCGCCTCGAGCCAGCGCGCGCGAGCCCGTAGAATCGGGCGATGCGCCTCGTCTTTGATCCCTCGCGCCACCGATGCCTCCGAGGCGCGCTGCGGGCCCTGGCCATTGCGGCGGCGGCCGCGATGCTCAGCGCGCGAGGCGCAGCGGCGCAGCCCTCCGTGTTCCTCGAGGATTACACCTGGACCGAGTTGCGCCAGGCCATCGGTCATGGCGTGACCACCGCGATTGTGCCCATCGGCGGCACCGAGCAAAGTGGGCCCGCCCTGGCCCTTGGCAAGCACAACGTCCGTGTGCGCCTGCTCACCGAGCGCATTGCGCGCGAGTTGGGTAACGCGGTCGTCGCGCCCGTGTTGGCGTATGTTCCCGAGGGTTCGGTCGAGCCGCCGAGTTCGCACATGCGCTTTACGGGCACCTTGTCGATTCCGACAGGTGTATTCGACGCGACTCTGGAGGCCATCGCGCGCAGCCTGCGCGCACATGGATTTCGCGACATCGTCTTTTTGGGGGATCACGGCGGCTACCAGCGCGAGCTCGGTCGCGTCGCCGAGCGGCTCAACCGCGAATGGATGGCCGAGCCGGTGCGCGTCTTTGCTCCGCCGCAGTACTTCTCAGCATCGACCGAGGGCTTTGCCGCTTTGCTGCGCGCGCGCGGCTTTGCCGACGACGAAATCGGGACGCATGCCGCGTTGGCTGACACGTCGCTGCAGCTGGCGCTTGCGCCAACGACCGTGCGCGTCGAAATACTGCAATCGCAGGCACGGCTCGACGAATCCGTCGGGGTCTACGGCGGGCATCCGCAGCGCGCCAGCGCCGAGCTCGGGCAACTCGGCGTCGACGAAATCGTCCGCCAAAGTGTTGCCGCGATTCGCCAGCAGATTCAAACGGCGACGCGCGGCAAGGTTAAGGCCCACTAAGGCCGAGCGTGGCCATAAAATGGGCGGCAACACCTTGCTTTCTTCCCGTCACATGCGACCTGCTCATTTGATTTCGCAATACTCCACGCGCCTGGTTTTCGGGCTGCTGGCGGCCGGCTGCGCGCTCACGCTGCGCGGCGCGGCCGCGGCCGAGCCCAACGCACGTGCAACGCCCTCGGGCTATCCGGGCATGCCTCCCGTGCTCGATGCCAGCAACCTCTATGGCGCAGCCGGCGCCGGCGCGCTGAGTGCGGCCGTCCAAGGGGCACTTGCGCGCGTGTACGTGCCCGAGCTGCGCTCCAATGACGTCGTGGTCATCGACCCGCAGACACGCAAAGTGATTGATCGCTACGCGGTGGGCGTCAATCCCCAGCACGTCGTTCCGGCGTGGGATCTGCAGACGCTCTGGGTAACCAACAATGCGGAGGGACGCAAGGACGGCAGCCTGACGCCGATCGATCCGAAGACCGGCAAACCCGGCCGGCCGATCGTCGTCGACGATCCCTATAACATGTACTTCGTGCCCGATGGCAGCGAGGCGATCGTAGTGGCGGAAGCGCACGAGCGCCTGGATTTTCGTGACCCGCATACCATGGCGCTGCACTCGTCCCTGCACGTGCCCGGATGCAAAGGCATCAACCATGCCGATTTCGCAATCGACGGCCGCTACGCGATATTCACTTGCGAATTTACCGGGGCGCTGGCCAAGATCGATATGGTCGAGCGTAAAGTCCTGGGCCTGCTGCGGCTCAAGGGTGGCGCGATGCCACAGGACATCCGTGTCTCACCCGACGGCAAGGTGTTTTACGTCGCGGACATGATGGCCGACGGCGTGTTTCTCATCGACGGCGAGCGCTTCGCGCAGACGGGCTTTATTCCCACCGGGGTGGGCACGCACGGGCTGTACCCGAGCCGCGATGGCACGCAGCTGTATGTAGCCAACCGCGGCTCGAACAAGATTCACGGCGCACGCCACGGCAAAGGTAGCGTTTCCGTTATCGACTTTGCCACGCGCAAGGTGGTGCAGACCTGGCCCATCCCGGGTGGCGGCAGCCCCGACATGGGCAATGTGAGCGCGGACGGGCATCAGCTCTGGCTGTCCGGCCGCTTCGATGATGAGGTCTATGTGTTTGAGACCGCGAGCGGCGCAGTGGAAAAAATCGCCGTCGGACGCGAACCGCACGGCCTGACGGTGTGGCCGCAACCCGGCCGCTATTCGCTGGGCCACACGGGCAACATGCGCTAGCGCTGGTCCGCGGCTTTGTCGCGATTCTGGTGGTGCCCGGCACGATGCCATCGCCCCGCTCCATCGTGCGCTCATGCATCGCATGCTTCGTGTTCGGCCTGTGGTGCGCGGCAGCGCACGGCGCGCTGCCCGACGAGATCCAGGTCTACCTCGACGACATCAATGAGCCGGGGCGCTACGGGCTGGAGCTGCACGTGAACAACACGCCCGACGGCATCACCACCCCGAGCTACCCGGGCGAGGTCGTCGCGGCACAAGGAACACGCGTCACGCCCGAATTTGCCTACGGGCTGCCGCACGACTTGGAAGCTGGCGCCTACCTGCCGTTCGTGCACGAGTCCAATGGTGACTTTCGAATTGCCGGCGTAAAACTTCGTATGAAGTGGGTGCCGATCAAGCAGCCGGACGCAGGCCCCGGAATATTCGCCGGGCTCAACGGGGAGCTCTCGCAGGTGCAATACCAGTTTGAATCCGATCAGCGCGGCTTCGAATTACGTCCAATTGCGGGCTGGCGCGGCAGCGATTGGTTGCTTGCCGCCAATCCGGTGCTTGACTTCGCCCTGGAAGGTCCGGATCGCCACGAGGCGCCCGAGTTCGACCCCTGCTTGAAGGTCGCGCGCACGGTCGCGCCGGGCATCGCTTTGGGCGTGGAGTACTACGCACAGGTGGGGACCATCAGCGACATTCGGCCCTGGTCCGAGACCAAGGAGACGCTGTACTGGGCCATCGACATCGACCGGCCGCCCTGGAACGTGAACTTCGGCGTCGGCCTCGGGCTGACGTCCATAACTGACCGCTGGACCGTCAAGATGATCATCGAAATTCCGCTGGGCCACTGAGCGCGCACGCACGCTCACGCCCGCCCACGCGCCAAGCGCTCCGCGCACCCTGATTCAGATACGGTTCACGCTTCCGCGGCACACTCGCTGCGCACTTCGTCGGCAAAATTTTCCGCCCAAACCACCCGCCTCGGTACGTCGCCGGGGTACGAACGCCGAGGCCGGGACGCGGCCCAAGCAGGGCCCCGCGCGCCGGTGCTGGTCACGGCAGCGCCCGGCATGGCACGATAGGACCCATGAACGTTTTGCTTCTGGAAGACGATATCGATCTGGGGCAGGCCGTCGCCGATCACCTGGAGGCGGCCGGCCACAGCGTGCACTGGTGCAAATTGCTCGGGCAGGCGCGCCGGGTGTCTGATCCGGACCTCGCCTTGCTGGACCTGAATCTTCCCGACGGGGACGCGCTGCCGTTGCTGCGCGAATGGCGCGCGGCCGGCCGCGCACTTCCGGTCATCGTGCTAACCGCCCGTGACCAGGTCACCGATCGAATTCGCGGCCTGCAGGCGGGGGCCGACGATTACCTTGTCAAGCCCTTTGATCTGAACGAGTTGCTGGCTCGTATGGATGCGGTTTGCCGACGAAGTGGCGCGCCGCCCAAGGTGATGGTGGGCGACGTTGCGCTCGACCTCGACGCACGCGCCGCGCTGCGCGCCGGCGAGCGCATCGAGCTCACGGCGATGGAGTGGGCGGTTCTCGCCTCGCTTGCTCGCCATCCCGGACGGATTTACAGCCGCTCGGACATCGAAGCCTATCTGAGCAAGGAAGGCATGGGCGAGTCCGACAGCAATTCGCTGGAGGTCATCGTGAGCCGCTTGCGCAAAAAGCTGGGGCCCCTGGCTATCAGCACGCATCGAGGGTTAGGGTATCGACTCGATGTCTGAAGGCGACACGAGAAATTCCTGGAGCCTCGAGCGGCGTATTTCGCGGCGCCTGTTGCTGGTGCTGGGAACTTTGTGGCTTCTGGGAACCGCAATCGCGCTGGCAGGTGTCTGGCACGAGACGGCGGAGGTGCTCGACAGCTCGCTCAATGAAACGGCCGAGCGCTTTCTCGTCCTACCCGAAGTTGCTCTCGGAGATGTCCGCGGAGAGCGTCTGTTTGCCGAAATTGCGCCGCACGAAGAGCACGTGATCTACCAGATTTTCGACGCCAAAGGTCGGCTGCGGCTGCGTTCGCACTCCGCCCCTGATACCCCGCTCGATAGCCGGACGGAGGACGGCATTCGCGACGTCAACGGCTGGCACGTATTGACGCTGACACGCGCGGACGGCCGGCGGCGTGTCGAAGTCGCCCAGACGGTGGAACACCGCTTCGAGGTCCTGTGGGCGAGCCTGGGCTGGCTTGCCGGCACACTGATCTTCGTGCTGCCGGCCGCATCGGTGGCGCTGGCGCTGATTGTGCGCCAGGGATTTCGCGCGCTCGAACCGGCACGCGCGGAGTTGGCGGGGCGTAGCGCGGATGACTTGCGGCCGATCGCCAGTTCCGAGGCACCATTGGAACTGCAGCCCTGGCTGGCCACTGTCAACTCGCTCATCGATCGGGTTCGCGTTTTGATCGAGGACGAACGCAATTTGGCCGCTCACACTGCGCACGAGCTGCGCACCCCGCTGGCGGCCGCGCGTGCGAAGGCGCAGCGAATCGCCGAAATTACCACCGATGCGAATTCACGCCAGAATGCGTTCGCGCTGGTGCGTCAACTCGACCGGCTCACCCGCTTGGCCTCGCGATTGCTGCAGCTGGCACGGATCCAATCGGGCGCGACACTGCAACGCGAACCGGTCGACCTGGGCGTTCTCGCACGCGTGATCGTCGCGGAGTTCGCCGAGGCCGTCAGCCGGGAACGCCTGCGCATCGAGGTGACCGGAGCAGCCACCCGGGTCATGGGCGATATCGACGCCATCGGAATCGCCCTGCGCAACCTCATCGACAATGCACTCAAACATGGAGGCGAGGATTCCTGGGTCACGGTACTCGTCGAGCCCACGGCAATCTTTGTGATCGATGACGGCCCAGGCGTGGCGCCCGACACGCTGCACAAGCTCATTCGACCCTTTGAGCGCGGCATCACGGCTGCCGAGGGTTCGGGACTGGGTCTGTCCATCACCAACGCGATCGTGCAGCACGCGGGAGGCCGTCTCGAGTTGCGATCGCCGATCCTTGCGGGGCGTGGATTCGCCGCGGTGCTGCGTTTCACCTAATTTCGCGCATCCCTGGTGGGCACGCCGCCCAATCCTGGTGCAGCCTTTTGAGAGCGTCTTGGAGTCTCGGCGCTGCGCTGCGTTGGAAAAGATCAAATTCGTTCCAGAACTCCTCCTTCGTCAGTACGACGGTTTCCTCGCCCGCCGTACTTCGGACCCGGACCAAGTGACTGGTGCGGATCAAGGGGGGCTCTTCGCCATCGATTTCCACTGACAGATCCGCGCGTCCTAGCGTCTGGGCCAGCTCCTGGACCCAAGATCGAATTGCCATGAGACGCGCAACATAGTCATCACGCCGTGCTTTCATCGGATGCATCGCAACCCTTCGTTGTATGCGCGCGACAGTCGCTGTCTTGCGCAGAACAAGGTTCGAACGCGGATTTTGCAGTTGGTTCCGGCCGATGGGGTCGTCGCCCCGCCCGCAATGCGGTACCCACGCCGCGTCATTCAAATGCCCTAGCGTCGGCACAACGCATTCGCAATCGAGCGCCGAGAGCGGCCCGGGCTTGCGTATCGAGACCCGGCGCACCATCGCGCGCCGCGATTCGCGCGCGGTCCCGCACTGGCGGGAATCGGGCATGGACAGCCCGCTCGCGGGCTTAAGCCCGCGTGGCACTATGGGCTCGTGCTGCCGTCCGGCGCGCCCTTCCCGGGCGCCTCGCGCCCGGGCGTCGATGCGGCGATGACGCGATTGCGGCCCTCGCGCTTTGCGCGGTACAAGGCCTCATCGGCACGCCGCAAGAACTCGGCCCCGCTCTCCGCTTCGCAATAGGCGGCGACGCCCATCGAAATCGTCACCCGACCCAGTACGCTTGTCTCACCGATGCGCCGAACGCAACCTTGTTCGACCGCGTGCCGCAGCGAATCGGCCAGGGCGGTGGCCCCGTGCAGCCGGGTTTGCGGCAACAGCACGGCAAATTCCTCCCCGCCATAGCGCGCGACGATATCGCGGCCTTTGGTGTTGGCTTTGAGAATGTGCGCCACCGAGCACAGGACCTTGTCGCCGAACAGGTGACCGAACGTGTCATTGACCTTCTTGAAATGATCGATGTCGGCGATGATCAGGCTCAGAGCGCCGTCGCTCTGACCGTCTTGTTGTTCCTGGATCAGGTTCTGCAACGAGCTGTCAAAGGCGCGCCGGTTGGCCAGGCTCGTGAGCATGTCGGACAAGGCTTCTTCGCGCGCTCGCGCGACCTCTACACGCAACGCGTCGATTTGCGCGTGGCTTTCGTCGAGTCGACCCTTCAAATCAACGAAGGTGCCCTGAATATGCTGGGTCAGGCCCATCATCCGCTCGAATGCGTGGCCCCGGAGTTTCTCGGCCGTCTCCGGGGTCAGCTCGCTCACCCAGCGACTGAGCGACGCACCGAGGTCGGCGGCCTCGTCGCCTGCCACCGAGGTGCTGCGCGTGATGGCGTGCATGACCTGCTGGAGTTGCCCGGCGATCCGCTGGGCCGTGGCCTCGTCGAGATCGGCGATAAATTCGCTGTAGAGCTTTTGCGTTTCCTCCTCGGTCAGGCGCGAATCATCACTGGTCAACTCGTTGAGCCGCGCGGTGAGCGCCGAGTTGGATCCGGCTACGTACTCATACCAGACAGCGTACGAAATGGGGTGCAGCGGCGCGTCCTGACGCGTCATCAGGGGCAGCGCAAGCCGCAAAAATTCGACACTTCGCTCCTTGGTGTGCTCGTATTTCATCGCTCGCGATCAAAACCGCTCCGGCCAGCCCACCGCGCGCGGTTCCCCGCCGTCTTGGCATGCTCGCCGTGCGCGTACTTGAGCTTGTTCTTAAGGCACCGCGCTACCTTAGCGCCCGACGCACAACGCATTCGGCCGAAAGGTGCGGCATTGGGCTTGCAATTTCCGCGATTGCGCTACGAGCAGGGCGCGCGGGGCCCCGCGGCGGCACCCTCGCGACCTGCCCGCCAGCGCAGCCATCCCGCGCTGCGCAGCTCGCAGGCCGGGCATTGCCCGCAGCCGTAGCCCCACGCATGGCGCAGGTCGCGCTGACCCAAGTAGCACGTGTGCGTATCCTCCACGACGATGTCGATGAGCTCCGCGCCGCCCAAGGCGTAGGCGAGCGCCCAGATTTGCGCCTTGTCGCTCCACATCAGCGGCGTCTCGATGCGTAGCTCCTCATCGAGTCCCAGCGTCAGTGCCGCCTGCTGGGCCCGAATCGTCGCATCGCGGCAGTCCGGGTAGCCGGAGTAGTCGGTCTCGCACATCCCGGCCACCAGCACCCGGATCGACCGCCGATACGCGAGCGCCGCGGCGAGCGTGAGGAACACGAGATTGCGCCCCGGAACGAAGGTGTTGGGCAGGCCATTGTTCTGCAGCGCGATCGCGCGCTCTCGCGTCAGAGCCGATTCGCTGATGCGGCCGAGCACGGTGATGTCCAGAGTATGGTCCAACCCCAAGCGCGCTCGCCAATCCGGAAACGCCGCCCCAATGCGTTCGCGCACGATCCGGCGCTGCGCAAGCTCCACGCCGTGGCGCTGCCCATAGTCAAAACCGACCGTCTCGACATGCGCAAAGCGCGACAGCGCCCAAGCCAGGCAGGTCGTCGAGTCCTGACCCCCGGAGAACAGGACGAGTGCCGCCTGCCCCAGTTGCAATTGCCCTTCCGCGTCCACGTTCGTCAGCGTCATCGGAGGCGAACCACGCTCGGGCCTACCGGCACGAATGCGCCAGCAGCAGTTCCTCCGCATGCCCGCGGTCGAGCACACCGAGGTCGGCGCGGTCGCTCAGGAGGAAAAAGCCCGCGTCGCCATCGCTCACGACCGCGAGGGTGAGGCGCGCACGCTCCTCGGTCGTCTGCGCACCCCATTCATGCGCAACCAGGATGAAGGGGCTTACCGACAGCGTCTGCAGATGATCGACGCGGTAGCGGTGTCCCATCAGCGCGAGCTGCGTGTCGGCTGGCAGTGGCTTTTGCAATCCTTGCAGCGCGCTGCGCACTTCCCGACGCAGGCGGTCGATGTGGATGTGCAGCTGCGATTGCGAGCGTCCGTATCGGGAGTTAATCGCCAGACCGACGTCCGCTTCCCCCGGTGCGGACGCCTCCGAGAGGCTGCGGCCGCGCTCCTCCCAGGCCAGCTCGAAGTAGTTCGGCTCGGCTGGCAACTGCAGTTCGGGACTCTCCACACCTGTGCGCCGCGCCGTAGGAATGAGAAGAAAGTGCGTCGGACCGCAGCGATCTTTCAGAATCGCGTAGCCCTGGGGCAGATCGCACGCCAAATCGCGACGCGGCTGCAACGGGGGTTCCTGCGGCCTCGTGTTGCATCCCTGGTCCACGATGCGCCAGATGGCAAGCTCCGCCGGTTCGCCATCGTGCGAACAGGCCGCGAGCGATATCGAAACGCAAAGTAGCCCGCCCAGGGCCTGCATGGCACTGCGCACGACGGCGCTCGCCCGCAGACCCCTCACGCGCGCCACCGCGCATCGGCCGCGGGCCAAGCACTTGCGTGGCAGATCGCGGCGGTCTGCGGCGCGCTCCTGGACGAAGAGCTGTTCAACAAGGCGATGGCGGTCCCGTTTCAGTCCCCCCGCGCCGGCGCCCGCCAGGCACGGGTTCGCTTCGCAGCGCAGGCACCCGCCATGGTAGCGCAACGATTCGCACCAGCGCAGAGCCCGGCTTGCGCCGCGGCTGCCCAGCGAGGCCGACCCTCCGGCATGCCGCGCGACATCCCTCTATCGACCGAAAACCATCACGCGCAGCGTCTTGGGGACCACAGCAACCATGGTGACATGCACGAGCGTGAACAACACAACTCCCGCCATTGCGAAAAAGTGCACGACGCGCGCATTGTCGTATCCGCCCATCAGTTCGCGCAGCAGCGGCAACTGCACGGACTTCCAAATCGCCAGGCCCGAGAGCACCACGAGCACGAGCAACGCGATTGCGACCAAATAAGCAAACTTTTGCACTGCGTTGTATTGCCGCAGATCTTCGTGCGCCAGCCGACCGTGCACGGCGGCACGCAGGTCCGCGAGAATCCGGTGCGCCGACAGCGGCCAAAACCGCTGGCGCAGGCGCCCGCTTATCACGTTGATCGCAAGGTAGATGACCCCATTGACGGCCAGCAGCCACATCGCCGCGAAGTGCCACAGCAGCGCGCCCCCGAGCCATCCGCCGAAGGTGATCTCCTTGGGAAATCGAAAGGCGAAGATCGGCGAGGCATTGTAGATTCGCCACCCGCTGGTGATCAGCACCAACACGGCGAGCGCGTTGAGCCAGTGGGTGATCCGCACCCAGGCTGGCTGAATCGGCCGCGATCCCTCATTGCCAACGAGCGGGCCGTGATTGGGTTGTGCCGCGACCATCGACATGATTTTTTCCCCTGCAACACCATGGCCCGCGACGCCACCCGTCGGCAAGCGCATCGGGCTCGCAAACAAACCAGCCGCTGTACTGTCGGGTCGAGCGCTTCGATCTTACAGCGAGCGCGCGCGCCACGGCAGTCACACGCGGCCCGCGGCGAGCACGCCGATCGCGACGTTCCGGCGCTGCCCGCAGCAACAATTGCATCAGGGTCTTGCTGGCCGTGGTGCCTGCAGGGACGCTCGACTACGCCCGCGCCGCGCGCAATGCGTCCTTGTCGATTTCGGAGACCTGCTTGGTGTCTCGCATGAAGACCGCGACCAGCAATGTGCAGCCAATAATCGCCGTGGCATACCAGTAAAAGCCGGCTTCATGGCCGATGCTCTTGAACCAGAACGCGACATACTCGGCCGATCCGCCGAACAGGGAGACCGCGATGGCGTAGGGCAGACCCACGCCGGTGGCCCGGATCGCCGCCGGAAACAGTTCCGCCTTCACGACGGCATTAATCGCGGTGTAGCCGGAGACAATGAGCCAGGCCAGCGCGATCAGCAGCAGCGCTTCCCACGGGCCGCGCGCATGCGAGATCGCCGTTAAGAGCGGAACCGTGCACGCCGTCCCCAGGAGCCCAAATCCCACCAGCAAAGGCCTTCGGCCGATTCGATCCGAAAGCGCACCGTAGATTGGCTGCAGAAGCATCGCGAAGACGAGCGAAGAAGCCGACACGGCAGTGCTTTGGCGGTCGGTCAGGCCGACGGACAAGCGCAGGAACTTCTGCATGTAGGTCGTGTACACGTAAAAGGCCAGCGTGCCGCCCATGGTGAGCCCGACGACGATCAGTGCCTCCTTGGGATGCGCAAGCAGCTGGCGCAAGGTCCCGCGGTCACGGCGGCCGCCGAGCAGCAACTGCTGCTCGAAAATCGGGGTCTCGTAGAGCGTGCGGCGCATGATGAGCGCGATCAAGGCAAGCAGCGCACCGATGAGGAAGGCCACGCGCCAGCCCCAGGAGCGCAATTGCTCGTCGGAGAGAAGGAAATTTTGCAAAACGAGCAGCACCAGAAGGGCTATGAGCTGGCCGCCGATGAGCGTCACGTACTGGAAGCTTGCGTAAAAGCCGCGCCGCGCGCCGGTCGCCGTCTCCGAAAGGTAGGTCGCGCTTGCCCCGTATTCACCGCCCAGGCTCAGACCCTGCAGCAGCCGGGCGACCATCAGCACGACCGGCGCCGCGGTGCCGATCATCTGGTAGGTCGGCACGACAGCGATCAGCAAGGATCCGAAGCACATCAACAACACGGAAAACATCAGAGCCTTGCGTCGACCCGCCACGTCTCCGATGCGGCCGAACAGCCAGCCGCCAACCGGTCGAATAAAAAAGCCCAGCGCGAAAATGCCTGCCGTCGACAGCATCTGCGCCGTCACATCCTTTGTCGGGAAAAACGACTGGGCAAAGTACAGTGCGAAGGCCGAGTAACAGTAGAAGTCGTACCACTCCACCAAGTTGCCCGCCGACCCGATGAGGATGGCGCGCAGGCGCGCGGCTGCTCCGGCGCTCGCCCCTGCGCTCGCGACGTCGCTAGTGTCCGCCCCCGGCCGCGCCGCCTCCGGAGCCTCCGCTTTGCGCCGCTCCTCGCTCATGTCAACCATTAGGACCGCCGCGGCCCCCAGCTCGTTGCAAAATTGCGTCCCTTGGTCGCCCGCGCAAGAGTTCAACCGGAGTATCGTCAGTTCGACAAGAAAGGCAAACCATGCAAAACGTACCCCAGAGCGCCATCATCACAAGGCCGCATCGTCCCACATGCGTCGCATCGCAACGCCGCGCCCGGCGCAGTGCCGCCGGCAGGCTGCTTGTCGCCTCGCTTCTTGTCTTTGCGATGGCCAGCGGCCGCGCAGCAGGCCCGGGCCGCGACTCCGCGGACCAGTCGGCGGCCCCGTTGCCCGATTACGCGGCGATCATCGCCAGTCCGATTCGCACCGACGCGGACCGACGCGACGATGAGCGGCGCCGCCCGCTTGAGTTTTTGCGCTTTGCGCAGGTGCGTGCCGGCATGAATGTGCTCGACGTCTCGGCCGGCGGCGGCTACACCACGCAGCTGCTCGCGCTGGCCGTGGGTCCGAAGGGCAATGTCTGGGCGCAAACACCAAAACCGCGCGAGTCATTCGAAAAGCGCCTGACCGCGCACCCGCAGGCAAACATCCACACGCTTGTGCGTCCGTTCGACGACCCGTACCCGACGGACGCGCCCCGGCTGGACTTGATCACGTTCATCCTGAACTACCACGACGTCGCCAATACGCCCGTGGACCGGGCCGTAATGAACAAGCGCCTGTTCGAAGCGCTGCGGCCCGGCGGGCATCTCGTGCTCATCGACCACGCCGCTGCCAAGGGCTCAGGCCTGCGGGACACCAAAACGCTGCACCGCATCGACGAGGACGTCGTCATCAACGAGCTCAAGCAGGCGGGGTTCGTCTTGGAGGAGCACTCCGATTTCCTCCAAAACCGCGACGACCCGCACACCCAGGCCTTTTTCGACATGAACGGCCCCACGGACCGCTTCGCATTGCGCTGGGTCCGCCCCTAGCCCAAGGAACAGGGCGCCGGCGCCGCGCCCTTTGCGGCGCCCGATTATTTTGCGGACGTTGCGTCGGCCTCGCACTTTTTCATGAACGAGGTCTTTGCCGCCCCGGAGAGCTTTTTGCCGTTTTTGTCCACGGCCTTGTCCTCGCACGAGCTCGCCGCCGCGGCTCCCGGCGCCGTTGCCGACGATGCATCGGCCGCAGTTACATAGGGGGCAACGCCGCAAATCAGCAAGACGAGCGCAGCGACGCGAAGAGGTCGTTTCATTTTGGGTCTGCTCCTTTCGTGGTGTGTGGGACTCTGCGCCATGATAACGGCAGGGTTGCCGCCTGCGGCAAACGCGAGGGGCCGCGGCGGATCGCGGGCCACGAAAACCGGGGGTCCGTGCAGGGCTTGACCGGTTCCGGACGGGCCCGCGCGGGCCGGGTTCAGCGCGCCATCAGCGCCAAGCGCTTGGGATGAAAGTCAAAGACGATTCGCGCATCGGGCGCGGCAAGGTGCGGGTTCTTGCCCGGGTGCTCGATGCGTTGCACCAGGTCGCGAATGATGTGCAGACGGGCCACTTTCTTGTCGTCGGCCTGCACGATCACCCAGGGAGCGCTCGGGGTGTGCGTGCGCCGCAGCATCGTGTCGCGGGCCCGCGTGTAATCGTCCCAGTGTTCGAGTGCGGCTTCGTCGACCGCACTGATCTTCCATTGCGTGAGCGGATCGCGCGCGCGCGCCTTCAGACGGCGGCGCTGTTCCTCACGACTCACGTCCAAGTAGTACTTGAAAAGTTGTATGCCGGCTTGCACCAGCATGTGCTCGAAGGGAACCACGTCGCGCAAAAATTCGTCGGATTGCGCGTCGCTGCAAAAGCGCATCACGCGTTCAACGCCTGCGCGGTTGTACCAGCTGCGGTTAAACAGCACGAATTCGCCGGCACCGGGCAGGTAGCCGACATAGCGCTGAAAGTACCACTGCCCCTGTTCTCGATCCGAGGGTTTGCCCAAAGCAACGACGCGCGTGTCGCGCGGACTCAAGTGCTCGACGATGCGCTTGATCGACCCATCTTTGCCCGAGGCATCGCGGCCCTCGAAAATCACGAGCACGCGCCGAGCGTGACCGATGATGTGCCGGTGCGCTTTGACGAGCTCGATCTGCAGCTCGCGAAGCTCTGCCTTATACGAGCGCGCGTTGCCAGGCGCCACGGCGCTCACCACCTGCGCGGCCGAGGACCAGGGCGTCGATCGCAAAAAGCGCCCGGACCGTAGGAAGGACGGGAGCCGACCATGATTTCCGTCTACCGATTATGCGCCAGCGCGCGGCGCGCGCCATCGGCGGTACGATCCGCGCCTGGCCGCCACCGGGCATTGCGCGAAATCGCCAACGCCGACGCGGAGCACGCGGTCCTCCTTGCGATGGAGGTGCAATCATGGCGCATCGAGCCTTGCGCGGCAGTGAACGGGCGCCATCACCGGGGGCGCGTGCGGTGGGCAAGGCCGACCCGGGCGAACGGGTGCGGGTCACGATCGTGTTGCGGCGCCAATCCAATTCGGTACTCATGGACCATATTGCCCGCGTCGAGCGCGGCGATCGCCGGCTCCGGCCCATGAAGCGCGAGGATTTCGCAAGGCAATTCGGCGCACGCCCACGACACCTGGCGGCGATTCGCAAGTTCGCGTCGGCCTACGGGCTCACGGTCGAGCAGGAACACGCGGCCCGCAGGACCGTTGTTGTTGCTGGCACCGTAGCGCAATGCAACGCCGCCTTCGCCGTGGAGTTGCAGCGATTCGATGCACCTGGCGGCGCGTACCGCGGTCGGGTGGGCGCAGTTCAAATGCCCGAGGAATTGCACGACATCGTCGAAGCCGTGCTCGGCCTCGATAATCGCCCGCAGGCAAGGCCTCACTTTCGCCATCGCGGGGGCACCGGGGGCGCGCCTTTGCGCGAGGCGCCCGGCACGTTCATCCCGCCGCAGCTTGCGCAGATCTACGATTTTCCATCCGGCAGCGGACAGGGCCAGACCATTGCGCTCATCGAGCTTGGCGGCGGCTACCGCGCCCAAGATCTGGCCGCGTACTTTGGCCAGATCGGCCTCGCGCAGCCATCGGTGCTCGCGGTGGGCGTGGACGGCGCGAGCAACGAGCCGACGGGCGATGCCAACGGTCCGGACGGCGAAGTGGAACTCGACATCGAGGTCGCTGGCGCGCTCGCACCCGCGGCGACGATCGTCGCATACTTTGCGCCGAACACGGATGCGGGTTTCCTCGACGCGATAAGCTCCGCGATCCACGACACCACGCACAGACCGACTGTCCTTTCGATCAGCTGGGGTGGCCCCGAATCGAGTTGGACGCCGCAGGCGATGCAGGCGATCGACCAGGCTTTTCAGGAAGCGGCGGTGCTCGGTGTGACGGTCTGCGTCTCCTCGGGAGACAGCGGCTCAAGCGATGGCCTGAGCGATGGTGCTGCCCACGTGGACTTCCCCGCCTCCAGCGGCTACGCGCTCGCCTGCGGTGGCACTTCGCTGCGCGCCAGCGCCCAGCAAATCGCCAGCGAGACGGTATGGAACGACGGCGCGCAAGGCGGCGCCTCCGGTGGCGGGGTGAGCTCGTTCTTTGATCTGCCGTCCTGGCAATCCGGGCTGCAGTTGCGCGATGCGCAAGGTGGGCAAACACCGCTGTCCCGGCGCGGTGTGCCTGATGTCGCCGGCGATGCCGATCCGAGGACGGGCTACGACGTGCGTGTCGATGGTTCTCAGACGGTCATCGGTGGCACCAGTGCGGTAGCGCCGCTTTGGGCGGCGCTCATCGCCCGTATCAACTCGGCGCGCGGCACGCCGGTGGGTCTCGTCCAGCCGCTGCTGTACCCGGCCCGCGGTGCGTTCAACGACATTACCTCCGGCAACAACGGCCAGTACGCGGCCGCGGCCGGATGGGATGCTTGCACGGGTCTGGGTTCGCCCCGAGGCAACGCGATCGCAGCAGCGCTCGCGCCATCGAAGGATTCGTAGGACGCGCGCTTGCGCTTTCAGTAGCCCAGCGCCAGCCCCGTGTTGCCCCTGGGGTCATTGGCGCCGTAGTAGCGGTTCGCGCCGACCGCAGGGGTGCCGAGCGACGGAGCCCCTACCAGTATGGCCGCGACATGATTGGCCAGCCGCGAACGCGTGAATCTGTGGCCCATAGCAAGAAGGATCTTTATGGTGTCCGGGCTCAGTGCAAAGGGCTCCATCGAAGTCGACTCGGGGCGCCATTGCTGGTGCAGACGCGGTGCATCGACCGCTTCCTGAACATTCATGCCGTAATCGATCACGTTCAAGATGACCTGTACTACAGCGCTGATGATCCGACTGCCGCCCGGCGTGCCAAGGACCATGAACAGCTTGTCGTCCCGCGTAATGATGGTGGGACTCATCGACGAAAGGGGACGCTTGCCCGGGGCGATCGCGTTTGCGCTGCCCTGCACGAGGGCGTAGAGGTTTGGTGTCCCCTCACCGGCCGCAAAGTCGTCCATTTCGTTGTTGAGCAGCACGCCCGTGCCCGAGGCCACTACCTTGGCGCCAAACCAGCCGTTGAGCGTATAGGTGAGAGAGACGGCGTTGCCGAACTGATCCACAATGCAATAGTGCGTGGTGTTGCTTCCTTCGTGCGGCGCAACCCCGGGCTTGAGGTCTTCGGACATGCCGGCGCGGCTCGGGTCAATGGCCGCGCGCACCTGCTTGGCGTAATTCTTGTCGATCAGGCGCGCGACCGGGTTGTCGACAAAATCCGGGTCTCCCAAATACGTGTTGCGGTCCAGATATGCGTGGCGCATCGCCTCGATTTCATAGTGCACGGCCTGCGCCGAACCAAAGCCCAGTTCGCTCAGCGGGTAGCCCTCTAGCACGTTGAGGATTTCGCAGACAATGACGCCGCCGGCGCTGGGCGGCGCTGCCGAAATGAGGTGATAGCCCCGGTAATCGCACTCGACGGGGTCGCGCTCGCGCGTCTGGTACTGCTCCAGATCGGCGTGGGTGAGGATCCCGCCGCCGGCCTGGCTGGCCGCGACGAGCGCGGCGCCCACGGGGCCCCGGTAAAAGCCCCGTGCGCCCTCGTCTCGGATATGCCGCAGCGTCTGGGCCAGGTCCTTTTGCACAAGCCGCTGCCCGGGACCGAAGGGCTGTCCATGATCGAGGAAGATCGCGGCGGCAGCCGGATCCTTGCGCAGCTCGTCGCTGACCGCACGCAGCTTATCGGCATCACCTTGCTCCAGAATGAAACCTTGCTCGGCCAAGCCGATGGCAGGCGCAATGAGCTCGGAGCGCTTTTTGGTGCCGTAGCGCGCCAATGCCGTCTCCAGGCCGGAGACCGTCCCCGGAACCGCCACGGCAAGGTAGCCGCGCGTGCTCAGCGCATCGACCATGCGACCGTCGGGCCCGAGGAACATGCCGGGCGTGGCCGCCAAGGGTGCTTTCTCGCGAAAATCCAAGAACGTCCGTCGGCCGTCGGCCAACCGGATCGTCATGAAGCCGCCACCGCCCAGATTGCCGGCCGCCGGGTAGACCACCGCGAGCGCATAGCCCACGGCCACGGCCGCGTCGATGGCATTGCCGCCTTGTTTGAGCACGTCGACGCCGACTTGGGTCGCCAAATGCTGCGCCGTGACGACCATGCCGTGCTCGGCCGCAACGGGGGCGACGGAGGCCGCCTGCGCCGCCCAGCAAAGCCAAGCGAACAGCAGACCGGCAGTCGTTTGGCGCAAAAAAGCGTGCATGGGAAAATGGCGCGCAAGTGTACCTGGAGGACGGCTAGTGTCGGGCCCTTGCTCTGGCCGCGACACCCGAAAATATGAGCGCACGTCCGAATTCGGCCTTCGCGGAGCTAGCCGGCACTCGGAACTGGCGTTTTGCGCTCCGCACGTACCTGTCTGGCACCGTTGCGAATCGTTGGCTGCGCGACCATGCTAACGTCTGGCGGCCCGGCGATCGCGTTGTTTTGTCCGTCGCCGACGGTGAGGGCCGCAACAGTGTTTGGCTCGCACAGCACGGTCTCGCGGTAGATGCCTTCGACATTTCAGAGCTCGCCGTTCAAAAGGCCCGGCGGCTCGCAGCAGCTCGGGGCGCACGGGTCAACTTCGCCGTCATGGACTGCAACGCAACTTCCTGGCCCGAAGCGCTCTATGACGGCGTGGCTGCGATTTTCGTTCAATTTGCGGAGCCGGCCGCGCGCAGGCCATTGTTCGCCAACATGGTGAAAACGCTCAAACCGGGCGGCACTTTGCTTTTGCAAGGTTATACGCCCAAGCAGCTTCAGTACGGCACGGGAGGGCCGCCGCGGCGCGCGCACCTGTACCGCGCGTCCCTGCTGCGCGCTGCATTTGACGGCTTGCGGATCCGGGAGCTGTGCGCATGCGAAGAGCGCATTGCGGAAGGCACCGGGTACCGCGGTCGGTCAGCGCTCGTTGGAATGGTGGCGCAGCGCCCGTAGCGGTCTTGCAGCGACCCCGGGAGTGCCTGATGCAGCACATCGAAATCGGCGTCCGCGGCATGACTTGCGCAAATTGCGTCGCGCGGGTGGAGCGCGCCTTGCGGGCGCTGCCGGCTGTGGCCGAGGCAACCGTCAATCTCGCTACCGAGCGCGCGAGCGTGAGCTACGACGAGCGGCTTGCACCCGTCGAGGCGCTCACGGAGGCGATCGCTGCGGCCGGCTACACGCCCTTGCTACTGGAGCGCGACGATGCGCTCGAGCGCGAGGCTCAAGCGCGGGCGCACGAGCTGCGCGAGCTGCGCCGGGATCTCGTTGTCGCGGCGCTCTTGACAGTGCCTGTTTTGCTGCTCTCCATGGGCCCCATGTTCACACCCGCCCTCGGCCGCTGGCTGCTTCAGTGGGCACCGCTGCCGCAGTTCTGGGATTGGGTGCAGCTCGCGGTGGCGAGCGCGGTGGTCTTCGGCCCCGGACGCCGCTTTTTCCGATTGGGCGCACGCGCCTTTGCCGATCGATCGCCGGACATGAACAGTCTGGTGATGACGGGGGTAGGTGCCGCGTGGCTCTACAGCGCCGTGGTCGTGATGGCGCCCCAGTGGCTGCCGGCCACGGCGCGCCAGCTGTACTTTGAGTCGGGCGCGGTCGTCGTGACGCTGGTGCTCATGGGCAAGTACCTCGAAGCGCTCGCCAAGGGGCGCGCGGGGGCCGCCATCGCCCGACTCGTGGGGTTGCAGGCCAAGACGGCCCGTGTTTTGCGCGCGGGCAGCGAGCGGGACGTGCCCATCGGCGCCGTTGCGATCGGCGAACTCGTGGTCGTTCGACCCGGCGAGCGCATACCGGTTGATGGCGAGGTGCGTTACGGCAGCAGTTACGTCGACGAGTCCATGCTCAGCGGCGAGGCGATGCCCGTGGCGCGACGCGTTGGCGACCGGGTGGTAGGCGGCACCGTCAACCAACTCGGGCTACTGCAGATCGAGGCGCGCGAGGTCGGCGCACAAACCGTCCTTGCGCAGATCATCCGCATGGTAGAACGCGCGCAGGGTTCGAAGCTGCCGATCCAACGTGTCGCCGACCGAGTGGTGGAAGTTTTCACGCGCGCCGTTCTGGGCGTCGCCGCGCTTACTTTTTTCGCCTGGCTCGCCTTCGGACCGTCGCCTGCCATCACCACCGCGCTCGTGAGCGCGGTGGCTGTGCTCGTGGTGGCCTGCCCTTGTGCGATGGGGCTGGCCACGCCCGCAGCCATCATCGTGGGCAGCGGGCGGGCAGCCGAACTCGGCGTGCTGTTTCGGCATGGCGAAGCCTTGGAGATACTGAGCCGTATCGACACGGTCGTGTTCGACAAGACGGGGACGCTCACGGTGGGTCGGCCGCAACTCACCGAAGTCGAGCCTGTGGCGGGCAAGGACGAGGCGGCGCTACTGCGTCTTGCGGCCGCGGCCGATGCCGGCAGCGAGCACCCCTTGGCGGTAGCGATCGTGCAGGCGGCCCGCGATCGCGGACTTGCGCTTGCCGCCGCCGACGCATTTGCCGCTCTTCCGGGCTACGGCGTGCGCGCAACGGTCGCGGGCCGCTCGGTACTCGTGGGCACACAGCGGCTCCTGGCGAAGGAGGCCGTCGACAGCTCGCCTTGCACCGCAGCCGCCTCGCGACTCGCGGCCCGGGGGCGAACACTTGTCTACGTTGCCGTCGACGCCGAGCCCTGGGGAGTGCTGGGCGTCGCCGATCCGCTGCGCCCGACGGCTGCCGGCGCGGTCGCAGCCTTGCGCGCGCGCGGGCTGGCGGTGGCGATGCTGACCGGGGACACCGAACCCACGGCCCGCCGGTTGGGGCGAGAAATCGGGATCGAAGATTTCGAAGCGCAGATGTTGCCCTCAGCCAAAGCCGAATCGGTTCGTCGCCGGCAGGCCGCCGGGCGCCGAGTCGCGTTTGTCGGCGACGGCATCAACGACGCGCCCGCGCTGGCACAGGCCGACGTCGGGATTGCCGTTGCCACGGGGACAGAAGTTGCGATCGAGGCCGCGGACATCACGCTCACGCACGGAGATCTGAGCGCGCTGCTCAGTGCCCTTGCGATCGCGGGCCGAACGATGCGCACGATCCGCGCCAATCTGTTCTGGGCATTTTTCTATAACGCCTTGCTCATCCCGCTGGCCGCCGGTGTGTTTTATCCGCTCTGGGGCATTGGCATGGACCCGATGTTCGCGGGCTTGGCAATGGGTCTGTCCAGCGTCTTTGTCGTGAGCAACAGCCTGCGGCTGCGCCGCGTGCGAGCGCCGCTGCTCCCCGGCGGCGCCGGCACCCCGCCGCCCGTCGCGCCACTCGCGCCCGTCACGAAGTCGGAGGGAGCTGCGATCCCCCAACCCAAATAAGGAGTGTTTTCATGGCGACGACCACGCTCACCGTCCGTGGCATGACCTGCGCGCACTGCGCGGTGGCGGTGAGCCGGGCGCTACAGGCCGTCCCCGGCGTCGAATCGGCGCAAGTAAGTCTGGACCGCGGACAAGCCGTGGTCAGCGGCAGCGCCGATGTTCAGCGTCTGATCCAAGCCGTCGAAGCCCAGGGCTATCGGGCGCAACTTCCCGCCTGAGGCCGCGCGCTGGGCCGCTGCGGCGCACGCAATCCGCGGCCCAAAGGTCGACGCGCACCGCGTTAATCGCGCAAGATGGTTTCTGCGATTCGGCGGCAATGCCGCGCGTAGTCCTTGTCGAGCCTTTTTGCTAGCGCTTGCTCGAACTCCGGCAATAGCGTGAGCAACTGCTCCGCAGAACTGCATTTTTCAAGCTTGAGCACGAACAAAAACGACATCAGACCCAGCTTGTCGGTAGCCGTCTCGCACAAATAGCGCTGACCGTCGGAAAAACGCTCGAAGGATGTGCGCCGCTGCGCCTGCGCTTGGGCAGGAGGCTGCGCGGGGCGCGTTTCGTCGTTGGCAGCGGCGGGCGCATCCGGCCGGGCAATCGTCTCGATGTAGCCGCTGGCGGCCAATTGGTCGAAGTCTTCTTCGCGAATCCCGATGCCGCCCATAAGGGCATGAATGCGGGCCGCGGTCCGATTGCCGTCGACCAGGATGAGCAGGGGGCGCAGCCGTCGGTCGACGGTGCGCTCCGTGGAGGTGATCTCTGCCAGACCCTTCTTGGTCTTGCGATAGATTGCGGCTTTGTCCAAGGGCTCGTTCCTTCCTCCAGCGCCGTATGTCAAACGATGGACGCCGGTGCTTGAATTTGTCACCGTGCGCCGCTGCCCAGTTGCGTGAAAAACCGCAACAAATCTCGACAATTCACTGGACAGTCGCGCGTGCGAGAATGCCGCGTGTCCGCGGCCCTGCCCTGGCGTCACTTCGTGCTTGCCCTCGCGGTCGTGAGCGTCTGGGGAACGAATTTCGTGGTCATCAAGATCGCTCTGGCGAGCCTGCCCCCGTTGCTGCTCGCCGCGCTGCGATTTGCAGCAGCCCTGGTCCCGGCATTGTTTTTCGTCCCGCGACCCACGACGCCCTGGAAAAACGTTGCGCTGTACGGATTGCTGATCGGGGTAGGGCAGTTCGGGCTGCTGTACATGGCCATGAACGGCCATATTTCGCCCGGTATCGCCTCGCTCGTCATTCAGCTCCAGGTGTTCTTTACGATCGGGCTTTCGATGTGGATCGAAGGCGAGCGGGTCCGCACTTTCCAATGGTTGTCGCTCCTGCTCGCAACCTCCGGTGTCGCCGTCATCGGCGCGCATGCCGACCGCACGAGCACGACGGGCGGCTTGGCGCTTGTACTGCTGGCCGCGCTCGCCTGGGCTGGGGGCAACATCGCGGCGCGGCTGGGCAGGCCGGAGAATGCGCTCGCGTACGTGGTCTGGTCCAGCGCCTATGCGATCGCCCCGTTGCTGGCCCTTTCGTTGCTGACCGAGGGCTGCGACGTGGCGCTGGCGGCCGTGCGCCGTGCCAGTTGGGCCACGTGGGCCGCGGTCCTATGGCAAGCGTGGGGCAATACGCTCTTCGGTTATGCAGCCTGGGGTTGGCTGTTGGCACGTCATCCGGCCGCAACGGTCACACCCCTGGCCCTGCTCGTACCGGTGTTCGGAATGGGCGCCTCGGCCCTGTGGCTTGGCGAGCCGCTGCCCGCCTGGAAGATTTTTGCCGCGGCCTTGGTTCTGGCCGGTCTGGGATTGAACCTGCTCTGGCCCCGCGCCCGCGCCGCGCTTGCCAGCCTTTTCTGAATCGAGCGCACGGCTCTCGAGGGCCCTCGCACGCAAGCCCGCTCGACGCCCCGTTGGCGCGGCGCTACGAACCGTCGACCGTGACGCGATTGCGTCCGGATCGCTTGGAGACGTATAGCGCGCGATCGGCCCGTTCAACCAGCGAGGCCACGTCCTCCTCGCGCTGCCACGCTGCAACGCCGGCGGAAATCGTCACACCGCCGATCGGCGTATCGCCCTTGCGCCGTCGGATCTGCCCCTGCTCCACGCTCGTCCGAATGGTCTCCGCGAGGCTCCGGGCGACGGCCAGCGAGCGCTCGGGCAGCAACACCGCGAACTCCTCACCTCCGTAGCGCGCGGCGATGCCGTCCTCGCCCACGCAATCGCGCAACAAGCGCCCTACCACCGAGATGACTACATCGCCCAGGGGATGGCCATAGGTATCGTTCACCTTCTTGAAATTGTCGATGTCGAGCATGATCACGGCGAGCGCTTCGTCGGCAGCGTCCGCCTTGGGTGCCAATCGCTGCAGCTCGCGGTCGAAGCCGCGCCGGTTCAGCAGGCCCGAGAGCTCGTCGAGCTGCGCGTCCTCGCGGATGCGATGCAACTCGTCGGTCAACCGCCGCACTTCGCTCCTGCTTTGCTCGAGCTGCCCGGAGAGCTTGCCGATGCCTTCGCTCACCCGCCTGGTTTCGGTGAGCATCGCGGCGACGGTCCCGCCCATGTCCTCCAGCGTCTTGGCCGTGCCCAGGTCACGCTGAAACTGACTCAGGCGCGCGTCAAACCCCGAGGTGTCCATGTCAACTTCCTGTACCGCTTTCTTTACTTGCTCGACCAAGTCCAGTAGACCCGAGCGTGCGCTCATCAGCGCGCGCTCGGCAGGCTCCACCAGGTGCTTGGTGTACAGGAAGTAGGTTTGCGCGACGCTCAGCCGCTGATGACGCTTGATTTCCTCATCGACGCCGTGGTGCAGCGCCTCGTGCTTGCCCCGTGCGTATTCGTACCAAACCGTGTAACTGATCGGGTGGTAGCCGGCGGCATGGCGCGACATCAGGGGCAAGACGCTCTTCAAGACGTTGACGTCGCGATCGTCTTCTTCGTACACGACTCCCGCTCCTTGGCGCTCGGTCGCCGGTTCTGCCATTGGCAGCGAATGGTAATCGGACCAAGAGCACCGCCACAAGTAAGCAGCCAGCGCGGCCGGGCGCTTGCGGTGCGCGCGCAGGCCGAGCCGAAGGCGGCCGAACCACGATGCATGGGCGAGGCGCCTTGAGACGCCCACAGCGCGGCGCTACGGGGGCCGCCCCCGCGCGTTGCGGGCAACGCGCTCCCGTCGATGCGCTAGAGCGTCTCGGGGCTGACCGCGCTGCCGCCAGCCGAACGGCCGCTAGGGCTGCGTCGGGGCGCCCGACGATTGCGGGCACGGCGCCAGCTCGAGCGCCTGCACGACTTTGCCGGTTTGCTGCTCCTGGACGAAGGCGGCCAGCTCCCATTGGGCGTCGGGCGCACCGTCAGGCACGACGAGGTCCCGGTGCACCCGCGCCTGACCATTGCTCAGCGCGAGCGGACCGATCCAGACCCGCACCACATGGTCATGCGTCAGGGTCCGGCCCGCATTTTCTCCCCGCAAGACATTGGAGCTCAGCCCGCTTTGCGCCAGCGCGACGTACAGTGCGGCTGGCCCGACGCTCTCGGAGGTCTGCACCGCGGCCTCCACGGTGAACAGACCCGGCGTCGGATGCCGGGCGCTTAACGCAATGCTTGCCTGCGCCGGCCGGGAGTTGACTTCGCGCACCTGCTCGCGCAGCCGAGTTTGCCCGGACGAGAGCTCGACGCCGTTGACGAAGAAATGCGGTGTGTAGACCACGTCGTGGTGGTTGGCGTGCACAAGCCATTGATGGCGCTCGGAGAAGATCTCCTGGGCCCACGGATCGCGCCAGCCGATATAGTCCCAGTAATTGACGTGCAGCGCCAGCCCGACGCCATCGGCGTCGGCTCCGAGCACTTGGCGCAAGTGCCCGAGCGTGCGGTCCGCGGGCGGGCAGCTCGAGCATCCTTCCGAGGTATAGAGTTCGACAAGCGCCGCCGTCCGGGGACCGCTATGCGCACTGCACAAAGCGCCCTCGGATGCCATTGCCACAAGCGGCAACAGGCAGCCAGCAGTCAACATCGCGGCAGCATGCATTCGCATCCGGTCAAACTCCCAGGCAAAACCGATGCGAGGGCAATGTGGCGCGTGCGCGTACAGCCGGCCCTCCTGCGGTCTGCCTGCCTGTGAATTCGATGCGAAGCGCCGGTCGGTTACGCGGAAGGGCAAAATTCGGTTTTCGCACGCGGTCCGCGCCCCGCCGGGCTGCCGTGCTGTAACCAAATCCGGCCACGGGGCGAATACACGGAGAAGGCCTAATGCCGCCGAACGAGGAGCGTCTGCGAGGCCTGTTGCTGCGTGGGCTCGCGGGCGATTCGTCCGCCTACCACGCATTTTTGAAGGAACTCAGCGGCCATCTGCGGGCGTTTTTGCGCAAGCGGCTGGCGAGCCTGCCGGAGGAGGTCGAAGATCTCGTGCAAGAATCGCTTCTGGCCGTACACAATCAGCGGCACACCTACGACCCGAACCAGCCCCTTACGGCCTGGGTGTTGGCCCTGGCCCGCTACAAGCTGATCGACCTGCTGCGCCGGCGCTCGCGCACGGATCTGCTTCACGATCCGCTTCCGGAGGAAAGCGAGTTGCTGGCCGCCTCGGATGAGGAGGCGGCCAACGCCCGTCGCGACATTGCGAAACTGCTCGACGGGCTGCCCGACCGACACCGTTTGCCGATCCTTTACGTAAAGCTCGAAGGGCTGTCCGTAGCGGAGGCCGCGCGGCGCGCGGGAATGTCCGAATCCGCAATCAAGGTGGGCGTGCACCGCGGGCTCAAGGCCCTCGCGCAACGGGTCAGGAGCAAGCCGTGAGGACGGACGATCTCGTGCAAATGCTGGCAAAGGGCGCGGAGGCGGTCGACGCGCGGGCGCCGGCGCGGCGCGCGCTTGCCGCCCTGGCAGCGGCGACCGTTTGTGCGCTGCTGCTGATGGCGGGCCTGCTCGGCCTGCAGCCCGCACTGGCGCAAGAAGCGATCGAACCGATGTTCTGGGTCCGTGAAATGTTCTGCGCCGCGCTGGGTGCCGCGGGCCTTTTGTGCGTTGCGCGCCTGGCGCGTCCGGGAATGCGACTTGGCCTCGCACCCCTGGGAGTTGCCGCACCGCTGCTCGCGATGTGGATTCTGGGCTCGGTGGGCTTGCTTGCCGCCGATCCGCAGGAGCGTTCGATTCTCCTCTTCGGGCAGACGGCAAGCGTCTGTCCTTTTCTCATTGCACTGATTTCTGTTCCGCTCTTTTTTGCGCTGGTTTGGATCTTGCGCGCGCTCGCCCCAACGCAACTTCGTCTGGCCGGCGCTGCCGGCGGCTTTGCCTCGGGCGCGGTAGGCGCGCTCGTCTATTCCCTGCACTGCCCGGAGCTGGCCGCGCCGTTTCTCGGCATCTGGTACGTCCTGGGCATGCTGATACCGACCGTCGTGGGGGCGCTGTTGGG
This sequence comes from Burkholderiaceae bacterium, assembly GCA_035625725.1. GTDB lineage: Bacteria > Pseudomonadota > Gammaproteobacteria > Burkholderiales > Burkholderiaceae_F > GJ-E10. The sequence goes on from DASPPB010000075.1 coordinate 141,572, forward strand.
CCCGCGGCTGCTGCGCTGGTAGCGGCGGCGATTTTCGCTCTACGAAAATCCGTCGGTTTGACGTCGTACAAAGGCGCTCACGCCGCCGGTTGCGGCTCGCGTTTGCTACATTGGTTGCTTGCGACACATGCGCGGGCTCG
>DASPPB010000076.1:0-2603 GCA_035625725.1 Burkholderiaceae bacterium
CCCTGCGCCGAAACGATCACCGTGACCGGCTCATCGAGCACTTTGGTCTCAAAGACGGTGCGCTCGGCCGTTTCGATCAGCGTGCGGCGCGCGTCGCCGTGCTTTTGCGCGTCTTCCTCGAGCTCCTTGCCGACCAGCCGACGCAGCGCCGACTCCGAATCGAGCAGCTTGCGCAGCGCCGTTTCCTCTTTTTTCAGGTCCGCCAGTTCCTGCTCCAGGCGGATGGCTTCCAGGCGCGCGAGCTGCCGCAACCGCAATTCCAAAATATCGTCGGCCTGCCTTTCGGTTAGCCGAAACACGCGCATCAGATCCGCTTTGGGCTGATCCGAATTGCGAATCAGCTTGATGACGCGGTCGATGTTCAGCAGGACCGTCTGACGGCCCTCGAGAACATGGACGCGGTCGAGCACCTGATCGAGCCGGTGGCGGCTGCGCCGGCGCACCGTTTCGACGCGAAATTCCACCCATTCGTGCAATATCCCGACCAGGCTCTTCTGGCACGGCCGGCCGTCTCGGCCGATCATCACCAGGTTGACCGCAACGTTGCCCTCCAGGCTGGTGTGCGCCAAGAGCGTATTGACCAGTTCTTGGCGTTCGATTCGGGAGGTGCGCGGCTCAAAAACCAGGCGCACGGCCGCGTCCCGGCTCGATTCGTCGCGCATCCGATCGAGCACCGAAAGCACGACTTGCTTGGTCTGTTGCTGCTCGGGACTCAGAGACTTGCGGCCGGCACGCACCTTCGGGTTGATGAGTTCCTCGACTTCCTCCTGGACGTGGCGCGCCGAGGTCCCGGGCGGCAGTTCCGTTACGACCAGCTGCCACTGGCCGCGCGCCAGGTCCTCAAAGCGCCAGCGAGCACGCAGCTTCAGACTGCCGCGTCCGCTCTCGTACAGGGCACGGATCTCCTCCTCGTTCGAGATGACCTGACCGCCGCCGGGAAAATCGGGACCGCGCAAGTGCTCGAGCAATTGCGCGACACCGGCGTTGGGCTGGCGCAAAAGAAGTTGCGCGGCACGCACGACCTCGGTGAGATTGTGCGGTGGAATCTCGGTGGCCATCCCGACGGCAATTCCCGAAGCGCCGTTTAGCATCACCATGGGCAACCGCGCAGGCAGCAGCCGCGGCTCCTGCTGGCTGCCGTCGTAGTTCGGAAGAAAATCGACCGTGCCCTGGTCCAGCTCATCGAGCAGCAGCCGGGCAATCGGGGTCAGCCGGGCTTCCGTGTAGCGCATGGCCGCCGCCGGATCGTCGTCGCGACTGCCGAAGTTGCCCTGGCCATCGATCAGCGGATAGCGCAGGGTGAATTCCTGCGCCATGCGCACCAACGCATCGTACGCGGCCTGGTCGCCATGCGGGTGAAACTTGCCAATGACATCGCCCACCACGCGGGCGGACTTGACGTGTTTGGATCCGGGACCCAATCCCATGGAGTGCATGGCATACAAGATGCGCCGCTGCACGGGTTTTTGCCCGTCGGAAACGTCGGGCAATGCACGTCCCTTTACGACCGACACCGCGTAATCGAGATACGCACGTTGGGCAAACTGCGCCAGCGTCAGGCTCTCTTCGGGTTCGCTGGCGGCGGGAGAAAACAAGTCGGTTTGTTCTCGTGTCATATTGCGCGAACTGGTAAGTGCCATGTGGCGTGGCGCGCGTCCCCGGCGCGCGCAAATCGATTCGATCCGGCGTGCCGCCAGAGCTTAGGCACGTTGCAGGTCCCGGGCACGCCCTTCGAGGAAGCGGGCGAGAAACTCCTCCGCGGGCATGGGTTGCGCAAAGACAAATCCCTGCGCCGAATCGCAACCCAGGTGATGCATCCACGCCTGCTGGGCGGGCGTTTCGATGCCCTCGGCGGTTACCGTCAGACCCAAGTTGTGGGCCATCTCGATGAGCGACTTTACGATCGTCAGTGTGCGCGCGTCGCGCATGCACTCGATCGTGAAACTGCGATCGATCTTCAAGCGGTGCATGGGAAGGTCGCGCAGGTGCGCGAGGCTGGAGTACCCAACACCAAAATCGTCCAACGCCGCTTTGATCCCGGCGCTGCGAAGGCGCAGAAGGTTTTCGCGAGACGTGTCCAAACACTCGATCAAGCCGGTTTCGGTGATCTCGATCTCGAGCTCATCGGCGGAAAGGGCGAATTCGTCCAACGTGGAGAGCAGCGAGTCGACAAAACCGCCGTGGCGCATCTGCACGCCCGAGACGTTAATGGCAATGGGTGGCAACTCCAGGCCGATCTGGCGCCACAGTTGCCGCTGCCGGCAGGCCTCGCGCAGCACCCACTCGCCGACCCCCTCGATCAGACCGCTTTCCTCGGCAATCGGGATGAACTCGCCGGGGGAGATGTCGCCAAGCTCCGCGTCCTTCCAGCGCAGCAGTGCCTCGGCGCCGACCAGATCGCCCTCGGGCAAGGACACCAGCGGCTGATAGAACAGGCGAAAGTCGCGCGACTCGTAGGCCTTGCGAAAGCGCTGCTCCAGGAGCACGCGCAACTCCGTGCGACGCGCCAGCTCGGGCGTAAACAGCGCCTGCGCGCCGCCGCCCGACTCCTTGGCGCGGAACAAGGCGGCCTCCGCAGCGTTTAACAAGGCGTCGAGATCCCC
>DASPPB010000077.1:0-24096 GCA_035625725.1 Burkholderiaceae bacterium
CCCGTGCCTGCGAGGTACGTGCGTCGAACCAGACCTTGAAATCGCGGGCCGGATCGGCCTTGAGTTCGACGTTCGTCTCAATGTAGGCTTTGGCCCACGCATTGGCGACCGACGCTGCGTACGACGGACTTGTACTCGTGAATTTCACGGAAAGGACGTTGCTCATGCGCGACGGCCGGACCTCAAGGCTCCTACGCAGCGCATCCATGTAATACTGCTCGACCGTCCCTGGTGCGCCATCGTCTTGCCACTGCTGTACGGCGGACGGGTTCGTGTCCAAACCGAGCGCTCGAACGACCTTGCGAGTGACACGATCGCTGGAGATGATGTCGGCTTGGGTAACCACATAACCGGCCGATAGGAGGGCGGGCGTCTGCATCTGGCCCTGTACAGGATCGGGCTCGCGAATGTCCAACAAAACATCTGCGGACGCCGTGTAGCGCTTCGGCAATACGAACAAGCACACGGCCAATGCGAGGCTCGTAAATAGCAAGCCGCTGCCCCAGACGAGCCAGTGGCGCGCACGCATGATCTGGAGCAACCGACGCCAGGTGAGGGTCATGACAGTCGCTGGCGCGCACGGATTACCGTGGCGCGCTCGTTGGCGATTGACCTCAATACTCTCCGGTGAGGCAACCGTGTAGAAAGCTCAAAACTATTGTACTTTGGCTCCTTCGCAAAACGGCAGCTTTTCTTTGCGGACGCAACCGTTAGATCGCGCCCCTGCAATTTCGCCCGTCTGGGCATGCCGCGCCTCAAGGCGAACGGCGGACAACCACGTTGGGTTGGTCGGCACCTGCGAAAAGGGCTGATCGTTCTGAGCCGGTCGAAACGCGAGCATTCCGGTCCCTGCCATCGGATTCGGGCGTTCACACAGTGTGATTGCCGCTATGCAGCAGCTCCGTGGCATAACGCGCCGGCGTTTGGGGAAAAGGCCCCAGGCACGCGATAAAAATCGCGCGCAAATGTTTTTGCGTCACTTTTGGGGTCAGTTCAGGGGCCATGGACACGCTATGGCAAACAATCGCCGTGGGGCTCAGCCTTGCCGGAGTACTCGGGAGGATGTCGGGCCCGCATGAGTTTTATCAGTGCGCCTGGGCGCGAATTCGCGGTGCGAGAAATGCAGCACCAAGGAATCCCTTCGCGTCTGACATTCGGCGCGGACAGCAGGCGCAGCTCCGCAGCGCCTTCGACGTCGCATTGGCCGAAGAATTGATCTGATCCGTCGGATCTCGGGTGCGGCAGCCGTAGATCGTCAGGCAGGTGCTTGCTTCACTGATTTTTACCGCAGGCAATGAGGTCGTTTTCGCGCCCACGGAGTTCCTCAATGTAGCGTCCCGTGGAATTGCCCTCGCATCGACATCGGACGCTGAGCCGCCGAGGGGACCTGGCGGCGTTCGATCGGTCGCGAGAAACTACGCCGCGCCGTTCGAATCGGTGTGCGCTGCCCGAACTCGCCCCTTGTATCAGCTCGCGCATGCCCGGTTGCGGCTGCGCCAGCCGACGTTTTCCATGGAGAATTCGACTCGTCGCGGCCTTGCTCTTTACCGGCTGCAATCGTCGAGCAAGCGACGGACAGCTTCGACGAGGGCGATTACGGCGGCACAGGCACTTCGGTAATCGATCGTCGCCCCGCTTCGCGACGACACGTAGCCGCGGCGATCCAGGCAAATCCCAGCAGGAGCAACACGTAGGCGCGCGGCTCGGGGACGGCAGAAGTCGGATTGTTATCGATTCCGCCGCCACCCCCGAATGAGTGGTAGGACTCTCTTGGCAAGGACATCTGCCATTCGGGATTAAAGGGCCTGGGGTCACCCCCGAAGGGGTAGGGGCCATCGCCCGGCCCGTGCCGCACTGCCTCGTAAAGATCGAGCGGGCCGTTGGCAGAAAGCGATGCAAAAGACGAGTACTCATCGACGTGCCCGCCGGGGTCAGTCGCCGCCCGGGCGGCCCCGGCAAACACGCAGACGGCAAAAACCATCGCGCGCGCTGCGCCTCTACAAGCCACGTGCCTTCCCTCTCGCCGCCCTCGGGGCCAGGACCGTTCTCCGCCCCCGCGTTTATCACGCGTTTATGGTATGGGTCCGTGGTTATTTTTGCAAGAGAGAGTTGGGCGAAAGGCCCGCTTTTTTCGCATCGGCAACATCAAAAGCTTGTCTGAAGCGTCACGCTCGCCACGTTTTCGGCGAACGTCCAGTAGGCGATATTCGAATCCCGGTCCAGCCGATGTGCGTCGAACTTCACCTGCAGCCAACGTCGGGGGCTCCAGAGGACGCTTATCCCCGCGTTGTGCCAGTCATCGAGCCGCGCGACGCCTGCGGGCTGGTTGGTGACAATCGCGTAGACGTTAGTGAAATAGTCTGCCTGCGTCCACTCGTAGTACGCGTCGATCTCGACTTTTTCGGTCGGCAGATAAGCAGGCGTGATCCGAAACGTATGGGTGACGGCAGACTCATAATTGTTGTCACCCGAGGCGCCCGTCGCTCGCAGCCCATAGAGCGTGAGCTTGCTTGCCCCTGTGATCTGCCAGATATAGGTCAAATCGAAGGCCGGGCCAGAGAAGTTGCGGTTTATCAGCTCGTTCTGTGGAGGTACTACCGAAGTGTTCAGATAATAAAAGGTGTCGTTGCGCCGTTCGATATAGCCCGCGCGACCTAGCAGGTGGCTTGCCCCCGTGAAGGTCCAGTCGACGCGCAAATCCACTCCGTGATCGTTGTAGCCTGGCCCGATGAGGCTCGACGGCGTCCCGTTGGGATACGAGCCTTCCACCGTTCGCACCAGCAGATCGACGTGGTTGCGAGAAATCGGCTGAAAGCGGATGCCTGCATCAAATTCATTCGTGTTCAGGTTCTGCGTAACGAGCAGGCCGGAGGAGTTTTGTGTTCTGATCGCTTCGCCACCCAACACCGAACGCCAGTTTGCCGACAGCGGAAAGTCGATCATTGCATAGGCATCGTTGGTCGAGATGACGTCCCGGACGGGAACGCCGAAATCGGCAAAATGCGCGAGGTACGCTGTTCGCGTCAGGCGAACCGTCGAATCCACGTTGTACGGTAGGGTGGATTGCAGCGCGAGTCGAAAATTCTGCTCGGTGACGTCGTATTGACTCACGTGCTCATAGTTGACTCGAGCGATCATGGCCGATACTGAGAGATCTTGGCGGCCGTAGGTTTCGTGGAATGTACCCGTCAGGTTGGTTATGTAGGACGTGTCTGAAAGAATGGGATATCCGCTCGCCTCGCTCATCTGCGTAATGTTGCTGTCATGCTGCACCGTCTCGCCCGGTCCCAGGTGAAAGCCCAATGGCACTTCCTGCGCCCAGACCACGAGAGGGCTAATAACGGCCGCCAGGAGAACTAGCGCGCGTGCTGTGCCGGTTGGAAACGTTCGAATACCCATTTGACCGGACCATGCGCAGATCCCCGCCGTTCGGACGATTTCGCGATCGGAAGCCGTCCCTGCATGATCCGCCAGGGCACTGCGGCTACTTCCGATTGCAGCCAGATTGAAAATAGCGTTTTGCACTGCGCAAATTGGCCCGTCTCTCGTTGTTTTTTGGTCGAAATTGCAATTTGCTACTGCAGCATAAGTAACGTACCGACCATGGGGAGCAACGCCAATGATAGTGCCCATTGCGGCAGCCCGGCTATTTCGGTAGCTCGTGAGCTGCCGCGCGCTACATTAACCGAAGGCGTAGTCGGGGGAGGTATGTTGGGCGCAACGAACCAGGGGCGATCCCCGCATCTGCGCCGCACACTGACGCTGCCGGGCGCGGTTCAGGCCGCGCTCGATCCGCTGGTCATCCTCGCTTGGCTGTTGGCGCTGGCTTCGTATCTGGGCGAGACCTTGGATCCGCGCGCCTTGGTCGCGGGCTTGCTGCTCTTTGCGCTTACCTTCCCGGGCAACGGGGCATTTACGGATAGCGTCGGCGCGGTGGTTCGAAAATCCGTTATGACCGCCTTTGCCGTGCTCGCGGCATTGGCACTTTTTGACTACGCCAGCGCGTGGCTCAAAACGGTCCCCCGCCACATACTGCTGCCCTGGTTCATTGCCCTGCCCGTGGTGCTTGTCGCGGCCAACTTGCTTGCTCGCGCGCTGTTGCGTCGGGTCCTTGCGGCTTCGGACGTCCAGGAGACTGTCGTCGTATGCGGGGTTAACGATGTCGGTATCGGATTGGCAAAAAGGCTGCGCGCCAATCCCTACTTTGGCGTTCGCGTTCTGGGTTATTTCGACGACCGCTCACGCGACCGCCTCTCGCTCATCGACTCGAAGGACTACCTCGGTGGCTTTGACCAACTGAGCGACTTCGTTCGAAGTGAAGGCGTGGACCGCATCTATCTCGCACTGCCCATGGCAACCCAGCCGCGGATCATCAAACTGCTGGAAGAGCTCAAGAACACGACGGCGTCCATTTACTTTGCTCCGGACGTTTTCGTCACCGAGCTCATTAACGGCCGCATCGAGTCCGTTGATGGCTTGCCGGTTGTGGCCGTTCGGGACACGCCGTTTCTTGGCATCAATGGGGTTGTGAAGCGCATTGAGGACATTGTCCTTTCGAGCCTTGCGCTCCTTTTGGTCACCCCGCTGCTTCTTGGCATCGCAGTGGCGGTCCGACTGGACTCGCCGGGACCGATATTTTTTCGCCAGCGCCGATATGGGCTTGACGGGCGAGAAATCGACATCTTCAAGTTTCGCACGATGCGGGTGGTGGAGGATTGCGCCGACCAATATGCGCCGGCAATGCCCGACGACCAGCGCATCACGCGTGTTGGACGCGTGTTGCGCCGCTATTCGTTGGACGAATTGCCACAACTTGTCAACGTCATGCAGGGTCGCATGAGCCTCGTGGGTCCGCGCCCTCACGTGGTTGCCGTCAACGAGCACTTTCGCAAGCTCATTCCCGACTACATGCTGCGCCATAAGGTGAAGCCCGGCATCACGGGGCTGGCGCAAGTGCGGGGCCAGCGCGGCGGCAACGACGTGGACGCGATCCGCATGCGCATTGCCAGCGACCTGGAGTACCTGCGCAACTGGACGCTGGGCATGGACCTTGCGATTCTCGTGCGCACGGTCCCCGTCCTGCTGGGTGACAAGCGGGCGTTTTGAGCGCGTTGGGGCCGGTGCTCGCCGGTCGCGTTATGCTCCCGCATTATGAGCACGCAGACCCACGGCCTCTCCCCCAATTCGCCGACACCGACCGAGATCACAGTGCACTCGGCCTCTCGGGTGCTGGAGATCGCGTTCGATGACGGCCGGCGCTTTCGGCTGCCGTTCGAATTTTTGCGCGTGTTTTCGCCCTCCGCGGAGGTGCGCGGACACGGCCCGGGACAGGAGCGATTGCAGACGGGCAAGCGCGACGTGACGATCGAGTCGATCGAAACCGTCGGCCACTACGCAGTGCAGCCCAAATTCTCCGACGGGCACGACACAGGCCTGTACTCCTGGGACTACCTCTACGAGCTGGGCATCAACCAGGACGCGATGTGGGCGGAGTATTTGAAGCGTCTGGAGGCCTCCGGCGCCTCGCGCGACCGGCCCGCTTCCGAGACGGCCACGAAATCCGCGGGGTCCTTCGCGGTCAAGGAGGTCAAGCGCCATGGCTGAGCCCGGCAAAACGCATTTTGGCTTCAGCGAAGTCCCGGAGCCCGAAAAAGCGCACCGCGTTGCCCGGGTCTTTACCTCGGTTGCGCGCCGCTACGACCTCATGAACGACGTGCTCTCGGGCGGATTGCACCGGCTCTGGAAGGCTTTTGCCGTCGAGCATGCGCAGGTACGCCCGGGTATGAAGGTTCTGGACGTGGCCGGGGGGACGGGCGACCTTGCGCGCGCTTTTGCGCGCAAGGTGGGTCCCAGCGGGCAGGTTGTGCTCACGGATATCAACGCGGCGATGCTCGCCGAAGGGCGCGACCGGCTGCTCGATGCGGGCCTGGCCATTTGCGCCGTGCAGTGCGACGCCGAGCAGTTGCCCTTTGCCGATCGTGCCTTTGACCGCGTGATCGTCTCCTTCGGCTTGCGCAACATGACACACAAGGACCGGGCGCTGGCGGAAATGCAGCGCGTGCTGCGGCCCGGTGGCCGGCTCCTGGTGCTCGAGTTCTCTCAGATCTGGGCCCCGCTTGCCCCCCTGTACGACGCTTACTCAATGAAAGTCATGCCCTGGTTGGGTGAGCGCATTGCGGGCGACGGTGCGAGCTACCGGTACCTGGCCGAGTCGATCCGCATGCACCCTTCGCAGCAGGAGTTGGCGCGCATGATGGAAGCGGCCGGCTTTGCGCATGTGCGCTGGCTCAATTTTGCCGCCGGTGTCTGCGCCCTGCACACCGGCGTGCGCCTCTAACCGACGACATCGAGTCCTCTTAGCTTTCGGAGAAGCCCGCGTGTTCGACCGCCTTGCCACCGAATCCATGGTTGCCTGGTACAACCACCTCCTTGCGCGCGAGGAGTGGGCGCGCCTGGCCCTGGCCCCCTTTGCGGGGCGCACGGCGCGCTTCGAAGTGGGTCTGGCGACACTGTTCGTAGCGGTGACGACCACGGGCAGACTGGCTCCGGGTACCGGAACGCCCAGCGTAACGATCACGATTGAGCCCCAGGTCGTTGCCGGGTCCTTGTTGGATCCCGGCGCGGCGCTGCGCAAGATGCGCATGGACGGCGATGTGGCCTTTGCCCAGGCGCTCACCGACGTGTTGCAAAAACTGCGGCCCGATCCGGCCGAGGAACTCTCGCGCTTTATCGGTGATGCGCCGGCTGAGCGCGTGGTGCGGACGGTAACGGCCGCGCTCGAGGCGGTGCGCGATGCCGCGCGGCGCGCTGCGCGCCAAGGCGCCGACTACATTGTCGGAGAAAAACCCATGCTGCTGGGCCGGCAGGAATGGGCTCGCTTTGGCAGCGAGCTGGCCACGCTGCAGGGCCGGCTCAACCGCCTCGAGGAGCGTATAAACGCCCAGGCGGCGCAGCCACAAGGTGGCACCGAGGCGAGCGGCGGCGCGCCCCGCACCTAGCGCATGCGGCGTCTGCTGCGACTGCTGCGAATTGCGCGGGTAGGTCTGCGCTATGGCTTAGACCAAATCGCATTTGGCGATCTCAAGCATCCCTTTGTCGTCCGCCTGGTGCGCTTGGCCGCGCTCGGGCGGACCTTTGAGAGCCCGCGCGCCGAGCGATTGCGCCTGGCCCTTGAGAGCCTGGGTCCGATTTTTGTGAAGTTTGGCCAGCTGCTCTCGACACGCCGCGACCTGCTGCCTGCCGACATCGCCGACGAACTGGCCAAGCTGCAAGACCGCGTCCCGCCCTTTGACCCCGATCTGGCCGCGCGCGAGATCGAACGCGGACTTGGGCGCCCGATCGGAGAGCTCTTTTCGCACTTCGAGCGCGAGCCCGTGGCAAGCGCCTCCATCGCGCAGGTGCACTTTGCCCAGCTCGCGGGCCCTGTCGCGACCCCGCTCGCGGCGGCGATTCCGCCGGGCGCGGCAGGCAGCTCGCCGGTGCCGGTGCCGGCGGCCGCGAGCGCCGGGCTTCCCGTGGCGGTGAAGGTTTTGCGGCCGGGCATGCGTTCCGCGATCGATCGCGATCTGGGGCTCATGGAGGTCGCGGCGGTTCTCATCGAGCGCGTGTGGCGCGACGGCAAGCGCCTGCGCCCGCGCGAGGTCGTGGAGGAGTTTCGCAAGGTTTTGCACGACGAGCTTGACCTCATGCGCGAAGCGGCCAACGCCTCGCAGCTGCGGCGCAATTTCGAGGGCTCAAACCTGCTTCGCGTACCGGAGATGTATTGGGACTACTGCTGCGAGAACGTCATCGTCATGGAGCGCATGAACGGATTGCCGATCAGCCGCATCGATGAGCTGCGCCGCGCCGGCGTGGATCTAAAGAAGCTCTCGCGCGACGGCGTCGAGATCTTCTTCACGCAGGTGTTTCGCGACGGTTTCTTCCACGCCGACATGCACCCCGGCAACATCGCCGTGAGCGTCGAGCCGCCCGACCTGGGGCGATACATCGCGCTGGACTTCGGCATTGTGGGTACGCTCACGGACACGGACCGCGACTACCTGGCGCGCAATTTTCTCGCGTTCTTTCAGCGCGACTACCGGCGCGTGGCGCAAAACCACATCGAATCCGGCTGGGTGCCGGCCGGCACGCGCGTCGACGAGTTGGAAAGCGCGATCCGCGCGGTGTGCGAACCCGTTTTCGCCCGGCCGCTGAAGGACATCTCCTTCGGGCAGGTGTTGATGCGTCTGTTTGCCACGTCGAGGCGCTTTAACGTCGAGATCCAGCCTCAGCTCGTGCTGCTCCAAAAAACGCTGCTCAACGTCGAGGGTCTGGGCCGACAGCTCGATCCGGACCTGGACTTGTGGGTCACGGCCAAGCCGTTTCTGGAGAAGTGGATGCGTCACCAGGTGGGCTGGCGGGGCATTGCCGAGCGCATGAAGGCCGAGGCCATACCGTGGAGCCAGTTCGTGCCTCGCCTGCCACGCTTGGTGCACGATGCTCTGGCGCGCGAAAACGTCGACGCAAAGGTGCTGGGCGAACTCCGACGGCTGCGGCGCGCGCAGGAGCGCAACACCCGGCTGCTGGGCATGGCCGCGGTCGCGCTGGGCGCGGTCGCCATCATGATGGCCTGGTACCTTGCCGGGCTTCCCCTACCTTGATGCAATTGACGAGATAATCTCACCCATGAATATCGTGATACTTGCGGCTGGGCAAGGCAAGCGCATGCGCTCTGCGCTGCCCAAGGTGCTCCAACCCCTGGCGGGCCGGCCGTTGCTCGCGCACGTGATCGAGACCGCCCGGGCCACTGCGCGCCAGTGCCAGTCGGCGGCCCGCATCGTGGTCGTCGTCGGCCACGGCTCCGGGGCGGTGCGTGTGGCGTTTGCCGATCAGCCGGACCTGCATTTCGTCGAGCAAGTGCCGCAGCTGGGGACCGGTCACGCGGTGCTGCAGGCCGTACCCTGGCTGCGCGAGGACGTTGCCACGCTGGTGCTCTACGGCGACGTTCCTCTGGTGCGCAGCCAGACGCTCGTGGCGCTCATCGAGGCGGCCACGGGCCACCTGGGACTGCTCACCGTGCGGCTGGACAATCCCAGCGGGTATGGGCGCATCTTGCGCGACGCCGCGGGCCACGTGCAGGGCATCGTCGAGGAGCGCGACGCCGACGGCGCGCAGCGCGCTTTGAACGAGGTGAACACGGGCATCCTCGTCGCGCCTACCCAGCAGCTCAAGCACTGGCTCGCGGGTCTGTCCAACGCCAATGCGCAGGGCGAGTATTACCTCACCGACGTGGTGGCGGCAGCGCGCAGCCATGGTATGGCTGTCAGCGCCAGCGTTGCAGCGGATCCGGATGAGACGCTGGGGGTCAACAGCAAGGCGCAGCTTGCGCATCTGGAGCGCCTCGTGCAACGGCGCGGGGCCGACGCCCTGATGGAAGCCGGGGCAACGCTTGTCGATCCTTCGCGCATTGACGTGCGCGGAGAGCTCTCGGTGGGCAGCGACGTGTTCATTGACGTGGGCTGCGTGTTCGAAGGCAAGGTGGCGCTCGGCGACCGTGTGCGCGTTGGGCCGCACTGCGTGCTGCGTGACAGCGTCGTGGGAGCCGGCAGCGTGGTGCACGCGTTTTCGCATCTGGACGGAGCGCAGGTGGGAAGCGAAGTTCTCATCGGGCCCTACGCACGGCTGCGCCCCGGCGCACAACTCGACGACCAGGTGCACATCGGCAACTTCGTCGAGGTCAAGGCCAGCCGCCTGGAGCACGGCGCCAAGGCCAATCACCTGGCGTACGTGGGTGACGCACACGTGGGTGCGCGCTCGAACATCGGGGCCGGCACCATATTTGCCAACTACGACGGCGCAAACAAGCATCGCACGGAGGTGGGCGAGAACGTGCATGTGGGCAGCAACGCGGTACTGGTCGCTCCGCTGCATGTCGGTGCGAATGCCACGATCGGGGCGGGCAGTACGGTCGTGCGGGAGGTGCCGGCCGACAAACTGACGGTGGCGCGCGCCCGTCAGGTCACCATCGAGGGCTGGAAGCGCCCGACGAAGAAGCGCTAGGCACTCGGGCGCGCAGGCACACGTCGCCTCGCTTCCTCCGGTATGCGCATCGGTATCGATTTGGGCGGAACGAAGATCGAAATCGCGGTCCTCGACGAGGCGGGTGCAATCGTCCACCGCGCGCGCCTGCCGACCCCCGCGGGCGAATACGAAGCAATACTGACCGCCGTGGCATCCTTGGTCGGGGACGCCGAGCGGCTGCACGGGCGCGCGCACTGCATTGGTATCGGCACGCCGGGTTCGATCTCCCGCGCCACGGGGATGATCAAGAACTCCAACTCCGTTTGCCTAAATGGCCGCAACCTGCGCGCCGACCTGCAGACGCTGCTCGCCCGCGATGTCCGCATTGCCAACGATGCCAATTGCTTTGCGTTGTCCGAAGCGACGGACGGCGCGGCAGCCGGCTGCGGCATCGTCTTTGGGGTCATCCTGGGAACCGGCGTGGGTGGCGGGCTGGTCGTAGATGGGCGCCTTCTTGACGGCCCCAACGGAATCACGGGCGAATGGGGTCACAACCCGCTCGTGCTCGATCCCGGGCAGTCGGTCGGCCCGGCGCGCGCCTGCTACTGCGGGCGAACGGGGTGCGTGGAAACCGTGCTCTGCGGCCCGGCCATGGCCGCCGACCACGCGCGTGCGACGGGACGCGCCACGGAGCGTATGTCGGCCAAGCATATTGCGCGGCTCGCGCAAAGCGGCGACCCCTCCTGCCGCGCCACGATCGAGCGTTACGCGCAAAATCTCGCGCAGGCCTTGGCCGTCGTGATCAACATCGTCGACCCCGACGTGATCGTGCTGGGTGGCGGCATATCCAACATCGATTCGCTCTACGAGCGCGTACCGGCGTACTGGAGCAGGTGGGTTTTCTCCGACAAGGTGAGCACGCGCCTCGTGCCGAACCGGCACGGCGACTCCTCGGGGGTGCGCGGCGCGGCGTGGCTTGCCGCCTAGTCCTTGAGGGGCTTTTCGGGTGCTTCGGCCGCGATGCCGGCGTACGGGTTGACCAGATCGTCGATGAGTTCGTGCAGGGCTCCTCGCACCTGCGCCTCGCTGCACCCGATAAGAAGCGCGTCCTCCAGCGCGTCTTGCGCCGTCTGCTGGAGCTCGGCGTAGTTCTCGTTGAGTACCTTGATTTTTTCCAGGCACGAGACCGGGGCGCCGTCGTCCTGGCGCCACACGGGCGGTTTGCCACGCGCGGGACGCACCTTGGGCGCGCACTTGGCCCCGTCTTTGGGGTGGTCGCCGCGGTGGGGTTTTGTGCTCATATTGAATACATTATGCCAAGGCCCTGATCGGCGCAATTTGGGCAATCGGAGCCAGGCGGCTCTGCAGTAGACTCGCGCACAAATGTCTCGCATCGCCTCGACGCTGCTTCTTGCGCTGCTGCTCTTGGGGGCGCAGCAGGGCGCCCTGCTGCACGAGATCGGGCATGGTTTTGGCAACAGCTCAGTCGTCGCGGTTCCCTTCGCCTCAACTTCTGCTGGCGGGGCGAATTTTGCTTCGCATCCGTCCGGCACGCCGGATGGCTCGTATTGCGAGAAGTGCTTTCAGTTTGCGCACGTTTGCGCTGCGGGCTTGCTGGTCACACCCGGGGTTGCGCTCGTTGCCCCTCTTGTCGAATTGGTGCGCGCGGGCGAGGCGGCTCACCTTCCGGCCGACGCTCCCCAATCCCGAAGCCGGGGACCGCCCCTTCTCTTCTGAAATCTTGAACGCATAGGGCCGCGGCTGCCACCTTTCTCGGTGCGCAAGCGCGGTGTGCATTCTCGCTTTCCGAGGGGTTGGAATGCCTTGCCAGACCACGCGCGCGGCCGCCGCGCTCATTTTGCTGATGCCCGCCGCGCTTCTTGCCCAGCAAGGGCCGCCCGCGCCAGCGCCGACGCCATCTGGAGAAACGGCTGTGGCGCCAAACGATGCTGCGACGCCCGCTTCTGCCCGGCCGCAGGCCGTCGAGTCGCCAGCTGCGTTGGACAACGCAGCCGCTCCGACTGCCCCCGCGCCTACGGCGCCGGCCGAGGCCGCGCCGCAAGCCGCCGAGCAAGTGCCGCCCGCAAAGGTCCAGGAGGTACCGGCGCCCGAAGGCGGTCCCGTCGCGCCCGCGCCGGCCACGACGGTGCTCGAACCCATCGAAGTCGTGTCCGAACGCCTCAATGAAGCACGCACGGGGATCGAGACGCAAACCGGCGCGTCGGTCTACACCATCGACGCAGCGGCCATCGCTGCGGTGCCGGGAGGGGACAACAGTGCGCTCAATCAGATCGTCCTGCAGGCACCCGAAGTGGCGCAGGATTCATTTGGCCAATTTCACGTTCGCGGCGAACACAACGGGCTGCAGTATCGGCTCAACGGCATCATTCTTCCCGAGGGCATCAGCGGATTCGGTCAAACGCTCGACCCGCGGATGCTCTCCTCGATGCAGCTCATCACTGGGGCGCTGCCCGCGGAGTACGGGCTGCGCACCGCGGGCATCATCGATCTGACCACCAAGACCGGGGCGCTCACGCAGGGCGGAACGGCGTCGATCTATGGCGGCAGCCACGGCACCATCGAGCCCAGCGTGAACTATGGGGCCACGGCCGGGCGCCTGCATTATTTTTTCTCGGGCGACTTCATGGCCAACGACTTGGGCATCGAGTCTCCCGACGGGTCCTCGACGCCCCTGCACGATCGCACCAAGCAGTACCATGGTTTTGGCTACGTCGAAGACGTCATCGACTCCCACAACCGCGCAACGCTCATCCTCGGCGCCTCGGCGGGAGGGTTCGAGATCCCAAATGTGAACGGCACGGCCCCGGTGTACTGCGTCAATGGCCAGTGCACCTTCAATAGCGCGACCCTCAACGAAAACCAGCGCGAGCAGACCCAGTTCGCGATCCTGGGCTGGCAGCACTCGTTGAATCTCCTCGACCTTCAGTCCTCCATCGCGGTGCGCAACTCGACCTTGCAATTTACGCCCGACCCGATTGGCGACCTGATGTTTAACGGCATCTCGCAGATGGCCTACAAGCGCAACATCGCCTACGACTGGCAGACGGATGCGGCGTACCGCTTGAGCGACACGCACACCGTGCGCGCAGGCCTGTTCGTGCAGGTGGACACTTCGACGAGTCTGACGGGCTCCTTGGTGCTGCCCGCCAACAGCGCCGGGATGCAGACGGGCCAGATCCCCTTCACGATCGTCGATAACTCCGCCAAGACGGAGAACGTCGAGAGCATCTACGTGCAAGACGAGTGGAAGCTGCGCCCCACGGTGACTCTGAACTACGGCGCACGGTTTGACACTTTCAGCGCGTACACGAGCGCATCCCAGGTGAGCCCCCGCGTAAACGCGGTCTGGAAGGCAACCCCCGCGACGACCGTGCACGCGGGCTATGCCCGCTACTTCTCGCCGCCACCTTTTGAATTGGTCGGCTCCAAGGACATCTCCTTGTTCGCGAATACAACCGCTGCGCCCCAGGTCACGCTCGACAACCCGCCCTTGGCCGAGCGCGCCAGCTACACGGACGTGGGCGTTTTGCAAAACGTCACGCAAAAACTCACGGTCGGAATCGATGCGTACTTCAAGCGCTCGACCCAACTGATCGACGAGGGCCAGTTCGGCGCCCCGATCATCCTGACGCCGTTTAACTACGAATGGGGGCGCCAGTACGGCGAGGAACTGACTGTCAACTATGCCGGGGATGCCTTATCCGCGTACGCCAACGTGGCGGGGCAAAGTGCGATGGGCATGAACATTGACTCGGCGCAGTTTAACTTCTCGGCATCGGAGCTTGCCTACATCGCCGATAACTACATTCACCTCGATCACGAGGAGCGATTCACCGCCTCGGGCGGGGTCTCCTACAAGCGGGGGGACACGCGCGTGAGCAGCGACTTCTTGCTGGGGTCAGGCTTGCGCGCCAACCTCGAGCTGCCGAACGGCACCGACATCCCCAACGGCACGCACCTGCCCTACTACACCCAGGTCAACTTCGGGGCCACGCACACCTATCACCTTTCGGGCGAGGGCACGCTTACGGCCCGCTTTGACGTCATCAACGTTTTTGACCGCACCTACCAGATCCGAAACGGCACGGGCGTGGGTGTTGGGGCGCCACAGTACGGGCCGCGGCGCGGATTTTTTGTCGGCCTGTCCAAATCGCTCTAGGTGCCAGGCGTGTTTCGTGCAAAACCGGCCAACCCTATGCGCCCCATGGTTCGGCCGGCGTATGCTGGACGGCTCCTCGGAGGTCGCGGGGCGTTCGAACGCTTCAGAAGGAGGGCAAACATGGCGAGCGCATTTGAGATGCACGGGGCATTTAGCTGGACCGAGTTGCTCACGAGCGATGTTGCGGCCGCGCGCAAGTTCTACGGCGAACTGCTCGGGTGGAAAATCCGCGACATGGAGGGCTCCTCCATGGGCTACCGCATCATCAGCACGGGCGAGCAGGACGTGGGCGGCATGATGGCGATTCCCGATAAGGCCAAGGGCATGGCACCGGCCTGGGGTACGTACGTGACCGTCAAAAACGTCGACGAGACGACCGCGCGCGTGAAGGCGCTGGGCGGCAAAGTGCTCTCGGCACCCCAGGACATTCCCGGGGTCGGGCGTTTTTCCGTGATTCAGGATCCGCAGGGCGCGACGCTCTCGCTCATTACCTACAGCATGGCCCACTAGCCGCAAAGCCGCGAGGTACGCCGGGAGATTGGTGCCTGGCGTCACCTCGTTCGGCGGCCCTCCCCCTTGGCTGCTTGCTCGAGCGCCTGCGAGAGGTCGGCGCGCAGGTCTTCGATCTCCTCGATTCCGACGGATAGGCGAACCAAACCATCGGCAATGCCCATCTGGTGACGACGCTCGGCGCCCATCTCGTGGTAGATCGTTTCGGCCACCGGGATGGCGAGCGTGCGATTGTCGGCCAGATGGCTTGAGAGGATGATGAGGCGCAGCGCATCGAGAAACGCGAAGTGGTCGAGGCCCTCTTGCAGCTCAAAGCTCAGCAGGGCGCCAAACCCTGTAAAGAGCGCTTTGGCGCGCTCATGCTGCTCGTGGGTAGACAAGCCCGGGTAGTACACGCGCCGAACCTGGGGTTGCGCTTCAAGCCACTGGGCCAGGGCGAGCGCATTGGCGCCGTTGCGCGCCACGCGCAGCGGCAGCGTTTCGGCACCGATGGCAATGCGGTGCGCATCCTCCGCGCGCAGAGTGCCGCCCACGTCGCGCAAGCCCTTCTTGCGGATTTGCTGCAGACCCCAGCCCATTGGATCGCCTTTGCGGTACGTGGCCAGGATGTTGGTAAAGCCCGTCCAGTCAAAAAGCCCCGTATCGCACACGGCGCCGCCCATCGCATTGCCGTGACCACCGATTGCCTTGCTCAAGGAGTGCACGATGAGCCCGGCCTGGACCGCGCGCGGACGAAACAGCACGGGCGTTGTAAGCGTGTTATCTACGACGTACAGCAACCGGCGTTGCGCGCACAGTGCGCCAATGCCTGCGAGGTCGGCAATCTGGGTGCGGGGATTGGCGATCGTCTCCACAAAGACCATGCGCGTGTTGGCCTGCAGGGCCTGCTCGACCGCACTTGCCTGCGTGGCATCGACGTAGCTCACCGCTACGCCCAATCCTTGCAGTGTCTGCAACAAGCTGTTGGTGTTCCCGAACAGGTACTGGCTGCTTACGACGTGGTCCCCGGCGCGCAGCAGCGCTAGAAAGATTGCCGAGACGGCAGCCATGCCCGTGCCAAAGCAGGCGGTGGCGCGCGCTTCTTCCAGAAGCGAGATCTGCGCCTCAAGCGCCGCACCCGTCGGATTGCCCTGGCGCGCGTAGATGAAGCCCGGCTTTTCCCCTTGGAAGACGGCGGCCAGTTCGGCGGCACTGCGGTAGGCGTAGGCCACGGCCGTGTGCATGGGTTTGTGCACGGCGCCGTGCTCTACGCCACCAAGGCGGTCGGCATGCAAAATGCGGGTAGTCAGACCGAACTTCATGCGTTCAGTATTGTCGTGTGCTGACCCAATTGTATGCGCCCGACGGCGTGCGTAGCGCCTTACTCCTTGGTCGGGCGCTTGACGAGTTTGCGCTGCAGTGTGCGTCGGTGCATTTTTAGCGCGCGCGCGGTGGCCGAGACGTTGCCGCCGTTGTCGGCGAGAACGCGCTGGATGTGCTCCCACTCCAGGCGCGGCACCGAGAGGGTTTCCTCGGGTGCGGCCTTGGTGTCGGGGTCCTCGTCTTGCAGCAGGGCGCGGACGATGGCCTCGACCTCGACCGGCTTGGCAAGGTACTGGTGGGCGCCAAGTTTGATGGCATCGACCGCCGTCGAGATGCTCGCGTAGCCCGTTAAAACGACAATCGTGCAATCGGCATTGGATTTTTTGAGCGCTTCGATGAGTTTCAAGCCCGAGGAGCCGGCTAGGTTTAAGTCCAGCAGCGCGAAGTCCGGAACGTAGCCCAGGCCAAGCAGCGCGGCGCAGGAGGAAACCGACTCAGCGCTCCGGACGGAGAAGCCGCGCGCGCTTAAGGCGCGCGCCAGCACGCGGGTCAATGCCGCATCGTCATCGACGAGCAGGAGGTTGCCGTGATGCGAGGGCTGCGCGGTCGGTGTCACGATGTGCTGCAAACCTTACGCCGCGGGCGCGCGTAGGGCCTCAAGGGGCAGGAACACTTGCGCTACCGTGCCGCCGCCTTCGCGCGCACTCAACTCGAGCTCTCCGCCGCTTCGTTCGATCGCGGCGAAGGCCAGCATCACGCCCACGCCGCGACCCTCCCCACGGGTGCTCACCACATCGCGGCCCAGGCGCTCCCGCACGTCGCCGGCGATGCCAACCCCGCGGTCCAGAACACGAATGCGCAGCGCCTGGTTGTCCCAGCTTCCCTCGATCTCGACTTTGTCCGGGCTCGCATCGGCCGCATTGTTGAAGAGGTTCAAAAACGCCTGGCCGAGTGTGCCGTCCATGGCCAGGCGCGGTCCCGGGCGGGTGCCGGCCAGGCGCACGCCGGGCGCGACCATCGGTCGCTGTAGCCGCCAGCGCTGCAGCAGCTCCTCGATCCAGACATCGAGCGGCATCGTGGATACGGCCTCGGCGCGGGAGGTTCCGGCCTGGGCCGCGAGCTGCGTGATGATGCGCTTGCAGTCCCCGATCTGCGCTTGCATGAGCTCGACGTCCTCGCGCTGCGATGTTGTAAGCGTGGCGTCGCCCGCAAGCTCGCCGGCCAGCACCGCCATGGTAGCCAGGGGTGTACCCAGTTCGTGCGCCGCCCCGGCAGCGAGGTTGCCCAGCGCCACCACGCGTTCATTGCGAATGGCGCTCTCGCGCGCTGAGGCGAGCTCGGCGTCGCGCTGGCGTACCGCGGCCGTGAGGCGAAGGACCGACCAGCAGATTGCGACCGCAGAAAAAAGAAATATGAGCCACATGCCGATCAGGTGGATTTCGAGCGCCTTTTGCGGATCGTGCAGGTGCACATCCACGTGCACGAAGTTCACCAGCGAGTAGCAGCCGATCGACACGGCGGCCAGGATGGTCGCCAGGTGCGCCTCGAGCATGGCCGCGCCCACTGCGATCCAGAGCAGATACAGGCTGATGAGCGGGTTGGTCGAGCCGCCAGCGAGATACGTGATCGCGGTGAGTGCGGCAACGTCAAAGAGCAGTTGTGCAAAAAGCTGTCCATCACCGGAGGCTGTAGCGCGCGGGCTGTAGGCGATCGAGGCGAGATTTAGCCCGAGCTGCGCCGTGCAGATGGCAAGCACGGGCTCTAGCGAGACGCCGGTGCCCAGCCATTCGCGCGTGAGCAGCACGAGTCCGAGTTCGGCGACGATCGCGACCCAGCGCAGCGTCACGAGGCGCCGCAGCCGGTTGGACGGGTCCGTCGATGGGGTGGTGGGTAGCGCGCTCATCTGGTCGCCCGCAAGAAGGGGCGCATGATACGAGAGCCGCGCAGGCCCAGGGGCCGCTACCGCGGCACGTCGGGCGGATGTCGCGCAAACTGCCCTCGGCCGACGCTTTGGGACCGAAGTTGCCTTCGGCGGTGCGGTCGCCTCTACCGGTAGAGCAGCCAGACGGGCAGCCAAGTAGCTAACCAGCCGCCAAGCCAGATCGCCAACCAGATCAAGCTACGGTTGGCCGACTCGTCGCGCGGGACCTTGCGTCCCAGGTTGCCAGGCATCCATGCGCGATTCATCCAAGCGCCGGGCATTCGCACGGTGAGACCTCTGAAACGGCGATGCATGGCCCTGCGGCCAGCCGCCCGTTGACGCTCGCTCGCCGCGGCGCGCAACGGCGCATCGTCAAGGGAGGCTGGCCCCCGCAGGTTCCGTAGCCGCCAGTGCCGCGGCGCGCAGCATCGTCCGTGGTAGGGCGCGCGCATGTCGTGGCCAAGCGACTTCAGAACCTTTCGCAAGCAATACCCGTGCCCGCAGGCGCGCAAAGGGCTGTCCTCGCCGTGATTGCAAGGAATAACAGTTGCTTACGAGCGGACCGACCTCAGCCTGAACCAGGCCGCGGGGAAACCATATAGATGGTGCAAAGCGCCAATTGCCTCAGCATTGTGCAGGACCGAACGCGGCTGCCCCTATGTGGAGCGGCGCGTGCGGCGTTGTCAGGCCGTGCGGCGGCCGAAAGAACTCCATGCGCCGGTAGTACATCGCTGCGAGCCCGATCGCAATGACGGTAGTGAAGATGAGCGGAAAGAGCAGCGCCCAAAGCGCCGCGTTGCGCCGGCGCTTGGCCTGGCGGCGGGCGAGTTCCTGCTTTGCGGCCGACGCCTCGGGGCCGGCCGGCACCGTTGGTCGGCCTTTTTTTGTTTTCACAACAACTCGCCTTTTTTCTACGCGCCGACGACTGTCTCCCAAAGGCACATCGAGACACGCGCAATGCGGCACGATATGCTCGCGCGTATTTGAGGCTCAGATCCCAGCCCAACGCTGCCGCCAACTCGCCTACCGACCGATGAGCGTACTTTCGACCAATATCGACCCGCGTTCGGACGAGTTTCAGGCAAATGCTACTGCGATGCGCTCGCTTGTGCAGGAGCTGCGCTCACGCGCCGAGGCGGTTGCCCAGGGCGGAGGGGCGGAGGCCTGCGAAAAACACGTGGCACGCGGCAAGCTCCTCGTGCGCGACCGCATCGACCAGCTGATCGATCCGGGCTCGCCGTTTCTCGAAATCGGTCAGCTCGCTGCCTGGGGGATGTACGAAGGCGAGGCCCCTGCCGCCGGCATCGTGGCCGGCGTGGGAACGGTCCAGGGCACGCACTGCATGGTCATCGCCAACGACGCTACCGTCAAGGGCGGCACGTACTACCCGATGACGGTAAAAAAGCATCTGCGGGCCCAGGAGATCGCGCAGCAAAATCGCATGCCCTGCATCTATCTCGTCGACTCGGGGGGTGCGTTCCTGCCGCGCCAAGACGAGGTGTTCCCCGACCGCGATCACTTCGGTCGAATCTTTTACAACCAGGCCAACATGTCGGCGCTTGGCATACCGCAAGTGGCGGTGGTGATGGGCTCGTGCACCGCGGGTGGAGCCTACGTACCGGCCATGAGCGACGAGACGGTCATCGTGCGCGAACAAGGAACCATCTTTCTGGGTGGGCCTCCGCTTGTGCGCGCGGCTACCGGCGAGGTGGTGAGCGCCGAGGAACTGGGTGGCGCCGACGTGCACACGCGCGTCTCGGGGGTTGCCGACCATCTGGCGCAAAACGACCAGCATGCGCTGGCCATCGCGCAGCGCATCGTAGCCAACCTCAATCGGGCCGCGGGCGGCCTGGCCGCGGCTTCGCCCCTCGCGGGCGCGGTCGAGGAGCCCCTGTATGACGCGGCCGAGATCTACGGCATCGTGCCCGCGGACATCCGCAAGCCCTACGAGGTGCGGGAGGTCATCGCGCGCGTCGTCGATGGCTCGCGCCTGGACGAGTTCAAGGCCCGCTACGGCACAACGCTCGTGACGGGCTTTGCGCGCCTGTACGGACTTCCGGTGGGGATCCTCGCCAACAACGGCATCCTCTTTGGCGAGTCCGCGCAAAAGGCAGCGCATTTCATCGAGCTTTGCGCGCAACGCGAAACCGCGCTCGTTTTTTTGCAGAACATCACGGGCTTCATGGTCGGGCGCGCCGCCGAAAACAGCGGAATCGCCAAGGACGGGGCCAAGATGGTCACCGCGGTGGCCACGGCGCAGGTGCCCAAGATCACGGTGCTGATCGGCGGCTCGTTTGGCGCGGGCAACTACGGCATGTGCGGACGGGCGTACTCGCCGCGCTTTTTGTGGACCTGGCCCAACAGTCGCGTTTCGGTCATGGGCGGCGAACAGGCCGCGGCCGTGCTGGCGCGGGTGCGCCGCGAGGCGATCGAGGCGCGAGGACGCACGATGAGCGCGCAGGAGGAGGAGGCTTTCAAGGCGCCGATCCGCGAGCAATACGAGCAGCAGGGCAGTCCGTATTACGCCACCGCCCGCCTCTGGGACGATGGCGTGATCGACCCTGCGCAGACCCGGCGGATACTGGGATTGTCGCTGGCGGCGACGCGCAACGCGCCCGTTACGCCCACGCGCTTTGGACTGTTTCGGATGTGAGGGGCTTTTGCGAGCGCACAATCGCAGTATTTGCCGGGGAGCTTAGGGAATGCTGGTCGTGACAACGGAGAACGTCGTTGGCCACCGCGTGGTGGAGGTCAAGGGCCAGGTGTTCGGGGTCGTCGTGCGCTCGCGAGGGCTCGCAGGCAACATCATGGCGGGCCTGCGCTCGATCGTGGGCGGTGAGATCGCCGAATACACCCAACTTCTGGAGGAGGCGCGGCGCCATGCAATCGACCGCATGGTGCGTAACGCCCATCAGATGGTCGGCAACGCCGTCGTGATGATGCGCTTTGATTCCTCCGAAATGGGGCAGACGATGAGCGAGATCGTCGCCTACGGCACGGCCGTCGTCGTTGACAAGGTCGCGGCCTAGCGATGCTGCGCAAGGCGTTGTTTCTGATCGCCCTGGCGCTACTGGTGCTGGGCTTGGGCGCATGGCTGGCCGGCGCCCCGTCGGGCCTGCCCATGACGATCTGGGGAGCCGTGCTCCTCGTTGCTCTTCTCATCGAGCGCTGGCGCTACCGCCCGGCGGGCAGTGCGCAGCATCCGGCGTGGCAGGAGACCGATGAGCGCTTCATCGATCCGGAGACCGGTCGCGCGATGCGCGTCTTCTACAACCCCAGCACCGGCGAGCGCCGCTACGAATGGGTGCAGCCCGAGGATCGCGGCGCGGCCTAATGTTCTCGAGTCTGCTCATTGCCAATCGCGGCGAGATTGCCTGCCGCATCATCCGCACGGCGCGGCGCATGGGCATGCGCACGATTGCCGTGTACTCGCTCGCCGACGAGGGCGCGCTGCACGTGCGCACGGCCGATGCCGCCGTGTGCATCGGCCCGGCGAGTGCGCGCGAGAGCTACCTGCACGTGGACCGGATCATTGCCGCGGCGCGCGCCCAAGGCGCTCAGGCCATACACCCGGGCTACGGATTTTTGTCCGAATCGGCGCACCTGGCGCAAGCCTGCGAACAATCGGGCATCTGCTTTGTCGGGCCATCGGCCGAAGCGATTCGCACCATGGGCTCCAAGTCTGCCGCCAAGGCGCTGCTGCAGGCCGCGGGCGTGCCGCTTACTCCGGGCTACCACGGTACCAATCAGGACGCGACGTTCTTGGCCACCGAGGCCGGGCGCATCGGTTTTCCGGTGCTCATCAAGGCAAGCGCCGGCGGCGGAGGCAAGGGCATGCGCCGCGTTGACCGGGCGGAGGATTTCGGCGTGGCGCTGGCCGCATGCCAGCGCGAGGCACTCGCCTCCTTTGGCTCGGCCCAGGTCCTGGTCGAGAAGTACCTCGAGCAGCCCCGGCACATCGAGATCCAGATCTTCGCCGACAGCCACGGCAACGCGGTGCACCTCTTCGAGCGCGACTGCTCGGTGCAGCGCCGCCACCAGAAAGTGCTCGAGGAGGCGCCGGCGCCCGGCCTGGCCCCGGGACGGCGCGCACAGATGGGACGCGCCGCGCTCCAGGTCGCACGCGCCGTGGGTTACGTGGGTGCGGGCACCGTGGAATTCATCGTGCCACGGCCTGCGCAGACGCACGATGTGGCCGAGACCTTCTACTTCATGGAAATGAACACGCGGCTTCAGGTCGAACACGCGGTTACCGAGATGATCGCGGACGTGGATCTGGTGGAGTGGCAGCTGCGTGTGGCCGCGGGCGAGCCGCTGCCCTGCAGCCAGCAAGATCTGCTCATCCGCGGCCACGCGATCGAGGCGCGCGTTTATGCCGAGGACGCCGAGCGCGGTTTTACGCCCGCCAGCGGGACGATCGAGTATCTGCAGTGGCCCTCGACCTCGGCGCATGTGCGCGTGGACACAGGCATCGAACAGGGCGATGCGATCTCTCCGCACTACGACCCGATGATCGCCAAGGTTATCGCCTGGGACACGAATCGGGAGGGAGCGCGTGCGCGGCTGCGAGCGGCCCTGGAACAAACCCGCATTGTGGGGCTGACAACCAATGTTGCCTTTCTGGCGCGGCTGGTGGATTCGCCCTCCTTTGCCGGGGCGATGCTCGACACGGACCTGATCGCACGCGACGCGTCCGTTGTGCAGCCGGCCGCCCAGCTCCCGGCGCGGGAATTCTGGCTTCTTGCGGCCTTGGCGCAGCTCGAGCACGAAGCTCTGGAGGATGCACGCGCGGGGCGCGCGACCTCGCCCTGGGGCGTGCGCGACAGCTGGCGCATGAACCGCCGCGGCGCGCGCTCCGTCGAGCTTCTGTGGCGGGGCGCGGCGGGCCACGAACTGCGGCGGGTCACTGTTCGCACGCAAGCCGGCGTGCGGGCTTTGACCTATGAGGGCGTGACCTCGGCGGGGTTTGCACGCTTTGTGGCGCCGCAGTCCGAGGGCGGGCGGTTACAGGCGCACGTCGACGGCGTGGCGGTTGATGCCACCGCGGTGCGCCACGGAAGGAGCTGGCATGTTTTCGTGGGGGCGCGGCACGAAAGTCTTGAGCTGCGTGATGCGCTGGCTGCCGCGGCGGGGGCGGGCGACGATGAGGAGCACCGCGCCACACTTCTTGCGCCCATGCCTGGCAAGATCATCGCGCTTCTTGTCGGTGCGGGTGCCCGCGTCGAGCGCGGAGCGCCGCTTCTCATCCTCGAAGCCATGAAAATGGAGCACACGGTGCGCGCCCCCGAAGCAGGCCTCTTGCGCGCCTTTCGCGTGCAGGTGGCCGACCAGGTCACCATGGGCACGCAGCTCATGGACTTTGTGCCCGAGGCGCCAGCCGATTCGCAAGAGGCTGCGCGCGGCTAGGGCGAAGAGGCGAGGACAATACGGCTTATGGCTGCAGCAAGTAACACGGTTCCCCACACCCCCACGGTGCGCCTGGTCGAGGTCGGGCCTCGCGACGGTTTGCAAAACGAGCGCACGCCCCTTTCGCTGGAGGTCAAGCGCGAGTTGATCGAGCGCCTCGCGCGCGCTGGCCTGCGCCAGATTGAGGCCGGTGCCTTTGTCTCGCGGGAGCGCGTCCCCCAGATGGCGGACTCGGGCGCGCTCCTTGCGCAATTGCGGGCGTTGCCGGCGCTCTCGGAGGTGAGTCTGCCGGTGCTGACACCGAACCTGCAGGGGTTCGAGGCGGCGGTGAGCGCGGGCGCCGGGCGCGTCGCGGTCTTTGCTGCGGCCTCCGAGACGTTTTCGCAAAAAAACATCAACTGCTCGATTGCCGAATCTCTCAAGCGCTTCGAGCCCGTTTTGGCAGCGGCACGCAACTCCAAGATCCCCGTGCGCGGTTATCTCTCGTGTGTGGTGGCCTGTCCCTACGAGGGGCCCATCGCGCCTGCGCGGGTTGCGGGCCTCGCCGCGGAGTTAACACAGATGGGCTGCTACGAGATCTCACTGGGCGATACGATCGGCGTGGGGACTCCGGGCACGGTGCTGCCCATGCTCGAGGCCGTGGCGCGCCGAGTGCCCGTGCGGCAGCTCGCAGGTCACTTTCACGACACCTACGGCATGGCCGTGGCCAACGCCTATGCCGCCTACGGCTTCGGGCTGCGCACTTTCGATGCGTCGGTAGCGGGGCTGGGCGGTTGTC
>DASPPB010000078.1:0-16232 GCA_035625725.1 Burkholderiaceae bacterium
TCAAGGGCAATGGCCACAGCGCGGGGGTCGAATTCTTCTCAGAGTAGGGACATTATCCGTGCGCTACCGCGGATGCAAGCGTGCGTAACACCCCGGCGAGCCGATTCCACTGCGACCGCACCTCCCTTTGTCATGCAAAAAGTCCGCGCGCCCGGTCGGGATGCCGGTACGGCCAGAGGCCGCCAACGGGTGAAGCCACGCCAGCTCTCGCCCCGCGCGTTGCCCGAATGTTGCCCGCTTGTGCCGCGCTTCGCGCCCATCGGGTGCGCCTGAGGTCGCCCCGGCTTTTGACTTTCGCACGGCATATTTGAAGTAACTGCGCACTTCACGTCCAACATGAAACGGATGCAGCGCGCGCCGGCGCGTCATCCGGAACGCCTTGGACACTTGCCCCGCCACGCGGTTTCGTTCGTTCTGCGGTCGGCAAGCGCGGCGCCGGGCAGCAGGCTGCGCCCAGGCGCGGGCGAGCGCGTTTTGCGCCGACAAAAAACGAAATTGCAACTCATTGCCAGCCGAGCGGATTTTCGTAATTTTTTCAGACTAGCATCCACAGGGCAGCGCTGCGATTGCAAGGTGCGGCGCGAAGGTAGATATTGGTCCGGCTCATTCGACGCCAGCAACCCGAAGAGGTGCGCCGCGTTCGATCAACGGGCGAGGGAGGTTCCATGAAACGACTACATTGGGCTGTGGCGACAGCGGCCGCGTCGGTCGCTTGCGCCATTTTGGTCTCTTGCGGCGGCGGGGGCGGATCTTCGGGCATGGCACCGGCCACCTCCATGAGCGCGCCAGGCAGTGCGAGCGGCATGCTCACCGCGTTTGGGAGCGTAATTGTCAACGGATATGAGTACTCGATCGACAATTCGACGAGCGTCGTTGACGGCGACAACGACGACGCGCCCTCCACGGCGAGCGCCTTGCAAGTGGGCATGACGATGGACGTGGACTCCATTGGGGGGACGAACCCCATGGCAAACCGGGTGCGCTTTCGCAGCGCCGTGCGCGGCGAAGTCGACGCAGTCGCCAGCGATGGCAGCTCGATGACCGTCCTGGGCCAGACCGTGCTGATCACCAGCGCAACCTCCTTTGCCGGCAGTGACGCCTCCGGTCCCATTACGGGAGATACGGGCGGCAGCGGCAGCGTGCAGGTGGGCGATTACGTCACGGTATATGGCTTTCTGGAATGCACGAGCAGCACAACGCCCTGCAGCGCGACCCAGGCGGTGGCAACGCTGGTCTACGCGTCGACGACTCCCACGATCTACCGCGTCGAAGGCTACGCGCAGCTCGCAGGTGGCGGCGGCAATAGCTTCACCATCAATGGTCTGACGGTCGACTACACGACGAGCGGGGCCTCGGCAACATACTGCACGCCTTCGCCCTGCTCGGTGGCCAACGGCAGTTTCGTGGAAGTGCGTTCCACGACGGCTCCGAGCACTGTTGCAGGCACCCTGACGCTTGACGCGACGCGCATCAAGGCCACGACGCAGGTCCCCGTATATGCCGTAGGTACTACCGTAAGCATCGAGGGGCTGGTATCGCAGCTCACCGCAGGAAGCGGTGGTGCGGAGACCTTTAACTTGCGCGGACTGAGTGTGACCGTCGATGCCACCGTCGCTGCCACTGTGCCCGATCTGGCGGACGGCCAGCTTGTCGAGGTAACGGGAACGGTGGCCGCCGATGGAACCATCACGGCAAGTGCGATTACGATTGTGCGCTTTGCCACGTTCACGATCGTCGCACCGCTCGATTCCGAAAGCGGCAGCGCCGATACCATCACACTGCTGGGGCAGACGTTCACCGTCAATTCGAGTACCCGTTTTGCGGATTGGGCGCAGTTCGTACAGCCCTTTAACCTGAGCAACTTTGCGAGCGTGCTGTCCATGGGCGACCAGCTGGTGGTGAGCGGCTACGCCACGAGCGCCGGCAACATTGCGACGCGCGTTGAGCGAATTCCCATGCCGCAGACGCCGTTTGATGCGGTGAAAGGAATCGTCACCGGCGATTCACCGAGCGGCGACACCATGACGATCGGGGGAGTGCTCGTCACGCTCAATGGATCGACGACGCTGGCTTACCCCGGCGCGGGCGGCAGCCCAACCTTGACGGGCTTCTTTGCTGCTGTCCAGCCTGGTACGACCGTCGCGGCAGCGATCGGCACAGCGGGAACAAACCCGGGGACGCTCACGGCGAGCGCCGCTTTGGCGCTGCCCAGTACCTGCGAATGGGTGTTCGGTCCGCACTAGCGCGCCACACCCAGCGATTGCCGGCAGCCCCTGCGGGCTGCCGGCTTTTTTTTGCACCCTCCCCGCGCTCGGTCTCGCACGACTGCCTCGCGCCTGCGCCCGACCCCAAAAAGGCGCTCTCCCGGCTCCGTGATGAGCAGGGCTTCGGCGCCGCAGTTCAAGCGATCTGCGCGTCAAGAAGGCCCCTTGCACGCCGATATTCAAGCGTTGACCCTCGCCGGGCGATGCAGATGTCGCACGAACAATCCCCTTCCCGAGAGACCCCAGTGCGGGCGCAGAATTTGCCCATCGCGCTGCGGCTCGGACTGGCGTTGGGGTTGCTGTTGGCCCTGCTCGGTGGCGTGATCGTTTTTTCTTGGCGTCAGAGCGAATGGGTGGGAAACACCAGCCGGCAACTGGCGGAAGTTGGCTTGCATCAGGTCACCCTTGTGCGTAAGGCACAGACCGAGGCACTGCTCGGCGCAGGCTATCTGCACACTCTTTTCTTGCTCGATCGGCAGGAACAGCGTGTGCCCGTCTACTTCCTGATGGATCAGTGTACGGCTGCGCGCAACGAAGCACTCGATGCGCTCGCGGCCGGTGCGCTCGATCCGGAAGCCGCGCAGCGCATGGCCAAGATCACGGCGACGCGCCAGCGCTTCATGGAAGCCTTCCAAGCTACGGTCGAAGCGGTTGAAATCGACCTGGATAGCGCCCGACCCCTGATGGTCGAGCAGACGCTGCCAGCCTTGCGGGACATGCTCAATGCACTCGACGACATGGCGACTTTCGAGACGCAGCGTGCCAATGCCCGGCTCGCGGAGATCGAGACACTGCAGCGCCTGAGCCGCAACCGCATACTGGGTCTGGGCGTCGTGGCAGTGCTCGTCGCTTTGCTGTCCGCGGCCCTGATTACGCGCTCCGTGGCCCGGCCCCTTGCGCAGACCGCGCGACTGGCGCGCGAAATCGCCAACGGCAAGATGGATAGCCCCCTGCCGCCTGCGGGTCGCGACGAGGTCGGTTTTCTGGTCCGTGCAATCGAGCACATGCGCCGCAGCCTCATCGAGCGGGAGGCTCGCATCGCCGAACTGGCTTTTCGCGATGGCCTGACGGGCCTTGCCAATCGGACCTTGTTCAACGAACGGCTCGCGCAGGCCGTTGCCAGCGCAGGGCGTACGGGTCATCCGCTCTCCGTTTTGCTGCTGGATCTGGACCGATTCAAGGAGGTCAACGACGCTCTGGGCCATCACGTCGGCGACCAGTTGCTGGTGCAGGTCGCTGCACGCATTTCTGCGGAACTGGCACGCAGCTCCGACACCGTAGCGCGCTTGGGCGGTGACGAATTTGCCGTGCTGCTCCCCACCCAGGACGCCAGTGGGGCGCAGGAGGTCGCGCGTCGTTTGCTCGCGGCTTTAGAAAAACCCTTGGTCCTGAGCGGCCAGAACGTGGACTTGGGTGGCAGCCTCGGAATCGCAAGCTTCCCGGCCGATGCCGCCGAAGCGGCGGCGCTGATGGCGCGTGCCGATATCGCCATGTACGTGGCCAAGCACGGCCGCAGCGGCTACGCGCGCTTTGTCCCCGATATGGAACACTCCTCGGAGCACGCCTTGGGTTTGCTTAGCGACCTGCGCCGCGCGGTCGAAGAAAACCAGTTGACGCTCGTGTTCCAGCCGAAGGTTCACATCGACTCCGGGCTGTGCCAAAGCGCCGAAGCCCTGATCCGGTGGCGCCATCCGACCCGCGGAGTCGTGTCGCCGGCAGAGTTCATTCCGTTTGCCGAACGCACCGGTTTCATCCGGTCGATCACCGTTTGGGTCCTGCAAGCGGCTCTGCGCCAACTCACGCTGTGGCAGCACGAGGGCCTGTCGGTCTCGCTCAGCGTGAACGTCTCGACGCGCGATCTCGTGCAGCAGGACCTGCCGGCTCTGGTGCGCGGACAGTTGCAAGACGCGGGGGTGGCACCCCAGCGCCTTTGCCTGGAGATCACCGAGGGCGCGATCATGGAGGATCCCAATCGTGCACTGACCGCGCTGCAGGCACTGCACGGCATGGGTGTGCGCCTATCGATCGATGACTTTGGGACCGGTTACTCGTCGCTTGCGTACCTGAAAAAGCTACCCATGGACGAACTCAAGATCGATCGCTCGTTCGTGCGCGACCTCGACAGCGACCCGGACGATGCCGCCATCGTGCGCTCGACTGTCGATCTGGCCCACAACATGGGATTGCGCGTCGTTGCCGAGGGCGTGGAGACGAGTTCGGTGCTGCATCAGCTGCGGACCATCGGCGTTGACGAAGTTCAGGGGTACTACTTCGGCCAGCCACTGGCAGCGGCAGAGTTTGCGGCCTGGTTGCGCGGCCACCGCGAGGCCGTAGCCGAGGGCGCCGAACACTGCGGTTGATGGTCTCCCCGGATTCGAGCGGCCTGCGCAGGCTGCCTATGCGGCAAAATCCGTGAACCGGCCCGCCGCCAGATGGCGCGCGAGCACCTCTTCCATGGCTGGCTGCGGCCACGCCCTGCACGCGCAATCGAGCGCGTTCTGCAGCGCCACACCCGAGGCCAGCAATTGCAGCAACTGCCACTCGCCCTCCTCCGCCCGCACCACTTCCGCGGCGCCGTCGGGGGTCCGTTGGACAATCAGCCAACGAGGCGCTCGCGCAATTTGCATCCCCGCGAGCGCGCTCTCGTCATGCTCCAAAACCGCTCGCCAAATCGCTTCGGCGGACGTGCCAACGGCGAGCAGGCGCAAGGAAGGGTTGACGACAAAGCGCACGGCCCCGCGCCGGGCATCATCGAGTTGCAACAGGCGCTCCAGGCGCAGCGCTGGCGCATCGGGTGCGTGCAGCGCCTGGTGAACCGCCCATTCCAGGCGCGCGACATCCGCCAGATAGAACAGTTCGCCCGCCGGAGCGAAGGAAGCGAGAAATACGGAAAAATCCGCGCCAAAGTCATCCAGACAGGCGCTCTCGGGCCAATGCTTGCGTAAGTACGTCTCGACGGCGCCCTCGAAGAACTGGGAACCGACCAGCTTATAGACGGCCGGGTAGGAAAGGCGCAGTGCCCTGGTGAGCGTACTGAAGATCGTGTTTCGGTAAACGGATACCGCCCCGGCGATCGCCCAAGCGTCCGAGGCGAGAAGCTGCTCCAATTCGCCACCTTCCTGGTCGACGATGGCTCGGTGCAGCGCACGCTGCGCCTCAAGCAGCGAGGGGCTGCCTGTCATCGGTGCCAAGAGCATCGAGCAGTACTTGCGCGCGCGCCGCCTCCTCGAGCAGCACATCGAGCGCCGGAATGTTGTTGTCCCATTCAATCAGGGTCGGCACGGCACCCACGCGTGCGAGCGTGTCCTCGTACAGACGCCAGACTTCGGGTGCAACGGCTCCGCCATGATCGTCGATGCGGATCACGCGATCGTCCTTCAGGCGACGGCAGCTGTGACCCGCCAGGTGAATCTCGCCGATGGCGTGCGCGGGCAGCGCAGCCAGATACGCGGCTGCGTTCCAACCGTGATTGCAGGCGCTCACAAAAACATTGTTCACGTCGCACAAGATGCCGCAACCGGTGCGTTGCACGACCGAGGCGAGAAACTCCCATTCCGGAACGCTCGAGTGCCGATAGCGCAAGTAGCTCGAGGGGTTTTCGAGAAGAATTTGCCGCCCAAGGCGCGACTGCGCTTGATCGACGTTGCGGCAGAGCCTCTCCAATGTTTCTTCGGTCAGTGGCAGGGGTAGCAGGTCGGCGAGGTAATGCCCATCGACGACGCTCCAGGACAGGTGCTCGGACACCAGACACGGTTCGATGCGCTCGATGAGCGCGCCAACGCGCTCCAGGTGCGCGACATCGATGCCCTGGGCGCTTCCCAATGACATGCCGACGCCGTGCAGTGCGATGGGATAGTCCTTACGCACCGCCTCCAAAACGCGAAGATTGGTGCCGCCACCGAGATAATTTTCCGAGTGCACCTCGAACCAGGGCACCCGGGGTCGCGTAGCGACAACGGCTTCGTGATGGGCAAAACGAAGGCCGATTCCGGCACCCTGCGGAATCACTTGGCGCTGCATGCCGCTTTTTTTGCCGCGCAGCCGTGCGTGGCGATCAACTTGCCTTGAGTTTGCCGCCTTCGATCTTGAGGCAGTCACCGGCGGGCACGAGCACGAAAGACTTGCTCTCGCGCGCCTCCGTCGCCTGCCCGGCGCAGGAGTGCGGACCTTCCGAACAGTCGTTCTTGCCGACGGCGTTGATGCCGTAGCATTTTTCGAGATTCTTTGCTTTGGCGCGGGCCATGTTGGCCTGGACGGTCTGGTGCATCTTTTCCTTGTCCATATCTTTGTTCGCCGCCTCATCGGCGCTGGCCGCAAGCGCTTGCAGACCCATCGCAAGTCCGACGGCCGTCGACAAAGTGGAAGCAGCGAGGAAAGACCGGGCCATAACTTGTCCTTTCACGGTTCTGAGGCTGCGGAATCGTGCCCGGAGTGCGCGCATTAGTCAATGCTGGCCCGTGCATCAACGCGCGGTGCAAAAAGGCGTCCTGGCCTATCAGCGGCCCATCTTGGGCCACGTCGGGGAAGCGGCGAGGATCGCGCAATACCTTGGGGCGCGCGGCATCGAGCTCGCAGTTCGATACCGCACACAACGGGCCTTGCCAACCGGTTCCGCGGCCCCTTGACGCGCGGTGTCCGCATCGGCTTCCCATGCGCTTGCGGCCCCCAATCCCCGAGGGCGAAGTGCGTCGTGCGCACGAGATTCATTCGCAATTCGACTGCGCAGCGAGATCTTGCAGACGACGCGAGTTGCCCGCGAAACGGCGCGTACGCAAGGAAAACTTCAACGGCGAGCGGGGGCCTCAAACGCGCGACGTCCTGGTGCGGGCGCACCGATTCGCGCCCGACCCGGGCTCTCGGGGGTTACTTCTGGTGATCCGGATTTAGCTCAGCGCACAGGCACCGGGGCCATTCGGGTTACCGCAAGAGGCACAGGGACCCATACGCGGGGGCGGCTCAGCGGCCGCGGTGGCCGTGAAGACGGAGAGTCTTTTTCCGAGTTCGGTCGAATGGCAGCTGGGGCATTGTGGAACGGCGCCCGCGCGCACCAACAGTTCGAACTCGTTTCCACAGGTATTGCACGCGTACTCGTAGATAGGCATCTATCGCTCCTGGCCGGTCGCAGTATCGTGACCCGCCTCATAGATCGCATTGTACCGAGCCGCGAAGTGGCGTGGCCGACTTCCCTGGCCATACGCGGCCAGCAGATCACCGGCGCAGCCGGACCCTCGAAATCCTCGCATTCCGCGGTTTTTGCCCCGGGAGGGCTTGTTCCTTGTCGAGAGGCAGCCCGTTTTCGCATCCGGCCGTCCGTCGGCGTGGGCACGGGGGTTCAGCATAAGGCGGCCCGGCAGATTTGCTGGCCGGGGTTTAGCCTCCAGGAGCCGCGGTGCGCTCCGCCTCGGCTTCGCACTGCGTGGGCTCGAGAGCAAGCGCGAAGCTGCGATGGGAAGCAACCGTTTTTTGGTCGCGCATTCTCAGACCGTATACGCAAGCGACCGTCCCGGTTTTTCCCGGGTCCGTTCGGCGCAAGAGCCTAAAAGCGCACTACCAACTGTCCATAGGCGCCGCTGCGTCCCCCCATTGTGCCGCCCATGAGTTCGAAGCTAACCGCATCACCACCGCGCATGGTGAGCGTCGGCAAGCCCGGAACGGCGGTCTCGGGGGTTACGAGCCAGGGCAGGCGGTAGCGGACGAACCGCACCGCGCTCAACTCGCCGGTTGCACCATCTTGCAGGTCGGGCCGCTGCTCGGCGAAACTGTTGCCTCTCGTCTGCGTTTCCGTCGAATCTACAGGCCGATCTGCACCGAGGTACTGCGACGTCATGACCCGAGTCGCGGGTGATGCCATGCCGTTTGCGCCCGTAATCTGGCGCGCGGAGCCATCGGGAGTTCGGACCAAGAAATCTCCGATTGCCGCGTACAGGGGTGTCGGACCGTAGTCGAGAGACTTGCTGAAGCGAAGCGGCCACAGGAAGGGAAAGATCGGCGCACGGACGACGGGTGCTGCCAGATTCAGTCGCTGCGCGAGCAGCGAGCTCACGGCAATTTGCGCGTGGCACCGATCCATCGCGAAGGCTGCCGCAAACGCGAACAGCGACGCCAGTGCCAGATCGTGCATCCACGACAGCCGTGGGCCACGAAGGTGGTGATTTCGCATCCCCATTGCAGCCCAAGAGCGAACGAGACAACGTTGCACGGCGAGCACGCCTCGGTTCCAAATTGCACAAACCCCGGCACCGACTGCAGTCGCCAACCGCCGGAGCAATTTGCGGGCGGATTACCCCCCTTCTCAGCCTATCGGCACGCGCGCCGCACACATGAGAGCCGGCGCACCCACGGACTGGGTCATCCGTTTGGCTCGTCTACGCACCGTCGGAGCAGTCCAAACCGCGTCGACATCCGGGCACGGGGCTGCGGCGTGGATCCGAAGGAAAACGTAGTGGGAGAAAAACCGTCGGCCGGCTTCACGTTGCGCCCCGGCGGTCGACCCCGCGGACTGAGCAACTCCGCGGCGGGACACGGTGCGCGGACGATAGCGAGCGGCGCAACGAGCCGGGCGCTGCGACCAAGGCACCTTGGGACTTCGATGACGCGTTGAAGGACTTTGCACCGGCCGGCGCGCTAGCTCTGGCGCACCGCGGGCCGAAACGGCTGCCCCTTTTGGCGGGTGCGGTTCGACCGCACCATTGTTGCGCACGACCTCTCGGCCCCGACGGTCGAGTGCACTGCCGATTTTGCAGCGGCGCATCGCGACGCTACGCGCTCGGGCTCTGCGCGCGTTCGGTCCTTCGGCTCTTTGGCTCGCGCGAATCGGTCGCCCAGGGGGCAGCGCAGGCGAGCTGTTTTGGAGCAGGGGCATTTCTTGCGGACGATTGACGCGCCAAAGAGGCCGCGGCACTTGGTTGCCGCGGAAAAGACAACGGGCGCCAAATTGGATGGCACCCGGCCAAGTGCACGTGCGCCACCCCGAGGAAGCCATGCAATCGCCGGCCTGATTACGCCGGCGCTGGGCCCCAACCAATGTTGCTTGCCCGATGCACGGCTTGCCAAAGAGACCAGGTCTGCCTAGCAACCCTTGCCGCAACGGGGCCAGCGTGCGAGCGCCCGCGCAAGGCCAACAAAAAGAACGCAGCCGCGCATTGGGGACCTATGCAGTCCGTTCACTCCTACCGAACGCGTCCGAAGAATCTAAGCGCTGCGACGCTGGCGGGTGGCTGTGCGAGCGCCTCTGGGGATCTCATCGTGGCGGCACGAGACCGGAATTCGGTCGTCTTCTTGCGCTAGACCAAGGGCGGCCGTCTTTTCGGTTGCGGCTCACGACGGCGTTGGTTTAAGTTTGTTTTACATAGCCTTGGGGGTGCGCGCAGATCGGATGAGCACCTGTTGGGTTGCGCGCGCCGGTTTCGCATTTGCAAGATGAACCAAAGGGAGATGATCATGGCTTTTATGCATCCCAGCGCGCAAAGCGCGGACAAAGCGCAGGCTCTGGCGCGTGACTTCAAGAACGTGGTTGCGGACGCCGAGGAACTGCTGCAGGCACTGGGCAACGACGGGGACGCCAAGGTCAAGGCGATGAAAAGCCGCGTACAGGCTTCGCTTAACCAAGCGCGCGAACGCTTGGGCGATATGCAATCAAGCGTTGTTGACAGCGCGAAAGCCGCGGCCAACGCGACAGACGAGTATGTGCACCACAACCCCTGGCAAGCCATTGGTGTTGTCGCGGTTTTTGGCGCGCTTGTCGGCTATCTCATCGGACGCCGGTAGAGTTGGACTGATGGCGCAGGATGCGGGCCGGGCCGTGGGGCGCGTGCGCGGCTTTGCCGCCAGCAGCATCCGCGTGGTGCGCACGCGCCTGGAACTGCTGGGCGTCGAGATCCAGGAGGAAAAGGCGCGCGTCATTCGCGATTTGCTGATCGCAGTGGCTGCCTTAAACCTCATCTTGTGCGGTTTGCTGCTCGTTGCCGCGTGGATCGTGCTCTCCACACCGGCCGAGCAGCGCGGAGTCGTGCTGGGGATCATCGCGCTGGTAGTTCTTCTCTTGGGCGTCATCGCCTTTGTCTGGCTGCTGCTCGCCGGCGGCCGGCGCAAGCCCCTCTTTGATGCGACCGTCACTGTCCTCAAAGGCGACGAAGACGCGCTCGACAAGACGGTGCCATGACCAGACTCCAACTCCTTGCGCGGCGACGTGAACTGCTGGTGCTCTCGGCCCAACTGCAGCGCGCCACCATCAAGGCCCGACTGGACCGCGTCCAGGCAAACCCTGGGTGGGCGCTATTCGAATTCGCCGTTCGTCTGCTGCAGCGACCATCGGTGCGGACGGCGGCGCTCATCGCCCTGGGCGACGTCCTTGGCAAGCTTTGGCACCGGCGCTAGTGGGTTCAAAACAACCCTGCGGTCAGGCGCGGCAAGATGCGCCTTGCCGGCAACCGCCTTCGCTCCCGGTTAGTGGCTGGCCTCCTGCGCCTGCAAAGCCTGGTACTTCGCGACGGCTTGCTCGAGGTTAAAGAACATTCGTTCGCGGCCCAGCGTTGCTCCCAGGGGCGATCGTTGCACCACTTGCAATACTTCCGGCTCCAGGCCGACCAGCCATAGCAACATTCCCCGTTCGCGGGATCTCTTTTCGGCGAGAGTCAGCATTTTCAGCGCGGTATATTCGAGGTCCGGCACACTGCTCAGATCGACCGCGACCACTTTGGGCTGGGCCTGTGCAACCAGGGGTCTGATCTTTTCGGCGATGCGCTCGGCATTCACGAAGAAGACCCGCCCTTCCAGTCGCAACAGCAGCAAGCCCGCAAAGGTCTCGTCCTCCGGATGTTCCTTGGAGCGCGGCCGAAAAACGTTGGTGCCGGGCTTGCGTCCAAGTACGTACACCGGGGGATTGGCCGCCTGGTACGCAAGGGTGAGCAGCGAAACGACGATCGCGACCACGATCCCCTTGAGTGTGCCAAGCAGTACCACGCCTGCCAAAGCAACCAGAATCCACACAAATTCCGTGCGCCGGATCTGGAACACGGCGCGGAATTCCGCCGGCTGGATCAGCCCGCTCGAGTAGATGAGGACCACCGCGGCGAGCGTGGCCTGCGGCATCAATTCAATCAGCGGGGCGAGCACGAACATTGTCACGACAGTGACGGCGGCCGTGATGAGGGATGCGAGCTGGGTGCGCGCTCCCGCAATGCGGTTGACGGCGGTTTGCGAGGTGCCGCCTCCGGCGGGCATCGACCCGGCAAACGCACCAGCGACATTGGCAAGACCAGTGGCAAGCAGTTCCTGGTTCGCGCGCGGCGTGGGCTCCTCATCGGTGGCGAATGCACGCCCCGCCGCGATCGATTCCGTAAAGCTCATGAGCGCGATACCGAGGGCTGCCGGCCAGAATTCCTCCAGAAAGGAAAAGTCCGGCATCCGGATCGAGGGCAAGCCCTCGGGGATCCGACCAACCGTCTGAACACCGTGGGACTGCAGTCCGAGCAGACCCATGGCAGCGATCCCGGCGGCCACGGCGATTAGCGGTGCAGGCCCCCGCGGCCGAATCCGCTCGATTCCCACCAGCAGGCCGATTGTCGCGAGACCGACCGCCAAGGTGATCACGGAAAGCTCGGGCGCGTGTTCGACGATTGCCAGCACATTGTGCAGAAAGTGGCCCTTCGGAAAGTGAATGCCCATGAGCTTCGGAATCTGATCGACTACGATGACCAACCCGATTCCGGCCTTAAAGCCGATGAGCACCGGGTGTGAAATGAAATTAGCGACAAACCCCAGGCGCAGCACCGATCCCAAAACCAGCATGGCGCCCACGAGGAGGGTGAGCGTCGCCAACGCGCCCGACAGCGCCACGGCCGCTCCCTCCGGGGAGATTTGGCTAAGCTGCGTGCCAACCAAGATCGAGATCGTCGACGTCGTGCTCACGCTCAACGGCCGGGAACTGCCCAGTACCGCATAAATGAGCATCGGCACGAGCGCCGTATACAGGCCGATCTGCAACGGCAGCCCTGCGATCGTCGCGTAGGCCATGGCCATGGGTATCACGACTGCGGCAGCCGTCAGGCCGCCGATGCAGTCCGGACCCAGCCACTCCTTGCGGTATGCGCGAACCCACTCGAGCACTCTAAGGTCGGTGTGGCCGTCCGGCATGTTGCGAGACCCCGTTTTCTTACTTATCTTTGCGCTCGAGAGGATATTTGCCGCGCGCGGCGGGCAAAAAACTCTTGCCTTCGATCCATTGCTCGCCGCCGCGGTGCATTGAACGCCAGCGATGGCGCACGATCTGCTGCGAACGCTGGCCGTGCCTTGCAGCTTGTCAGTCCTGCGTGACTATAGGTCAGATGCCCAAGCAACGACATGACTGTTGCCGGAAGGACACGACCGACACCGCGCTGCGCGCCGCCCAAGCGCGAGACGCATTGACGCTGCGTCGCACCGGTCCCTGGGGCGCGAGGAATTCGCACGCGGTCCCGGGGCGAGTGGAGTTTCACGAGGCAATTGGGTCCCACGCAGATCCCCGCAGAAAGCCCCGGAAGCTTGCAGGCCATGGGTTTGCGCCGCGACAACTCGAGCGAGGTGCCGTCGCCGGCCATGGCCACCCGGCAGAGCCCGGCTCCGGCAAACGGGACTCCGCGAGCACACCCGGCCAAAGGAAGCAGGCCGCGGAAGCAGGAGTCGATCAGCAAGGCCACTGGGGCGCACTTCTGCGCTGGGCAACGCGGCCGCGCCGTCGGCGCCCGGGCTCGCTATTTTCTGGAGCCAACCGCGTCGTCGTTCTCGGTGCCCGCGAACTCTTCGTTTAACCAACGCTCGAACGCGATCGTGTCTTGGGAGCGGCCAAGAAAGCTTCTCACCATCTCGTTGCCCGACATCGATCCACCGGGTTCCAAGATCGCGCGCCGGTAGCGCATCGCAACGTCGCCCGCCCGCAAATCGCCTCGATCGAAACGCGCGAAAAAATCTTCCGCGATGACTTTGTCGAACATGTAGGTGTAGTACGCAGACGAATAGCCCCCCAGATGCTCGAAGGAGGCGTACAGCCTGGCGTCGGCGGCCAGGGGAGTGAGGAGGGTGTAACGCCGAAGTTTCTCGAGCACCGTTTCTTCCAAATCAACGGAGGACGGCACTGCGTCGTAGATTGCGTAGGACACTGCCGCAAGCGCAATTTGCGAACCCACGTAACCGGCCCGTCCGAACGCGGCGGCGCGGTTCATCCGTTCGACCAGTTCGAGAGGAATCGGTTCACCGGTCTTGTAGTGGCGCGCAAACGATGCGAGCACCTGGGGGCTGTGCATCCACTCCTCGAGCATCTGCGACGGCGCTTCCACGAAGTCCGTCTCCACGTTCACTCCGCTGATACCCGCCCAGCGTTGTCCGCCGCCCAAGATATGGTGCATCAGGTGGCCAAACTCGTGGAAAAAGGTGACCACCTCTGCGTAGTCCATCAGACCGGGTTCACCAGCGCTCGGCTGGGAAAAATTGCACGCGAGCGCCGCCTCGGGCAGCTGTTTGCCGCGAATTCCGTCGAGCACCGGAATCATCTGAGCGCCGCTGGACTTGCCCGCACGCGGGTGCATATCAAGATAGAAGCGGCCGATCACCCGATCGCCCTCGAGCACAAGCCAGGTTTCCACCGAGGGATCCCATGCAGGTGTGTCGGGCTGCTGCCGAAAACCAACGCGAAAAAGGGCCGCTGCGGTGGCCATGATTCCCTGCTTCACCGACTCGTAGGCCAAGTACGGCCGAAGGCTGCGGGAGTCGAAGTCGTAACGGGAACGGCGCACGAGTTCCGAGAGGCGCATGAGCTCGTGGCTGAAGATCTCCGTGGCCTGCGGGTCGGATTTGCGTTTTTCCGCGAGCAAAATCGCAAATTCGCGCTGCATTGCCGGACGCGCCGCCGCCCGGAGTTGTTCGATGAATTTCTCCTGGTTTTGCGCGTTGCCAATCATCTTGTCCGCAGCGTTGTACTGGGCCCAGGACGAGTACCCGACCGTCGTGGCGATCTCGAAGCGCACCCGCATCATGTCGCGCAGCACGTCGCGATTTTGCGGGTAGGCGCGCGTCCGCCAGGCCTGCCACAGCTCGCGCCGGAGCCGATCGCTGTTTGCGTATTTCAGCACTGCAAATAGGTCGGGGTGGCTGGTTGAAATGCGGATCCTTCCATCGGCTCCGCGCTTGTGCCGGTCGATGAAGTCCTGCGGCAGACCATCGAATTCCGACGCGTCGGTCACCTCGACGGATTTCGTGCCATCGGCGATGTTGCGTTCGAACGCCGACTCGTCTTGGGAGAGCAATTCATTGAGGCTCTTGAGTCGCTCGCGTGCCGCCTCGTCCCTGTCGACTCCGGCCAGACGAAACTCCAGGAGCTGACGACGCACGTAGTAGGCGGTTGCGGGCTCGGCGTTTGAGAGATCGATAGCCGCTAAAGCGAGATAGACCTGCCGGTTCAACGCAAGCGCGCTCATTGCGGCGCTCGCCCTCGTGTTCATCTGCGTGCCTTGGTCGCGAAAGCGGGCGTCCGGATGCAGCTTCTGCACCAGGTCGGAGAGGTAGGAGGCCGCATTGAGCTGGCCGATTGCCTCGTCGTAGGGAACAAGTGTGTTTTCGATGCTCCTAGGGCCCTTTGCCGCAATCAGCCGGGCGATGGCGCCCTGGGCAGCGGCGAGACGACCCTCTTCGACTTCTTCGAATGCTGCGATGTCACGGACCTCGTTACCGACCGGAGGTTGGTTCATTGCAGGCTCCCGCGCAACGGCGCTAGCCCAGGCACAAACGACGCATACCAGTGCACCGCGGAGCCGACGACTCACGGTACCTGCTTCCAAGGAACGCCGAGCATCGGAGGGCTCCTGACATACCGCACAACGTGGTCCGTCTTTCGAATCCCCTCAGGGTCTCGCGAAAAAAAGGCCCGTAAGTTAGTGCACCGAGCGAGTCACGGCCTGCTGCGCGTCGTAAGGCGGCCGCTGCTTCTACAAGAAAAGGACGAACTTCATGCAATCGCCACGCCTATCATGCACAAATCGCTGCCCGATTGCAGGGCAGCCCTCCCGCGCGCCCCGGAGGCGTCTTCCTGGGTCCTCGCAGGGCCCTAAAGGGCATTGCGAACGAGCCCCCGCGCAGCAGAACTTCGGTGCGGTTGCTTCGATTCGAAGCGCGCATCGTGCCCTGGTTCCGATCCGCGGCGCGAGGCATGCGAACTCGTCCAGGGGCTGCCGCAAGCTTTGCACGGAACCTTACAAAAAATTGTGCGAAGCGTGCGGTCGACCTCCGCAACTGCGAATCAAGTGTTCTCGGCAAAGGCAAGCTGACCCGTCTCGAGCAGCGACTTGAGATTGCTCAGGATGCGCGGCCAGCCTCCCGAGACCTTCTCGATGAAGACGGAGCGGTCGCGGTCGATTTCGTGCGTAATCGTGAGCTTGACGGCGCCCTGAAAGGGCTCGAGCAACATGGTGCACAGCGCGTCGCCTTCGGCCTTCATTTCCGAATCCCACTCGTTGCGCCAGCGCAGTACGAGTCGGCGGGGCGGATCGGCTTGCAGCACCTCGCCGGTATCGGCGATGCGTCCGTCGGGGAAGCACAGGCGCCAGGGGGAACCCGTCTTCCAGTCGGTCTGCATGTGCATTCCGAACCAGTATTGCTTCGTGAAATCCGGCGACGTCAATGCCGTCCAGAGCTTTTCGGCGGTGGTCCTGATATAGGTCGTGTAGACGAAAGTCGACTTACCCATTTTCATCTCCCTCAAGGCGGCGTTTGAGCGACTCGAGCGCCTGCAGCCGAGAAACTTCGAACTTGCGAATCCAGCGTTCGTAGACTCGTTGCAACGGCACGGCGTTTAGATAATGCAACTTTTCGCGACCCCGCCACATTGTTGCGACAAGCTGCGCGTCTTGCAGCAAATGCAAATGCTGCGTGACCGCCTGTCTTGTCATCTGCATGTGCTCGCACAGCTCGGTGAGCGTCTGTCCGTCACGCTCGTGGAGA
>DASPPB010000079.1:0-55256 GCA_035625725.1 Burkholderiaceae bacterium
TCGAACGGCGCGCGACCAGTGCGACCGTTCGCTTGGGGGCCGGAGAAGCCAACGGGCGCGCGACAAGGCGCACGGGACTATCGCGTAAGAAACCGGGGGATGGTGCGGATCACCGAGGAGACAAGCGTGGGGCGCGGCGCGGGCGCGGAGCGCTGCGTCACAGGGCGCGGCGCAATGGTGCGCCGCGTGGCCTTCGCAAAGATCGTCTCGAGCCAGGTGATCACCCCAGCCCAGTGCGGCATCTGGCACTGCGCGACGTCGGAGGGGAAATCGAAAACCGATAAGCCCTGCTCGAGACAGCGGCTGTAGACTCTCGCAATCGGGATGGCACCGAGGTAAGGCACAGAAAGATCGCGCAGCATCGTCTCGAGCAGCGCGGAATCGTTGGAGGTCGGGTCGATGCGCGTGCCCACGCAGGCGACCGCACAATGACCCGAGACGACCCGGGGGGCGGCCCGCAGCATGCGCACGGTATTCTCCAGTGCGCCGCGGTCGAAGATCGAGAAGGCGGTAGGAACGAGCACCGCATCGGCGTACATCATGAGCCGCAGGTAGGGCATACCCTGGAAGCCGCTGGGCGTGTCGATGACGACGTGCCGCGCGTCTGTGGGAGGATGCGTAAAGGAGCTCGCAAGGCTGTGGCCACGGATCTTCGCGGAACTCGCGGGGCGCAGCTTGAGCCAGATCTCCGTCGACCTTTGCGGGTCGAGGTCGCACAAAACGACCTCGGGGTTCCGTATGGCGCAGTACGCCGCCAGGTGCGACGAAACCGTGGACTTGCCCGCGCCCCCCTTGCCGTTGATAACTGCAATCACTGCCATGGCACGCGCTGCCGAGTCCGATCCGTAACGCCCTGATGGTGCGACGCCAAATTGCGCGACTTCGATCGCGAAAGGGAGTTCGGCCGTTCCTGGATCGCTCTACTCACCTAAATTGGATCGCCCATTCGGCGCAGGCCAGCGAAGGCCGCATTGTACAGACAAGACCGGCCGTTCTTGTGGCCCGAAAACGACGCGCGCAGCTCCACGTAACCTTTGTCGCTTCGGGTACAGGTGAGCAAGGTCACGCCATCCGGAAGAAGTCCGATACTGCCGTCGAACCAACGCCTGCAAGACGGAAGAGCAGGGACCGCATGAAGC
This sequence comes from Burkholderiaceae bacterium, assembly GCA_035625725.1. Taxonomy (GTDB): domain Bacteria; phylum Pseudomonadota; class Gammaproteobacteria; order Burkholderiales; family Burkholderiaceae_F; genus GJ-E10. The sequence goes on from DASPPB010000079.1 coordinate 1,140, forward strand.
GCGCCCGCGGGTCGATCGACCGTGCGCAGCAAGGCACCATGGTAGCTCATTCGTGCAATCGAGCCCAAGCGGCCGTTGGCTTGTGCCGAGTACGGGCTTCGAGCGCACAGCGAAAGACGACGCGCGAGTTTTCGCGCAAACCGTTCAATGGCGTCCTTCCTCGGATCGGGTGGCGGACGACGCTCATGGGGACAGCCCCGACATCCCCGCCGGTCTTTTCGGCAATCGCCTTGTTCAAGCACGTCGTTGCTGTGCCGCGCATCGGCACCACCAGGTGAGAGCGGTCGACGGCCGGATGCTCGTTGCGGATACGGGACGCTCTCAACACACTGCGCGGACAATCGACGACACCTCCGTGCCCGCAGCACTCGCGGACGACCGGCCCGTGGCCCGTGATGTTGTGGCAAGCGGCGAGCTCGTGCAAAAAAAGTCATCGAACGCGTCTTTGAGATCGCGTTTCTCGGCCGCCAAACCCTCTGGCGCGCAACCGAGACCCGTACGCGGTACGGCCGCAGACAAGTGACACGGCTCGCGCAGACGGCGGGCGTTACTCGCCGGTGTCAGCGTGGCGACGGGCGTAGTCTTGCGCAAACGCCTGCTGTTGAGCCGGCGGCGCAGGATCGTAGTGCGACAACTCGATCGAGTAGCTCCCGGAGCCTTGGGTGATTGCCTTGAGGCGGTTCGCGTAGCCGTCGAGCGCGGCCAGCGGAACCGTGCCGCGCAGGCGCGTCGTCCCGGCGCCGAGTTCGTCGCTGCCGTTGACCTGGCCGCGGCGTGACGATAGGTCGCCCGCGATGTCGCCGATCTGACTGTGGGCGCAGACGACCTCGATCCGGACAATCGGCTCGAGCAGTATCGGTTCGGCTTTCGCGAGCGCGTCAAGGAACGCCTTGCGCCCGGCGGCGACGAACGCCACCTCCTTGGAGTCGACGGGGTGGTGCTTGCCGTCGTAGACGACCACCCGCAGGTCCTGCATCGGGAAGCCGGCCAGATAACCGGTGGCAAGCACCTCCCGTACGCCCTTTTCGACTGCCGGCATGAACTGGTGCGGAATGACACCGCCCTTGACCTGATCGATGAACTCGAAGCCCGCGCCGCGCTCCAGCGGCTCAATGCGCAGATACACCTCGCCGAACTGGCCGGCGCCGCCGGTCTGCTTCTTGTGCCGCGCGTGCCCGGCAGCCTGCACGGTGATCGTTTCGCGGTAGGGCACGCGCGGCGGCCTCGTCGTGAACTCGAGCCGGAACTGCAACGTCATGCGTTCCAGCACCGATCGCAAATGCAGTTCCGACAGCCCTCGCACCACGGTCTCGTTCTGGACCGCGTCGTGATCGATTGCGAGCGTCGGATCCTCCGAGGCGATCTTCGCCAAAACATCCCACACACGCCCCTCGTCGCCGCGACGCTTCGGGGTCAGCGCCAGACCGTACATGGGCTGAGGAAAGGCGAGCGGCCGCATCCGCACGAAATCCTCGTCGTGCGAATCGTGCAGCACGCAGTCAAAGACAACATCATCAATCTTGGCCACGGCGCCGATGTCGCCCGGCACCAACGCTGTTACCTCGATCGTGTCCCTGCCCTGAAGCGCAAGCAGGTGCCCGACCTTGAACGACTTCTTCGCCTCGCCGATATAGAGCAGGGAATTGGGCGTGATCGATCCCTGGTGGACACGGAAGACTCCAATGCGTCCCACATAGGGATCGTTGACGACCTTGAAGACGTGCGCCAGGACATGCCCGGCCGGGTCCGGCTTGGAATGGAACACGCTTCCGTCGGTGGACCGCACGAACTGCGGGGGATTCCCCTCGCCGGGATGCGGCAGATGGCGCTGGATCACCTCAAGCAGTTCCATGACGCCCGCGCCGGTGCGCCCCGAAGCGAAGCAGACCGGCACCAGGTGACCCTCGCGCAGCGTCTGCTCCAGCGTCTCGTGGAGCAAGGTCGGGTCGATGTCGCCTTGCTCGAGATAGCGATTCATCGCCATCTCGTCGACCTCGACGATCTGCTCGAGCACCTGCCGGTGCACCTCGCCCACCGAAAGGAAATCGGTCTCGCCTGGGTCCCCGGCGAAGCAATCGATGACGCGGGTGCCGCCGCCGGCTGGCAGGTTCATGGGCAGCACCTCGGGGCCGAAGGCATCGCGCAGCCTCTGGAGCAATCCTGGCAGGTCGATGTTTTCGCGATCGATCTTGTTGACGATGATGACACGGCAAAGGTTGCGGTCGCGCGCCCAATCCATCATTCGCCGGGTCATGAGCTCGATTCCGGCGGCCGCATCGATGACCACGGCGACTGTCTCGACCGCGTCCAGCGCCCCGAGCGCTTGGCCCAGGAAATCAGGGTAGCCCGGCGTGTCGATCAGATGCGCGCGCACGCCCTTGTAATCGAGATGGCAGACCGCCGCGCGAAGGGAGTGCAGTGCCTGCTTCTCGAGCGGATCCTGGTCGCAAACCGTCGTTCCGCGTTCGACACTGCCGGGCGCGCCGATCATCCCCGACTTCGCCAGCAATGCCTCGACGAGCGTGGTCTTTCCGGACGCGCCATGGCCGACAAAGGCGATGGTGCGAAGGTCGTCAGTCTTGTGCAATTGCATCGCGCCCCACGCCTGCGTCGCGTCGCCTCAATGGCACACACTATAGCGATTTCGGTGCCGGCGCCAAGCTTACCGGAACCCGGCCCAGATCTGGGGCGGCGGCCTTCGGCACGCCTCGAGTTCCCTGAGATCGTCCCCGTCGGCCCGACGAACTGTGGGCTACCGATCCACCTTCAAGCGACCATCACTCTCGACCCCGATTCGACTTTCAGGCGGCCGATTTGCGGACACGGCTAGCCTGTGGAGCGGGCGGGCTTCTCGTCATCGCCTTCGAGCATCGTACAGATACCAAGCCCGATTGCGGCCCCAACAAGCTCGGCGAGCACAAAGCCGGGGACGTTTGCCGGTGCAATCCCCGCGAACGTATTGCTGAACATTCGACCAAAAGCTGCCGCCGGGTTGGCAAAGGAGGTCGAGGAGGTGAACCAATACGCGGCTCCGATATAGGCGGCGACCATTGCAGGCGCTCGTCCGGATGGCGCGCGTACGATGACCAGAATAAGGCCTGCAGCGGCAACCGACTCGGCCATCCATTGTCCCGTCCCCGACCGAACCTTTTCAGACCATTGCACGACATCGAGGCCGAACATGGCGTGCGCGAGACCGGCGCCGAGGACAGCCCCCGTCAACTGCGCCGCGACATAGGGCGCAAGCAAGCGCGGTGCGAGCGCGCCGCGCAAGGTCATCATGAGGGAAACGGCGGGGTTGAAGTGCGCCCCGCTGACCGGCCCGAGCGCCTCGATCAAGATGTAAAGGCCACCAACGGTGGCCAGCGCATTGGCAAGGAGCGCGATTGCGTCGTTGCCTGCGCTAAGGCGCTGCGCCATGATCCCCGAACCGATCACGACCGCAAGCAGCAGGGCTGTGCCCAACAGCTCTGCCAGTATTCTTCGCGCGTTCACGTCTGCGAGATTGCCAGCAGAGCCCGCTGAAGATCCTCGTTGCTCATCGATGCGAGCGGCAGATCGAGGAGTTGCAGCATCCGGTAGCCGATGGCCTGACGGGTCAGCTCGAAAGCATTGCGCCGATCGGTCTCGGGCGCCTTCGAAGGATCGGGATATCCCCAGTGCACCTTCACCGGGCTCCCCGGCCAGTAGGGGCAGGCCTCGGCGGCGGCGCTATCGCATACGGTAATGACGACTCGCAGCGAGGGGGCCGTCGGCGCTGCAAATTCATCCCAGCTCTTACTGCGAAACGCCGAAACATCGATTCCGGCACGCGCCAGGACCTCCAGGGCGATCGGATTGATTCGACCGCTTGGGTTGCTTCCGGCGCTAAATGCCCGGACGTCTTTTTTCTCCTTCGCCGCCAAATGGTTGAGCATCCCTTCGGCGAGCACGCTGCGCGCCGAATTGTGCGTGCATAGGATCAGGACGTTGGTCGGCATCGGCTAGCAGCAGGACGAGCTGCCCTCTACGGGAATGCCCAGCGGTTTGCCTTTCGGAGCGACGGTGACGCAACAAGCCGACGTAGACGCGTGGGAGGCGAGTTCTTCACGAAAGACCGGAATGTTGCCCAGCGTGTGGAAATGCTCCCAAGCGATTCCCTGCGGATCCGTGACCCAATGCTTTTGGCTGCGCGCGTAGCAGCACGTTGTCGTGCCCTGGTCGAGCAGCGCCAAGTCGGCGGCCTGCGCCCGCGACTTCAGTTCCGTCAGCTCCTCCTCGGTATCGGTTTGAAAGCCCAAGTGATCGATACCGGGTATGGCCCCGCGCGTCGAAATGGCAAAATTGACCCTCGGATCCTCCAGCATCCACTTGGCGTAGTCGGGCTCGATGCGGACCGGCTCGGCTGCGAAGAGCGCTTTGTAAAACGCAATGCTCGCGCCCAAATCATCGACGTGAACGTGAACGTGGAATCGCTTCATGCCGGCTCCCTTAGCAGTTGCATTCGACGTCGGGCCGCACCAAGCAGCTTTCGCCCTCGCAGCAATTCGTGGTGAGGTAGGTCAGGAGGTCGTTCATGTGGCCGTAGGCAGCCCGATAAATGAGGTTGCGGCTCGCACGCTCCTGGGTGGCCAACCCCGCGTGAACGAGTTCTTTCAAGTGGAAGGAAAGCGTCGCGGCGGGAATCCCCAATCCCTCTGATATCGCGCCCGGGGTCAGGCCAAACCGGCCCCGAACGACGAGCGCGCGGAAGACGTCGAGGCGAACCGGGTGGGCCAGCGCCGAGAGGCTGCGTATTATCTCGCTCTTTTCCACATTTCTACTATAATGGAATTGATCGGAGCGGGCAAGCCGCGCGACGGCACATCGGAATCATGTCGCCAGCCGGTATTGTTGTATTGCCCGTCGGCCGAACCTTGACGATTTCGCTTCGGATCGAGAGGGGGCTATACGTCGATGTTGCCCGCGGCCAGTGCGTTGGCTTCGATGAAGACCCGACGCGGTTCGACTTCGTCGCCCATCAGTGTCGAAAAAATCGCGTCAGCGCCGATTGCATCTTCAATCTGCACCCGCAACAGGCGCCGTACGGCCGGGTCCATAGTCGTTTCCCACAACTGCTCGGGGTTCATCTCACCGAGTCCTTTGTAGCGCTGCTTGCTCACACCGCTTTCGGCCTGCTCGAGCAGCCACTGCATCGCCCCGCGGAAATCCCTGACAACGGCCTCCTTGCCGCGTTCCCCTTCGCCGCGGGCCACGCGCGCGCCCTCGCCCAGCAAACCGCGAAACACCTGCGCGGCCGATTGCAGCACGGCATAGTCCGAGCCGACCAGAAAATCCGCGTCAATCGTCGAGGTTTTCCAGTTCCCGTGCTGGCGCCGCTCGATTCGCAGGCGGTACTTGTCGACACGTTCGTCACGCTGCGCCATCACCGAGACGCCATTGCCCTGGCCGTCTCCGATGGCGGCGGCCAGCCTCTGGGCGCTTGCCCGCGCGGCCTCCTCGTCCTTGAGGTCGATCGAAACGCCCTCGAGCATCGCCTCGAGCGCACCCCGGTCGATGACGCGCGAGAGGCGCTGCACGATCGCCGCCGCGGCCACATATTGCCGGGCCAGTTCCCCGAGGGCCTCGCCGGTGATGGGACGGGCCGCCGCGTAGGATTCGGCACTCGGATAGAGCCGTGCTCCTTCGAGCGCAAGATCGAGCAGGTACCGCGACAGGTCGTTGTCGTCCTTGAGATAGCTCTCCGTTTTCTGGTGCTTGACCTTGTACAACGGTGGCTGCGCGATGTAGACATGTCCGCGCTCGACCAACTGCGGCATCTGGCGATAAAAGAGTGTCAGCAGGAGTGTGCGGATGTGCGCTCCGTCCACGTCGGCGTCCGTCATCACGATGATGCGGTGGTAGCGCAGTTTGTCCGGGTTAAATTCCGGCCCGATGCTGGTGCCCAGCGCAGTGATGAGCGTGGCGATCTGCTCGGAGGAGATGAGCTTGTCAAAGCGCGCACGCTCGACATTGAGCACCTTGCCGCGCAAGGGAAGCACGGCCTGGAATTTGCGGTCCCGCCCCTGTTTGGCCGAACCGCCGGCCGAATCGCCCTCGACAATGTAGAGCTCGCATTTGGCCGGATCGCGCTCCTGGCAGTCGGCAAGCTTGCCCGGCAATCCGGCCCCGTCGAGCACCCCCTTGCGTCGCGTCATCTCGCGCGCCTTGCGCGCGGCCTCGCGCGCGCGCGCCGCTTCGACGATCTTGCCGCAAATGATCTTGGCGTCGGCCGGGCGCTCCTGGAGGAACGCTTCCAGCGCCTTGAAGACGACTTCCTCGACGGCCGGACGCACTTCGGAGGACACCAGCTTGTCCTTCGTCTGCGAGGAAAACTTGGGCTCGGGCACCTTCACGCTGAGCACGCACGTGAGGCCCTCGCGCATGTCGTCGCCGGTCGTTTCCACCTTGGCCCGTTTGGCGAATTCGTGCTCCTCAATGTACTTGTTGATGACGCGGGTCATCGCCGCACGCAGCCCCGTGATGTGTGTGCCGCCGTCACGCTGCGGAATGTTGTTGGTGAAAGCCAGGAGGTTCTCGCTGTAGCCGTCGTTCCACTGCATTGCGACTTCCACCCCGATGCGCGCGCCGCTGACGCCCGCCGGCGAGGACTCGCCGGCGGCCGTAAAGACATGGCCGTGCAGGGGCGTCTTGTTCTTGTTGATGTATTCGACAAAACCACGAACGCCGCCCGAGAACGCGAAGCTCTCCTCCTTGCCGTGGCGCTGGTCGACCAGCCGGATGTGCACCCCGTTGTTCAGAAACGAGAGTTCGCGCAGGCGCTTGCTCAGTATTTCGTAGTGAAACTCGATGGTTCCGAAAATGTCTTCGTCCGGCAAAAAATGCACTTCGGTGCCGCGCTTTTCGGTTTCGCCAATGACCCGCAAGGGAGAAACCGCCACGCCATCGACGTGCGCGACGGCCCGGTTTTGGACCTCACCGCGTTTGAACTCGAGCTGGTGCGTCTGACCGTCGCGCCGGATCGTCAGGCGCAGCCAGCGTGACAGCGCATTGACGCACGAGACGCCGACACCATGCAGTCCGCCGGAGACCTTGTAGCTGTTCTGGTTGAACTTGCCGCCCGCGTGCAGCTCCGTGAGCGCAATCTCCGCGGCCGAGCGCTTGGGGTCATTGCGGTCGTCGAACTTGATTCCGGTGGGAATGCCGCGGCCGTTATCGATCACCGAGATCGAATTGTCGGTATGGATCGTAACCGTGATGTCATCGCAAAACCCCGCCAGGGCCTCGTCGATGGAATTGTCGACCACCTCGAAGACCATGTGATGCAGGCCGGTCCCGTCCTGGGTGTCGCCGATGTACATACCGGGACGCTTGCGCACCGCCTCCAGTCCCTCCAGGATCTGGATGCTCGCTGCGCCGTAATCGGCGTCGGACACGGAGCCGTTGCCACCGGGGGCGGGACGCTCCAAGGAGTCGCCCGCCGCGCCGGCGGCGTTCATTGAGGCCGAGGGCTGCAGAGCGTCCTCGGGCCGGCTGGCAAAATCGTTCGGTACTGCAGACATTCGAATTGAGCCTTCAAAAAAACGATCGTGCGGCGCTGCCTCAAATGCGCATCGGCATAACCACGTATTTGAAGCGATCCGAATCGGGCAGCGTAATGAGCGCGCTGCCCAGCGCATCGCCAAGGGAAACCCGAATCTGCTCGCACTTGAGGTTGCTCAGCACGTCGAGCAGGTAGGTGACGTTAAATCCGATGTCGAGGCTTTCTCCCTCATAGCTGATCTCGATTTCTTCAAGCGCCTCCTCCTGGTCCGTGTTGGTCGAACTCACCTTGAGAGAGCCCGGGGCAAGAACCCACCGTACGCCCTTGAACTTCTCCGTCGTGAGGATCGCCGCTCGCGACAGAGCCTGCATCAGTTCGTTGCGGTCGACGAGGAAGGTCTTCGGATTGTTCAGCGGAACGACCTTCGCATAATCGGGAAATTTTCCCTCGACCAACTTGGAGACGAGCTCGATGGAGCCAAAGCTAAAGCGCACCTGATTGGCGGCCACCTGGATGCGCACGGCCTCGTCGCCATCGGGCAGCAGCCTGCCCAGCTCCAGCACCGTCTTGCGCGGAACGATGACCTCGATCGAGCCCGACGAATCGGGCCTCTCAAATTCGCACAGCGCCAGGCGGTGCCCGTCGGTGGCCACGCCCCGCACGCGCGTGCCCTCGATCACCAGCAGCATTCCGTTGAGGTAATAGCGGATGTCCTGCGCTGCCATCGCGTAGTGCACCATCGACAAGAGGTGCTTGAGCGAGGATGCCGGGATCGTAAAGTCGACCGCCGCCGGCGCCTGCGCAACTGTCGGGTACTCCTCCGCGGGCAGCGTCTGCAGACTGAATTTGCTGCGCCCGGCCTGGATCGAGAGCTTGCGATTGGCGTAGGACAGCAAAACTTCCGTGTCGGGCAGTGCGCGCAAAATCTCTACAAGCTTGCGAGCTGACACGGTCGTCGCACCCGACTCCTTGGAGGCACCGAATTCCGCGTTCGTCTCGATCTGAATCTCCAGGTCGGTCGCCGTAAAGGAAAGCCGCTCGCCTTCGCGCCGCAGCAAGACATTGGCAAGCACCGGCAGAGTCTGCCGCCGCTCGACAATTCCGCTGACCACTTGCAACGGCCGGAGCACCGCGTCGCGGGGCGCTTTGACGAGTTGCATCTTTTATATCCCTTTCGTAGTAGTAAGTAGTAAAGGGCCAAGCAAGTTGGGGATAAGCCCGATAAATGCCCTCGCACCAAGGCCTTGGACCAGGGCAAAGCCCGTGGACAAGTCCGTACGCGAACCGTGCAATCGCGTGGACAAGGTGGGACAAGTTTGGGATGGCGGCGAAAAGTGCCGAAGTTCTCCGATTTTGTCCCCAGGCAAATGGCACTTGCGCACAGGATGTTCCGCACCTGCAAGAGCCGAACCGATTCCCGTTACGCCCATCCGTCAGCCCTTGAGCGTCTGTTCGAGCACATGCAGCGCGTGGTTCAGGACCGCGTCCTTGGACCGGACTTCGGCAATCTTGCGCACCGCGTGCAGGACTGTCGTGTGGTCACGACCCCCGAAAAGCTCGCCGATCTCGGGCAGGCTCTTTTGTGTCATCTCCTTGGCGAGATACATGGCAACCTGCCGTGGCGCCGCGATGTTGCTGGGACGGCGCTTGCTGTACATGTCGGAGACCTTGATCTTGTAGTAGTCGGCGACGGTCTTTTGAATCAGTTCGACCGTCACCTGCCCGGTGCTCGCCGAGAGCAGATCCTTGAGCGCCTCGCGTGCGAGTTCCACCGTGACGGTACGTCCGTGGAACTGGGCAAACGCAAGCACCTTGCGCAGCGCGCCCTCGAGTTCGCGCACGTTGCTGCGCAGGTTCTTGGCGATGAAAAACGCCACGTCCTCGGCAAGTTCGGCACCCTCGAGTTCGGCCTTCTTGATCAAAATGGCCACACGCATCTCAAGCTCGGGCGGCTCGATGGCCACCGTCAGTCCCGAGGCGAAGCGCGATACCAATCGGTCCTCGATGTCGCGCAGCTCCTTGAGATAGATATCGCTCGTAATGATGATTTGCTTGCGGCCGGCCACGAGCGCCTCGAAGGCGTAGAAGAATTCTTCCTGCGTGCGGCTCTTGCCCGCAAAGAACTGGATGTCGTCGATGAGCAGCAAGTCGAGCGAGTGGTAGTAGCGCTTGAATTCGTCAAACGCCTTGCGCTGATAGGCGCGCACGACATCACTGACGTACTGCTCTGCGTGAATGTATCGGACCTTGGCGGCAGGACGTCGCGCCAGAATCGCGTTACCCACGGCATGGATGAGGTGCGTCTTGCCCAGGCCCACGCCGCCGTAGAGAAAAAGGGGGTTGTAGGAGCCGCCGGGATTCTCCGCCACCTGCATCGCCGCGGCGCGCGCGAGCTGGTTGGCCTTGCCCGTTACGAATGTGTCGAACGTGAGCGCCGGATTCAAGCGTGCCCGCTCGAGGCTCTCCGAAGGGGTGGAGAGGAGCGGAGAACTCGATGGCGGCGCCGCCTCCTCGGTCGTCTCCTCGCTTTGCGCCAGTTCCGTTTCCGCGCCGTCTTGCAATTCCTCGGGAGCCGGCACGTCAGCGGCCTCGAGCTCAAAGAACACGTTGACCGGACGCTTGAGGACCGCGGAGACCACGGCCTGGATGCGTGCGGCAAACTGCGCGCGCACCGCGTCGAGTTTCAAGCGGTTGGGTGCCCTGAGGTGGATGTTGCCGCTGTTCGCATCGAACTCGATCGCCTTGAGCGGCTTGATCCAGGCGGCGAACTGTTGTGGAGTGAGTTCGCGTTCCAGGACGCGCGAACAATCTTGCCAAAAGCTGAGCATGCGAATTCGTATCCCCCGCCGCGCCCGGCAGCAGCGCTTGGCGCCGCACCGCTGTGTCTCCCGCCCCCGTTGGACCCGGCTGCCAAGAGCTTGCGGTGCCGGAGTTTCTGCCGCCAGCCCGGCGCGTGCTTTGGCCAGCGGAAAGCGTTTATTGTAGCCTTCCTCGCCGAGGTTATCCACAAGGCCGAAGGGAATTTTGCCCGCAAAGGAGGAAGATGGAGCCCCGAACCATCATGGATGGCACGACAGTAAGTGATCGCTACCGCAGCGCAACCCGTACGTCGGACCCGCGCGCCGACGGACCGCGGTGCGGCTCGTCGCTCTTGGCAAAAACGGCCCGCGGCGGCGCTGCCGGACCTTCGTCGGTTTGACGAATTCCCCCCTTCTCGCGTCTAATAGCAGGCTTTTCGCTCGCCGTGCAAGCGAGGGCGTCGCGCGCCCCGCGTACGGGGCGGGGCGCGTTCCGGATTGGGGAAAGTAAATGGCCACCAAACGTACCTACCAGCCGTCCGTCGTCAAGCGCAAGCGTGCGCACGGCTTTCGCGAACGGATGAGCACACGAAGCGGGCGTGCGGTCATCAATGCCCGGCGTGCCAAAGGCCGCAAACGGCTCGCCGTCTGAGCCGGCGCTGCGCGCTGCCCGTCGCTGGAGCAAGCGCCAGCGCCTGCTGCGCGCGCCACAGTTTGCCTCCCATTCGCCCGCGCTTGCACCTTGGCGCGCATCACGCCGCTGGATCGCAATGAGCGCGCTCATTGAGCCTGCCCGCATACAAACCGAAACGACGGCGCCTGACGCTGCGACGGCGCAGGTTCGCTTCGGCATGACGGTTTCGCGCCACCAAGCCCGGCGGGCTTTCGTGCGCAACACGGTCAGGCGCGTGCTGCGGGAAGCCGCCCGCCACGCCAGCGAGGAGCTGATCGCGGCGGCGCGCACGCGTTGTGTGGACATCGTGCTGCGACTTAAGGCTCCGCTGCCCGAGCGCAGCCAGGCGAGCTGGTCATCGGTCAAGGCCGAACTGCGGCGCCAGGCCGATGGTCTGCTGGAGGAATTGCGGCGGCAATTACTGCGAGAAGACGCGCGCCGCGCGCCGCTGGGTGCCGAGCGCACGGGTGCGAGGACATGACGCGCGCGCTCCTTCTCGCCTTGCGCGCGTATCGCTTCGCGCTCTCCCCTTGGCTCGGTAACCAGTGCCGCTTCGCGCCTACGTGTTCGCAGTACGCCATCGAGGCCATCGAGCGCCACGGCCCGTGGCGCGGCTGCCTGCTTGCGGCCCGCCGGCTGCTACGTTGTCACCCTTGGCATGCAGGCGGATGGGATCCGGTGCCAGACGGTGCGTTTGCGGGGTCGGGGCGGTGCGCCGGCGGCGAATGCGGGCACGAGGGTTCGGTGCCACGGAACGGAAAACACGATGGCAACTGAGGAATCGGGTGCCGGCCGGGGTGCCGGCGCCGCCTCTATGCGGAGACGTGGCGGATCATGGAATTTCAGCGCACGATAATTTGGGTGGTCTTTGGCATGTCGCTGATCCTGCTGTGGGACCGCTGGCAGGTCTACCAGGGGCGGCACGCATTTTTCTTTCCTTCCGCAGTCACGAGCGCGAGCAAGGCGCCGACCGAACTTAAGGCCCCGAGCGCACCGAGCGCCGAGACAAGCGCGCCCGCAGCGCAAAATCCCGCGCGCAACGGTACCGTGCCGGGCGAGGAAGCAAAGCCGGGTGCAGCCTCGGGCCCCGCAGAGATCGTTCGCATACAAACGGACCTGTTCCAGGCGGACTTTGACACGCAGGGCGCCGTGCTCGTGCGCCTGGAGCTGCTGCGCCAGCACGTGGCCGCCCAGTGGACTGCACACGGGCTTGCGGGGTTTATCACGGGCAACAAGCCCGGGTCGGAGCAAAACGTGGTGCTGTTTGATCGCAGCGCTACGCGCGAGTACCTCGCGCAGACCGGTCTCGTGGGAGGGGCGGATTCCACGAGCTTGCCCAACCATCGCAGCACGCGTTTTGCGGTACTGCCGGGGCCGCGCGATCTGGCCGAAGGGCAGCAGGAGTTGAGCTTGCGCTTCGAGGCCGAATCGGGCGGCGTGCTGCTGCGCAAGACCTTCGTGTTTCAGCGCGGCCGCTACGACGTCGAGGTTCGCCACGAGGTGGAAAACGTTGGCAGCGAGCCGGTCTCGCCCTCGCTGTATCTTCAACTCACGCGCGACAACGGCAAAACCGAAGAGGAGTCCTCGTTTTACAAGACGTATACGGGGCCGGCCGTCTACACCGACGCGGAGCATTACCGCAAGATTCCGTTCGACGACATCGCCAAGCACGAGGCCGCCCAGCCCAAGCCAGCGGATAACGGCTGGCTTGCCATGGTGCAGCACTACTTTTTGAGCGCGTGGATTCCGGCGCCCGGCGTGCAGCGCGACTTCTACACGCGCGCAATTAGCGAGCGGCTCTTTGCCGTTGGTGCCATCGTGCCGCTGGGCACGCTTGGGCCCGGGGCCAAGGTTTCGCAACAATCGGTGTTGTACGCGGGACCGCAGAACCAGGCGACCCTGGAGGCACTGGCCCCCGGATTGGACCGCGTGGCCGACTACGGCTGGCTCGACCCGATCGCCAAGCCGCTATTTTGGCTGCTGGGCTTTTTTTATCGCATCGTGGGCAACTGGGGCTGGGCGATCGTGCTGCTGACGGTCCTGATCAAACTCGCCTTTTATCCCCTCGCGGCCGCGGGCTTCAAATCGATGGCCCGCATGAAGGAAGTCGCTCCGCGTCTGGCCAAGCTCAAGGAGCAATACGGCGACGACAAGCAAAAACTGCAGCTTGCCATGATGGAGCTGTACAAACAGGAGAAGATCAACCCTCTCGGGGGCTGCCTGCCGATCCTGGTGCAGATTCCCGTTTTCATCGCGCTGTACTGGGTGCTGCTCGGCTCAGTGGAAATGCGCAATGCGCCATGGATCTTCTGGATTCGCGATCTCTCGACGCCCGATCCGTGGTTCGTGCTGCCCGCGCTGATGATGCTCACGAGCTGGATCCAGTACACGCTGCAGCCAACGCCCCCCGATCCGGTGCAGGCCAAGATGATGATGATCATGCCGTTTGTTTTCGGCGTGATGTTCTTTTTCTTTCCCTCGGGGCTGGTGCTCTACTACGTTCTGAACAACGCCCTGTCGATCCTGCAGCAGTGGCGCATCAACAAGGTGATCGCCGCCGCCAAACCGGTCGGCTGAGGACCCTCAGCGCTTCCTGAGGCGCATCGCGGCAACCCGTTGCGCGGTCAGCATCGCGATTTCCCCCTCGACCTTGGCGATCTCAAGCCGGCCGCGTGCGTTGGTGCGCGAGGTCTCGGCGCGCTTGAGCGCCTCACTGGTCTTGGCTTCGTCAAGATCGTGGCCGCGAATGGCGGTATCCGAGAGAACGGTCACGACGTGGGGCTGCACCTCGAGAATTCCGCCGGCCACGAAAACGTGCTCTTCCTCACCCCCCGGCAATCGGATGCGCACGACGCCGTGCTTGATACGGGTTATGAGCGGCATGTGGCGCGGGTAGATGCCCAACTCCCCGGCCTCACCCGGCAGCACCACGAACTCGGCCTCCCCGGAGAAGATGGACTCCTCGCTGCTGACCACGTCTACGTGCATTACCGCCATGGTGTCTCCCGTGGGCTGGGCCGTCGATTCCGCTGTGTCGTCACTGCTCGGGCAACTCGGCTGCCGCGCGCCCTACTTGAGCGTCTTGGCCTTTTCGAAGGCCTCGTCGATGGTGCCGACCATGTAAAAGGCCTGCTCCGGCAACGCATCGCACTCGCCATCGACCAGCATCTTGAAGCCGCGGATCGTTTCCTTCAGCGGTACGTACTTGCCGGGGGAGCCGGTGAAAACCTCGGCCACGTGAAACGGCTGCGACAAGAAGCGCTGGATCTTGCGGGCGCGCGCCACGGCGATCTTGTCCTCCGGTGACAGTTCGTCCATCCCCAAGATGGCGATGATGTCGCGCAGCTCCTTATAACGCTGCAAGGTCGCCTGGACGCGGCGTGCCGTGGAGTAGTGCTCCTCGCCGATGGTGTTGGGATCGACCTGGCGCGAGGTCGAATCGAGCGGGTCGACGGCAGGGTAAATGCCCAGCGATGCGATATCGCGTGAGAGCACGACCGTGGCGTCCAGGTGCAAAAAGGTTGTCGCCGGGCTCGGGTCCGTCAGGTCATCGGCCGGCACATACACCGCCTGCACCGAAGTGATCGATCCCGTCTTGGTCGAAACGATGCGCTCCTGCAGCGCGCCCATCTCCTCGGCGAGGGTCGGCTGGTAGCCCACCGCCGAGGGCATGCGCCCGAGCAGCGCCGAGACTTCGGTGCCGGCGAGCGTATAGCGGTAGATGTTGTCAACGAAAAACAGCACGTCGCGCCCCTCGTCGCGAAAGCGCTCGGCCATCGTGAGCCCCGTCAGGCCCACGCGCAGCCGGTTGCCCGGCGGTTCGTTCATCTGCCCGAACACCATCGCGACCTTGGAATCGTCCGGCTTGTCGAGCTTGACGACGCCTGCTTCGATCATCTCGTGATAGAAGTCGTTGCCTTCGCGCGTACGCTCGCCTACTCCGGCAAATACCGAAAGCCCCGCGTGCTGGGTCGCAATGTTGTTGATGAGCTCCAGCATGTTGACGGTCTTGCCTACGCCTGCGCCGCCAAACAGCCCGATCTTGCCGCCCTTGGCGAAAGGACATACAAGATCAATGACCTTGATGCCGGTCTCGAGCAGTTCGACCGACGGCGCGAGATCCGCGAAAATCGGCGCCGGCTGGTGGATCGCACGGCGTTCCTCGGATTTGATCGGGCCCTTCTCGTCGATGGGCCGGCCCAGCACGTCCATGATGCGGCCCAGCGTGCCGGGTCCCACCGGAACCTGGATTCCTTCGCCCGAGGCATGCACCAGCATGCCGCGTTTGAGCCCGTCGCTCGAACCCATCGCGATGGCCCGCACGACGCCATCGCCCAGCAGTTGCTGGACCTCGAAAGTCAACCCCTGCTCAACGAGCTTGTTGGTGGCGTCGGGCTCCAGGATGAGTGCTTCGTGCACGTGCGGCATCTGCTCGCGCGGAAACTCGATGTCGACCACCGCACCGATGCATTGAACGATCTGTCCCTTTGCCATGATTGCCCTCAGTTCAGAATCCCTTGATGTTGCGCTTCTTTGCCCTTCGCGCTAGGAGATCGCGGCGCTGCCGCCGACGATCTCCGAGATCTCCTTGGTGATGCCCGCCTGTCGCGTCTTGTTCATCACGAGCTGAAGCTCGCTGATCATCTTCTTGGCATTGTCCGAGGCCGCCTTCATCGCCACCATGCGCGCGCTTTGCTCCGAGGCGTTGTTTTCGACGATCGCCTGGTAAATGAGAGCTTCGATGTAGCGCACCATGAGCTCGTCGACGACGCTGCGCGCGTCGGGCTCGTAGAGATAATCCCACGCGTATTGCCGGCGTTCCTCCGCGGTCTGCTGCAGGCGCTCGGCCGACAGCGGCAGCAGCTGCTCGAGCACGGGTTCTTGCTTCATCGTGTTGATGAAGCGCGAATACGCCAGGTACACGGCGCTCAGGCGCCCCTGGCTGTAGCCCTCGAGCAGCGGTGTCACCGGGTTGGTGAGCTTCTCGCGATAGGGCCCCTCGCCCAGCTGCACGGCCTGTCCGATCACGTAGGCGCCGAGTCGCTGCAGAAACGCCAGACCCTTGGCACCGACCGCGCAGGCCTCGAACGACACCCCGTCGGCCTCCCACTGGCGAAAGCGCCCCAGCAGCAGGCGCCACATGTTCGTGTTGAGCCCGCCACACAGTCCCTTGTCGGTGGAAACCAGAATCAGGCCGACGGTCTTGCCGTCCTCGCGGCGCACGAGATACGGGTGGCGATATTCGGGATTGGCCAAAGCCATGTGCGCGCTGATGTTGCGGATCTTGTCCACATAGGGGCGCGTCTGGCGCATGCGCTCCTGGGCGCGGCGCATTTTGGATGCCGCAACCATTTCCATAGCCTTGGTGATCTTGCGCGTGTTTTGCACGCTCTTGATCTGGGCGCGGATTTCCTTGGTGCTGGGCATTGTCGGTTACCTGGCGATCACAGGCGCGTTGCGCGGGCAGGGTTGCTGTTGCCTTGTTGCCTCTGGAACTAGACCGTCATGCTCGCGACGAAGGCCTTCAGGGCTTCGTGCAGCGCGGCCTCGTCGTCCTTGGACAAATCCTTGGCTGTTTCGATGCGCTCGATCAGGGCGCGGTGGTGCATTTTCAGGTACTCGCGCATCGCCTTTTCGACCTCAAGTGCCTTGGGCACCGGCACCTGGTTGAAATACCCCGAGTTGACCGCAAACAGCGTCACGGCCTGTTCCCAGACCTGCAGCGGCTGGTACTGCGGCTGCTTCATGAGCTCGGTCACAAGCCGGCCCAGGTCGAGTTGCTTGCGGGTGGCCTCATCGAGGTCCGAGGCAAACTGCGCAAAGGCCGCGAGCTCGCGGTACTGGGCGAGCGCCAGGCGCACGCCACCGCCCAACTTCTTGATGACCTTGGTCTGCGCGGCGCCCCCGACCCGCGATACCGAAATGCCGGCGTTGATGGCCGGGCGGATCCCCGCGTTAAACAAGTCGGTCTCCAGGAAGATCTGGCCGTCGGTAATGGAAATGACGTTGGTCGGCACGAAGGCGGTCACGTCGCCGGCCTGCGTCTCGATGATCGGCAGGGCCGTGAGCGAGCCGGTCTTGCCCTTGACCGCGCCCTTGGTGAATTTTTCGACGTACTCGGCGTTCACGCGCGCTGCGCGCTCGAGCAGACGCGAGTGCAGATAAAAAACGTCGCCTGGGTAGGCCTCGCGCCCGGGCGGCCGACGCAGCAGCAAGGAGATCTGACGGTAGGCCCACGCCTGCTTGGTCAGGTCGTCGTAAATGATCAACGCGTCTTGGCCGCGATCACGGAAGTACTCGCCCATCGTGCACCCCGAGTAGGGGGCGATGTACTGCATGGCGGCCGAGTCCGACGCCGATGCAGCCACGACGATGGTGTAGGCAAGTGCGCCCGTTTCTTCGAGCTTGCGCACCACATTGGAGATGGTCGAGGCCTTCTGCCCGATCGCGACATACACGCAGATCAGCTCCTTGCCCCGGGAATTGATGATGGTGTCGACGGCGACCGCGGTTTTGCCGGTCTGGCGGTCACCAATGATCAGCTCGCGCTGGCCCCGGCCGATAGGCACCATCGCGTCGATCGACTTCAGGCCCGTCTGCACCGGCTGCGATACCGACTGGCGCGCGATCACGCCCGGAGCAACCTTTTCGATCACGTCGCGCTGCGTGGACGCGATCGGGCCTTTGCCGTCGATCGGCCGGCCGAGCGCGTCGACCACGCGTCCGATAAGTTCGTTGCCCACGGGCACGTCCAAAATGCGCCCCGAGGTTTTGACGGTGTCGCCTTCGAGAATGTGCTGGTAGTCGCCCAGAACCACGCAACCGACCGAGTCGCGCTCCAAGTTCAGCGCTAGCCCCACAGTCTGGTCCTTGAATTCCAGAATCTCGCCTTGCATGACGTCGGACAGACCGTGAATGCGGCAGATGCCGTCGGTCACGGTAACCACCGTGCCCTGCGTGCGGACGTCGGTCGTCACACCCAGACCCTGGATGCGGCTCTTTAGCAGTTCGCTGATTTCGGATGGATTGAGTTGCATCGAACCACTCCCTAAGGGGGAATCAGGAGGTCAACTGGCCCCGCATCGCCTCCAGGCGTGCAAGCACCGAGTTGTCCAGTACCCGATCGCCGACGGTCACCCGCACGCCCCCAATGAGCTGCGGATTGAGTCGGACGTCGGGGTTGAGGCGAAACGGAAACTTGCGGGCCAGGGCGGTGACCAGACCCGCCAGATCTTCGGCGCTGATGGGGAACGCGCTTTCAATGATGCAGTCGGCAACGCCCTGGGAGACGTTGACGAGCTTGCGAAACTGGGTCGCCACCTCGGGCAACGCCGCAAGCCGATCGTTGGCGATCAGCAGCATGAACAACTCGGCGACCGGAGCCGGCAGCGGCTGTGCGTGCAGTCCGGCGAGCAGCTCGAAACGACGCGCGTCCGAGAGCTTCGGATTCGAAAGCAAGGAGGTAATGGCCGCATCGTCGATCAGTGCGCCGACGGAGTCCAAGGCCCCTTGCCATTGCGCCAGCTCCGGCGCGTGCGCCTGCGAGGCCTCGAAAAGAGCCTCGGCGTACGGGCGCGCGATCGTCGATAATTCGGCCATGGCTAGAGCTGCTCTTTGAGCTGGGTGAGCAAAGCCGCGTGCGTGCGCGAATCGACCTCGCGCTTGAGGATTTGCTCGGCTCCGGCCACGGCCAGTTCGGCCACGCGATCGCGCAGTTCCAGCTTCGCGCGCACGAGCTGCTGTTCGGCTTCGAACTTGGCCGCCGAAATGAGCCGCTCCCCCTCCACCTTGGCCTGCGCCTTGGCCGCGTCGACGATGGCCTGGGCGCGTTTTTCCGTGTCGATGATGATGAGCTGCGCCCGCGCCTTGGCGTCGGTCTCGAGTTGCGCAATCTTGCGCGTGGCCTCCGCCAGACTCTTGTTGCCCTGGTCGGCAGCCGCCAGGCCATCGGCGATCTTTTGACGCCGGGCGTCGAGCGCCCGTATCAAGGGCGGCCAGATGAATTTCATCGTGACCCAGCCCAAGATGATGAAGACGATCGCCTGAACGATCAAGGTGGCGTTTAGATTCATGTTCGAAACCCCGTTACGCGGCGGTCTACAGTGCGTCGAGCTGCAGAACCGGTCGCCGACGGCGAGCGCGGGACGGTTGCGGCCCCCGCCCAGCCCTTTGCTCCATCAGCCTGCCGCGGTAAATGGATTGGCCGTGGCAAACCACAAGGCGATCCCCACGCCGATGATGAACGAGGCGTCGATCAGGCCCAACAACAGGAACACCTTGGTCTGCAGCGTGTTCATCAATTCGGGCTGGCGCGCCGAGGCTTCGATGAACCTGCCGGACATGATGCCAATACCAATACAGGCGCCGGCGGCGCCCAGACCGATGATCAGCCCGCAAGCGACGGCGACGAGCCCAATGGTAGTCATAACATTCTCCTGTGTGGAAAGTGGCAACAAAAGTTTGCGCTTAGTGCGCGGCGTGGGATTCCTGTGCCTGGCCGATGTACACCAGTGTCAGCATCATGAAGATGAAGGCCTGCAGCAGAACGATCAGGACGTGAAAAATGGCCCAGACCGACCCCGTGAAGATCTGCAGCACGACACCGACCGCGGTGGCGCTGCCCCCAAGCAGGGCGATCAGAAAAAAGAGCAGTTCACCCGCGTACATGTTGCCGTACAACCGCATGCCCATCGAAAAGGT
The DNA here is from genome assembly GCA_035625725.1 of Burkholderiaceae bacterium. Classification (GTDB taxonomy): domain Bacteria; phylum Pseudomonadota; class Gammaproteobacteria; order Burkholderiales; family Burkholderiaceae_F; genus GJ-E10. Next base: position 20,833 of record DASPPB010000079.1, read on the forward strand.
CTTCGAGAAGTACTCGATGACGTTTAAGCCCAGGTTGGCCGCGGCAAGCAGTGCGCCGCCAATCCAGGTCAGCGGATTCCAGTTCAGGTGCACCCGCCCGAACGGTGCGACGACCAGCTCTTTGACGTAGCCAAAAAGCCCCTTCATGCGCAGCCCGTAATACAGGGACAGAACCAAAACGGCGATCGCCATGCCCAGCGGCGCGTTCAGATCCGCAGTAGGCAGGGGACGCAAGTGCGACAGACCGATGCCTTGGGCCAGGCGCGGCAGGGCATCGACCGGCAGCAGGTCGATGGCATTCATCAGCGTGACCCAGCAAAAGACCGTCAGTGCGAGCGGAGCCGCGTAACGCCGATCGCCGGTAACAAGCGCTTTGGCCTGGTCATCGACGAGTTCGACGAGCATCTCGATGAAGGCTTGCATACGCCCCGGGACGCCTTCGGTAACACGCTGGGCAACCAGCCGCAGACCCACGAGGACCACGAGCGCGATGAGCAGCGAGAAAAACAGCGTGTCGTAGTGGATGACCGAAAGGTCGAACAACCCGTGCTGCTGCTTATTGGCAAGGTTGTGCAGGTGATGCGCAACATACTCGGAGGGCGTAACTGCTTCGCTGCTAGCCATCGCTCGGACCGCTCTTGTGCCACACCCGACGTCAGCGCTGGCGCCAAGCGAGGGCAACAGGTTGCACCAACAAAACAGCGCTGACCCCACCGATCAGCGCCGGCCAAACTACGTTTTTGTAGCTCCACACGACCAGCGCCAGCGAGCCGACCATGAGTACCACTTTGCACACCTCGCCGATCAGGACCATGAAGACGCCAGCCGACGCTCCCGTTGATCCCGCTCGAGCGCCGTGAGGCCGCTGCAATAAGCCCAACAGCGCGAGGTTCAGCGCGAACAAACCATTGGGAAGTAAGCAGGCCAGGGCGCCCAACAGCGCACTTAACGCCGCATGCGACCCAGCGATCGCCCCCGCTGCCGCGGCGACAATCAGGGACGCGATGAACTGCACCAACACGACCCGGAACATCATCCGGACCAGCCCGCAACCGCGCGCCGGTGACGCGGCACGCGTCCCCAGGTGTTCTGCAGCAGGCCCCCAACCTCCCCAAAGCCTGCAAATTTTACGGCGCCCCAGCAAACAGGGTCAAGTATGCGCGTGCGCCGTTTCCCCTGAAACGGACAACGGCGCGCGGCTTTGTTGACGAAGATCACGACCCGAGCGGCCGGGTGAGAACCTCGATGAGCCCTTGGAGTTGATCGAGGCTCGAATAGTCGATCACGATCTGTCCACGACCACGGCGCGCCGGTCGCAGCGCGACCCGAGTGGCCAGCGCGTCGCACAGTTGTTCTTCGAGGCGATCGAGGTCGCGGTCCCGGCTGCGTTTGGCGCGCGCGGGCGCGGGCGTGTTCGAGCGCCGCACGAGATGTTCGGCCTGGCGCACCGAATAGCCGCGCGCGGCGATTTCCTGGCCCAGGCGGATTTGATCGACTGGCTGTACCGCCAACAGGGCCCGCGCGTGGCCCATGTCGAGACGACCCTGCATGAGCAGCTCCTGTACCGGCTGGGGCAACTGCAACAGCCGCAGCAAATTGGTGGTGGCGCTGCGCGATCGTCCGATGGCCTGGGCGGCCTGCTCATGGGTGAAGGAGAACTCGGCGACCAGACGCTGCACGCCTTGCGCCTCCTCAAGCGGATTGAGGTCCTCGCGCTGGATGTTTTCGATGAGCGCCATCGCGAGCGCGCCCTCGTCGGGGACATCGCGCACGATCACCGGCACCTCGGCCAGGCCGGCCATTTGTGCGGCCCGAAAGCGGCGCTCGCCCGCGATGATCTCGTATTGATCCGCAGCCAGCGCGCGCACGAGGATGGGCTGTATCACGCCTTGTTGGCGGATGGACTCGGCGAGTTCCGCGAGCGCCTCGGGCTGCATCCGCGTTCGCGGCTGGTACTTGCCCGGCCGCAACTGCGTGATGGGCAGCTCTTGGGGGGCGCGCAGGTTGGCCTCCGCACGATCGCTGCCCAGCAAGGCATCGAGTCCGCGGCCCAGGCCCTTAGTTCGTTTCATTGATTCGCTTCCGTTTGGCAGTGTTCGAACACGTCATTCACGGCGGAGGGTCGGGCGCGGAGCTAGAGCGTCTTGACGCGTTCGACCATCTCGGCACCGAAGTCGACATATGCGATCGCGCCGCGGGCGCCGCGATCGTAAAGGACACCGGGTGTGCCATGGCTCGGGGCTTCGGCCAGTCGCACGTTGCGCGGGATGATGGTCTTGAACACTTTGTCGCCGAAGTGCGCCACGAGCTGCTCGGAGACCTGCTGCTGCAGCGTGATGCGCGGGTCAAACATCACGCGCAGCAGCCCGATGATTTTGAGGTCGGCATTGAGGTTGGCGTGCACGCGCTTGATCGTGTTGACGAGGTCCGTCAGTCCCTCCAGCGCGAAGTACTCGCACTGCATCGGAATGATGACTCCGTGCGCGGCGCATAGGCCGTTGAGCGTGAGTAGCGATAGCGAGGGCGGGCAGTCGATGAGGACGAAGTCGTAATGCGCCTGCACGTCCCGCAGCGCCGTGCGCAGTCGCGTTTCGCGCTGCGCGATCGAAACGAGTTCGACCTCCGCGCCGGCCAGCTCGCGGTTGGCACCCAGTACGTCGTAGCCGGCCGAGGGCGCGCGCACCACCGCGGCCTGAATCGGCGCCAGACCCAGCAGCACTTCGTAGACGGTGTTGGTCAGTTTGCGCTTGTCGACGCCGCTGCCCATCGTGGCGTTGCCCTGCGGGTCCAGGTCGATCAGCAAAACGCGTTGCTGGTGCACCGCGAGCCCGGCGGCGAGGTTGACCGCCGTGGTGGTCTTGCCGACTCCGCCTTTTTGGTTCGCGATGCAAAAGATCTGGGCCAAGCCGCCGCCTGTGCTCGTTTTTGTCTTTTACGGATTGCCTGTGGCCGAAGCTCGCGTCGGGCGCAGGAGCACCAGGTGGCGCTGCTCGCGCAGCCTCGGGACGCGAAGTGTAATGGTGTCGAGCACCTCGACGCCGGCGGGCAGCTCGGAGAGCTCGGCCGCCGGGTAGCGGCCCTTCATGGCCGCCCAAAGACCTTGCGGGAGCAGCAAATCGCGCGTGCGTTCGACCAACTCCCGCAGCGATGAGAAGGCGCGCGCAACAATGAGCTCGTGCCTGCCCAGGCCCCCGCGTTCCAGTCGGGCATGGTGGACGCTCACGTTGGTCAGGTGCAGTTCGATACGGACCTGCTGCAAGAAGGCGCACTTCTTTTGCACGGCGTCGACTAGCGTGCCATGCCAGGCGGGCCGCACGATGGCCAATGCAATGCCGGGCAGCCCCGCACCGCTGCCGGCATCGAGAAAGCGCAAGGCCTGCCCGCTGGCAAGAGGCACCGCGTAGCGGGCGAGCGCGCACTCAAGCGGCAGCACGATGGCCAGACAGTCGAGCAAGTGGTGGCTGAGGATGGCCGTGTCCTTTTCGATCGCCGTTAGGTTGTGCACGCGGCCCCAGCGCTGCAGCAAGTCCACAAAAGCGAGCAGACACGCGCATTGCTGCGGCTTGAGCTCGAGGTCCATCGCACGCCCCAGTTCCGCGAGCAGCACGGGCGACAGCTCCTCGCCGGGTTGTGCAGTGCGCTCAGGCGGCAAGCGCACTGGTCCCGCCGGTGCCTGGCGGCTGCTCCTGAGACGAGGACGCGCCGTGGGAGAGTGCGCTGCCAGGGGCTGCAACCCCAACGCCTTCGCGCTGCCAGCGCTTGAGGTACACGAGCAGCAGGGAGATTGCCGCCGGCGTCACCCCCGAGATCCGGGCGGCCTGTCCTACGGTCTTCGGGCGATGGGCCGAAAGCTTCTGGCGCACTTCGACGGACAATCCGCGCACTTCGTCGTAATTGAAAGACTGCGGTATTCGGGTCGTCTCGTGGCTCGCGTGCCGCGCGATCTCGATGCGCTGGCGTGCAATGTAGCCCTCGTATTTGGCGGCGATCTCCACCTGTTGCGCGACAGCCGCGTCGAATGTCGCGACAGGCGCTCCGCCCTCGGCGCCCGCAGCCTCGCGCCCGGCCGTAAGGACGCTGAGATCGGCATAGCGGACCTGGGGGCGTTTTAATAGCTCGAAGAGCGTGCACTCGCGCTCCGGTGCGCTTCCTAGAACCTCATCCACTCGGCCTCTATCAAGTATGCGAGCACTTACGAACGTTAGTTTCAGACGCTCAACTTCGCGCGCCACTCGGTCGCGCTTTTGTATGAATGCGCGCCAGCGTTGCTCCGATATGCAACCGAGACGATGGCCCGTCTCGGTCAGCCGGAAGTCCGCGTTGTCCTCGCGCAGCGACAGTCGGTACTCGGCTCGGCTCGTGAACATCCGGTACGGCTCGCTCACGCCGCGGGTTGTGAGATCGTCGATGAGCACGCCCAGATAGGCCTCGTCGCGTCTTGGGCACCAAGGCTCGCGCCCTTGGATCCGTAACGCGGCGTTGATGCCTGCCAGAAGACCTTGAGCTGCGGCTTCTTCATAACCGGTGGAGCCGTTGATTTGACCAGCCAGGTAGAGGTTCTCTAGGAGCTTGCTCTCCAGCGACTGGTTCAGCGCACGAGGGTCGTAGAAATCGTACTCAATCGCATAGCCAGGACGCACGAGGTGCGCCTTTTCCAGGCCCCGAATCGAATGCACAAGATCAACTTGCACGTCGAACGGCAAGCTGGTGGATATACCGTTGGGGTAGACCTCGTGGGTCTGCAGGCCTTCGGGCTCGAGGAAGATCTGGTGCGACGTCCTGCTCGCAAACCGGTGAATTTTGTCTTCTATCGATGGGCAATACCGCGGCCCGATACCTTCGATTGCGCCCGAATACATCGGAGAGCGGTCGAGGTTTGCTCGGATGATTTCGTGCGTTCGCGCATTCGTGTGCGTTACCCAACAGGAGCGCTGCGACGGGTGCTGATCGGGCGAGCCGAGGAAGGAAAACACCGGCACGGGATCCATATCCCCCGGTTGCTCCTCGAGCGCTGAAAAATCGATCGTCCGTCCGTCAATCCGAGGAGGAGTTCCCGTCTTGAGTCTGCCCTGGGGCAGGGCGAGTTCCTGGAGTCGCAGCGCGAGGCTGGCGGCCGGCGCATCCCCGGCCCGGCCACCGGGGTGGCGCTGCAGTCCCACATGGATAAGACCGTTGAGGAACGTGCCGGCCGTGAGAACGACGGCGCGTGCACGAAAACGTACGCCCGACTGCGTAATGGCTCCAACGACCCGGCCGCCTTCAAGAATCAGGTCGTCAACTGCCTGCTGAAAAATCCACAGGCCTGGCTGGTTTTCAAGTCGCCGGCGTACGGCCGCCCGATACAACGCCCGATCGGCTTGCGCGCGGGTCGCCTGCACCGCAGGACCTTTGGAGCGGTTCAAGATTCGAAATTGGATTCCTGCTTCGTCGGCGCATTGGGCCATCGCGCCGCCCAATGCATCGATCTCTTTGACCAGATGGCCCTTGCCGATACCGCCGATGGATGGATTGCACGACATCTGTCCCAGCGTCTCGATGTTGTGCGTAAGCAATAGGGTCGCCGCGCCCATGCGCGCGGCGGCGAGGCAGGCCTCGGTGCCGGCGTGTCCGCCGCCGATGACGAGTACATCGAATTGAGCGGGAATCTGCATGCTGGTCGCGTTGCGGCGGAAGAAAATAGAGGCGCCGTAGCCTGAGGCGGCGGCCGTCGTGGTTTCGCCCGATGCAACCGGGCCCGACGCAACCCCCAAGTGGGCGAAGGCCGGCCACATCGAACAACGGCGGAGTATAGAGCTGCTGCAACGCGCTGCCCGAAAGCGGCCGTTCACAAACGCGAGGAGGGTATGTTTCACGTGAAACAGTTGCCCCGGCCCCGGGGCGATGTTTCACGTGAAACACATCGCCGCGGTCCGTCTGTTTCAGTGTCCGAATTGCGGCTTTGCGACGGTTCCGTGAACCGCGACGCGGATCGGGGCCAGAATGCGGCTGGCCCCGAGGTCCACGTGCAATACTCCGGAGAGCGCATGGGCAGCGTTCATTTCGACCTGGCCCGAAACGGCGAGCGCGCCAGCATGGGCCCGGATGTCCCGCATCGAGATCACATCGCCGCCCGCCACGACCACTGCGCTCAGGGTCGAAAAGCGTGTCGTGCCCCCGCCCCCTGCGTTGGTGCCTCCCGGATGCGTTGCCGCATAGCCCAAATTGATACCGTTTAAAACGGGCCAGCGGATCTGAACGGGTGCGGCAAACACCGCCCCCGCCGTCGCCTCGGTGAGCGTGGCGCCCTTGCCCTCGAACTTTCCGGAAAATGACGCGTTTCCTTGAAGCGCAGTGTCAGAATCCGCGGCGGCCGACTCCGATGCTGCCGGCGTTGGAGCCAGCAGGCGCAAGAGGGCCGCGAGGTCCAGACCCTCGGCCGTGACCGTTCCGTTGACCGACCAGACGCCATCCTTGAGATCTGCTGCGGCCATTCCGCGTACGGCCCCAAACGAGCCCCCCATCGAGTATTCGGGGATATCGATGCGGTTCTCAGAGACTTGCCCCGCCGCGAGCGCATCCTCCATGGGGAAAGGGGCCCCAAAAGGCATTGTCCAGTTCTCCGCCTCCATTTGGAAATTCACGCTGTGCGCCGCGACGTCGGGCGTCAGAACGAATCGGAGCAGGCTCGATCCGGCCCGCGACTCCGCGGTAGCCTTGAGGAAACCAGACTTGCCCTCGCGGGCGACGTCGACCTGCCACGGGCCCGCAAGCCAAGGCTGCTCGGCGATCTGCAGCCGGTCGAAGCGCAATGTGGCCAAACTTTTGGGAAGGGCGGCGTCAAGCTTGGGCAGCAGGTCAAGGAGGCTACGGCACTGTTCCAAGGTAAGCGCCATCGGTCCCACGACGGCTTCGCCCCAGTTCCACCCGCGACCCTGAAGGACCTGGGCGATGTGACGAGTGCCTACGTTGACCGACACCTCGTTGAGCACGACCTTGTGATCGATCGAAACGTGGGTGAGCACAAGCCGTGGCGCGGGGCGGATTGCGAACTGCGAGCTCTCGATTTGGACCGGCAGACCGAGCGCGCTGCTCAGTCGCTGGGAGAGCTGCTGCGCCGACAAAGAGGTGCGCCACGTGTCAAATACCTCAAGCGCGACAAAGGCCAGGCCCGCAAAAATCGCGATGAACAGGAGCCTCGGGGCCCAAATGCGGAATGCCGTCAGATCAAACCGACGTTGGCGATAGTCGTCCTCGAGCTGCTTGCGATCATCCATATCGCGCAGATCGAGCCGGTCCGGAACGTTTACCGTGGTGATGGCAAAAGCCGTCGCCGGAACCTCCGTGCTACCGTATGCCATAAAGATCTCCGCAAAAGCGGGTACCCACTATCACGAGCGCTACGATTCCTTCCACTGATAAAGGCCCTAGGACGGGAGGCCGCCACGCCGCCGTTGCAGCCACGCGGTCCATTCACCGATGACTCCGCGTCGGAAGGCCATTACGCACACTACAAAAATCAAGCCGGTGACTATCGTAACTGCCTCACCCAGACCCGAAAACCACGAAATGCCGGTCATCTCGGCCAAGGCGGCACCGATATCGCCGATCTTGTTCTCCAGGCCGACGATGATCAGTGCTCCGACGAGCGGCCCCAGAAGGCTGCCAACGCCACCAACGAGGACCATGAGGATCACGAGGCCCGAGGTCGACCAGTGCGCATCGGTGAGCGAAGCAAATCCCAGAACCAAGGCTTTGAGCGCACCGGCAAGACCCGCCAGGGCGGCCGAAAGCACGAAGGCGAGCAGCTTGATGCGGTCGGCCGCGTAACCGAGCGAGACGGCGCGCGCTTCATTGTCGCGCACGGCAAGCAAAAGCTGCCCAAAGGGCGAATGCACGATGCGCTCAATCAACAGATACGCGCCCACAAAAATCGCGAGCACCAGGTAGTACAGCGCAAGATCGTTTTCAAGCGAGATTACGCCCAGCAAATGTCCCCTGGGTATTCCTTGCAAGCCATCTTCGCCGTGGGTGAAGGGCGCCTGCAGAAAAATGAAGTACAGCATTTGCGCAAGGGCCAAGGTGATCATGGCAAAGTAAATGCCGCTTCGGCGGATCGCCAGACTTCCGATGACAAATCCGAGCGCGCCGGCCGCGACAACGCCCAGCAGCAACCCCGCCTCGGTGGGCCACCCCAACTCGCGCAGTGCATAGCCGGTGCAGTACGCGGCCGAGCCCAGAAACGCCGCGTGCCCAAAGGAGAGCAGCCCCGCAAAGCCCAGCAACAGGTTAAAGGCGCTCGCGAACAGCGCAAAGCACAGCACCTGCATCACGAACACCGGGTAGGCACCGAAGAAAGGCAAGGCGATCGCGAGAAGCACCAGCACGCCAAACCCGATGTGCCGTGCGTTCATTGTTCCCGTCCGAACAGGCCCGCAGGGCGTACCAATAGAACGATGGCCATCACTACGAAAACGACGGTCGACGATGCCTGCGGGTAAAAGACCCTGGTGAGGCCCTCGACCACGCCGAGCAGCAGCCCGGTGGCAATGGAGCCCGCAATCGACCCCATGCCGCCGATCACGACCACGGCAAAAACGACAATGATGAGATTGCTGCCCATAAGTGGCTGGACCTGCAGCACCGGCGCGGCCAGCACGCCCGCAAGGGCGGCAAGCGCCACGCCAAAGCCGTAGGTCAACGTGATCATTCGGGGCACGTTGATGCCGAAGGCCTTGGTGAGCGGCGCGTTTTCGGTGCCCGCACGCAGTCGCGCGCCCAGCGACGTGCGCTCGATGACAAACCAGGTCGCAAGGCACACGCCCAAGGACACGGCAACCACCCACGCGCGATAGATGGGCAGGACCATGAACCCCAGATCCGCCGATCCGCGCAAAAGCTCGGGCACCGGGTACGGCTGCCCAGATACGCCATAAAAAGAACGAAAGGTGCCCTCGATGAGCAGTGTTGCGCCAAATGTGAGCAGCAGTCCGTACAGATGGTCCAAGCCGTAGAGGTGGCGCAGCAGCAATCGCTCAAAGAGTATGCCGAAGATGCCAACGAGCAAGGGCGCCAAGATCAGCATGGGCCAATAGCCCAGCCCAAAGTACTCGGAGCCAATCCAGGCGAGCATTGCTCCCATCATGTAGAGCGCGCCGTGGGAAAAATTGATGATGTTGAGTAACCCGAAGATGACGGCTAGACCCAGCGACAGCAGCGCGTAGAACGAACCGTTCACTAGGCCCAGCAGCAGCTGCGCTGCCAAGGCCGCCACCGGCACGCCAAAGACCGTCGTCATCGGCTCTCGGCACCGCTCGGCGAGCGCGCCGATGCCCGCCTACGCTCGTTACTTTTTGCGAGCGCAATCACTTCTTGACCAGCGGGCACTTGGATTCGGACAGTGGACGAAATGCCTTGTCCCCGGGCACCACTTCTATGACCTTCAGGTAGTCCCACGGCTCTTTGGACTCCTGCGGCGTTTTGACCTGCTCCAAACGCATGTCGTGAATCATCCGGCCATCGGCGCGAACGTAGCCGTCTTTGGCAAAGAAGTCGTTGATGCGCGTTTTCTTTAGTTGCGCCATGACGGCATCGCCGTCGTCGGTTCCGGCGGCCTTGACCGCGAGCAGATATTGCATCGCCGCCGAGTAGTCGGCGGCCTGTAGCGACGAGGGCTCGCGCTTGAGTTTGTCATAAAAGCGCTGCGCCCACGCACGCGACTCCGGGGACTGGGTCCAAGTCCAGGCGGACGTCATGTACATGCCCTGGGTGACGGGCAACCCCAGCGTGTGAATGTCGTTAATGAACATCAGGAGTCCGGCCAGCTTCATCGTTTTTGTTATACCAAACTCATTGGCCGCTTTGATCGAATTGATGGTGTCGCCTCCGGCGTTGGCCAGCCCCAAAATCTGTGCGCCGCTCGCCTGCGCTTGGAGCATGAACGAAGAGAAATCCGACGCGCTTAGCGGATGACGAACATCGCCGAGCACCTTGCCGCCGTTGGCGGTCACGATCGCGGCCGTATCGCCTTCCAGCTGCTTGCCAAAGGCGTAATCGGCGGTCAAAAAGAACCACGTCTTGCCGCCGGCGCGCACGACCGCGCTGCCCGTCACATTGGCCAGGGCGTATGTGTCATAAGCGTAGTGGATGGTGTAGGGGGTGCACTCCTCATTCGTGAGGGCGGAACTTCCTGCCCCGATCGAAATGAACGGTTTTTTCTTTTCTGCCGCGACAGTCTTCATGGCTAAGCTTGCCGCCGAATTGGTGCCACCGATCAGCAGGTCCATCCCCTTTTGATCAAACCATTCCCGCGCCTTGGCCGAGGCGATATCGGCCTTGTTCTGATGGTCGGCCGTCATCAGCTCGATAGTCCAGCCCGGGTTTTTTGCCTTGAAATCATCAATGGCCATTTGAATCGCGGTCGCGCCGGCGCTTCCATCCAGATCCGCATAAAGACCGGACATATCGGTGATGAAGCCGATGCGAATCGCGTTGTCCGACAGCTTTTGCGCCTGTGCACCGCCGATCAAACCCGCCACAAGAAATCCCACCACCCATACTTTGGCGTTCATTTCGCGCTCTCCCGTAAGTTCATACTCCGAGCAATTCCGCAAGACGATCCGCGCGAGCGGGAAGCTGCGCGGCAGTAAACGTATCGAGCACTCTGCCGTGTTCCAGTACGTAAAAGCGGTCCGCCAAGGGTGCGGCAAAGCGAAAATTCTGCTCCACCATGACGATAGTAAAGCCGCGCTCACGCAAGGAGCGAACGGTTTGCGCGAGCTGGCGCACGATCACCGGCGCTAGACCTTCCGAAATCTCGTCGAGCAGCAAAATGCGCGCTCCCGTGCGCAGAATCCGCGCAACAGCCAACATCTGTTGCTCGCCCCCCGAAAGTCGCGTGCCGGGGCTGCGCGCGCGCTCACGCAGATTGGGAAACAGGGCCAGCACTTCTTCATCGCTCATCCCACCTTCGGCGGCGACGCGCGGCGGCAACAGCAAGTTCTCCAGGCAGCTTAGACTGGCATAGATGCCGCGCTCCTCAGGGCAGTAACCTACGCCAAGGTATGCGACCCTATGCGCGGGCATGCCGATGACTTCGGCGCCGAAGATCCGGATCGATCCTCGGCGCGCACCTGTCAGTCCCATGATCGCCCGCAGCGTGGTCGTGCGGCCGGCGCCATTGCGCCCGAGCAGCGTCACGACCTCGCCGGCTTGCACCTCGATATCGACCCCGTGCAGGATGTGCGACTCGCCGTACCAGGCATGCAGATCGCGAATCTCCAGCGCGCTGGCCATTTCAGTGCCCAATGCCTTGCAGTTCGCTGTCGCTGCCGCCCATGTATGCCTCACGCACCGTGGCGTTGGCCGAAACCTCGGCATAAGTGCCCTCGGCCAAAACCGAGCCGCGAGCGAGCACGGTGATGCGGTCGCATAGCCCCGCGATCACAGCCATGTTGTGTTCAACCATGAGCACGGTGCGCCCGACAGCGACCCGCCGTATAAGCTCGGTGATGCGACCCACGTCTTCGTGCCCCATGCCCTGCGTCGGTTCGTCCAGGAGCATGAGCTCGGGCTCGGCGGCCAGCGTGGTCGCGATCTCCAGCGCCCGCTTGCGCCCGTAGGGCAGCTCGACCGTGCGCCGCTCGGCGTCTGCAGCCAGCCCGACTTCCTCGAGCAGCGCCCGGGCGCGCTCGTCGAGGCGCCCCAAGATGCGGTCACTGCGCCAGAACTGGTAGCTCAGACCCGTGGGCCGTTGCAAGGCGATGCGCACGTTTTGCAACACACTCATCTGTGCAAAGACCGAGGAGATCTGGAACGAGCGTACGAGGCCGCGACGGGCCACGTCCTGCGGGGCGGCGCTCGTTATGTCGATACCGTTAAATTCGATCGATCCACGGGTCGCAGGCAAAAAGCGCGTGAGCAAATTAAAGCACGTCGTCTTGCCCGCACCATTGGGTCCGATGAGCGCGTGGATCGAGCCGCGCGCCACCCGCAGATCCACGCCGTTGACGGCGGTGAAGCCGCGAAAATCCTTGCCCAGGTTCCGTGTCCGGAGAATCAGTTCTTCGTTGCCCACGCAAGCCTTTGCGGTGGCCGAAGCCGACCGCTATCCCCTCGTTCTCGTTTTGGATGGCTGCTTTTTTCTTGCGAGCTCTGGGGGGCCCAGGCGACGGACCACGCCCCTGCGCTGCGGCACGCTTCGCAGTATACGGCCCGCGGGCGCTTGTTTCTCCAAGATACGCGCGTCCCGGCCGCGGGCGAAGAAAAGGGACCGGCTCGGCTGCCGGCCCTTGCTACAGGTTCTTTCGCACCTGCTTAGGAAAGCACGTTGATCTCAACGGCTTGCGGACCCTTTTGACCCTGCTGGACTTGATACTCCACTCGCTGGTTTTCCTTCAGAGTCCGGAATCCCTTGGACTTGATCCCGCTGTAATGGGCAAATACGTCACTGCCACCGTCATCGGGTTTGATAAATCCAAAGCCCTTGGTTTCGTTGAACCACTTCACGGTGCCTGTCGGCATATCACTTCTTCCTGACGAGAAAAACGCGGGGGGCGCCCGCGGCGCGCAAACGATTGGTGCGACACAAATGCGCGATTACCGGGGAAGCACTGCGATACGGATTGCAAGAAGACGGCATGGCAACAAAACTGCGGGGGAGACGAGATTGCGCAACGCAGGCGAGTTGCAATGGGACTGCAATGAAATCGCGAGGTGAGAAGCGGACTTGTTCTTGGTGCCGGATATTCGCAGCGCAGAAATCGACTGCGCCGACAAAGTTACTCCAATCCCTGGTCGCGCGCCAGTCCCACGACGGCCGAATGGCGACAACCCTTACGGCGTCTCGGGATAGACATTCTCCGCGGCCGGGAAGCGGCCGGCGCGAACCTCGGCCACGTAATTGGCGAGCGCCGCAGCGATGGAGTCGGCGCCCTCAAGGAAGTTACGCACGAAGCGCGGCCGCTTGCCCATGCTGGCTCCGAGAAGATCGTATAGGACAAGCACCTGGCCGTGGCAATGCACACTGGCGCCGATCCCGATCGTGAGCGCCTGGCTTTGCGAGGCGATCGCGCGAGCAACCGGTTCGGGAACGGCCTCGATGACGAGCATCGCCGCCCCCGCGCTTTGGACTGCGGCAGCCGCTTGCAGCACGTACTGCGCACCGCTGCCGCGGCCCTGCACCCGGTAGCCCCCGAATGCGTTGACGTGCTGCGGCGTCAGCCCCACGTGCGCGCACACGGGGATGCCCCGTTGCACGAGAAACTCGATGGTTGGCGCCATTTCCACGCCGCCCTCGAGCTTGACCATCTGCGCGCCGGCTTGCATGAGCGTGACGGCGTTGGCCAGCGCCTGCTGCGGGCTTTGCTGGTAGGAGCCAAATGGCATATCGGCCACGATCCAAGGTCGAGCCGCTCCGCGCACAACGGCGCGGGTGTGATACGCGACGTCCGCCACCGTGACGGGCAGTGTCGAATCGTGTCCTTGGATGACCATGCCCAGAGAGTCGCCCACGAGCAGCATGTCGACGTCGGCTGCGTCGAGCAGCGCCGCGAAGCTCGCGTCGTAACACGTCAGCGTGGCGAGTTTGCGCTCGCCCGCAAGGCGGCGCAGGTCGTGTAGGGTAAGGCGCATGCCAGGGTCGATCCCAATCGGGTTGCAGGGCGCATCCCCGGGGGCCCGGGAGATGCGCGCCGCAAAAGCTACTGTACCAACAACGCGGCAGATGTTGCGAGGCCGATGAGCGGCGCCTTAGAGCGCGTCACTTGCCGATGCAAAAGCGCGCAAAAATCTGGCCCAGGAGATCTTCGGTGGAAACGACGCCGGTAATCTCGCCCAGTGCGTCGGCGGCCAGACGCAATTCCTCCGCGAACAGCTCCAGACGCGTTGCGCCGGCCTCGGCATGCGCGCCTGCGGCCGCGAGATGCGCGCTGGCGCGCGTCAAGGCCTGCAAGTGACGCTCGCGCGCCAGAAATGTGCTTTCTTCGCCGACGGTGCCGTCCCATCCGGCCGCGCGCAGCAGTTCATCGCGCAGCGCCTCGAGGCCGGCGCCGGTCTTGGCCGAAACGTATACCCGTCCGTTGCGTGTGCCCGCGAGCGATCCGCTCAGATCGATCTTGTTGTGAACGGTGAGCCGCGCGGCGCCCGGCGCCAGGCGATCCTGCACGAAACATTCGACGGCCTGGCCCTCAGCGGCCCGGTGGGCCACGCGGTCATCGCACAGCTCGACGACCACATCGGCTTGCGCAACGGCGCCCATCGTGCGCTCGATGCCGATGCCCTCGATGGGGTCGCTCGTGGTACGCAGCCCCGCCGTGTCGACAAGGTTGATGGCGATGCCGCCGATTTCGACCGTGCGCTCGATTCGGTCGCGTGTCGTTCCGGGGTGTTCGGTGACGATCGCGACGTCCTCTCCGGCCAGGGCGTTGAGCAGGCTCGACTTGCCCACATTGGGGGCACCGACCAGTACGACATGGACCCCCTCGCGCAGCAGTGCGCCTTGGCGCGCGCGCTGGCGCATCTGCTCGAGCGCGCCGGTGGCACGGCTCAGTCTCTCGGCTGCGTCGGCCGCGCGCAGAAAATCAAGCTCCTCCTCAGGAAAATCCAGGGTCGCTTCCGTGAGCGCGCGCAAGTCCGTGAGCTCCGCGGCCAGCAGACGCGCACTTCGCGAAAACTCCCCGCTTAACGAACGCACGGCGCCGCGTGCCGCGGCGGCGGTGCCCGCGTCAATCAAATCGGCGATCGCCTCGGCCTGCGCCAGATCCAGGCGACCGTTGACAAAAGCACGCCGCGTGAATTCGCCGGGCTCGGCGATCCGCGCACCGAGACCTCGCCCGGCCTCGAGGCAGCGGCCAAGGACCATGCGCAATACGACGGGGCCTCCGTGCCCGTGCAGCTCGAGCACATTTTGGCCCGTATACGACTCGGGCGCCGGAAACCACAGCACCAGACCGTCGTCGATTGCCTGGCCCGCCGCGTCAAGCAAACGCGCGCGCAAGGCGAACCGGGGTTTGAGCCGACGCGCCTGCTCCTTGCCCAGGACGCCCTCGACGATCGGGTCGATGCTGGGACCCGAAACGCGCACAATGCCGATTGCGCCCCGTCCGGGCGCCGTGGCAATCGCAACGATGGGGTCGGAATCGGAGAACACTTTATGAATGTACCGCGACCCGGCGTGGTGAGCCGGCGGCAGGCACGAGCGTGAAAGAGAAAGTCGTGGGCCGCGGCCCCGCAGGGGGCGACCCGCTGGGTCGAATGGGCGGGACGCTGGCGGCGCTGCTCTTGGCGGTTGTGCTGTCCGTCATCCTGGCCGCGGTACTTGCCTCGCTTGTGCCCGGCGGCTATCGGGCGCGTGCACTTTCCTATTTGCTGTTGATGGCATGGGTGATCATCGGGGCGGTTTTGCTGGTTCGCGCTACGCTGCAGCGCGAATCGGGCCGCTTCACCCTGGGACGCGTAGCCAAGTGGATGATCTCGATTTGGCTATGGCCCCTACTGCTCTTCGGCCGGCGACGCGCATCCGGGCCCTAAAAGGCGGGCGGGGTCCGAAATCCCCCGGAAACCCTCGACGGACGCACCAAAAGGTGCCAAAAGGGCGGCTGCGCGAAGGCGGTAGCGGCCCGCCTGCGCGATTCCGGGGCTGTAGGACGACCCCTCACGGGCACTGTCAACGGCGCTGCGCGCTTCCGCGTTATCGGCACTGAGCGGTTGTGCCGAACGCGCTAACCGGCGGCCGGACGCTCTGCAATTCTTACCATTTGTTCAACTTTCCTTGGAATCTATATGAAGAAACTGCTTGCATTGCTGGTCGCTTCCATGTTTGCCGCCGGTGCCGCATACGCCGACGACGTAAAGAAGGATGAGAAGAAGACCGAAGCGAAGAAGGAAGAAAAGAAGCCCGAAGCCAAGAAGGAAGAAAAGAAGGCCGACACGACGAAGAAGGCCGACGCAAAGGGCGAGCCCAAGAAGGCCGAGACGAAGTAAGCACGCGGCAACTGTTGTTATAGTCGCAAGGGCGAGCCGATGGCTCGCCCTTTTTCTTGGGGCATCGACCCCGGTGTTTGCGTCAACGAATTGGATGAGTGGAACGTTGAGTCGTGACGAGCTCGGGTCGATCGCGAGCACGTCGGCCGTTGCGACGCGCATGCGCCGCTGGCGCCTTCAATTCCCTCTTACCACCACTTGGAAAGAAAGATGAAAAAGCTGCTTGTCATTGTGATCTCCGGACTGTTCGTCGCGGGCGCCGCGGTTGCGCAGACCTCGACGGCGCCTGGCGCGGCACCGGCCCCCGCGCCCGCTGCTCCGGCTCCCGCTCCGGCCCCGGCCAAGTCCACCACGGCTGCGTCGCCTGAAGCGAAGAGCACGGACGCCAAGTCCGATACCCACGCCAAGAAAAAGAAAAAGAAGAAGTCCAAGAGCCACAGCGACACGACGACCAAGAGCGCTACGGGCTCCGAGCCGGGCAAGTCTTCGGGCAGCGCTGGGGCCGCGGCGCCGGCTGCTCCCGCGGCGCCGGCCGCTCCGGCCACTCCGGCAAGCAAGTAACAATTCCGGGTGCGGCCGCGCGCAGGCGCGGTCCGCCCGGCTGCGGCACGCGCAAGGCTGCGCGTGCTGCCTTTGCGCGTGAGCTACGGCTCGATATTCGCGCGCACTTCCAGTTGCGCCAGTGCGCGCCGCGCGTCGGTCTCGTCGCTTTGAATGATGACGGCTTTGTCGCGGCTTGTCTGACCATAGAGCAGACGCAGCCGGACGCGGGGCAGCGCTAGCTCCTTGGCCAAAAAGCGCAAGAGCTCCTCGTTGGCCTTGCCATCGACGGGCGGCGCGTGCAGCGCGAGGCTCAGCCGCTCTCCGTACTCGCCGCGGATCGTCGTTTTGCGCGCCCCCGCCCGCACGTGCAGTGCGAGGACGAGTCCCTCGGGGTGCCAGCGCGCCCAGCTGGGCAAATCCGGCGTGCGAGAATCGCGCTTGGCATCACTCATCGAGCGTCCGTGAAACCCATCAACGACACGTTGCTGCGGGCCCTGTTACGGCAGCCGACCGCGTACACCCCCATCTGGCTTATGCGCCAGGCCGGGCGCTACTTGCCAGAATACAACGCGACGCGCAGGCGAGCGGGTAGTTTTCTGGCGCTGGCAAAGTCGCCGCAACTTGCTACCGAGGTTACGCTCCAGCCCATCGAGCGCTACCCGCTGGACGCCGCGATTTTGTTCTCCGACATCCTCACGGTTCCCGACGCCATGGGCCTGGGACTGCGCTTTGTCGAGGGCGAGGGGCCGAAGTTTGAGAGGCCCGTGCGCGACGAGGCCAGTATTGCGGCCTTGACCGCACCCGACCCGGAGCTGTCCCTGGGTTACGTGATGGATGCTGTGCGCTCGATTCGCTCGGCGCTGACCAACCGCGTTCCCCTGATCGGCTTTTCAGGAAGTCCGTGGACTCTTGCTTGTTACATGGTCGAAGGTGGCGGCTCGCAGGAGTTTCATCTCGTGAAGTCCATGCTGTACACGCGTCCCGATTTGTTGCAGCGGCTGCTCGCCGTGAACGTCCGGGCCGTAACCGATTATCTGAACGCCCAGATTCGTGCCGGCGCGCAGGCCGTAATGATCTTTGACACGTGGGGCGGCGTGCTCACGGACGCCGCCTACCGCAGCTGCTCGCTCGCCACCATGGCGCAGGTGATTTCGGGACTGGACCGGCAATGCGAAGGCGAGCGCGTTCCGTGCATTGTCTTTACGAAGGGCGGCGGTTTGTGGCTCGAGGACATTGCTGCCACGGGTTGCGATGCGATAGGCGTTGACTGGGTCATCGACTTGCGTCAGGCGCGCGCGCGCGTGGGCGGACGCTGCGCTTTGCAGGGCAATCTGGACCCTGCGGTGTTGCTCGCCGGAGCGGAAGCTGCGGTCAAGGAGGCGCGAAGGCTGCTCGATGCCTTCGGTCCACCGCGAAGGGCCGACGGTGGCGTCGATGGTCACGTCTTCAATTTGGGGCACGGCATCTCGCAGTTTACGGACCCATCGGTCGTCGACGCGCTGGTCGACGCGGTCCACACCCATAGCCGCAAGCTGAGATCCTGAGCGCGTTCTAATGTCAGTATGTGCCCACCCTGCGGGATTTCCCGTGAGCATGGCGCATTTTGGTGACGTTGTGCGGCAGCCCTTGACTTATGCACAAAATTGGAACTTCGTCTGGCCGCGGCACTTGTGCCGGGAATCGGCTGCGCGCGAGGCGTGAGATTGTGTGCAACTCATTGAAAAATTTCTATTTTTATAACGCGCCCAACCGGTCATGGTCCAGTCAAATGCGCGCAGCGACGAGGAATTTGCCGCCAGGCGAGCGACTTCTCCACATAGTTGTCCACACGGCCGGGTTCGCATTTGGCGCAATTGATAAAAGTTCAACAAAATAAATGTCTTGCCAAGATTTCCTTAAGTTTTGGATGACGTTTGAGCGATCCGGCGGAAGATGACATTTGCGCGCGTCATCGTCGACGTTCCCGTCGCGCAACCGCTGGACTATCGGATCACGCAAAGCCCCGCGACGGCCCAAGACGGTGGCGCGCCCGCTGGTGGCGGGGTCGGCGTACCGGTGGGCGCGCTTTGCACGGTCCCGGTCGGTGGTCGCCGCCATGCCGGCATCGTTGTTGCGCTTGCACAGCACAGCGAGGTGGCAGCCTCGCGGCTGCGACCCCTCGGACCGAGAATCGTCGGGCCGACGATGACCGATCGCTGGTTGGCGCTGTGTCGCTTTGCAGCCGACTACTACCATTTTGCCTGGGGCGAGGTCGCGCTGCCGGCACTTCCCGCCTTGCTGCGGCGGCTCCCCAGCGCCCGCGCAAGCCGTGCGCGCCGAGACGACCGCGCTGTCCAAGAAGCGCCGTGCGTGCAGCCCGAAAGCGGCGCAGTGCCCGTCGAAGGCTTGATCGCCAGCGGTCCTTCGCACAGGCTGCGCGCCGAGCAGCTCGCCGCAATTGAAGCGGTGGCGGGCGCCAGCGGATTTGCGCCTTTTTTGCTTTTTGGTGTGACCGGCAGCGGCAAGACCGAGGTTTATCTGGGCGTGATCGAGCGCCTCTTGGCGCGCACTGCGGATGCCCAGGCCTTGCTGCTGGTTCCCGAAATCAACCTCACTCCGCAGCTGCAGGCTCGGCTGCGCGAGCGCTTCCCGGGTCAGTCCGTGATCAGCCTGCACAGCGCCCTGGCACCGCGCGAACGCGCTCAGGCCTGGCTGCAGGCGCACGAGGGCCGCGCGCAGATCATCTTGGGGACACGCACTGCGGTGTTTGCTTCGCTTCCTCGTTTGCGGATCGTCATTGTGGACGAAGAGCACGACGCCTCTTTCAAATCCCACGGCGGCGTTCCCTTTTCGGCGCGCGATCTGGCCGTCAAGCGTGCGCAGCTCGAGGCCATTCCGGTGGTCCTCGGCTCCGCAACCCCTTCGCTGGAGTCCTGGTATCAGGCGCAGTGCGGTCGCTACCGGCTGCTGGGCCTTGCGGAGCGCGCCGCAACGGGCGGCGCCCAGCCGCGCATCGAGACGATCGACTTGCAACGCTTTGTGCCCGAGCAGGGTCTATCGGCACCGTTGCGCGAAGCGCTCGATCAGACGCTGGCGCGTGGCGACCAGGCACTGATTTTCATCAATCGGCGCGGGTTTGCGCCGGTGCTGCGTTGTGGTGCCTGCGAATGGCTGTCCAAATGCCCGCGCTGTGACACATTTGCCGCCTATCACAAGGTCGGAGGGGCGCTGCGCTGCCACCATTGCGGCTGGAATCAGCGCGTCCCCGCGGCCTGTCCGGTCTGCGGCAACCAGGACTTGCAGGCTGTCGGACAAGGGACGCAGCGCATCGAAGAGACGCTGCGGCAGAGTTGGCCGCAGGCGCGCATTGCGCGTATCGACCGTGACAACACCCAAGGCGCGCGCGGCACAAGCCGCGCCGGCGCGGCCTTCGAGGCGGTACACGCGGGCGAAATCGACATACTTGTGGGCACGCAGATGATCACCAAGGGGCACGATTTTCGGCGGGTGAGCACCGTGGGCGTACTCAATGCCGACGCGCAGCTCGTGGCGGCGGATTTTCGCGCGCCGGAGCGCCTGTTTGCGGTGCTCATGCAGGTGGCGGGGCGCGCAGGCCGCGCCGGGCAAGCAAGCCGCGTGCTCATACAAACGCGCTATCCGCACCACCCCTTGTTTGCAGCGCTCGCGCGGCACAGTTTCGGCGAATTCGCGCAAGAGCAGATCCAGGAGCGAGGCGCCGCGCGCATGCCGCCCTTCGTCCACCAGGCGTTGCTCACCTCGACGGCGCGCACGATCGAGCAAGCGCTGGAGTTCTTGCGCCGTTGCGCGGCGTGCAAGGACGAGTTGCACGAAGCGCAGGCGGTGACCGTGTTTGATCCCGTACCGATGCCGTTGGCGCGCCTCGCATCCGAATCGCGCGGCCAGTTATTGGTGGAGGCCACGCGGCGTGCGAACTTGCATGCCTTTCTCGATGCCTGGTTGCCCCGCGTGCGCGCCCTGGGCAAGCGCGGCGTGCTGCGCTGGGCAATTGAAGTCGATCCGCAGACGATTTGAGAAGAGCTTTTCATCGCGCGCGCCGCGCGCTTTTCGTAACCCAAACACGCTACGAGTGCACAACCCCAAGGCCGTTCGTCGCCTCGGATCGACCGAAGAGGCAAGGCATAGCGCATTGCAGGACCCGCAATGGGAATAATCGCGTAGCCCGGTGCCGCGAGCCTTCGGTTGGAACCCGCTCGATGCATACCGGACTTTTTATCCAGGAAGCGGCATGCGCTGGCAATTCGGTTTTTCTCGTACCAGGGGATTCACTCTGGTCGAATTTCTGGTCGTAGTTTCGGTAGCGGCGATTCTTGCCGCGATCGCGATTCCGTCCCTGCAAAACGCCATTTTGCTCAACCGCGGCGACACGGCGAGCAATCAGTTCGCGGCGGTGCTGTCGATGGCGCGCAGCGAGGCCGTCAAGCAAGGCGCGACGGTCTGGGTCTGCGTTGCCGGCTCGCCCCTGCCTTGCCCGCCGGGCTCGGGCGCCGTTACGGACTGGAGCGGGGGTTGGAGCGTTTGTTGTGCGCCGGGCAGTGTCGTGAGCGGCGCGTTCATTGCCGTGCAAAAGGGTGTTGCCCTGACCGCCCCGATGAGCAACTTCGGCACGACTTCGACCATTAGCTTTGATTCGCTCGGACGCCTGCCGGTCGGCAGTACGGCGCAGAGCTTCCTTTTTTGTCCCGACGGGACGGATCCGACGAAAGGTTTTCTCGTGACCATACAGCCCTCGGGGCGGGTACGCGTGGTGTCCCCGGTCAACGGTCAGGCACCTCTGAATGACGCGGGCGTCCCGGAGGCGGCCTGCAACTTGCCGTCCTGAGGCAAAGCCATGCACCGGACAACGGAGACAATTCGCAAGATGTTGGCAACCAGAAACTCGATTCCAAGTGCCGCGGCCGCGCATCGGCACGGATGTGATACGTCGGCCAAGCCCCTGGCGCGCGCAGGCGCCGCCCAGCGGCGCGGCGGCGCGTCGCAACCGATGCCGCGCACGCTTGTCCGTCAGCGCGGCATAACGCTCATCGAGATCATGGTGGCCGTTGTGCTCACCGCAATCGGTCTTTTGGGCTTGGCGGGGTTGCAGTTGCGCGGCATCCAGGTCAATCAAGGTTCGGCGATGCGCTCCCTGGCGGCAATCATGGCCGAGGACCTTGCCGACCGGATGCGCAGTGACTACGCCGCGCTCGCGGCCGGCTCCTTCATAGGCACGTACACAGTCAGCAATGTGGGCAGTGCACCCGTGGCCTCGCTAAACGACTGGCTCTATGGCTTGCAGTCCCTGCCGGCGGGAGTCGCGAGCGCATCGACCCCCGTGCCCTGTGGCAACGTGCTGCCGTGTGTGCAGATTCAGCAGCTGGCATCGGCCAGCGGCAATCCGCCGCATCCGGTGCAGATTCAAATCTGGTGGAACGATGCGCGCGCCACCGCGGCCTCCACGGCGGGTGTGGCCATCGCTGGCTCGGGCGTCGCGCCTACGAGCCTCGTGGGCACATACAAGACCGTGGCCGGACTGACGGAGTCATATTGACCATGGCCGCAAGGGCTGCGTCCTTCTTCCGTGCGCAGGGGCTGTCGCACAACCAGCGCGGACTCACGCTCGTCGAGATGATGGTCAGCGTTGCCATCGGATTGCTTGTCGTTGGCGCGGTGCTTTATGTCTATATGGGCTCGCGCGGGGCCTATCGCATCAGCAAATCGACTTCGCGCGTCCAGGAAGCGGGACGCTTTGGCATGGACGCCATCATGCACGACGTGCGCGAAGCGGGCTTTATCGGTTGCGGCTCACGCATGTCGCTCGCCACCTACCAGGCCATGGCGATCAATCAGGTTGCCGTGCCGCCAATGACGCTTGCCTCGGGCGCACAAGCGATCGGCGGCTACTCGGCCAGCAGCTATGCGCCCGGCTCGACCAATCCCTGGCCTCAGCCCAACGGGATTTCGCCGCCGTGGCTCTCGGGCGGGGGCGACGTGCTCGTGTTGCGCGTGGCCACGGCCAGTCCCGTCATGATGGTCGCTGACTCGAACACGGCGACTCCGGCGATCTATGTCGGCGACAATTGTGCCGGCGTGACGACGGGCGACTATGTGCTGGCGTCGAACTGCACCTCGGCGGCCATGTTGCGCGTCTCGAATGCGCCTGCGACACCCGCGGCGGCCTGCACCGGTACGGGCACGCCGGTGCCGGGCGGAGTGGAGATCGATTTTGCTCCGACCGATGTCAACGGCAACCCGGTCAACACCAATGCCGGACCGGCTCCGTCTTTTTCCTATTCGACGCTGCCCAGTGCCCAGCGCTTCGATGAATACACGTATTACGTTGGCCAAATGCCCTTTCGCCAGTGGCCGGCCTTGTACCGCTATTCCTTGCGTGCGGGCGCGGCTGAGGAAATCATCGATCACGTGCAGGCAATGAGCGTGTATTACGGCGTCGACCCGGGCGGCGGGGGCGCCGTGCAGTATCAAAGCGCAGCGCAGGTGCAAGCGGCCAACGGAGGTGCGGGCAACTGGGCCAATGTCACGAGCGTGCGGGTGCAGCTGCTCGCCGCCGGCGACGATCAAGGTGTCGCGGACCTACCGCGTCCCGCGCTGGCGTTCGGACCGCCGAACACGCCGCCGGCTTTTGTTCCACCCGATACGCGCTACTGGCAGCTTTTTACGGCCACCGCTGCGCTGCGCAACCGCCTGCAGTGACGCGAAGGGATTCCCGGATCATGGCACCCAGAACCTTCCTTGTGAGCCCAACGCGCCAGCAGGGCGTGGCCCTGATCATCGGGTTGGTCATTCTCGTATTGCTGGCGCTGCTGGGCGCTTCGGCATATTCGGTTGCCACGCAAGACGAGCGCATCGCCGGCAATGCGCGCGATCGGGCGCGTGCGATGGCGGCGGCCGAAACGATGCTGCGCGATTGCGAGTACCACGTACAAAACGGCGCGACGTTTGACCCGACCGGCACGACGGACCCCGGCATGTACCTGGCGCCCGGCGTCCCCGGAACGACGTGGCTTGGCGATCAGGTGTCGTGGGCCAATCTCAATCCTCGCTTGCTGGCCAACTATCTCACGATCAATCCGGATTGGGAGGGAGGCCAGCCTCAGTGCATCGCGGAACTCTTGCCCGGGAGCGCACTTCCGGGCGTCAAACCCGCGGGCCTTCCCCTGGGCGGCGTGGGCACGCCGCAAGTTGCGCACATCACCGCGCGCGGCTACGGGTTGAATTCCAACACGGTCGTGACGCTCGTGTCCTACGTCTCGTGGTGGTGATGCGAGGTGCAAATGATGTCGAGAACTTCTCGGGTGGATGCCTTGCGGTGGAGGTTGTGATGGATTTCATGACGCGCTCGGCTGATCGCCCGACTGAAGGTGCCCTGCCTGGCCCCGGCCTTGCGCCGACGCGGGCTCTTGCTGCCCGCAAGCCCGTGCGCCGAGCGGATCGGAGCTGGGGCGTGATGTCCGCGTGGGTTTTGGTGTTGAGCTTGGGCCTTGCGCTGGTCGCACCCGCTCGGGCGCAGTACACGATATCGCAGATGCCCATGCTCGTGACCTCGCCGCCCCCGGCCAACATCGTGCTCACGGTCGACGATTCGGGCAGCATGACATACGCCTACGTGCCCGACTACGTGTCGAACTATCCGGACGCGGCTGGGTTCGCCTCGAGTTTCTATAACTCGATCTACTACAACCCGGCAATCGTCTATCCCATTCCGCCCGATGCCAACGGGGTTCAGGTGCCCATCGGCCGATGCCACCCGAACCCGCCGGGCTGCGCCCTGACGTCCTTCACCCACGCATATTTCGACGGCTTCAATCCCGACCTGGGTGCGGTGGACCTCTCGAGCCAATACGCCGTGACCCTGACGATGAGCTACAACGGCGGCGGCAATCCCAGCGTGCAGATCAATACGGCCAGCGCGGGCACCTCGGGCAATCCGCAGGCCGCCTTTTATTACCTCTTTGTTCCTAGCGCGAGCTGCGTTGCGCCGGCAGCGGGGCAGCCGCCGGCCGCGAACAGCTGCTACACGCTAGTCACCGTCAGCCAAACGTCGGGGCCCGCGATTTGCACAAACCCTACCGGTGTCGGACTCGTGGCTTGTGTCTCGCTGCCGGCCGGACAGCAAAGTCAGGTCCTTGCGGCCGGCTGGGACGAGACGCAAAACTTCGCCAACTGGTATTCGTTTTATCGCATCCGCCACCTCTCGCTGATTTCTTCGGCGGCGCAAGCGATGCAAAGCCCCAGCCTTGCCAACACGCGCGTGGCCTGGCAGGCCCTGAATACCTGTGCCGACAATTTCACGGGCACCAACTGCGTGGGATGGCGCGGGGGGCAGTTCAAGGACTGGATAAGCCAGTTTTCGGGTCAGCACAAGGCCGATTTTTATAACTGGCTCTTCCAGCTGCCCGCTGGACAGTCGACCCCCACCCGCGTTGCGTGGTGGCGAACCGGCAACTACTTCAGCGATCCGACATTGGGCTCCAACGGACCCTATGGACTCGATCCCAACGATCCGAGCAATCCGTCGCCCACCGTCACGGGCCAGGACCTGCTGTGCGCGTACAACTTCCAAGTAACGCTCACGGACGGATTGTGGAACCGCTACAACGAGAACGGGCAAACGACGTTTTGCGGCATCGACAACTCGCAGCAGTCGTGCGGCAACGCGGACAACGTCGCTACCACGTACCCGGATGGCACCGTTTACACACCATCGACCACGGCGTCCTCGACGACGATTTACGGCGACGGCACGGCCGGGGGCGACGACGGCCTAAACCCCAACGACGGGGGACTATCCGATATCGCGTTTTACTACTGGTCGACGAATCTGCGTCCGGATCTGGTCGGGTTTAGCGTGCCGCCATACTTTGCGCCGTCTTCGCCCACCAATCGGCAACCGAGCTACACAAATCCCATAACGGGACAGTACGACGTCACCTGGCCGTACTGGAATCCGGTCAATGACCCGGCGACCTGGCCGCACCTGGTCAACTTCACGGTCGGGGTCGGTTTGACGGGTTTTCTCCAGGTCCCCGGACTGCAATGGTCGGGAGATGCGCACTCGGGTGCGGCATACAGCAACCTGCAAACCGCCGCGCCCAATTGCCCTGCAAACGCGTTAAACCCGGAGTCACCGACCTGCGTCTGGCCCCCGGTTGACATCAACGGAAGCGGCAACGGCTTCACGGGAGGGCTCGACGGCGCGGGCAACGTCTACGACCTGTGGCATGCCGCAATCAACAGCCGGGGCAATGCTTTCAGCGCCGAGACGCCACAAGACCTTGTGGCGGCTATGCAAGCAATTTTTTCGCGCATCGAAGGTCAGGTGCAAGGCAATTCGGCGGCGGCCGGAAGCTCTCCCTCGCTCCAGGCCAGCGTAACCACGGACCTGTACGTGGCCAGCTTTAGCGGTGCCGACTGGCACGGCACCGTTACGGCGTACGCCCTCGACGCTTCGGGCAACGTGATTTCTACGCCGGTGTGGCAAACCAGCGCGGCAAGTATTGCTCCCTTTAACACTCGTCTGGTGTTTACGGCCAACTCCGTGCTGCCGGCCACCGGATTGCCGATTACGGCAAGCCCCGGCATTACCTTCGACACGACATCGCTCAACAACGCTGGCTTACTGGTGCCCGCCAACGCCTGGGGGCCGACCACCATCAACCCGAATCCGGTCGTCAATTACGTGCTGGGCGACTCGAGCCTGGAGCAGCGTAACGGCGGCCCCTACCGCAACCGGCCCGTAACGCCCCTGGGCGATTTTGTCGACTCCAACCCCGTGTACTCGTGGCAGGAGAATTTTGGTTATGTGGTGCTGCCGGAGGGTCAGGGGGTCAACGGCTATGTGACGTTTCTCCAGAACAAGGCCAACCGCCTGCCCATGGTCTATGCGGGCGCCAACGACGGCATGCTCCATGGCTTTAACGCAACCAACGGCACGGGCGCAAGCGGCAACGAGGTCTTTGCGTATGTGCCGCACAGTGTGATCCCCAACCTGCCCGCTTTGGACAATCCCAATTATTTGCACCACTTCTATGTCGACGGCCCGGTTTTCGTAGGCGACGCGTTCTTCAACAACGCCTGGCACAGCGTCCTGATTGGAACCACTGGTGCGGGCGGCCCGGGTGTGTTCGCCCTGGACGTGACCAACCCGCAGTCCTTTACCGCGAGCGACGTCCTGTGGGATATGGACGCAATTGCAAGTGGCGATATCAACCTGGGCTACACGATCGGGCAGCCGATCATTGCGCGCCTGAACGACGGCAACTGGGCAGCAATTTTCGGCAATGGCTATTTGAGCCAGCGCGGTTGCGCGGTGCTGTACATCGTTCGCCTGCCCGACGGGGCCACGCAGACGATCGATACTTCGGGTGCGCCTTCGGGTTCGACCAATTCGTGTGTGAACACGAGTGGCACCAACGCCAACGGTCTGGGGTCGCCCACGCTCCTCGATTTCGATCAAAACGGCACGACGGATTTCGTCTATGCCGGCGACCTCCAGGGCAACATGTGGAAGTTCGACTTAAGTTCGTCGAATCCGGCGAACTGGGGAGTTGCCTACGTGGCCAACTCGCTACCCGCGCCGCTATTTACCGCAACGACGTCGACCGGCACGCCGCAACCCATCGTGGCCGCGGCCAATCTGGGTCCGAGCATGAATGGCAGCAACTCTTTATTCGTCTATTTCGCGACCGGACACATGTTTGCCAACGGCGACGCGTCCAATACGACAACACAAAGCGTATACGCCATCTTGGATCAAGGCAGCCCCATCCCGCCCAACTCCCGCCGCACGCTAGCGCAACAAACCGTGATCCCGGCTGCCGACGGCAGCGGCAATGAGAACATCCAGACGCCGTATCAGCCGGTGGTTGCGGCCGTACAAAACGGCTGGCTCATCGATCTTCCGAATGCGGGCGAGCGCGCACTGAGCACGCCACAGTTGGCCGGTGGCATGCTGATGTTCTCGACCGTAATTCCTCAACAGCAACCCTGCAATGGCGGCTGCGGCGGGTTCATCTATGCGGTGAACCAGTTCAATGGCGACGGCGGAACGAATTTTTTGTACGACACGACGACCAACATGTACTACGACGCCCTTGCGACGACGGTCGG
Organism: Burkholderiaceae bacterium; assembly: GCA_035625725.1. Classification (GTDB taxonomy): domain Bacteria; phylum Pseudomonadota; class Gammaproteobacteria; order Burkholderiales; family Burkholderiaceae_F; genus GJ-E10. The sequence goes on from DASPPB010000079.1 coordinate 48,460, forward strand.
CTGCGTCAAGGGTTTGACTCTCATCGACAAGGGTTCGACCATGGAGTGGTACGCCTCGGGTAACGGCAGCAACTTCAGCATCGGCGGTGCGCCTTCGGGGTCGGGCAGTGCGGGATCGGCCGGCGGCCCCGGGAATACCGGCACGGGACTGAACAACGTTGGTGGTCCGTCAAGTTCCGCCATCCAGCACGGAGCCGGAAACCTCAACGCTGCTGGTCGCACCTCCTGGCACGAGCAGATCATCAACCAGTAAGGCCGAATCCTTGATGCGCGGCTTTACCCTGACCGATACGCTGATCACGGTGGCGATCGTCGCCATCTTGACGGCGCTCGCAATTCCGAGCTACTCCGCGTACATCATCCGGGGCCAGCGCAACGCAGCCAAGGCCGTCTTGTTGCAAACCGCCCAATCGATGGAGCGCTTCTATACGAACAATGGCTCCTACAGCAATGCGGGCAATTTTCCGCTAGCGCCCGTCTTGGGTACCGGAACTTGTGTCGCCGTCTCGCCCATGGACTCGAACACGACCACCTATTGCGTCTCGGGCGCAAACACGGCCGGCGGCGGATTTTTGCTAACGGCGACGCCGTGCGGCGACGGCCCGGGCTGCCCTGCGGGTGCCAACCTTGGATTTAACGACCCCACCTGCGATCAACTCACGCTCGATAACACCGGCCTGAAAGGGGCAATCATCGCCGGCGCGCAAGCGCCTCCGGCCGTCGCCACCCAGTGCTGGCAGCAATAGCGCCGAACCGAGTTTTTCGTGTGCCTATTTCTTCGCCACAGGCGCGGGCTCAGCGAATGAGGCCCCGGATTTGTTGGCCATGAAAGCGACCGCTCGAGCGACTTCCAGATCCTCGTAGCTTCCTCCGCCCTTGGGCGGCATCATTCCACCCTTGCCGGTAAAGCCGTCAATCGCGTGCTTGACCATCGTCTGAAAACCCTGCGCGATGCGCGGCGCCCAGGCTTTTTTGTCGCCCACTTTCGGTGCGCCCGCGATGCCCTCCCCGTGACAGGCAGCACAGGTCTCTTCGTAGACCGCCTGCCCGGACTTAAGCGCTGCTGAGGCGCCGCTCGCTGCGGCCGGAGTTGCCGCAGCGAGCGCCAGGTGCGCGATGGGTTGCAAACGCTCGGCGATGGCCTCGGCCGTCATTGTCCCGGCCGCCGCCGGCTTATCGTGCAGGCCGGCTACAAAATAACAAACGATGGCGATCGGGACGGCCGCAACCACAATGCGCACCAGTGGTGGAGGGAAAAAGCTTGCCAGGTTGATGTTGTTTTTCATCGAAGGCTCCTCCCGATGTCTGTCGCCCAGCGCGGGGCGTTTCGTTTTAAGCGATTATATTTGCCGGCTTGGACCTGCGCGCTTGCACTGCGTCAATGCTTAGCGAAATCAAGGGTTCCGTGGCCGAAGTTCGCCAGCGGGTACACTTCGCCCGCATGCGCCCGTAGCTCAGGGGATAGAGTATTGGCCTCCGAAGCCAAGGGTCGCAGGTTCGATTCCTGCCGGGCGCGCCAACTCGAGAGGGTCTGTTCCGATCACATAGGTAACAGATTCTTCCGAGCACATAGTCAGCAATTCGGCGCCCAAGGGATCATCTACAGGCCCCCACATGCCGGCCGCCGAGAGGGAAGTGGCCGATCGCGCGCTGGCTTTCTCGAACGCGGACTTTGTGAGCGCGATGGTGAACGGGCTTGGGGAACGCCCGGGAACGGCTAGGAACGGCGCAGGCCGCCCCCGTCCAAAATCCAGCGCAAAAGCGCTTCGCGCCCTCCGAAATTATTGCGCGCAACGCCACGATCGGCCCACCTCCCGTTTTTAGCGTAGCAATGTCGCACGCAGGCAACCGCAAGTATTCGTGGGCGACATTGAAGGGCTTCTGTATGAAGCCACTGGCCGCAAGAATCGACACCTCTTCGGGCTGGGTCGAACACCGGAATTTGAATGCGCGCAAGGCCGAGTGCCTCACTTTGCCTTGTCGCAGAGCGAAAAGCGAGTGGCCGGAAGGTGGGGTGCTGTACCTTGGCCTATTGAAAAACGTCGCTCGAAGCCGGCCTATCGCAGGGCGGGCGAGCGATTGTCGCCATTTAGGGGTTGATTGGTCCCAAGGCGTGAAGCAGAGGCGCGCTGGGGATCTGCATCAGCCCGGCAAACGGTTCGCTCAATTCCAGAATGAGAAAAAGCGCCCCCGATGCCGACAGCGCAAGGAGGCCCAGCAGCACAAACACGCTCGTGTTGAGCGTCGTGAACAGGCTGTAGCTGGCAAAAATGATGACGAGCCAAAAAACCATGATTGTGAGAAACGGCGTCGGAATTGAGTTGCCCGACGCAGCAAAGAGCAAGAGCCTCGTTTGCACCAAGTCGGTTGCGACCTGAACCGCGCGCGCTTGCAGCGAGCGCTGAACCTCGTTTTGCGGCGCAAGCTCCTGAATTGCCAGAAACATCCTTTCTGCGCCGGCGCTGGCCTCGAAAGGCGCACTGGCCCTTGCGCTTTGCTCGCGCCAGAGCTTTTCGACAAACGGCCCAATCGAGGCGCGCAGCTCTTTGCGGATCGGGGTCGCCTGGGGACCGTACAGTTCCAGGAGCTTGTCGAGCAGGATGAAGTCTGCCGTAATTTGCCGCACCTGCGCGCTTTGCGTATCGAAGTTACCCTTGGCCGCGGCGATCAGCAGACCGAGCACGAGCGCCCCGATCGTTGCGATGAGGCCAACGCCCAGACGCACGACGTCCTGGGACTCCTTGCTCAAGTGGTGTTCCGGAAGCGCGCGGTTTAACAGCGAGCCCAACAAAATGCCACCGATCAGAAATAAAAAAATGACACTCGACAATGCCAAAGGGCTCATGAAGCTTCCTCAGAAGGTTGCCCGCGCGCAGCGTCTAGGCGTGCTCCCAATCCACTGCCGCGGCCCCGGCCAGCGCCCGAAGCCGCTCTTCATCGCTTGCCAGTTCTCGCGCCGGCCCTTCAAAGACCACCCGGCCGTCGTCGAGCACATACGCGCAATTGGCTATGTTCACGGTTGCGCGCACGTTTTGTTCTACAAGCAGAATCGACATGCCCTCGTCGCGCAGCCCGACAATAACGGAAAAGACTTCCTGCACGATGCGTGGCGCAAGACCCTGGGAGGGCTCATCGAGCAGCAAAAGCTTCGGGTTGATCAGCAGGGCCCGGGCAATGGCCAGCATCTGCTGCTCGCCACCCGAGAGCTGGCGCCCCTTGTTGTGCTTGCGCTCTGCGAGGCGCGGAAAAAGCCCGTAGATTTTCTCCACGCTCCAGACGCCATCGCGTTGGCGCGGAACCAGAAGGTTTTCTTCCACGCTCAAATTCGCAAAGACGCGCCGGCCTTCCGGCACAAAGCCCACGCCCAGCGCGGCAATGCGAAACGGTGTCCAGCCGTTGCAGTCCTGACTCAGGATGCGCACGGACCCGGAGCGCGGGGGCGTGAGGCCCATGATGCTGCGCATGGTGGTGGTCTTGCCCGCACCATTTCGCCCCAGCAGCGCGACGATCTGACCTTCTTCGACCTTTAGGGAAATGCCATGCAGGATGTGGCTTTTGCCATAGTAGGTGTGCAGCTCGCGAACTTCCAACGTGTTCATGCGGTCGCGTCGCCCAGATAAGCTTTTTGTACTTTTTCATCGGCCGCGATCTGCGCGGGCGTGCCTTCTGCGAGCAGTGCTCCCTCGGCCATCACCATGATGCGGTCCGCGAGGCGAAAAACAACGCGCATGTCGTGCTCGACCAAGAGGATCGAGAGCGAGCGCTCGCGGTGCAAGCGGCGAATGAGCTCGGTGATGTCGTAGGTCTCTTGGTCACCCATGCCCGCAGTGGGCTCGTCCAGCAGTAAGAGGCGCGGCCGCAAGGCCAACGCCATGAGGATTTCGGCGGTGCGCTGATCGCCGTGGGAAAGCTCGCCCGCCAACCGCCCCGCTTTGTCCGTGAGTTTGCCAAGCTCGAGCAGTTCGTCGATCGAGGAACTAATTGCCGCACCGGCTCGTCGCGCGAGCCAGGGGCGCAGGCGATGCCCCGCGGCAACTTCCACGGGGATGCGCAGATTCTCGCGCAGCGTGAGCTCCGGAAAGATCTCCGTGATCTGGAAGGTGCGCGCAATTCCCATGCTCACTCGCTCGTGGGGTGCGTGCGCCGTGATGTCCAGGCCGTCGAACACGACCCGCCCGCTTGTGGGCGCCACAAAGCCGCTTAGCAAATTAAAGAACGTCGTCTTGCCTGCGCCGTTGGCGCCAATCAAGGCGCGCAGCTCGCCGGGCGCAATCGAGACCGACATCTCGTGGACGGCGCGCAGACTGCCGAAATGGCACGAGACCTGTTCGGCAAGCAGCAGGCTCACGAGGAACTCCCGCCGCGCAGCACGCCCAGCACGCCACGCGGGAAAAAGAGCACGACTAGCACGAAGATCAGACCCACAATCGACATCCAGTTCTGCGTATGGCTTGACATGTAGTCCTGCAGCACCACAAAGACCGCGGCACCGACCAGGGGGCCCCAGAACGAGCGCATGCCGCCCAAAACCGCCATGATGACGAAATTCCCCGACATGTCCCAGCGCAAGGCGCGCGGATCCGTAAAGTTGTTTAGCAGTGCATACAGGGTGCCCGCCAGGCTCACCAGGGCGCACGATATGACAAAGGAGAGCCAGATGTGGCGCTCCACGGCGATGCCCAGAAAGCGTGCCCGGCGCTCGTTTTCCCGGATCGCGACGAGTGTGCGGCCAAAGGGCGAGCGCAAGAGCAATGCCATGGCACCCACCGCGGCCGCAAAGCAAGTCAGAGCAAAGTAGTAAAAGGCCGTGTCGTGTGCCTGGATGTCGAGCGTGGCAAATCCGAAATTAAGGGGCTCGCGGTGCCAGCCCGTGAGTCCATCGTCGCCTCCTGTCAACGTGTGCCAGTTAAATGCCATGAAGTAGAACACCTGGCCAAAAGCAATGGTCACCATGGCAAAGTACACGCCGCGAAGATGCTTGATGAGCGCGCCGATTATGGCCGCGGCCAAGGTGCCCACGGCAATGCCGATCAGGATGCCAAGGCCCGTGCTGGGCACGAGATATTTGATGGTCATTCCCACCCCGTAGGCACCGAGTCCAAAGTAGGCCGCGTGGCCAAAAGACAGCGTGCCCGTAAAGCCCAAAAGAAAATTTAAGGCCATCGCGGCCAGAGCCATCACGATGACGCGGCTGCCGAGCTCGGTGTAGCCGCCCACCGCGTTAATCCAGTAGGGCGTAGTGACGAGCAGCAGCCACACCAGGCCAGCGACGAGCACCCGGCGCTCGACCCTCATTGCAGACGCCCCTCCTCGCCCAAAAGGCCGCGCGGGCGAAGAAGCAGGACCACGCCCATCATCGCGTAGATGATCGCTTCGCTGGCCGCCGGCATAAAGACGGTGGCTAGGCCCGATGCGACTCCGATCAAAAGACCCCCCAACAGCGTTCCCACGAGGCTGCCTAGCCCGCCTACGATGATGGCAACGAAGCTGGGCATGATGAGCGAGGTGCCGATCGTGGGTTGCAGGCCTAGCATGCCGGCGGCCAACACGCCGGCCAAGCCCGCGAGATAGATCCCCAGGCCAAAATTTACGTTGCGCAGCACGCGCACGTTAACCCCCAGCGCGGAGACCGTCTCCAGGTCCAGTGTGCCCGCTCGGATGCGCATGCCAAGGCGCGTGCGCCCAAGGATGAAAAACAGCGCGGCAACGGCCGATGCAACCAGCGCAACCATGAAGAGCCGGTAGCCCGTCAGAAAGAAGAACTCGGTGCTCAAGGGTTTGGCGAGCCAATCCGGGATCGGAAAGGGCAGGCTCTGCGCGCCCCAAATAAAGCGCGTGGCATCTTCCAGAATGTAGGCCAAACCAAAGGTCAGAAGTAAGCTATACAAAGGATCTCGGCCGTACAGGCGCCGAATGAGCAGCCGCTCGACCACGAGGCCAATAGCCGCAGTCAGAAACGGTGCGAGCAGCAGCGCACCCCAAAAGCCGATGTACGGCATAGTCGTATACGCGAGGTAGGCTCCCAGCGCGAGAAAGCCGCCGTGCGCAAAATTGATCACGCCGCTTAAATTCAGGATCAACGATAAGCCCAGCGCCATAAGCGCGTAGAACGCGCCTACGATCAGGCCGTTAAATACATTAAAGAGGATCAGTTGCCCCATAAGCGGCGCCCGGCGCTAGGGGTAGGCTCTTGGGCGCGGCGGCGCCGTGCCGCGGGCCGAGTGGACTGTCCGCGACATGGCGCTTAAACCAACAGTCGATGCGCGTCGATTTCGTTGTCCACTCAAGTCGGCCACACCATCTTGCAGCCACTCGCCTCCACGCTGTCGGACACATCGACACCCTTGACGAGGTCCGTGACGTTGAACAGGTCCTCGGCAGTGCTTCCCTTGGCCTGCGCATTGCCCACATACAGCGTGTTCATCGCCTGGTTTTGCCCCGCGCGGTAAACGGGCAGGTACGGCATCAGGCCGATCTCTGGGGGAAGGGTCATGCCGCTTAAGGCGCGGGCCATCTTTACCGAATCGAGGCTCTTGGCAGTATTGGCCGCGAGGGCGCAGCTCCAGGTCGAAGCAAATCCGAACCAGGTGCGAGCCGTAGGTACCTTGCCCGTTTTCTTGCGTATCGCATCGACGAATTCGGTCACGTGCGCCACGCCAGGTTGCTTCCAGTACCACTCGAACACCCAGTAGCCGACGCGCGCCTCTGGCGGTAGGCCCTCGAGCACTTCCAGCTCCTGTTGGGCGCCTCCCAGATGCAGGCTCTTGTCCAGTCCGAACTGCACCGCCTGCTTCAGC
>DASPPB010000080.1:0-67735 GCA_035625725.1 Burkholderiaceae bacterium
CGGTGCGCAAGGCTAGCAGGAGGCAGACCATGTACAAGGAAATCCTGATCTACGCGATCGTCGCCGCCAGCTCGCTTTTTCTGATGACCTTTGTCGTGCACATGCTGGTGGGCGGATTGGTGAGCCCGCAAACCGAAGAACTTTTGACGATCGGACTTTGCTCGCTGGTCGCCTGTCTGATCGGCGCCATGGCGTGGGATGTCGTGCGCCGTCGGCGGCGCAAATAAGCCCACCGGCGTCTCTCTTGGTTCTTACTGGTCCAGGTTCTTTTATTTGGCCGGCTTAGCCAGGCGCTTGAGCGTCTCTTGGAGCGCCCGGAACGCCGCTTCGTCGGCAAACTGCCCTCGGTGCAGGACAAACTGCAAGCGCTTTCCTTCCCGGTTCAGCCCCGAGATGCCAACGGAGCGGCCCGAATAATCCGCGTACACGCGCTGCTCTTTGACCAGATCAGCGCTGGCGCCTCCGCGCTGCACAACGGAAACGGTATCCGTATCGACGTCGATGCGAATGGGAGCCGATGGCAGCAGCATCAGGCGGGTCTTGAGGATCCGGTTCGCGCCCACGAAGAAAAAGAAACTGGCAAGAAAGCAAAGCAGGTACGAGAGCGATCGGTCCTCGCCGAACCAGAGCTTCGCGCCGATGGAAGCCAGGGCGACGACCGTGGGCACGTAAAGGAGCAGATCCCAAAGCGCGCCTTTGCGATCCGCCTGCAGTTCAAATTGCTTCTTTGCCGGCATGCCGATGAAAATGCCAGGAAGATGGTTGCGTGTTCCGAAGCGGCCCGCGCGGCCTCAGGAAGTCCGGGCCGGCGCGCTCGAGGACGAATCGGTCGGCAGAATTTTTTGTATCGCGATTTCCATTTCTTCGTACAGCATCTTGCCCGGGCGCTGCACGCGCACGATGCCGTCCTTGTCGATGGCAAACGTCCACGGGTCGCCCATGACCCGGTAGGCCTTGTAGGCCTGCGGGTTCTGATACTGGTCGACATGGATGAAAATGACGCGTCCCTGGTATTTTTCGAGTAGTGCCTTTGCGACCTGGAGCTGCTCGTCGCACGGCGTGCAGTGACCTGGGGTCGCGAACTCCAGCAAAATGGGTTTGCCCTGCTCCAGGGCCTTGTCGACCGAGAACTGGTACATGCGCGGATCGGGCTGGCGGTAGGTCGTGATTTTGCTCAAGTCCCCGCCGACGTCGGCCAGGGTTTTCGTAGCCAGGCTGGGCGCCTTGCTGCCGATGGCCAGACCGCGGAAGGTGCCCCCATAGCGCGAGTCCTTGTCGCAGCCCGCCAGACCGAAGAGCAGCGCCGGCAGCAGGCAAGCGGCGGTGGCACACCGCGCTACGGCGCTTTGCCGATATGTGAAGCGACCCCGTGCGCGCATCTTGCGGCTCTTTAGAAGAGGATTCCACCGACCATCTGTAGGGCGCCGAAAACGACGGCGACGATGATGCCCATCACGATGGCGCCAAACATCATTTTCTCGCCCAAGCGAGCCTCGCGCGGTCGGTTCTTGCTAAACCAGAAAATTACGACAATGACCGAGAAAACGAAAATGCCAATCAGCAAGAAGGCGAACACCGCTTCGCTGAACTGCTGACTGCGCATTCCCTCGATCGACAGATCGAGCTTTGGCGAGGTGTACGAATTGGCACTCATCTGCGTGCAGCCAACGCCGGTCGCGGGGGCGCTATTGGCGATCCTTCCATCCGACGGCGGTCCGAAACAGGTTGTAGCCCCAGATGATGTTTGCGAGAAGCACCAACATGCCGAAAAAGCCGGTAAAGGCCATCAGGTGCCCGTAGATTCGTGCGGGCGCGTCTACGTCGGCAGTGTTGGGAAGGGCCCCTACCATGCCCGCCAGCGTGAAAAATACCACCAGGCCGACGAGCCCGAAGTTGTGCATCCAAAAATGCACCTTGACGAGCGGAACGCTGTAGATCGGCCGACTGGACAGCTTGGGCACCACGTAGTAGAGGGCCGCGAAGATCGCCATTTCCACCCAGCCCAGTAAGTTGATATGCGTGTGCGCCAGTACGATCTTGTGCCCGTAGGCCGAATAGTCGACGAAGTTGCGAAACTCCTTGATGCCTCCCATCAAGGCTCCCCAGCCAAACCCGATGATGCTGTAGATGATGCAGGCAAAGGCAAACCACAGCGTATACCGGGTAAAGTCCTCGCGCTCCGCCGCGGTCGGCTCAGTGGCCATTTTGGCTTCCAGGGTTTGCCGGTGCCTGGGCTTTCTGGTCCCCCGCGGGGGCCTTGCCCGCGCGCACGTCGCTAAACAGCATCCTCCAGCTGTCGGGGGCCCACATGTCCAGCATCGCGTCGATGAAGCTCGATTTGCCTGACGGCGGCTCCTGCGCAGCGGGAGCGCCGCGATCGGCTTTCAGTTGCGACAAGAACACGGCAATCGCGTGCAAATCGGCCTCGGGAATGCTCGACACATAGGAGGCTTCCTTCGGCGGAAGCCCGTGGTCCACGGTCTTACTGCCGTAGGTATTTTCCGGGTCATGCAAAAACGCCAGGATGTACGCCAGATCGTGCCTCGACCCGATGCCGTCCAGATTCAATCCCATATTCGTGCCGTTGCCAACGGCCTTGTGGCACAAGGTGCAATTGTTCTTGCGAAAGAGCTCCGAACCCCGGAACCCTTCGCCCGCGAAGTCGTAGTGCGTGCGCACCGGGTACATCTGCTTGCCCGAGGACATCCGAATCCACTCGAGATACGCGTAATTCTGGATCGTGACCACGACCAGCAACGCGACCACGCCAAAGAGCACCTTCTCCCCGGTCTTAAGCGCCTTCCACCTCTTCCACATGCTCGCCACCTTGTTGCCGCTCGCAGGGCCGGCCTGGCCGTCGCGCGTACCGACCCCAAAACATTCCTAGGAAAAACCCCAGCGGGCGCACCGCACGCCATCCAGCGGGCAGGACCGCCGCACCGCGATAGGGCCCGAAACGCTCCGAGTCCTGCAGCAGGACACCCCTGCCCTCGGGCGCTGCCGAAAACCAAAGCAAAAAGGCCGCGCCAATGCTTCGGCGCGGTCCTTTTTTCGAATCTTACCGCATTGACCGCGGGGCGCTCCCCCGCGGTGCGCGAGCAACCTACTTGACCAGCGTGATGTTCTCGAGGACGCTCTCGTTTTGCGGCACAAAGCCGTTGCCTACCGTGCTCTGCGGTGCACTCGAAAGGAACGCGGCGGCGTTTTGGATATCCTCGTCCGTCATGTTCTTGGCAACCGCGCGCATCTGCCCGATCGGGTCGTTGGCCCGGCTGCCGTCGCGCCAGTGCTTGAGCTGATTGACCAGGTACACGTACTTTTGCTGGCCGATTTGCGGGTAGATGGGGTCGGCTCCCCGCCCGTTAAAGCCATGGCACGACTGGCAGGCAGGTGCTTTGCCGATCACGCCATAGCGCACGAGAATCAGCCCCTTATACACTTCGCCGACCTCGGTGCCCGCCGCCTTGAGCGCTGCCAAGTCCGAAGGCTCGGTCGCCGGCGCCAGCGTGTTGAGGTACGCCGCGACGTTGCGCCGGTCCTCCACCGAGAGCTGCTTGGCAAAGAGGTTCATGACGCCCAGCGTCAGATCCGTGCGCCGATCCTCGGCAAAGTCGGTGAGCTGCTTGACGATGTAGGCATAGCCATCGTTGGCGAGCTTGGGCGTTTGCATCGCGTCGATGCCCAGCGCCTTTTCGCCATGGCAGCTCTGACAAGGAGAAACCGATTCCTTTCCGTTCAGGAAGATCTGTTTTCCGGCGGCGATGTTCGCGGTCACCTTGTCGCCTTCGGCGGCGTAGCAGGCACCGGACACGGTGATTACGGCAGCGGCTACCAACATCGCCGGGACGCGCCGCATCCTTTGGTTACTAACGCGCATTGATTTCCCCTCTTCCCAGATTGAATTTATTCCCAAGCTCGCGCACGCGGCAACCGGAACCGTTCGGCTCGCGTGCGGACACTCGAGCCGGCATGTTCGGTGGCAAAACGCTCCCCGTTCCCGTCTGATTCAGTTCTTCTTGCTAAACAAAATGGCAAGCAGGACCAGGATGAACGCAAACCAAACCCCGTACATCGTCAGCACTTGCTGTGTGGTCGTATCGGTTTCGAACAACATATTGGTATCTCGCTTTCTGTAAATCCGGCGATGCGAATCTTGCGTCAGAACTTGACATGCGGCTTGTTCTTGTCGAACTTGTCGACGAAGAAGCTGTAGACCGCGGGCGCGAGAAACGCCAACAAGCAGATGCAAAACAGAACCAGAGGTGGATTGTCAACTTCGAGCATGAGTCACTCCGTTTTCGGTGTAATGGGGCCCGGGTCGCAAGCGCTCAGGCCACGGATTCGGGGGTCGGTCGCGCTTTAGTGGTCCTTGGCGTGTGTCGGCTGCCAGGTGCTCGGCGGCAGGCGCTTGATCGCGATCGTCACCCCGGTAAAGAAGAACAGGATGAAGAAAATGTCGATCGTGTAGCCTCTGTCCCACCAGGGTTGCTTACGCTCCGGACGCAATCCGCCCTGCCCGTCGGAGATCTTGTTTCCTTCGAAGTTCGCCATCACCACGCGATCGCCGACGATGTTGTACTCCTGCAGGTCCGCACCCTTGGTCTGAAGCGCCTCGATCTGCGGCGCGATGATGCGCAGGTCATTCATCGTGAGCGGGTGGCGCTCGAGCAGCGCGTCGTACTTGCCGCCCTCGGCCCCCTTGTTCATCTTCACGATCTCAGCCATTGCCGCGCCGTCATCCTGGATCGCCTGGATCTTCGGATCGTGCATCGACTTCACATAGCCCGCGTAGATGGCGGCGTTGGGCCGCTGTCCCCACAACGGGAAGGTGATCGCAAAAGCGGTCAGGATCGTCAAGATCAGCAGCGCCACGATGGGCTGCGGGACACGGTTGTTATCCTCGGTAATTCCTCCGAGGCTCTCAGCTTCCCATAGCGCGGTCGCCTTTTTGTTCAGCGGCTCGTCGCTCAAGGTCTCGAGCGGGCGGTCCATCGTAAATGCCATGCTTTTCTCCCTGCTAGCCTAAGTTTGGTGTCTGTCGCAGACCGAGCGCGTTACTTCAAACCGATGATGAAGTCGATGAGGTAACGGATCTCCGAATCCTTGGCGTACTGCGGCACTTCGGGCGGCAGCACGCGCCGGCCCTCGTGGTAATCGAGATACTCCGCGCGCCACTTGTCATAGTCGATCTTCTTGCCGCTGGCGTCGACCTCACCCCACAGATAATCGAAGCGCGGCATGATCGAGTGCGGTTGCACCAAGCGCGGATTGAAGAAGTGCAGCATCATCCACTCGCGCGAACTGTTGCGCGAGCCCACGTGCAGCAGATCAGGAGCCTTGCGGTCGGAGCCAAACGCCGTGGGTGACTCGCCGTTGAAGTCCCCCAGCGCGGGCGGGGCTCCGAACACCTGCCAGTCCTGCGTTTCTTCAGGCAGCAGCGTGTGGCACCACCAGCAGCCTTCGCGCACGAACATGGTCTTGCCGGCACCGGCATGCGACACATCCTCGTCCTTGGCCGCACCCAGCACGTCCGCCGGCGTCCAGCCCTTGGTTGCCGTGAGGTTCTCGACGTACGCGTAGTCCTTGCCGTTTAAGGTTCCGCGCCCGATGCTAAAAACCGCACCCGAACCCTTGTTGGCCTCGCCGATGCGCCCCTGGCTCTCGCTCAGCGCGCGAACCGCGTCGCCCAACGTCACCGGATGCAGGATGCCACTGGGAAACGACGTTCCGGGGTTATAGACGTAGACATAACGAGCCGACTCCAGAGGTGCATTGGTCTTCGGATCGTTATGCACCAGCACCTTGAGCGGCTTGTTCTTGCCCAGCATGAACGGATCGTCCACGTTAAAGCCCGTCTCGCGCCCGGCGGTCAGCTGCTTGTCGATCGCGATCTCGGTCGCGCCGACTTGCCGGATGTCCAGCGTCGGCATGACCAGGGTGATGAACATGGAACTCGCCAGCGAGATGCCGAACATTCTCGCGCCAATTTTGTATTCCCGGAACGCCATTTTGGCTCCTCTCCGCCAGTTACCCAGTTACCTTCTTATCGCTCGTAGGCAAGCTCATGCGGCATGCGCCCTGCGGGAACAACGGTTCCCTCGCGCGCCGTAAGCCACATGTTGATCAGCCACAGGATGTTGCCGGTAAACACCATCGTGCCACCGATCCAGCGGGCGATCATGTACGGGTGCTCGGCGATGACGACATCGATATACGGCACTTCGTAGATCTTGCCCGCACCTTGGATCAGGCCGGCAATGGTCATCGAAACCCAGTAGATCGTGAAGCCGATCAGCAGCATCCAGAAATGCACGTTGCCCAGTGTCAGCGAATAGAGCTTGCGGCGCATGATCGTCTGCATGCCGAAGTAGACGGCCGCCGCTTCAAGGAACGTCGAAAACCCGAGCAAGGCGAGGTGGGCATGCGCAACGATCCAGCCCGTGCCGTGGATATACCAGTTGATCGCGCGGGTCTGCTGGAAGCCGCCTTGCATGTTGAGCGGAATGGCCATCAGCACGCCGGTGATCGTGAAGCGCACTTCCAGGTTCTCGACGAACATGTACCACTTGCCCTGCATCGTGAGCAGCAGGTTCGACACGAAGGCAATGGCCGGCACCAGAATCAGCACGCCTTCCACCGAGGCGAAGGATTTGAGCCACTCGGGCAGCGGCGCCGACATCAGGTGGTGTGCCGCCGGCGTGGAATAAAACACCACGACCGACCAGAAATGCAGGTGTCCGATGCGGTGTGAATACAGCGGATTGCCCGTTACCTTCGGAATCGTGTAGTACGCGATGGCCGCGGCCACGGGTGTAATCCACAGTCCGAGCACGTTGTGCGCGAACCACCAGGTGAGGTAGCCCTCGGTCAGACCCGTCAGGTGGAAAAACTCAGGCGAGTTGCCCACGATGAAGACGATTGCGACCATGAACACCGCAGACGCAAAGAACCAGTTCGAGGTGTAGATGCCCTGCGTGCGCCGCTTGATGACCGTCATCCACACGTTGATACCGAGGGGAACGGCCATGAAAACCGCGATGTACAGGTCAATGAACCAGGGGAAATCCGAGTACTCGCGACCCGAGGTGATACCCGCCCACAGGACGGTGAGCCCCAGGGTCAAGCCCAGGTTCCAGAGGAAGCAGTTCCACACGCCCAGCTTTTCGGACCAGAGCTTGGTGTTGCCCAAGGCCGGCGTGATGTACATGAAGGCCATCGCGAAGGCCATCGAGATCCAGCCAAAGATCACGGCGTGGACGTGCACCTGGCGCATGTGCCCGAATGCGAACCACTCGTTGCCGCTAACCATGTCCGGAAACGCCAGCTTGGAGGCGTTGAACGAACCGAGCCCGGTGCCAATCACGAACCAGACGATCGACGAGAAACCGAAGAACAGGGCCGCGGTTCCGCTCGGGATGTCCTCCTCGCGAGCAAACATATACTTGAACATCATTTTCTCCTTGCCTGTTACCGAAGAACGCGCTTCAAACTAGCCTCATTGGCTCTGAATCCGTTTCTTCGGAGTCAGGATGTAATACGACAAAAGCATGCTGGAGAACGCAAGCGCGACTCCCAAAAGACCGGCGACGAGTGCCATGGTTTGTTATCCCTTTGACCAGACCGTATATCGAAACGTACAAGCGAATTGTTCGCGTGAACCCCAACCACCCGTGCCGCCTAGCGGCGCGTGGCGCGCTCCAACGCATCGTGCTGGGTCAAGCCGACAACCAGAATGCCGACGAACGCAATGCCAAAGATGATCATGGCCCAGTCGATAAAGCCGGTAAACGTCGCTGGGTCATATGCGCTTTTGTAGATCCCGCCCCAATTTTCGAACCCGCCGCGACCCAGAAGGCACATCATCGCAGCCCCGAAGACGCTGCCATTGCCCATGCCTGTGAGCATGCCGCCGATCAGGATTGCCCAAAAGGACTTGCTCGTAATCGACTTACCTTCCATTACTTCCCCCTTGACCGGAAATTGAACGCGCCCCAAGCGGGCATGCGAACGCCATGCCGAAAGCCAATTCGAAATCGGTATAGCTGAACTAATGTCCCCAAAATGCCGACCACCAAAGCCCACTTTGCAATCGGCGCGCCCTCATAGAACCTGGGGCACCTGCTTTTTGCTTCTTATTGCCCCTGAGCGCGTCGCGAATGATAGGTAGTGCAAATTCGTGCTGTCAAGCGCATCAGGCGTGTTCTCGCAGCGCAGCATCGAAAAAAATTCAACCTCGCCATTCGACGTCGCACTCCCCGTGAAAACTCGCGAGATGCTGCATGACGCGTATATGGTGTTGCTCAACTGCGCCGAGCGCACACTGCTCATTTGCACTCGTCACCTCTCAGGGCACTGGCCTTTTTTCGAAGCGCGGATTCTCCTGATAAAACCACCGACGGTAAAGGCTTTTCTTTGAACTTTGTGTGCTGCGTGTGCACTGAGCAACATTGCCGCTACAACGAAATGAGGTGATGATGAGAATCATTTGTATTTGTGGCTTACGGGGGCACGGTTCTACCGTTGGGCTACGATGATGTATTGCACCGACGTCATGGGGCGCGGGCCTGCCCAAAGGAGATGACCATGGGATTTTTCGAATCGCTTCCCGATGGCTGGACCATCTATGTGTGGCTAATCGCTGGCGCGCTCATCATCGTTGCCGCGATTGCCTGGATGCGCTGGGGTTTCAAAAACGAGCAGTTCGATGAGGACATCAAGTACGTCGTTTTCGGCGAAGAAGACAGGGACAAGATGAAGCCCGAGGAATTTGCCAAGGCGCAAGAAGTTATGAAAAAACAGATGGAGAGCCGTCAGCGACATTTGGCCGCGCGCGCCGCGCAAAAGAAGAGCGCCTGAAGAAGCCGCCCGCAAGCGCGTGAAAAAGGGCGAAGTCGTCGTCCTCGGCGCAATCGGCCTGCTCGTGGCCGGCGGAGTGATCCGCGCGGTGCTGCAAAAGCCCGGATCGCGGGATCGGGAGATCCCCTTCTACAGCACGGCACCGGCGGATCTGGCCACCTCGGCCACTGATCTCGTGCGCAAGTACTCCTGTCGCCAGTGCCACAGCCTGTGGACGACACGCGATCCCATGCAGGCGGTACCGGCACCAATGCTTGACGGCATCGGATCCTTGCGCACCGAGGCGTGGCTCTTCGCCTATCTGTCGACGCCGAATCCGCAAAGCATTCTGCCCTCGCGTCTCAAGCCCGAGTACCGCATGCCCTCCTATGCACGCCTGTCCGAGCCCGAACGCCGCACGCTGGCAAGCTACCTGGCGAGCCTGCAGGTGAAGGACTGGTACTTGGAACAAACCCGCCGCCTCGAGCACGACAAGCTCACCGGCGAGGAAACCGCGGAAAAATAGCCGCTAGCTTCGGGGGCGAGCGCGCGGGGCGCGCCCCGCGCGAAGCGCGCGCGCAAGACGCAGGCGCACGGCCACCGACTCGATGAGAACCACCAGCGCCACGACGCCATAGGCCCCCCACACGTAGCCCCCGTAGCCGCCCATGTTCAGAAACTCGCGCCAACCGCCCCAGTTCATGCGCGCTCCCGGGCAAGGGCATCAACCCACTCGGCTCCGCGCTCGCGTTCCAGGACGATGGCGCGCGCCCGTGTCAGTGCAGCGGCGATGCAGTACATCCAAAACGCGAGCGCCATCACCAACATTGCGGCCAGCATAGGAGCCGCGATTGTGGGCGCCCGCCCCAAAGTGATGGAGGAGCCCTGGTGCAGGGAGTTCCACCACTGGACCGAAAAATAGATGATCGGCACGTTGACCACGCCAACCAGCGCCAAAACGCCGGCGGCCCGGTCGGCGCGGCGGGCGTCGTCAATCGCGTTATGCAAGGCCATGAAGCCCATGTACAAAAATAAGAGGATCAGCGTCGAGGTCATGCGCGCGTCCCAGTCCCAATACGTCCCCCAAGCGGGGCGTCCCCAAAGTGCTCCCGTCCACAGGGCCAAAAACGCCATCGTGGCGCCCGTCGGCGCAAGCGCGCTGGCCATGATCGAAGACATCCGAGTGTTGAGAATGAAACCCACGGCCGCCCAAAAGGCCATGACGACATAGACAAACATCGCCATCCAGGCCGCGGGCACGTGGACGAACATGATGCGATAGGCCTCCCCTTGCTGCGCGTCGGTGGGCGCCACGAAAAAACCCAGATACAGCCCGACGAGGGCCAGGATCGCCGCCGAAGCGGCGACGAAAGGAACCGCCTTGCCGGCGAGGCGATAGAACTCCGGCGGCGACGCGTAGTGAAAAACGCGTAGCCGCGAAGGAGCAGAGGTCATGTCGTGCATGGTGGTCTGAGGAGTCGCTCCAGGACAAGCCCGCAGCGCATTCGCAAAATTTCGCGCAAGCTCACTCCAAGGATATCCGCAATGCCGCAACAATCGCCCAAGGCGCGAGCGCTGCCGCCGCCAGTGACAAACCGCCCAACAGCAGCAGATCCGCGGCCGCCGACAACCCGCCGGCAGTCGCGTCCACAGCGCCAGCGCCAAAGATGAGCACGGGTACGGTCAGGGGAAGCACGAGCAAGGTTACCAATACCCCACCGCCGCGCAAACCCAAAGTGAGTGCCGCGCCGACGGCCCCTAAGAGGCTCAGCGCTGGCGTGCCCAGCGCAAGGGCGGCGACGAGCGTGCCTGTCGGCTCGACGCCCAGGTCGAACATCACCGAGATCGGGACGGCTGCCAGAGTGATCGGCGCGCCGGTCACCAGCCAATGCGCCAGGATCTTTCCGATGACGATGACCGAGCCGGGCTGCCCGGCCAGGAACATCTGTTCGAGCGATCCGTCGGCGTAGTCCTGGGCAAACATGCGCGCCAAGGAGATGATCGAAGCCAGCAGGGCAGCAACCCAGACCGTGCCCGCGCCAATCATGCGCAAAACGTTGCGCTCGGGCCCGACACCCAGCGGCACTATGGTCACGACAACAAGAAAAAAAAGCAGCACGTTAACAACGTCGCTGCGCTGCCGCAGCGCGAGCAGCAGGTCCCGCCGGATCACTGCCAGCAGCGCGGAGCTCATGCGAGCGGCCAACCGAACAAGTCCAGCCGCCGGGCACTGGAGGGAAGATCGACCTTCTGATGCGCCGTCAACACCACGATGCCGTCAGCGGCCAGATGCTGCTCGACCAACGCATAGACGCGCTCGACGGTGCGCGCATCGAGCGCATTGAAGGGCTCGTCGAGAATCCAGAGGCGCGCCGGCACGGGCGCGCACAGCCGCGTGAGCGCGACTCGGCGCTTTTGCCCCTGCGACAAATACCGCACGGCGACGTCCTCGAAATCCTCCAGCCCCAGACGCGCCAGAGCCTCTCGCGCCTGACCTTCCGGCAAGACAAGGCCCCGCACGGCGGCCTCAAAGCGCACGTTCTCCAGCACCGTCAGATCATCCTTGATCCCGTTGAGGTGTCCCACGAATGCGAGCTCCGAACCGTACTCCTCGCGCGTTCGCGTGATATCGGAGCCCTTCCATCGAACCTGCCCGCGCGTGGGAGTGAGCAAGCCCGCCAGGATGCGCAGCAAGCTCGTCTTGCCCGCCCCGTTGTCGCCCGCAATATGCAGGCATTGGCCCGGGCTCAGTTCCAGCCCCAGTCCCTGGAACAGGCAGCGCTCGCCGCGCACACACTCCAGATCGATCGCCTGCAACATTGCTGCGCAATTCTCCTTATCGTCTCGTAGGCGCCTTGCGGCTCGATCGCGAAGGCCGCTCTCGCCGGACGACAGCGCTGACGGCCAACGCGCGCCGAGCGCCTAGTCGGCCTGCAGCGCAACGACCGCGAGCGCCGCAATGCCTTCACCGCGCCCGGTAAATCCGAGCCACTCGGTGGTTTTTGCCTTCACTGAAATGGCCGAGGCATCAAGGCCCAGAGTTCCGGCAAGCGATCGGCGTATCGCCTCGACAAAAGGCGCAATCTTGGGCCGTTGCGCGATGATCGTGCAATCGACATTCACGAGTTGCCAGCCCTGGGCACGCACGTGCTCGAGCGCGTGCGCGAGCAACTGCATGCTGTCGGCGCCCCGATAGCGCTCGTCGCTATCGGGAAACATCGCTCCGATGTCGCCCAGCGCCCCGGCCCCGAGCAGAGCGTCGATCACGGCGTGAACCAGAACATCGGCGTCGGAATGCCCGAGCAGACCCAGTGCCCCGCCCACGTCGACTCCGCCCAACACCAGTTTGCGCCCAGGCACCAGCGCGTGCGCATCGAATCCCTGGCCGACGCGAAAGCGCATCACCACCGTCCCTGCTGGCGCAAAATGGCCTCGGCGAGGAGCAGATCGTCCGCGGTCGTGACCTTGATGTTGTCGGCCGAACCTTCGATGAGCCGCGGGCGCAAACCCAACATTTCGACGGCCGCGGCCTCATCCGTGGCCTGCATCGCTTCGGGACCTTGCTCCAGCGCACGGCTGAGCACGTCAATGCGAAAAAACTGCGGCGTCAAGGCGCGCCAGAGTCCGGCACGCTCCACCGTCTGGGCAACGCGTCCCTCGTGAGCACGTTTGATGGTATCGCTAAGCGGCACGGCAAGCAGGCCGCCGTGCTCGTCGCCTCCGCCCAAATCGATCAGCGCCGAAAGATCCCCGAGCCGCAGGCACGGTCGGGCGGAATCGTGCACGAGCACCCAGTCCTGGCTGGCGGCAGCCGCGCGGATGACGCGCAGGCCGTTGCGCACGGTCTCGGCGCGCGTTGCTCCTCCGGCAAGCACGATTTCACAACGCTCTTGCCGGGGCAGTTGCGCGGCGAAGCGATCATCGCGCGCCACCACGACAAAAACCCGGAGCACCCGCGCGTCCGAGAGCAGAGCTGCGAGCGAGCGCTCGAGCAAGATCTGCGACCCCAGGGGCAGATACTGTTTGGGTCGATCGGCGCGCATGCGCGCACCGATTCCGGCGGCGGGGATCAGGCCAAAAATCTGCTTCAACAGGTATCAGTCGTGAGGTCAAGGAGAGGTCGCTACTTATAATACCGGGGATGCAGATGCTTCCTGACCCGCTCGGCGTCGCTCTGGCACGCCCGATTCTGCGGGCGGGCTGGCGAGCGACCGTGCCGCGACCCTCGGGTTCGGGCGACGCGTTGCTTCTCGCGCAGACGGCGACCCAGGGCCGCTCGGAGGGGCGGCTCACGGTGCTGCTGTGCTCCGATGCGATTGATGCGCAGCGCCTGGCCAGCGAGTTGCCCTACTTTGAGCCGAAGCTTGCCACGTGCCTGTTTCCCGATTGGGAAACGTTGCCCTACGACATCCTCTCGCCGCATCCGGATCTCGTCTCCGAGCGCATGGAGACGCTCTATCGCCTTTTTTGTCGCTGCGGGCCGGGACAAGATGCGGCCAACGCCGAACGCATCGACGTGTTGGTCGTGGCGGCCACGACGGCGCTGGGCCGACTGGCCCCGCCGCAATTTCTCGCCGGCCGCACGTTCGTGTTTCGCCAGGGGCAGTCGATCGACGCGGAGCGCTTGCGTGCCCAGATGGTGCTCGCGGGCTACCAGGCGGTCTCGCAGGTCGTGGCCCCGGGGGAATTTTCGGTCCGCGGGGGCCTGATCGATCTTTTTCCGACCGGCTCGGCGATTCCCTATCGACTCGATCTCGCGGACATTACGATCGACACGATCCGCGCTTTTGACCCCGATACACAGCGCAGCCTGTACCCAGTGGCCAGCATTCGGCTGCTCCCCGGGCGCGAGTTTCCGTTCGACGAGGCGGCGCGCGCGGCCTTTCGCGGCCGCTGGCGCGAGTTCTTCGAGGGCGACCCGAGTCGCTCCACCGTCTATCGCGACGTGGGCAACGGCATTGCGGCCGCAGGTCTTGAGTATTACTTGCCGCTTTTCTTCGAGCGGTGTTCGACCCTGTTCGATTTCTTGCCTGGCAGCACGCAGATTGTCACCCACGGGGACGTCAGCGCGGCTTGCCGTCGCTTCTGGACCGAAACGGCCGAGCGCTACCGATTTTTATCGCGCGATACCCAGCGCCCCTGTCTGCGGCCCGATCAGCTCTTCCTCACAACAGAAGAGCTGTTTAGCGCGGTCAAACCCTTCCCCCGTTTGGCAATCACCACGCCCGATGCCGCATCGGCTCCGGAGGCGAACGCTGCGGGCGCCGAAATGCAGGGGGCGGAGACCTCCGCCACGGGGGTCGAAGCGCTGCCCGAACTTGCGGTGGACCGGCGCGCAGCCGACCCGCTGCACCGGCTGCGCGCGTGGCGGGCGCATTTTGCCGGTCGCGTGCTAGTGACGGCCGACACGGCCGGCCGACGCGAGACCATCGCCCAGCTGCTCACGGACTTTGGCTTTCCGATTGTCGAGTGCGCCGACTTTGCCGCGTTTGCCGAAGGCCAATTGAGCTTCGCGCTTGCCGTGTCGCCCGTGCAACAGGGTTTTTGCGTGCCCGCCGCCGCGCTGGCAATCGTCACGGAGGCCGAGCTCTTCGCCAGCAATCCGCGCCGCCAGCGCGGTCGCGGCCGAGAGCGCGCATCCAACGTGGAGGCGATGGTTCGCGATCTGGCCGAACTGCGCGTGGGCGACCCCGTGGTGCACGCCGAGCACGGCATTGGGCGCTATCGCGGTTTGCAGACGCTCGATCTTGGCGAGGGTGCGGCCGAATTTCTGCACCTCGAGTACGCCGGCGACGCAAAGCTGTATGTGCCCGTGGCGCAGCTGCACCTCATTGGGCGCTACAGCGGCGCCGACCCCGACGCAGCGCCCTTGCACGAGCTGGGCTCCGGCGACTGGGAACGGGCCCGACGCAAGGCCGCGCGCCAGGTGCGCGACACGGCCGCGGAGCTCTTGAATCTGTACGCAATGCGTGCCGCCCGCAGGGGCCACGCCTTTCACTACTCCGATGGCGATTACCAGCGGTTTGCCGAGGGGTTCGAGTTCGAAGAAACGCCGGATCAGCACGCGGCTATTGATGCAGTCTTGCAAGACATGCGCGCCGGCTGTCCGATGGATCGATTGGTGTGTGGCGACGTCGGCTTTGGCAAGACCGAGGTCGCTCTACGCGCGGCCTTTGCGGCGGTCAGTGATGGAAAACAAGTTGCGGTGCTGTGTCCCACCACCTTGCTCGCCGAACAGCACGCGCAGACGTTTCGCGATCGCTTCGCCGCTTGGCCGGTGCGTATCTGCGAGCTCTCGCGCTTTCGCTCCGCGCGGGAATCCGCGCAGGCCATCGCCGGCTTGCGCGCCGGGACCGTCGATGTCGTGATCGGCACCCATAAGCTCCTTTCGGAGGACGTTCGTTTCGACCGCCTGGGCCTGGTGATCATCGACGAAGAACACCGCTTTGGCGTGCGCCAGAAGGAGCGGCTCAAGGCGCTGCGCACCGAGGTCGACGTGCTGACACTCACCGCCACCCCGATTCCACGCACCCTGGCGATGTCCCTGGAAGGGATTCGGGACTTTTCCGTGATCGCCACGGCACCCCAGCGGCGCCTGGCAATCAAGACGTTCGTCCGCCAGGAGAGCCCGGCGTTGATCCGTGAGGCCTGCCTGCGCGAGCTGCAACGTGGCGGCCAGATCTACTTTCTGTACAACGAGGTCGAAACGATCGAGAACCGGCGCGCACGTCTGGAGCAGCTGCTGCCCGAGGCGCGCATTTCGGTGGCCCACGGGCGCATGGCCGAGCGCGAACTCGAACACATCATGCGGGACTTTCATCAGCAGCGCTTCAACATACTGCTATGCACCACCATCATTGAGACCGGAATTGACGTGCCCAACGCCAATACCATCTTGATCCATCGTGCCGACCGCTTCGGCCTTGCGCAACTCCACCAACTGCGCGGGCGCGTCGGCCGCTCGCACCATCAGGCGTACGCCTACCTGATGATCGAAGAAGGCGCCGTCACCAAGACGGCCGAAAAGCGTCTGGAAGCAATCCAGAATTTGGAAGAACTCGGCAGCGGTTTTTATCTGGCCATGCACGATCTGGAGATTCGCGGCGCGGGCGAGGTCCTGGGCGATTCGCAATCGGGCAACCTGCAGGAAGTCGGTTTTGACATGTACTCGCAGATGCTCAATTCGGCCGTACGCGCGCTACGCGCAGGTCGCGAGCCGGATCTGCTGCAGCCGCTGGCGGCAACGACGGAAATCAATCTGCACGTTCCGGCACTGCTGCCCAGCGATTATGTGCCCGACGTGCACCAGCGTTTGTCGCTGTACAAAAAGCTCGCAACCGCAGCCGACCTGGAGACGATCGTTGCCCTGCAGGAAGAAATCGTCGACCGGTTCGGCCGCCTTCCCGCGCCGGCGCGCGCTCTGGTCGACACGCACCGGCTGCGCCTCGATGCCCAACGCATCGGGGTGCGTCGCATCGATGCCGGGCCGGGCGCGATGCTGTTGCATTTCGTCGAGCGGCCGCCCATTGAGCTCTCGCGCATCGTCGATCTGCTCAAAAAGGAGAGTCGCGTCCGGCTTGCCGGCCAGGACCGGCTGCGCATCGAGCCGGCGAATGCCGATCTGGAGCAACGTTTGCAGCTCCTGCGCGCGATTTTCAAGGAACTCGCCCCATGACGCGGCCGCGGCACCGTCGAACCGGGCTCGCAGGCCTCTGCTGATGGACCTGGTCATTCAATCGCAGGATCTTCCGACAGCGGCCGTGGACGCCTTCCGCGTCGCCTGTCCGGCTGATCGACTCGTGCGTCGCCTCAACGCGGCGCGCTTTTTTGGCGTGGGCGCAGACGCCGACACGCGCGAAGCGGCGGTGGCACTGGCAACGTACTGGCGCTGCGACGCGGCGCTCATCGCGCGGCCTCGACGCTCATCGGACTTCCGCGCCCTGGTGCTCGATATGGATTCGACCGTCATTACGATCGAATGCATCGATGAGTTGGCACGGCTTGCCGGCAAAGCTGCCGAGGTCAGCGCGATCACGGAAGCGGCCATGCGAGGCGACATAGCCGATTACGCGCAGAGCCTGCGGCAACGGGTGACGTTGCTCGCGGGAACCGAGGAGTCCGTGCTCGAGCGCGTCCGAGCCGAGCGCCTGCAGCTTACGGCCGGAGCGCAAAACCTGCTTGCCGCAGCGCGCGCCAACCAATGGAGCACACTGCTCGTGTCCGGCGGATTTTCGTTTTTCACGGAGGCAGTGCGGCGCGATCTCGGAATTGACGCGGCCTGCGCCAATGAGCTCGTCACCCGCGGCGGGCGCGTGACCGGGGAGGTGCGTGGCCCGGTGGAAGATGAAGGACGGATCGTGGATGCCGCGGGCAAGGCACGCGCGCTACAGAGGCTTTGCGCGCGTCTGGGTTGCGGCACCGAACAAGCGATTGCGGTCGGCGACGGCGCCAATGACCTGCAGATGATGGCCTCGGCCGGTCTATCGGTCGCCTATCGCCCCAAGCCCGTCGTGCGCGAACGCGCGGCATTTGTTCTGGATTACAGCGGGCTCGATGGTCTTTTGAACTTGCTCTCCGACTCCTGGTAGTCAGTCGGCCAGGCGCCCGTACAAATCGTGCTCGTCGCTGCGCTCGATGAGCACATCGAAAAACTCGCCAACTTTCAAGCGCCGGTGTGCGCTCACGTGCACGAGCCCGTCGATCTCGGGCGCATCGGCACTGGATCGCCCCGTTGCGCCCTGCGCCGAACATTCGTCGACCAGAACTCGCTGCACAGTGCCGCATTTGCGCGCCAGGCGCTGCCTGGAAATCTCCTCTTGCAACTGCATGAGGCGGGCGCGCCGCTCCTCGCGCAATGCCTCCGGCAGCTGGCCCGGCAGTTCATTGGCCGGTGCGCCATCCACCGGCGAGTAGGCAAAGCAGCCGACTCGGTCGAGCCGCGCCTGCCGTAAAAACTCCAGCAGTGTCTCGAATTCCTCTTCGGTCTCGCCCGGGAAACCCGCGATGAACGTACTGCGAATGGTGAGCTCGGGGCAGATTGCACGCCAGGCGCCAATACGCTCCAGGTTCGCCTGCGCTGCCGCCGGGCGCTTCATGCGCTTGAGCACCCGGGGATGCGCGTGCTGAAACGGTACGTCGAGATACGGCAACAGCCTGCCCTGGGCCATCAGCGGCAGGACCTCATCGACGTGGAGGTAGGGATAGACGTAATGCAGCCGCACCCATACGCCGAGGCCGCTGAGCTCGCGCACCAATTCCGCGAAGCGGGTGCGCACGGGCCGGCCGCCCACGAAGTCCATTTTGTAGCGTACGTCAACGCCGTAGGCGCCTGTGTCCTGGGAGACGATGAGCAACTCGCGCACGCCCCGGCGCACAAGCGCCTCGGCCTCGCGCATGACTTCGCCAATGGGTCGGGAGACCAGGTCACCGCGCATCGACGGAATGATGCAAAAGCTGCAACGCTGATTGCACCCCTCGGAAATCTTTACGTAGGCATAGTGCCGCGGCGTGAGCTTCAGACCCGCCGGCGGCACCAGGTCCGCATACGGATCATGCGGCCGAGGCAAATGCTGATGCACTGCCTCCAGGACCGCCTCCGTAGCGTGCGGCCCGGTCACGGCGAGAACCTTGGGGTGCACGCTGCGGACCAGGTTGGCGCCGTCGCGATCGCTACGCACGCCCAGGCATCCGGTGACCACGACGCGACCGTTTTCTTGCAGCGCCTCGCCGATCGCCTCGAGCGATTCCTCGACCGCGGCGTCGATGAATCCGCAGGTGTTCACCACCACCAGATCGGCGTCGCGGTACGAGCCCTGGATCTGGTAGCCCTCCGCGCGCAGCTGCGTCAGAATCTGCTCGGAGTCAACCAGCGCCTTGGGGCACCCTAGGGAGACAAATCCGACGGCCGGCGGGCGCGTGGCACGACGCGGCGCAATCTCGCTCAACCGGCCTTCTCGCCCTTTTCTTTCTTGTCCTGCGGCTGCGGTGCCGCGAACGGAAACGCGGTGAACATCGACCGTGTCTGGTTCTGCATGTTCTCCTGCATCTGGACGAAGAGGTTCTTGCTCTGCTCGATGTAGCTCGTCAGCATCGACTGGATCATCGGCGATTGCAGGTTCACGAACTGTGTCCAGGCCTCCGGACCGATCTTGTTGCTGTCGTAAAAGGCCCGGCTCTGCTCCTGCAGCTTCTGCTGAATGTCGATGAAGGCCTGGACATTCTTTTCCAGGTACGAACCCATGAAACCCTGCATTGCGTTGCCGTAAAAGCGGATGATCTGCGCGAGCACCGGCGAGGTGAACATGGGCGCACCCGCTTGTTCCTCCTCGAGAATGATCTGCAGCAGAATCGGCCGCGTCAGGTCTTCACCCGTCTTGGCGTCGACAACCTGAAAATCCTCTTTGTCGATGACCAGCTGCTTGACGTCGACCAAAGTGATGTAGGTGCTGGTCTGGGTGTCGTACAGGCGGCGGTTTGGATACTTCTTGATCAAACGCGGCGTGCTCATAGCGTTCAAAACCCCTGGAGTTCAGACAACTTTTGCGGTGCACTTCTCGCGCCGCACCCGCGCGCGCGGGGCGCAATTCTAGCGGTTTGTCCTATCCCCCGCTGCCGCCCCTGGACTCAGGCGTGCCGATCGGCAGTGCCCTCGCTTGACCTAGCCTATCCCATGTGCAGTCCACCGTTGATGGAAAACTCTGCCCCGGTCGAAAAGGCCGCATCGTCGCTGGCCACCCAGGCCACGATGGAGGCAATCTCCTCGGCACGGCCGAACCGCTTGACGGGAATGGTCTGGATGATTCTTTCGCGCACGTCCTCGCGCACCGCCATGACCATGTCCGTGGCGATATAGCCCGGGGCGACCGTGTTGACCGTCACCCCCTTGTTCGCCACCTCCTGAGCAAGTGCCATGGTAAATCCGTGCATCCCCGCCTTGGCCGCCGAGTAATTGGTCTGCCCGAACTGACCCTTTTCTCCATTGACCGAGGAAATGTTGATGATCCGGCCCCAGTTTCTTTCGAGCATGCCGTCGATGACTTGCTTGGTGACGTTAAACAGGCTGTTGAGGTTCGTGTCGATCACCATGCGCCAGTCTTCGAGGCTCATCTTCCGAAACACGCCGTCGCGCGTAATGCCCGCGTTATTCACCAAGATGTCCACGCGCCCGTGCTTTGCCATGACCTGATCGAAGGCGGCCTTGGTCGAATCCCAGTCCGCCACGTTGCCCACCGAGGCATGGAACTGGTAGCCCGCCGCCTTTTGCTCCGCGAGCCACTTTTCGTAATTGCGCGTCGGACCGCACCCGGCGATCACGGTGTAGCTCTGCTCATGAAACTTGCGGCAGATCGCCGTTCCGATCCCGCCCATGCCGCCCGTAACGTAGACGATCTTGCTCATATCACGCCCCTTGAAAAATTCGGTACCGGTGAACTTCGAACCGCGCACCACCCCCAAGGGCGCACGGCCTCCGAAAAGCGCTCCGCCCCGGCGCGGGCTCTGGCCTAGACCCGCGTCAATGCTCCCAGCCTACCCCCGGTGCCACGCCCCCCTTGTGATATCGGTCAGAACCGCAGCGCACGACATTCGAGACGCCCACTCGCCCCGGCATGCACCGGTGGCCCATCGGCGCAAGGCGCGCGCCCGGTTCACTTCCGCGTCTGGTCCCTGATGCGACGATACGCTCTCCAGGGCCCGCAGTCCTAGTAGCAAGCGAGGCACCGGCGTGTGCCGCTAGGCCTTTTCCTTGACGTACCTCCCCGGCGCGGGTTCAACGACCCGAAACTCCGCACTGCCATAGCCGCCGGGGGCCGCTTGCGATCCGTCGGCAAAATCCCCCAGCCACCGGTCCCAGTCCGGCCACCAGCTTCCCGGGTGTTCCGTCGCCGCGTCGAACCAGTGCTGGGCGTCCCATTCCTGCGCGGGGGCCGCCCCGCCCGCCGCATTCGAGCCATCGAAAACCCAGTAGCTTCGTCGGTTTTTCGAAGGCGGATTGATGGTGCCCGCGATATGACCGCTTGCGCCCAAGACAAAGCGCAGGCGGTCCCGGGGAACGCCACGGAGCACCGCACCGGAGGCATACGCCGCCCGCCAGGGAACGATGTGGTCCTCGCGCGCGGCAAACACATAGGTCGGCACGCGGATGCGCCGCAAATCGACGAGCTGGCCGCCGCAGCGCAGGCGGTTGGGAACACGCAAATTGTTCTCCAAGTACATGTTGCGCAGGTACCAGACGTACATGGGTCCGGGCAAGTTCGTGCTGTCGGAGTTCCAGTACAGCAAATCAAACGCTGGCGGAGTCTGACCCTCCAGATAGTTATTGACGACGTAATTCCAGATAAGGTCGTTGGCACGCAAACTGGCGAAGGTGTTGCCCAGGTCACGCCCGGGCATCAAACCCCCGGCGCCCAGCGTTGCCTCACGCATGCGCACGTGCGCCTCGTCGATAAAGATGTCTAGGATCCCCGAGTCTTCAAAATCCAGAAGCGACGTGAGCAGCGTGAGACTCGCGATGGGGTCATCGCCCCGGGCAAGCATCACGGCAATTGCTGTGGCGAGCAAGGTGCCGCCCACGCAAAAGCCCAGTGCATTGATCTTTTTTGCGCCCGTGATCCGGCGCACAACGTCGATCGCGGTAATTGGGCCGCGTTCGAGATAGTCGTCCCAGCCGAGTTTGCCCAGATCCTCGTGCGGGTTGCGCCACGAAACGATGAAGACGGTGTTGCCTCGGTCGACGCAGTAACGGATAAACGAGTTTTCCGGCTGCAGGTCCAGAATGTAGTACTTGTTGATGCAAGGCGGCACCAGCAGGAACGGACGCACGCGCACCGTTGGCGTCAAGGGTTTGTACTGGATGAGCTGGATCAGATCGTTTTCGAAGACGACCGCGCCTTCCGTCGTGGCTACGTTTTTTCCTACCTCGAAGGCCGACTCATCGACCTGCGAAACCCGCCCTTTGGCAAGGTCGATTAGCAAATTGTGCAGTCCCGCCGTGAGGCTCTGACCACGGGTCTCGAGCAAGCGTTGCTGCGCTTGGGGATTGAACGCCAGAAAATTCGAAGGCGCGTTGGCATCGATCCACTGTGACACGGAAAAGCACAGCCGCGCCTTGACTTTGGGCTGCGCCTCGACCGCCGCGGCCATTTCGCGCAGCATCTCGGAGTTCAGTAAATATGCTCGCGCCAAAAACGCGTACAAGGAACTTTCTTGCCAGGCATGATCGGCAAAGCGCCCGTCTTTGATTGGTGCGGTCGTGCGCTCCGGATGCTGCAAGAAATCGTTCCACAGCGACCCGAGACGCGTCAGGTACAACTGCTGGAACTCGCGCAACTTCTCGGGCGCAAGGACAGGCATGGATGCCTCGGCGCCCGTGCCGGCAGCGGCCTCCCACCAAGCAAGCCATGGCGCTGGGTAGCCCGCAAAACCCGCACCCGCGTCGGACCTCGACACGCTCGATTCATCCACCGGTAGCGCTCCTTGCGAGCATCATAGCGACAAATCGGGCAATTTCCCGGCCGCGCTGGCGGCCCGGGCGAGTGTCGGCGGCCGACCCTGCTCAGTGCTGCAGCCAGATGAGTGCAGCGTGCCGCCCCGTGACTTTGTCGCGACGGTAGCTGTAGAAGCGCGCCGGATCGGCGAACGTGCAGTCGCAACCACCAAAGACGTCCCGCACCCCCACCTGCGACAGGGCCATGCGCGCCAGCGCGAAAAGGTCGGCATGCATTTTGTCCGCGCCGCCGGCTCGGAATGCTGCGCGCGCCTGCGGCAGATACCGCTCCATGGCCTCGAGCACCTCCGGACCGACCTCGAAGTGGTCCGGTCCGATCGCCGGCCCGAGATAGGCCGCAAAGCGCGCCGCCGGATCGCCAATGGCGCCTCGCAGTGCCCGTGCGGTGTTTTGGATCACGCCGGCGGCCATGCCTCGCCAGCCGGCGTGCGCCACCGCGACACCCCGTCCGTTCGTATCGGCCAGCAGCACCGGCAGGCAGTCGGCCACTAACACGCAGCAGACCACGCCTGTGCGCGTACTCAGGGCCGCGTCGGCCTGCACAAGCGTGCCTGCGAGCGCCGCCGCATCGACGACGGCAGCGCCGTGCACCTGCTGCAGCCAGCACGGATTCCCGGGCAGTTCCTCGCGCAGCCGGGCACGATTGCGAGTAACGGCCGCCGCGTCGTCCCCGCCCAAACCCAAATTCATTCCTCCGCTGCCGTCGGCCGCCGCCCAAGGACCGCCCGAGTAGCCACCGGCGCGCGTCGTGATAAGCGCGCGAACCGTGCCGGCAACGGGCCACTGCGGGAGGATCCATTGCGGATGCATCAGCGAACCGCCGACTCGCGGCTCGATGACGCAAAGCCGCCGATATCGAGGCAGCCCCGCGTGGGCGGAAGCAGCTGCTCTTCGCGCGCGCCCAGCCTTTGCATCAAGGCGCGCATATCCTCAGGCGGCGCGCTCGACCAAGCCATCGGTTCGTGCCGCATCGGGTGGCGCAGCTCGAGTCGACATGCATGTAGTGCCTGACGCGCGATCCAATGCTGAGCCTGCAAAGCCGCCGGCAAGTGCTTGCGGTACAGGGGGTCGCCGATCAAGGGATGCCCGATGGACTCCAAGTGCACACGGATCTGATGGGTGCGCCCGGTATCGAGTCGACAGGCGATCCAGGAGACGGTTGCACCCGAATCCCCGAGACGCCACTGCGCGATGCAGCGCACGAACGTGCGCGCCGGCTTCGCCGCCAGGGCTTTGCTAACACAAAAGCGCACTGGGTTGCGCCGATCGCGCGCCAAGGAGGCGTCGATCGTGACGCGGGGCGCAACCGCACCGGCAACCAGCGCCCAGTACTCCCGAACCAGAGTGCGCGCCTGCAGCTGACGGATCAAGTCGAGCTGCGCCGGCGGCGTGCGCGCCACGACCATCAAACCCGAGGTCCCGGCATCGAGGCGGTGCACAATGCCCGCACGCGGAACCGACGCCAGGCGCGGGTCGAAGGCAAGCAGGCCGTTGAGCAGGGTTCCGCCCCAGTTTCCGGCTCCCGGATGAACGACCAGGCCCGCCGGTTTGTCGACGATGAGAATCGCATCGTCCTGCCACACGATCGGAAATGGCACGGGCTCCGGTTCGAAGGCGCACTCCTGCGGGCTGCTCGTCGGTGTCAAGTCGATACGGTCGTCGGTACAGACCCGGGCGCGCGAGCGTGCCGCCTCTCCGTTGAGCTCGACGGCTCCCTGGGCAATCCACTTCTGGATCCGACTGCGCGATACCTCGGGAAGCTGCGCGGCCAGGTACTGGTCCAGACGAAGACCCTCGCCCTCGCCGCGAACCACGAAGCGGCGCACCGCCTGCGAAGTCTCGGGGACCGCATCGAAATCATCGGAGTCCAGTTCCTGCGCCCATGACGTCTGAGGCTCAACCAAAGAAGGCCTCGGAACCATTGCTAGAATCCTTTACTCTATTTGCACTGTATCCACGAGATCAACGGATCGCATGCTGTCTCTGACAAGCGGTAACGGCAATGCACGGCGCTGCTGGCGGCTGTGCCCGGGATTTGCTGCCATCGCTCTGGCGGTCGTCCTCGGGGGCTGCTCCAGCGTCGAGAAGGATCCTACCGCGAAGTGGGACGCGGACAAGCTCTACAACGAGGCCCGCACGCAATTGCAGGCCGGCGCGTGGACCAAGGCCCGCGAACTCTACGAAAAGCTCGAGGCCCGCTATCCATTCGGCCGCTATGCCCAGCAAGCCGAGATCGAGATTGCTTACTGCTATTACAAGGAAGGCGAAACCGCGGACGCGATCGCGGCCACCGACCGCTTCCTCAAGCTCAATCCGAACAGCCCGAACACCGACTACATCTATTATTTACGAGGGCTCGTGAACTTCATCGAACCACCGTCCCTCGTCGGCCCGGTCATCGGTTACCGCGTGAGCGAGCGCGACCCCAAAGCACTCATCGAATCTTTCGAAGCGTTCAAGGAACTCGTTACACGCTTTCCCAATAGCCGCTACCGCGGCGACGCGATTTTGCGCTTGAGCTTTCTGCGCAACGCGCTCGCCGAGCATGAGGTGCGCGTTGCCGACTATTACTACCGGCGCGGTGCCTACCTGGCAGCCGTCAACCGCGCGCAGGCAGCGATCGTCCAATACCCGGGCGCACCCGCGCAGGAGCATGCCTTGGGGATCATGCTGCATTCCTACGAGCATCTTGCGTTGCCGCAGCTGCATGCCGGCGTCGAGGAGGTGCTGCGCGCGAACTACCCCGACAGCAGGGAACTGCGGCCCGGCCAGTGAGGATGCGCGCGCCGCTTCGCCGGCGGGCGGGTCAATGCGCCGAAGTCGCCGAAGTTTCGGACACGTGGGCCGCGGTGAGAAATTCGCAGGCTTGCGCCTCGTTGCGCGAGCACGTAAAAGGCGGCAGGCTCGCGAGAATCGTTTTGCCGTAGGAGCGGCTAAGCAGCCGCTCGTCCAGGATCATCAGCACACCGCGATCGCGATCGTCTCGGATCAGGCGCCCGACGCCCTGACGCAAGAGAGTGATCGCCTCAGGCAGTTGGTAGTCACGAAACGGGTTGCGCCCTTGCGCCTTCAAGCGCGCAATGCGCGCCGCGACCACGGGATCGTCTGGCGGCGCAAATGGCAGCTTGTCGATGACCACGACGCTTAAGGCGTCGCCCCGCACGTCGACGCCCTCCCAAAAGCTCACCGAGCCGACGAGCACAGCGCCGCCGAGGCGACGGAATTCCCCCAGCATCGCGCGCCGGGGCGCTTCGCCCTGAACGATGATCGGCAGCGGGTCTTGTGCCTGGGCCATGAGCTCATGCAAGCGCCGCGCGACCCGCGCGACCGCACGCAAAGTTGAGCAAAGAATGAAGGCGCGCCCTCGACTTGCCCGCAGCACCGGCCAGGCGGCCTCCGCGACGAGCTCCGGAAAGTCCTCGGCATGCGGATTGGGCATTTGCTCGGGCAGGTACAGCAGTGCCTGACGCGCAAAATCAAACGGGCTGTCCCAGCGCAGCGAAAGCGATCCGGCCAAGCCCAGCTCCTGCAAGAATGGTTCAAACCGCTGCGCCGTGGTCAGTGTCGCTGAAGTAAGGATCCATGCTTGCGGGCGCTGTTCGCGCGCGCGCGCAAAGGACTCCGCGCAGCTCAGCGGCGTGGCGCGAAACTGCGCGCCCTGCGCGCTGGCGGACACCCAGCGCACGATGTCGGGCCCGCCCAGGGCGCCGTCTTGCGCTTCGACGGCATGCCACGCCTGCATCGCTCGACGCAGCCGCTGCGTTCGCACCAGCAACAAGTCAAGATCCGGGGCGCGCCCCGCATTGCGCTCCGCGGCTTCTTGCATGCACGCAAGGTCGCGGTCGAGCGCGGCAATCGCCGCGGTCGTCGACCCGTCTGCCGGAAGCTGATCAAAGGCCACGCGCTGGCGTCGATCGACTCCATCTTGCGCCAGCCCCAGGCGTACCGCCCGCGCACCAAAATCCAGTGACCGGGCCAAATCACTCCATTGCGCGCCATCGCGGGCGCACGCCAAGCCGATGCGCACGGAATCGGCGGCGAGTTCGGCAATTTGCTGCAGCGACCAGCCTTCCCCGAAGAACTCGCCCGCAATCCGGGCCAGATGGTGCGCCTCATCCACAACGACAACCTCGGCATTGGGCAGCAAAACCGACTCGACCTCCTCGCGCAGCGCCATGTCGGCCAGCATGAGGTGATGATTGACAATGACGAGATCCGCCGCCAGGGCGCGGCGGCGCGCGCGAACGACGAAGCACTCCTCGAAGTGCCCGCACTCCGTGCCCAGACAGTTATCGCGCGTCGAGGTGACCGCCGGCCAGATGGACGCGTCCTCACTCACCTGCTCGAGCTCGGAGACGTCACCCGTTTGCGACTGCCGCGCAAAGCGCGATATGTGCTGCAATGCCCGCACGTCCTGGCGCGAATCGAGCAAACCCGAGGCCAGGGTGCGCTCCAGCCGCAAACGGCACAGGTAGTTTTGCCGCCCCTTGAGGATCGCCGCATCGACCTCGGCGCCGAGCGCTCGGCACACCGCCGGCAAATCCTTCTCGAAGATCTGATGTTGCAGCGTTTTGGTTGCCGGCGCGATGAGCGTCTTGCAGCCGGCAAGAACCGCAGGCACAAGGTAGGCGAAGGTCTTGCCTGTTCCCGTTCCCGCCTCCGCCGCGAGCGTGCCTCTGCGCGCTATCGCGTCAAAGACGGCCAGAGCCATCTCCTGTTGCGAGGCGCGCGCCCGGTACCCAGGAATTGTCCGGGCAAGGGCTCCGTCGGCACAAAATGCGGCGGCGACTCGGGCGCGAACCAAATCCGGCCCCTGGGGCTTGGCCCCGGCGTCGCAATCAAGCCGCGAAGTCGGGGTGCCGCTCACGCGGGAATATCGGGAACCAGGCCCATCTCCAGCCGGGTTATCGCGTCCTTGATCGCCAGCTTTCGTTTCTTTAAGCGACGCAGCTGCAGTTCGTCGCACCCACTTTGCTCGTCGAGCTGCGTAATGGCCCGATCAAGGTCACGGTGCTCGATCTGCAACTCCGTAATGCGGCGGCGAATCTCGTCGGCGTCGTCCCCCGGATCGCTCTCGTTATCTGCCGAATGCATGTTTCCTCCCTCGCCGCCGGCGCGGATGTCCGGCCGAAGCACGAAGCGTGGCAAAGATCGTATCAGGATCAAACCGGCCGGCGTATCCCAGATGCAGTGGGCGAAAAACCACCCATTCCGGGGGCGCAGGCATCGGCCCGCGCTGCTAGACTTTCTTTGTGGGCTGTTAATCGCACCACGCCTGCCGATGCCCGAAGCGCCGAGGCGAACCGGCGCGAGCAGGTCTATCCCTTGCAACCCGCGATTGCGTTTTGGGGGCGCCCCTGCGGTCCGATAAAAGAGCTGCTGTCCGATAGCAACAACCCCTCATGTCCCGTACGGCAACGGCTTCGAACTTTAAGGTGAGCGCGTGCGTCGCCGAGCACATTGGCGACCGCACCGACCAGCAGGATCGGGTTGCGATCCTGACGAGCCCGCATTACCCCGGAGCTCTCATGGCCTTATTGGCCGATGGCATGGGCGGGCGCAGCGGGGGTCGAATCGCCTCCGACCAGGTTCTTGCGACGGCAAAAAGCCTGTTTCAGGAACTTCCCGAACGCGGCTCGACGCTGCGCGGCATGCTCGGGCAGATTGCCTCCGAGGCGCACGCGGTGATTCGCCTGACCGCGTTGGCGAGCGAGAAGGAACCGCACAGTACGCTGGTTGCGCTCATCGTTTCGCGCGACAGCGCGGTGTGGGTGCACGCTGGCGACAGTCGTCTGTACCACTTCCGCGATGGCATTCTCGAACACAAGACTATCGACCACTCGTTTGGGTCGCAGCTCGATGCCGAAGGGCAGCTCGTGGAGGGGGGACCCGAGACCGAGCGCTTCAAGAACATCTTGTTTAGCGCCATCGGCATCGGACACGAATTGCGTCTCGATTACGGAGAGGTGCTGGATCTTCGTCCCGGCGACAGCTTCGTGCTAGCAAGCGACGGGCTTTGGGCGTACTTCAGCGAGCGAGAAATCGGTGCGATCGTGCACCACTATGCGGTGCGCGACGCGGCCGAGTCTTTGGTGCGCCTCGCGCGCGACCGCGCCAAAGGCGGGGGCGACAATCTTTCCGTGGCAATTGTCAAGCTCACTCGGGCCGAGCGGCCCCCGGATTCGACCGCCGCCGACTAGGGAGCCGTCGGCACAGCTTGGGGGGTGGCCGGAGCGGCCGATTCGGCGTTTTGTTCTTCCCGAGTCGCCTGCCGCTGCGCGCGACGCTGCTCGTTGACCTCGCGGTCACGTGCTCGGGTCTGCGCGTAGTCCTTCGCCTGCTGTTGTTTTTCCTCGTACTCGCGAAGCGACTCGGCTTCGCGTTCCGGTCGCAGCGCCTCGTGACGTGACTCCTCGGTCGCTTGCTCGCGTTGGCGCTGCTCGCTGGCCTGGCTCGCCTTGGCCGCGCTCTCCTGAGTGCGCTGCTCCTCTTTGACTCGCTCCAGGGCACTTTGCTCGCGCGCCTGCGTGGCCTGCATCGCTTCGCGCTCCCGCTCGGGCCGCTGCGCCTCCTCGAGGGCCTCGCGCTGCTGTTCCGCGGCCCGGCTCTGGGCGCGCTCTTGCGCATCGAGGTGCCGCTGCAGATCGTGCGCCTCGAGCGTGACCCGATGCACCTCGCGCTCACCGTCGCGTTGCGCGCGGCGCGCCTTGCCCAAACAGTAATTGACAAAGAACACGTTGCCGCAATACTGCCGCTGCGCGTCAAATTCGTGCTGCAAGCGGTCGTGCAGCGCCGCCGCGTCGGACAGCGCCTGACCCGCGAGCTCACGCGTCGTGATCGAGCCCGACGGATATTTGCGCCCGAGCTTCTGCGCATCGGTGAGTTCCGCGGCCAGCGCGCCCGCCGTGCACAAAACAAGGATCAGCGAAAGACAATGACGAGGCACCCGCCGCCTCTGGGTATTCAGCCGCATCGGGCTCCGAGGTCCTGGCGCTCTGGCATTGCTGCGATCAGCAACGAGCCGGCACCGAGAGACACTATACCTCGAGATGGGCCGCGCGCCGGGGTAACGCCGCGAATTCCTGCGATTGCATCTCGATGAGGCGCGACGCCGTCCGTTGAAATTCCTGGGACAGAGACCCCGCGCAGTACAGTTCCTTGGGTGGCGCCGCAGCCGAGATGATGAGTTTGATGCGGTGATCATAGAAGATGTCGACCAACCACGTGAAGCGACGTGCCTCCGACGACTGCCCGGCCGACATCCGGGGAACATGGGACAGAAGCACCGTGTGGAACTGGCCCGCGATCTCGAGGTAATCGTTGTGCGACCGTGGTCCGCCGCACAGGACGGCAAAATCGAACCAGACGACACCGCCAGCCCGCCGCCGCGCGGCGATTTCGCGCGCCTCGATGCGAAGAATCGGTTCCTCGTCGATGCACTCGCGAATTCGCTCGAACGCGCGCTGCATGTGCGTTTCTGCAGGCGCTCCGGTTCCTACGAAGTAGACCGCGATTTTCTCGAGTGCGCGCAGCCGATAATCGATCCCGCCGTCGACACGCACCACGTCGAGGTGGGCCTTGAGCAAATCGATCGCCGGCAGCACGCGCTCGCGATGCAGACCCTCCGGATACAGTCCGTCGGGCGGATAGTTGGACGTCATCACGAAGCCGACCCGCAGATCAAAGAGCCGCCGCAACAACCGGTGCAGGATCATGGCGTCGGCAATATCGGAGACATGAAACTCATCAAAACAGATCAGGCGATAGCGTCGCGCGATCCGATAGCCGACTTCGTCGAGCGGATTGACCGCTCCCTTGACGGCGTCGAGTTCCAGGTGCACGTTGCGCATGAATTCGTGGAAGTGCACCCGCGTCTTTCGTCGCACCGGCACCGCGGCATAAAAGCAATCCATGAGCAGACTTTTGCCGCGTCCTACCCCTCCCCATAGATACACGCCGCGCGGAATGGGGGGACGCACCAGCAGTCGTGTCACTGCATTGGTACGCTGGGCCTTGTACGCGATCCAGTCGTTACGACAGCGTTCCAGCCGGCGGGCGGCCGTCAGTTGCGACTCGTCGGGGGTGTGACCGCGCTCGGCGAGCGCGGCGGCAAACGTCTCCAGGACGGTTCGCGGTTCGGGCGCCAGCGGCACAGCGCTCATCAGGCGTTGAGCGTACGACGATCAACCGCCAAGGCCGCCTCCCGCACGGCCTCCGAGAGCGTCGGGTGAGCGTGGCAAATACGGGCAAGATCCTCCGAGGAGGCCCGAAAAGACATCGCCACCACCGCTTCGGATATCAGTTCGGAGACGCCCGGGCCGATCATGTGCACGCCCAGAATCTCGTCCGTTGCCGAATCCGCGAGCATCTTGACGAAGCCCAGCGTGTGTCCGGCCGCCCGCGCCCTGCCATTGGCGGCAAACGGAAAACTGCCCGCGCGATAGGCCCGGCCGACCGCCTTCAGTTGCGCTTCGGTCTGTCCCACCCAGGCGATTTCGGGGTCGGTGTACACGACGTTGGGAATCGTCGCCAGATCCACGTGCCCTGCGCCACCGGCGATGCGCTCGGCCACGGCCACGCCCTCCTCTTCGGCCTTGTGCGCGAGCATCGGACCACGGACGACGTCGCCGATCGCCCAGACGCCGGGCAGGTTGGTCGCACAATGCTCATCGACGACGATGCATCCGCGCTCATCCATGGTCAGTCCCACGCGTTGCGCCTCCAGGCCATCGGTGTTCGGTGCCCGCCCGACCGAAACAATCAGGCGCTCGAACTCTAGCGTACGGGCTTGGTCGGCTGCCGCCGCGTCGCAAAACCGGACCCGGACTGCGCGCTCGTCGGCTTTGACCTCCTCGATGCGCACCCCCAACTCGATCTTCAAGCCTTGCTTCGTGAAGGTTTTAAACGCCTCCCGCGCGATCTGCTCGTCGGCGACCGGCAGAAACGTCGGCAGGGCCTCGAGCAAAGTGACTTCCGCACCCAACCGGCGCCACACGGAGCCAAGCTCCAGGCCGATGACTCCGGCGCCGATGACCCCGAGTCGTTGCGGCACGCGCTCCATCGCCAAAGCGCCGCTGTTCGACAGTATGCGCTGCTCGTCAAAAGCGACCCCCGCAAGGGCTCTGGGATTCGAGCCGGTGGCAACGATCACGTGCCGCGCGCGTACGATGCCATCGCCCGGCGCCACCGCAAGCTCCCAGCTGCCCCCCGGGGTGCGCTCGCGAAACGAGGCCCTGCCGTGCACAAACTCGACCTTGTTCTTCTTAAAGAGATACGAGATTCCCTCATTGTTCTGGCGCACCACCTTGGCCTTGCGCGCCTGCATGCGCTCCAGATCGACCGCGGGCGAGGGGCACACAATGCCGTGATCGGCAAATTCGTGCACGAGCTGCACATAGTTTTCCGAGGACTGCAGCAGTGCCTTGGAGGGGATGCAGCCGACGTTGGTGCATGTGCCGCCCAGTGCCGGCCCTCCGCTGGGCGAGCGCCAGGCGTCGATGCATGCAACGCGCAAGCCGAGCTGCGCGGCGCGAATCGCAGCCACATAGCCGCCAGGCCCCGCCCCGATAACGGCCAGATCGAACTCCGAGCTCATTGGAATTTTTGGAGCGTCAGATTTCCAGCAGCAAACGCGCCGGATCTTCCAGCGCCTCCTTGATGGCGACCAGGGCCAGCACCGCTTCGCGTCCGTCGATGATGCGATGGTCGTAGGAAAGCGCCAGGTAGTTCATCGGGCGCACCACGATCTGGCCATTTTCGACGACCGGGCGGTCGCGCGTGGCGTGCACGCCCAAAATAGCGGACTGCGGCGGATTGATGATCGGTGTGGAGAGCATCGAACCGAACACCCCGCCGTTGGAAATGGTAAACGTCCCGCCCGTCAACTCTTCGATCGACAGCTTGCCTTCACCCGCTCGCTTGCCAAAATCGGCGATCTTCTTCTCAATCTGCGCAAAGCCCAGCGCGTCGGCGTCGCGCACGATCGGCACAACCAGTCCCCGCGGAGAGCCTACCGCGACGCCGATGTCGAAATAGCCGTGGTAGACGATGTCAGCGCCGTCGACCGAGGCGTTAACGATCGGGTAGCGCTTCAAGGCCGCAACCGCCGCCTTGACAAAAAACGACATGAAGCCCAGCTTGACGCCGTGTTCCTTTTCAAAGCGCTCCTTGTGTCGGTTGCGCAAATCGATGACCGGCTGCATGTTGACCTCGTTGAACGTGGTCAAAATCGCTGCGGTCGCCTGCGACTGTACCAATCGTTCCGCAACCCTCTGGCGCAGCCGCGACATGGCAACACGCTGCTCCGGTCGGTTGGCTAGCGCTTCGAGCTCCACGGGCGCTTTGACATCGGCAAGCGCGGCGGGCACCGCGGGCGCGGGCACACGCGGGGGCGCCGGCACCGCGGGCGCCGCGCCTGCCTGGGCAGCAATCACGTCTGCCTTGGTGATGCGGCCGTCGCGTCCCGTGCCGACAATGCCGGCGCCACTTTGGCCCGACTCGGAAAGCATGCGCGCGGCCGCGGGCATGAGGATCGCCCCCGCGGGCTGAGCGCCCGGGCGAGTATCGCCGCCCGGGACGGCCGGTGGCGCGGTTTTGGGCGCGGCTGGCGTCGCGGGCGCCGACGCCACGCCGGAGGCCGCGGCGTCGATGCGCGCGATGACCTGCCCCGCAACCACGTTGGCGCCATCGTTTACGAGAATCTCGGCAAGCGAACCGCCCGAGGGAGCCGGAACCTCGAGCACGACCTTGTCGGTCTCAATCTCCACCAGAATCTCGTCGGCGCTAACGGGTGCACCGGGCGGCTTTTTCCAGTGCAACAGGGTCGCTTCTGATACGGACTCCGAGAGCTGCGGAACTTTGACTTCGACTGTCGACATGGTCTACCTTGCCTGCGCGAAAGTGCCCGCGCGCACGGCGCGCGGACCCGCCGCGACTTACTTATTAAGAACCAACCCCTTGAACTTCCCGAAGGCCGCATCGAGCAGCGCCTTGAGCTGCTCGGCGTGCTTCGCGTAATACCCCACCGCCGGAGATGCCGACGCCGGTCGCCCGGCATAAGCAAGCTTTTGCCCGTCAATCATATTTTCGAGCAGGTGATGCTGCACGTACAGCCACGCGCCCTGGTTCTGTGGCTCGTCTTGCGTCCATACGACCTCGACCAGATTCGGATAGCGCTTGAGCTCTGCAGCCAGCGCCTTGTGCGCAAACGGGTACAGCTGCTCAATGCGGATGATCGCAACGGATTGCAGATTGCGTTCGGCGCGCGCGTTGACCAGGTCGTAGTACACCCGTCCACTGCACGCGATCAGGCGCTTGGTTTTCGTCGGGTCCTCAACCGTGGCGTCCGCGATCACCGTCTTGAATTCGCCGCGCGCGAGTTCCTCGAGGCTTGAGCTGGCTTCGCGATTGCGCAGCAACGACTTGGGCGTCATGATGACCAGCGGCTTGCGGAACGGCCGGATCATCTGGCGGCGCAGAAGGTGAAAAATCTGCGCCGCTGTCGTGGGCTGCACGACCTGCACGTTGTTGTCGGCGGCAAGCTGCAAAAAGCGCTCCAGGCGCGCCGAGGAGTGCTCCGGCCCCTGGCCCTCGAAGCCGTGCGGCAGCATCAATACCAGCCCCGACTGGCGCCCCCACTTCACCTCGCCGGAGGAGATGAACTGATCAATTACGACCTGCGCCCCGTTGGCGAAGTCCCCGAACTGCGCCTCCCACACAACGAGCGAATTGGGCTCCGCGGTCGAATATCCGTATTCGAATCCGAGCACCGCCTCCTCGGAAAGCACGGAATCAATGACCACGAACGGCGCCTGCTGCTCGGTCACATTCTGCAGGGGAATAAATGTACCCTCGTTCCAGCGCTCGCGATTCTGATCGTGAAGCACCGCATGCCGGTGGGAAAAGGTCCCGCGGCCCGAGTCCTGTCCCGTGATGCGGACCGCGTAGCCGCTGGCCACCAGCGATGCGAAGGCCAGATGCTCGCCCATGCCCCAGTCCAGGGGCACCTTTCCTTCCACCATGGCGCGGCGGTCGGCAATGACCTTCTCCACGAGCGGATGCAGCTTGAAATTCTGGGGAACGGTCGTCAGACGCTCGCCAAGTCGCCGCAATTCGGCCAGCGGAACTGCGGTATCGGCGCTGTCGGTCCACTTGCGGTTCAGAAACGGCGACCAGTCGACCGCGTACTTGCTCTTGAAATTGGTGAGCGTCGGCTCAACGGACTGGCGGCCTTCGTCGAGCGCCTGACGAAACGCACGCACCATTGTGTCGGCGTCCTCGGTCGTTATCACTGCCTGGGTGACCAACTTGTCCGCGTAGAGCTTGCGCGTGCCGGGGTGCGCGCCAATCTTTTTGTACATGAGCGGCTGCGTCACGGCGGGAGTGTCCTGCTCGTTGTGTCCCAGGCGGCGGAAGCAGACGATGTCCAAAACGACGTCCTTGTGAAATTCCCGGCGGAAGTCCAACGCGATCAGCGTCGCGAGTACCACCGCCTCCGGGTCGTCGCCATTTACATGCAGCACGGGCGCCTCGATCATCTTGACCACGTCCGTGCAATACAAGCTCGAGCGCGAGTCGCGCGGATCGGAGGTCGTAAAGCCGATCTGGTTGTTGATGACGATGTGCACCGTGCCGCCGGTACCGTAGCCCCGCGTCTGCGCGAGCGCCAGCGTCTCCATCACAACGCCCTGGCCCGCGAAGGCCGCGTCGCCGTGAACCTGTACGGCGAGCACTTTGGCGCCGCCAACATCGCCGCGCCGCTCCTGGCGAGCCCGTACCGATCCCTCGACAACCGGATCGACGATCTCCAAATGAGAGGGATTGAAAGCCAGGGACAGGTGTACGGGGCCCCCGCTTGTCGAGACGTCGCTGGAGAATCCCAAATGGTATTTGACGTCGCCGGCAGACAGATCGGCCGCCGCCTTGCCCTCGAATTCCGCAAACAAATCCTTGGGCATCTTGCCCAAGATGTTCACCAGCACGTTGAGCCGCCCGCGGTGCGCCATGCCGATGACGATTTCCTCCACGCCAGACAGGCCCGCGTGCTGAACCAGCGCGTCCATAGCCGCGATGAAGCTCTCGCCACCTTCCAGGGAAAATCGCTTCTGCCCCACGTATTTCGTGTGGAGGTAGCGCTCCAGACCTTCCGCCGCGGTCACGCGCTCGAGTATCCGGCGCTTTTGCACGGGGGCAAAATTAGGCGTCGAGCGGATCGACTCGAGGCGCTGCTGCAACCAGCGCTTTTGCGTGTGGTCGCCAAGGTACATGTACTCGGCGCCGATCGTTCCGCAATACGTCTGGCGCGCGGCCCCGATGATTTCGCGCAGTGTCGCTTGTTCCGGCCCGAAGTAGGTGTTGGCAGCCGAGAACACGATGTCCATATCGGCCTCGGTCAGATCGTAAAAAGCCGGTTCGAGTTCCGGTATCGCAACGCGCTCCTGGCGCTTTAAGGGGTCAAGGTCCGCCCAGCGGCATCCGAGAAATCGGTAAGCCGCGATGATCGACTGCACGTGGACCTGCTTGCGGGCGACCGACAGGTCGGTTGCCGCAACTGTGGGGCGCAGGCTGCCGGCCTTGGCCCGCATCGCGAAGGACTCGACGATGGGCGCATGGGCGACGTCGTGAGTCGACGCCCTGCCGTCGGCGGCCGGTACCAGCTGCAGCCGGTCGAAATAGACGCGCCACTTCTCCGGAACCGAGCCCGGATTGTCAAGGTAGCGCTCGTAGAGTTCCTCTACGTACGGCGTGTTGCCGCCAAACAGGTAGGAGTTGGCCTGAAACTGTCGCATCATGGTGTAGCCTGCCTTTTCGAACGAGCTTCTCGTCAAAATTGCCCGACCGGCGCCTGACCGGCCGACTCACGCGTCCCCGGATTCCGGAGTCGCTGAACGCCTCACCTTGTGCGCGCTCGCGGCCCTGATGCCACCGCGGGCGCCGAGTCTGCGGCGCCACGTGCAACGCGCAATTGTCATCCTAGCACCGGAATGCCGCTTGGCCGGGCCTGCGGATCGCAAGAAAAGAAGGGGCATTGGTGCGGCAGAGGCCAGTCATCGCTCATCCAATGGCAACACGTCACGCCGCGTGGGGCCAACAAAGAGTTGCCGCGGCCGGCCGATCTTGTATTCGGGATCGGAAATCATCTCGTTGAGCTGGGCGATCCAGCCCACTGTGCGCGCCACCGCAAAAATCGCGGTAAACAAGGACACGGGGATGCCGATCGCCTTTTGCACGATTCCTGAATAAAAATCGACGTTGGGGTAGAGCTTGCGGCTGACGAAGTACTCGTCCTCGAGTGCTATTTTCTCCAGCGCCATGGCCAGTTTGAAAAGTGGGTCTTCCCTGAGCCCCAGCTCGTTGAGCACCTCGTGACAGGTCTCGCGCATGAGACGTGCGCGCGGGTCGTAATTCTTGTAAACCCGGTGCCCAAAACCCATGAGCCGCACGTTGGAATTCTTGTCCTTGACCTGGGCGATGAACTCTCCGATCTTGGCAACGCCACCTTGCCGCTGCACCTCAAAGAGCATGGCGAGCGCGGCCTCATTGGCGCCCCCATGGGCCGGACCCCACAGGCAGGCGACGCCGGCCGCGATCGCGGCAAACGGATTGGTCCCCGAGGAGGCGCACAGCCGTACCGTCGATGTCGAGGCGTTTTGCTCATGGTCCGCGTGCAGAATCAAAATGCGGTCCAGTGCGCGGGCCAACACCTCGTTGACTCGGAAATCCTCGCACGGCGTCGCAAACATCATGCGCATGAGGTTGCCCGCGTACGGCAAGTCATTGCGGGGGTACATGAAAGGCTGTCCGATCGTGTACTTGTAGGCCATCGCCACCAAGGTGGGCATCTTCGCGATCAATCGGATCGCCGAGATCTGACGCTGGGCTGGGTCGTGCAGGTTCATCGAGTCGGGGTAGAAGGCCGACAGGGCGCCGACCAGGCCCACCATGACGGCCATGGGGTGGGCATCGCGCCGGAAGCCGCGTAGAAAAAACTGCATCTGCTCGTGCG
Source organism: Burkholderiaceae bacterium (assembly GCA_035625725.1). GTDB lineage: Bacteria > Pseudomonadota > Gammaproteobacteria > Burkholderiales > Burkholderiaceae_F > GJ-E10. Next base: position 37,344 of record DASPPB010000080.1, read on the forward strand.
CCATCGTGTGGTGCATGACGCTGGCCAAAAACTCATCGCGCTGCTTCTCGTTGGGCAGTTCGCCGTGGAGGATCAGATGGCAAACCTCGAGGAAATCGCACTGCGTTGCCAACTGCTCGATCGGATAGCCGCGGTAGAGCAATTCCCCCTTGTCACCGTCGATATACGTAATCGTCGAATTGCACGAGGCAGTGGACAAAAAACCCGGGTCATAGGTGAACTTTCCGGTACGCGCATATAGCGCCCGGATGTCGATTACGTCCGGACCAATCGTTCCGCGGTACAGCGGCAGCTCAAGCGGCGGCGTGCCGTCGCTAAAGCTCAGCGTGGCCTTGTGGGTCGATGGTGTCAATGCCATTTGGATTTCCTCAAGGTGATGGCGACTTCTGCAATGAAAGAAATGCCCAGTTTGTCGCTCTGGTCGGCTTCCTAGGCCGACTGCAGCATCGCCAAAAGTTTGCGCACCGACGGGCAGTCCAACACCCCTTGCGGTTGCGCGCGTCCCAGCGCCAGATCGAGGAGCTCGCCGTCGGCCAAAGCCAGCAGCTGCACGAGCGCAGCGAGCACGCTGGCGTCGAGCGCCGCGCCATGGCGATCAAAAAACCGCTCCAGCAGCAGGTCATTTTCCAGCATGCCGCGCCGCGCCCGCCAGCGCGCGCGGCGCAGTGCGACGCACGCCTCGGCATCCGGATCGGTGCCAGCCGCCGGCGCAACGCCGCAATGCTTCCGTTCCATCGGCATCAGACCTCCCGCCGCAGCATGAGCTCCTTGATCTTCCCGATCGCCAGTGTCGGATTGAGCCCTTTGGGACACACATCGACGCAGTTCATGATCGTGTGGCAACGAAACAGCCGGTACGGGTCCATGAGGTTGTCGAGTCGCTCGGCCCCTGCCTGGTCCCGACTGTCCGCAAGGAAGCGGTACGCCTGCAGCAGGCCGGCCGGCCCGACAAACTTGTCGGGGTTCCACCAAAAGCTCGGGCACGATGTCGAGCAGCACGCGCACAAAATGCACTCGTAGAGGCCGTCGAGCTCGTCGCGCTGCTCGGGCGATTGCAACCGTTCACGCTCTGGCGGTGCGCTGTGGTTGATCAAGTAGGGTTTGATCGAGTGGTACTGCTCGAAAAAATCTGTCATATCGACGATCAAGTCGCGCACGACCGGCAGACCGGGAAGCGGCCGCAGTTCGATCGGCTGGCGCAATTCACGCAGGTTTGTGATGCACGCCAGGCCGTTGCGCCCGTTGATGTTCATGGCGTCGGACCCGCACACCCCTTCGCGACAGGAACGGCGAAACGAAAGGCTGTCGTCCACGTCCGCTTTGATGCGCATGAGCGCGTCGAGCAGCATCTTGTCGTGCGCATGCAGGCGCACCTCCAGGTCCTGCATGCGTGGCTTGCGGTCTTTTTCCGGATCGTAGCGGTAGATGCGAAAGCGCGCGGTGCCCGTCATCTTCGAGGATTGCGGTCCGGAAACAGGACTTGTGGAAGTCATCCGTGCGGATCCTTCAAAACGTGCGTTTCTTCGGCTCAAAGGTCGGGACGCTCAGCGCCTTGACGTGCACCGGCTTGTACTGGATGCCGCCGCCGCCCGCGTACCACAAGGTATGTTTCATCCAATTGGCGTCGTCGCGCTGGGGAAAATCATCGCGCGCGTGCGCGCCGCGACTTTCGGTGCGCGCGCGCGCCGATTCGACGGTCGCTTGCGCGGTGGCGACCAGATTGGAGAGTTCGATGGCCTCGACCCGGGCGGTATTGAAGATGCGCGACTTGTCGCTGATCGCGACTCGTGCGGCCCGTTTGGCCAGCTCCGCCACCATGCTTGCGCCCTCGGCCAGCAACGAGCCCGTGCGAAACACCCCGCAGTGCGCCTGCATGACGCGACGCAACTCCGCGGCGACGTCCTGCGTGCGCTCCCCGCCGGAGCGTGCGTCAAGCTCGGCCAGCCGCGCCAGCGTTGCCTCGCCCGCGTTGGGCGGCATCGCCTTGTGACTCGGCTTGTCGCGCAGCGCCGCGGCAATGTGGTTGCCTGCCGAGCGTCCAAAAACGATGAGATCGAGCAAGGAATTGGTCCCCAGCCGATTGGCCCCGTGCACCGAGACGCACGAGCACTCGCCGATGGCATAGAGTCCGCCCACGACCGCTTCCGGATTGCCCGGTGCCGGGGCGACGACCTGACCGTGATAGTTTGCCGGTATTCCGCCCATCTGATAGTGGATCGTGGGCACTACCGGTATCGGTTCGCGAATCGGATCGACGTTGGCGAACTTCAGGGCGATTTCGCGAATCGACGGAAGTCGCTTGAGGATCGTTTCGGCGCCCAGATGATCGAGCTTGAGCATCACGTGGTCGCCCTCCGGGCCGCAGCCGCGCCCCTCCTTGATCTCCTGATCCATGGAGCGGGAGACAAAATCGCGCGGCGCCAGATCCTTGAGCGTGGGGGCATAGCGCTCCATGAAGCGCTCTCCACGCGAATTGAGCAAGATTCCGCCTTCCCCCCGCACGCCCTCCGTGATCAGCACGCCGGCTCCGGCAACGCCGGTCGGATGGAATTGCCAAAATTCCATGTCTTGCAACGGCAATCCGGCGCGCGCGACCATACCGAGCCCGTCGCCCGTGTTGATGTAGGCGTTTGTCGAGGCGGCAAAAATGCGTCCGGCGCCGCCCGTGGCCAGCACCGTAACCTTGCTCTCGAGGAGCACGGGCATGCCGGTTTCCATCTCCAGCGCAATCACGCCCAGACAATCGCCATCGTCGTCGCGGACCAGGTCAAGAGCCATGAACTCCACGAAAAACTGCGTCTTGGCCGCGACGTTGCACTGATACAAGGTGTGCAGAAGTGCGTGCCCGGTACGGTCCGCCGCCGCGCACGCCCGGGGCACCGGTTTTTCGCCGAAGTTTGCCGAGTGCCCGCCGAAGGGCCGCTGGTAAATCGTGCCGTCGGGATTGCGATCGAAGGGCATCCCCAGGTGCTCGAGCTCGTAGACGGCGCTCGGCGCCTCGCGGCACATGAACTCAATGGCATCCTGATCGCCCAGGTAATCCGACCCTTTGACGGTGTCGAACATGTGCCAGAGCCATTGGTCCTCGGTCATGTTGCCCAGCGCTGCGCCGATGCCCCCCTGCGCGGCGACCGTATGCGATCGTGTGGGAAAGACCTTGGAGAGCACCGCAACGCTCAGACCTGCGCGCGCCAACTGCAGCGAGCAGCGCATGCCGGCGCCGCCCGCGCCGACGATCACAGCATCAAACCGACGGCGGGCCAGGGCCATGGCGCTCAAACGCTCCAAAGGATTTGGATACACCAAACCAGGCAATACAGCAGCCACACGATCGTGCCCACGTGCAACGCAAGCCGCAATCCCGCGGGCTTTATGTAGTCCATCCAAATGTCGCGCACGCCGATCCATGCGTGGTAGCAAAGCGCGATAACCGCAAGCACGGTAACGAGCTTCATCGGTACCGGGGCGAAAATCCCCGCCCAGGCCTCGTAGTCAAGCCGCCGCGCAAGCGCCAAGCCACCGGCGACCAACAATACGAAGGCGATGAGTACGAGCGCGGTCACGCGCTGAACGAGCCAGTCGCGTAATCCGTAGTGCGCCCCGACGAACACCCGCCGAGATCCGATGGCCATCAAAGCACTCCAAAGACAAACAGCGCAAAAACGAAGGTCAGCGACACGCTCACGGCGAGCACCGCGACGGAACTGCGCAGGGCCGCGATCCGGTCGACGCCAAGGTGCAAATCCAGCAGCAAAAAGCGCACTCCGGCGCAGAGGTGGTGCAGCAGGGCCCAGCCCAGCCCGAGGAGCACAAGGCGTGAGAGCCAGCCCTGACACAGTTGCACGAGGCGATCGAAACTGCTCTCCGAACTCAGGCTCAGGTCGAAGAGCCAAAGCAGCAGGGGCAGGAACAAAAACAGCAACAAACCGCTGATCCGGTGCAAGATCGAGACCACGCCCGGCAGCGGCAGACGGTAGTTGCGCAACTGATCGACGCGGATGTTGCGGATCTGCGACCGCGATGCACGGGGAGAGGGATGCGGCTTCGTCATAGTCGGTTCCGCGCCAATGGTACGACGACCGAATCGCCAGGTCGCGACGCTATTCTGACGCAATTCGCGCGCGGGGCAAAAACTTGCTTGGAGCGCATCGGGGGCGGTCGCCTTACACAAGCACGTTGTGGTAGTAGTAATCCCGAGTCACGTAAAGACCGCGCCGTACTTCGACCGGCCGCTCGCCGTAGGTAAAGGAAAGGCGTTCGACGAGCAACAGAGGGCTGCCCAGGGCGACCTGCAGAAGTTCAGCACCGCTTTCGTCAGCCGCAACGGCGCGCAGCCGCTCATCGGCGCGAACCATGGGTACTCCGAACTCGGTTTCGAACAATCCGTATAGCGGGCCGCTATAGGCCGCAAGCCGCTCGTAGTTCAGTCCGCGAAACGTACGGGCCGGCAGCCAGATGTCATCGAGCACGACCGGTGCGCCGGCAAAGCGCAAAACGCGCCGAACGAAGACGACGCCCGCGCTTGCCTTAAGATCGAGGCGGGCGGCGATTTCGACCGGCGCGCGCACGCGCCGGCATTCGATGAAGCGGCTTTGCGCAGCGGGCATCTCGCCATCGTCGGCGCGCAACCGCAAAAACCGATATTGGGCGCGAGGCTCCAGGTGGGTTGCGACGTATGTGCCTTTGCCCTGGCGGCGCACCAGCAGGTGCTCGGCGGCCAGCTCGTCGATTGCCTTGCGCACCGTGCCCTGGCTGACCTGAAAACGGGAGGCGAGCTCGAGTTCGCTCGGTATCGCCCCTGCCGGTTTCCATTCGCCGCGGCGCAATCCCTCAAGCAACAAGCGCTTGATTTGCTTGTACAAAGGCGAATACAACGCAGTCCGCTTGGCCGGGCTGACGGATGCGCCGGAAGAAACCGGATTGGAGGTCATGGGCAAATCGGGTCGCTTTTGCGCATAGTGAACCAGAACGGCGCGGCGCGCGCAAGACAATCTTATATCTTATATATGAGTTGGCGTATACTGGCCGCGTCACTCCGGACCGGCACCGCCGCCCGCGGCCCCCGGCATGCCGGGACATACCGCGGGATTAGACTTTTCCGTGGCTGCAGGCCTTACATCAAAGAACAAGCCGTCCCCAATTGCTTATGCCATCAGGAGAACCGTGATGAGTGCACAGTCCGCGCGACCCGTACGCGTTGCCGTCACCGGCGCAGCCGGCCAGATCGGGTACTCACTGCTGTTTCGCATCGCCTCGGGGGAAATGCTCGGCCCCCAGCAGCCCATTGCCCTGCACCTGCTCGAGATCCCGGACGAAAAGGCCCAAAAAGCGCTCAAGGGCGTGATGATGGAACTGGAGGATTGCGCCTTTCCCCTGCTCGCCTCGCAACACGCTTTTCACGATCCCAATGCCGCCTTTCGCGATGTGGATATCGCGCTTTTGGTCGGTGCGCGTCCGCGCGGCCCGGGAATGGAGCGCAAGGACTTGCTGGCCGCCAACGCGCAGATCTTCACGGTGCAAGGAAAGGCGCTCGACGCCGTGGCGAACCGCAGCGTCAAGGTGCTGGTCGTCGGCAATCCCGCCAACACCAACGCGTATATCGCCATGAAATCGGCACCGGGACTGTCGCCAAGCAATTTCACGGCAATGCTGCGGCTCGATCACAATCGCGCCGTCTCGCAAATCGCCGCGCGCCTTGGCCGGCCCGTTCAGAGCGTTGAGAAGGTCTGCGTCTGGGGCAATCACTCCACGACGATGTACGCGGACTACCGCTTCGCGACCGTCGAGGGCCGTTCGGTACGAGAACTCATCAACGATGAGGCCTGGAATCGTGACGTGTTTTTGCCTACGGTCGCCAAGCGCGGCGCGGTGATCATCGATGCGCGCGGGCTCTCCTCGGCAGCGTCGGCCGCAAACGCCGCAATTTGCCACATTCGAGACTGGGTCCAGGGCACTGCCGGTCGGTGGACTTCCATGGGAATCGCCTCCGATGGCAGCTACGGGGTTCCGAAGGAAACGATCTTCGGGTTCCCCGTGACATGCTCCGGAGGCGATTACCGCATCGTTGCGGACCTGCCCATCGATGCGTTCTCGCGGACCTGTCTGGATCGCACGCTCGCGGAATTGCTCGAGGAACGCCGCGGCGTGGAACACCTCCTCGCCTAAACCAAGTCGCGCCGCTGCAAACTCTGGCGCCCGGTCCCAACCCGACGGAGGAGAAAGCCCCATCATGTCGAACGGATCCCCCGGCGCACGGTTTCGTGCCGCGCTTGCCCAAGAGCGACCGCTGCAAATCGTCGGCGCGATCAATGCCAACCACGCGCTGATGGCGAGCCGAGTGGGATACCGCGCGCTGTATCTTTCGGGCGGGGGCGTGGCCGCGGGCTCGCTGGGCATGCCGGACCTCGGTCTGAACACCCTCGATGACGTGCTTACGGACGTGCGGCGCATCACCGATGTCTGCGATACACCGCTACTCGTCGACGTCGACACCGGCTTCGGCCCGAGCGCCTTTAACATCGCCAGAACGGTGCACGCGCTATGCAAATTCGGTGCAGCGGCGCTGCACATCGAGGATCAAGTCGGTGCAAAACGTTGCGGGCATCGGCCCAACAAAGAGATCGTCTCCGTGGCCGAAATGGCCGACCGCGTCAAGGCCGCGGTCGATGCACGCACGGATCCAGAGTTTTTCGTCATCGCCCGCACGGATGCGATTGCTACCGAGGGTGTCGAGCGCGCCATCGAGCGCGCATTGGCTTGCACCGCGGCCGGCGCCGATGCGATTTTCGCCGAAGCGGTCCGCGACCTCGGTACCTATCGGCGTTTTGCCACCGCGGTTTCGGTGCCCGTGCTTGCGAATCTGACAGAGTTCGGCCAAACGCCGCTCTTCACGGTGCCGGAGCTGCGCGATGCGGGCGTGGCGATGGCCCTGTACCCGCTGTCGGCGTTTCGCGCAATGAACAAAGCGGCCTTGCGCGTCTACGAGGCCATCCGGCGCGACGGCACCCAGCGCACGGTCGTGGACACCATGCAAACGCGCGAAGAACTCTATGAGGTCATCTCCTATCACGAGTTCGAACGCAAGCTCGACGAGCTCTTTGCGCAGCACAACAGCGAGGGCCGCGACGGCGGCGCGCGACCACCCGTAAAGACCTAAACGCAGCTCGACACTCTGGGAGTCACCATGGCCGAAGTATCCAACGCCCCCGGCAACGCCCCCAAGGCCAAGAAGTCCGTCGCACTTTCGGGCGTCGTAGCCGGCAACACCGCGCTGTGCACGGTCGGTCGCACGGGCAATGATTTGCACTATCGGGGTTACGACATTCTCGACTTGGCCGAGGCATGCCAATTCGAGGAAGTTGCGCATCTGCTGATCCACGAATATCTGCCCACCGCGGGTGAACTGGCTCGCTACAAGAAGCGCTTGCGTGCGCTTCGCGGTCTGCCAGCTGCGCTGCGCTCTGCGCTCGAGTGCCTGCCCGCCTCCACCCACCCGATGGATGTGCTGCGTACCGGCGCGTCGGCTCTCGGTACCGTGCTGCCGGAGCGCGAGGGGCACCCGGTTGACGGTGCACGCGACATCGCCGACCGGCTGCTTGCGTCCTTTGGATCGATGCTGCTTTACTGGTACCACTACAGCCACAACGGCAGGCGCATCGAGGTGGAGACCAACGACGACTCGATCGGTGGCCATTTTCTGCACCTCTTGCATGGCACTGCTCCCAGCGAACAATGGGTGCGCGCCATGCACACCTCGCTCATCTTGTACGCGGAGCACGAGTTCAATGCCTCAACGTTCGCCGCACGGGTGATCGCTGGTACCGGCTCGGATCTTTATTCGGCCATCGTAGGCGCGATCGGGGCATTGCGCGGACCGAAGCACGGGGGCGCCAATGAGGCGGCCTACGAGATCCAGTCGCGTTACCGCGACGCCGATGCGGCCGAGGCCGACATCCGGCGTCGCCTTGAGCAAAAAGAAGTCATCATCGGGTTCGGGCATCCTGTCTACACAATCTCCGATCCGCGCAACAAGGTTATCAAGGAATTGGCGCGACACTTGGCGCAAGACTCCGGGACGATGCACCTGTTTTCCGTGGCCGAGCGCCTGGAAGCCATCCTCTGGGACCAAAAGCGGATGTTCCCGAACCTCGACTGGTACAGCGCGGTCTCGTACCACTTGCTGGGCGTGCCGACGGCAATGTTCACCCCGCTGTTCGTTATTTCGCGCACGACCGGATGGAGCGCCCACATCATCGAGCAGCGCATCGACAACAAGATCATTCGCCCGAGCGCCAATTACGTGGGGCCGGAGGATCTGGAGTTCGTTCCCATCAACCGCCGAAGCTAGCGCGACACCATGTCCTCGCACATCAGCAACGTTCGCCCGAAACCCGACAAGGTCCTCGTCGATATTGTCGATTACCTTCTCGACACCCCGATCGAGTCAAAAGCCGCCTTCGACACCGCCCGTTACTGTCTCCTGGACACGCTCGGCTGTGGATTCGAGGCGCTGGAGTATCCGGCCTGCACCAAACTGCTCGGTCCGATCGTTCCCGGGACGGTGGTTCCCAACGGTGCCAAGGTCCCGGGCACGCCGTTTCAGCTCGACCCGGTGCAAGCCGCATTTAACATCGGCGCGATGATTCGCTGGCTGGATTTCAACGACACGTGGCTTGCCGCCGAATGGGGACACCCTTCCGACAATCTGGGCGGGATCCTGGCGTGCGCAGACTGGCTCTCACGCAACGCGGTGGCCGCAGGGCGGCGACCTCTTCACGTGCGCGAAGTGCTCGAGGCCATGATCCGTGCGCACGAGATCCAGGGATGTATCGCGCTGGAGAACTCCTTCAACAAAGTTGGACTCGACCACGTGGTGCTCGTCAAGGTCGCCACGACCGCCGTCGTCGGACGCATGCTCGGTCTGAACCGCGAGGAAATCATCAATGCCTTGTCCCTGGCGTGGGTCGATGGACAGGCGCTGCGCACCTATCGACATGCTCCCAATACGGGATCGCGCAAGAGTTGGGCCGCGGGCGATGCCACGTCGCGCGGGCTCCGACTTGCGCTGATCGCCCGCACGGGAGAGATGGGATATCCGTCGGTTCTTACGGCCAAGACCTGGGGTTTTTACGACGTGTCCTTCGGCGGAAAACCATTTCGCTTCCAGCGGCCCTATGGCAGCTACGTTATGGAAAACGTGCTCTTCAAAATTTCCTTCCCGGCCGAGTTCCATTCGCAAACCGCCGTCGAGGCGGCGATGGGCCTGCACCCGGAAATCCAGCGTCTGGGGCGCTCGGCCGACGACATCCGCAAGATCACCATCCGCACGCACGAAGCCTGCATTCGCATCATCGACAAAAAGGGCCCGCTGCACAATCCGGCCGACCGCGATCATTGCATCCAGTACATGGTCGCGGTGCCGCTTCTTTTTGGACGCCTCACCGCACAAGACTACGAGGACGCGGTTGCGAGCGACCCGCGCATCGACCGACTGCGCGAAAAGATCGTCTGCGTGGAGGACGAGCAGTTCACCAAGGACTATCACGACCCGCAGAAGCGCTCGATCGCCAACGCGCTTACGGTCGAGTTCGCGGACGGCAAGACGCTGCCCGAAGTGGTCGTCGAATTCCCCATCGGCCACAAACGCCGCCGCAAGGAAGGCATGCCCGTTCTCATGGAGAAGTTCAGGACCAATTTGGCGCGCATCTTCTCCGAGAAGCAGGCCGGAGCCGTGCTCGCGCTGGCCGAGGACGCCGAGCGCTTCGACGCTACACCTGTGCATGAGTTCGTCGATCTGATGACCCCCTGATGGGAATCGATGGGGCGGAGTCGGACGCGAAGGTCTAGGAGCAGGCAACATGACGTTTGAGGCGAGTCCATCTCGGCCGCGCGGCGCGCAGGCCGCCGGGGCGACGGTGTTCGCGTGCGTCGCGCTCGCCCTGGCTGGGTGCGCGACGTACTACGATCTGACGCTTACGCCGCGTGCCGGGGGCAAACCGTCGTACGGCACGGCCCACGAACTGACGCCGGGCCAGGCCGCCGTCTCGATCACCATCGACGACAAAACGTACAAGGGTACCTGGACGCAGCTCAACCCCGAACGCTCGACCACGTACGTCGGGGCATCGTCCTGGGGCTGGTGGGAATGGGGGCCGTCGAGCGCGGGCAACCGCGATGCGGGCGAGACGGTCGCCAGAGCTCTGCTGCAGGCATTTGACGGCACCGGAATGCGTTGCGATTTTTATGGCTCGTCCATTGGCCACGGTACGGGCAAGTGCGTCGACGACAAGGGTCTAATTTTTGATGTTCAATTTCGCTCACGGAATTCCCAATGACGATCAACGATCCGTTTCATAGTCTTCGCAAGCTGTCGGTTCCCGGTGCGGGCGAACTGCAGTACTTCGATCTCGCGGCGCTCGAATCGGCCGGACTGGGAAAGATTTCCCGATTGCCGATTTCGATACGCATCGTGCTCGAATCGGTGCTGCGCAATTGCGACGATCGCAAGGTGACGCAGGATCATGTGCGCCAGCTCGCGGCGTGGCGACCGGGCGCCGAGCGCACCGAGGAGATCCCCTTTGTGGTCGCGCGCGTCGTGCTGCAGGATTTCACGGGCGTGCCCCTGCTCGCCGATCTGGCGGCGATGCGCAGCGTAGCCGTCCGCAGCGGGCACGATGCCCAACGCATCGAGCCGCTGGTGCCCGTGGACCTGGTGGTCGACCACTCGGTCATGATCGACCACTATGGCGTCCCGGAAGCGCTGGATCTGAACATGAAGCTCGAATTCCAGCGCAACCGCGAGCGCTACCAGTTCATGAAATGGGGTATGCAAGCGTTCACGACGTTCGGAGTTGTCCCGCCGGGATTTGGCATCGTGCACCAGGTCAATCTGGAGTACCTCGCGCGCGGAGTGCACATCGGCAAGGACAAGGTGGTCTATCCGGACACGCTGGTCGGCACGGACAGCCACACCACGATGATCAACGGCATCGGGGTCGTCGGCTGGGGTGTCGGCGGCATCGAAGCCGAGGCGGCGATGCTCGGCCAGCCGCTGTACTTCCTTACCCCGGACGTGATCGGCGTGGAACTCACGGGCCAGCTGCGCGGCGGAGTGACCGCGACCGACCTGGTACTGACCATCACGGAATTGCTGCGTAAGGAAAAGGTGGTCGGCAAATTCGTTGAGTTCTTCGGGGCGGGCACGGCTTCGCTGTCCGTGCCCGATCGGGCGACGATTGCCAACATGGCTCCGGAGTACGGGGCCACAATGGGATTTTTTCCGATCGACGAAAAGACACTGGCCTATTTCGAGGGCACCGGCCGCACCCGCGCCGAGATCGACGCGTTCGCAACGTATTTCCGCACCCAGCACATGTTTGGCGTACCCCAGGCGGGCCAGATCGATTACTCCAAAACGCTGCGCCTGGATCTGGCAAGCGTCGCGCCGTCCTTGGCGGGTCCCAAGCGTCCGCAGGACCGTATCGAGATCGGTAAGGTCAAGGCCAAATTCGCGGAGCTCTTTTCCAAACCCGCTGCGGACAACGGATTTAACCAGCCTGCGGCTCGCCTTCGCCACGGCGTTCGAACCGGCAGCGGCTTGGAAATCGCCAACGGCGACGTGCTCATCGCGGCCATCACCTCGTGCACCAACACGAGCAACCCGAGCGTGCTGCTTGCCGCTGGATTGCTTGCAAAGAAAGCGGTCGAGGCAGGATTGCGCGTTCGGCCGCAGGTCAAGACCTCGCTGGCGCCGGGATCGCGGGTCGTCACGCAGTATCTGCAGCGCACGGGCCTTCTCACCTACCTCGAACAGCTCGGGTTCAATGTGGCAGCGTACGGCTGCACCACATGCATCGGCAACGCCGGGGACCTCCGCCCCGAGATCATCGAGGCGATCACACAAAACGATCTGGTTTGTGCGGCCGTTCTTTCGGGCAACCGCAATTTCGAGGCGCGCATCCACCCCAATCTGAAAGCCAATTTTCTCGCCTCGCCACCCCTGGTCGTGGCCTACGCCATCGCCGGGACTGTGCTGCGCGATCTGATGAGCGAACCGGTCGGGATCGGCCATGGCGGGCGCAAGATCTGGCTCGGCGATATATGGCCCAGTGCGGCAGAGGTCGAAGCGCTCGCGCCGCAGGCGATGGACCCGCAGGCCTACCGCACCAATTACGCGCGCGTGAAGGCAGAGCCGGGGCGGCTGTGGAAGGCCATCGAGGGCGCGAGCGGGCAGACCTATCCGTGGCCGGAGTCCACGTACATCGCGGAGCCGCCCTTCTTCAGCGATTTTTCGCTGCAGCCGCCGCTGGCCGCGCCTCCCGTCAAGAACGCGCGCGCGCTCGCAATTTTCGGCGACTCCATCACAACCGATCACATCTCGCCCGCAGGTTCCATCAAGGAGACCTCGCCTGCAGGGCGCTGGTTGATCGACCACGGTGTGGCCAAGGCCGATTTCAACAGTTACGGTTCGCGTCGCGGCAACCACGAAGTCATGATGCGGGGAACGTTTGCCAACGTGCGCATCAAGAACCTCATGGTGCCGCCAGCCGCCGACGGCAGCCGGGTCGAGGGCGGGGTGACGATCCACCGCCCTTCGGGTGAGCGTATGTCGATCTACGATGCAGCCATGCGCTACCGCGCCGCAGGCGTGCCTACAATCGTGTTTGGCGGAGAGGAGTACGGCACAGGCTCCTCGCGCGACTGGGCCGCCAAGGGAACCCAGCTGCTGGGCGTGCGCGCCGTCATCGCGCGAAGCTTTGAGCGCATACACCGCAGCAACTTGGTCGGCATGGGCGTGCTGCCGCTGCAGTTTCACGGCAGCGACAGCGCAGCTTCGCTGCAGCTCGCGGGTGATGAAACGTTTGATTTGCTCGGTCTCGAGGAGCTGCGGCCACGCCAGCAAGTCACGCTCGCAATCCGCCGCGCCGACGGCTCGCTGCAGACGGTCGAGGTCACATTGCGGATCGACACACCGATCGAAGTCGACTACTACCGGCACGGCGGCATACTGCCGTTCGTACTTCGGCAGCTCCTGGCCGCATAGAGCTCATCGGTGCTGGCCGGCAACCCCCTGCTCGAACCCGAATGCGGCCGACGCTCGAATTGCGCCGCGCCTGGCCGCGTCGTCATCGATACCAACGTCTGGCTCGACCTGTTCGTGTTTCGCGACCCGGGGGTCGGCGAGTTGGGGCAGGCGTTGCGAGCCGGGTCCCTGTTGGCAGTTCGCAGTCAGCGCACCGACGCCGAGTTGCTGGAGGTTCTCACACGGCCGCAGTTCACGCAAAGGCTGGCAGCGGCCGGAAGCCCCGCGCTATTACATCGCTGGCGGACGCTCGCGCACTGCGTCGAGGAGCGCGTGTCCGCTCCCTGGACATGTAGCGATCCTGAGGACCAGAAGTTCCTGGATCTGGCCTGCAGCGCGGCGGCGCAAGCGCTCTTCACCAAGGACCACGCATTGCTGCGACTGGCTCGCGCCGCGCGCCGCGCCGGTCTGCAGATCATCAAACCCGGTGCGTGCCTTTCTTGGCACGCCTGCGGCGCACCACAGGGCGGGTAGTCGGCAGCGGGCCCCGCTGTTGCGATCGATCTGGCTATGACTCCCACCGACCCCGACGTCTTATTCGGTCCGTCCAAACTCCCCGGTGTTGGCACGACGATCTTCACCGTAATGTCCCAGCTCGCGCAAGAGCATGGCGCAGTCAACCTTGGCCAGGGATTTCCCGATTTCGACTGCGGGCAGCAACTGCAAGAGTTCGTCGCCGAGGCAATGGCCCACGGTGAGAACCAGTACGCACCGATGGCCGGCTTGCCGCAGTTGCGGCAAGCCGTTGCTGCCAAGGTCCAGCGCCTGCAGCGTTACCGCTACGATGCCGAGCGCGAAATCACGATTACGGCAGGAGCGACCCAAGCGATTTTCACGGCAATCCTGGCGCTCGTGCGCCCGGGCGACGAAGTCATCATCCTGGAGCCCGCCTACGACAGCTATGTGCCTTCCGTACTACTGGCGGGCGCACAGCCCGTTTTGGTTGCGCTGGACCACAACAACAGCTACCGCGTCGATTGGGATCGGGTGCAGGCTGCCATCACGCCGCGCACCCGCCTTCTGATCGTCAATTCGCCGCACAACCCGACCGGAAGCATATTCAGCGAACAAGACATTCTCGCGCTGGAGCACATCGTTCGTAGGCACGGCTTGTTCCTACTGGCCGATGAAGTCTACGAACATATTGTCTTTGACGCCCGCTCGCATCTGAGCGTGGCTTCATCGCCCGAACTGGCAGCGCGCGCCTTCGTCGTGTCGAGCTTCGGCAAAACCTTTCATTGCACTGGGTGGAAGATTGGCTATTGCTGTGCCCCGGCACCGCTCAGCGCGGAATTTCGCAAGGTGCATCAGTTCAATGTCTTTGCGGTCAACCACCCGATGCAATCGGCCATCGCGCGCTATCTGCAGGATCCGAAGCCCTATCTCGAATTGGCGTCGTTCTATCAGGCCAAGCGCGACCATTTCGTCACGGGTTTGTCCACAACCCGCTTTCGGGCGCAACCATGCGCGGGCACGTATTTCGTGCTTGCCGATTACCGCGCCATCAGCAACGAGAGCGAAACGCAGTTCGCTCGCCGCCTGCTGCTCGAACACAAGGTCGCGTCAATCCCTGTATCGGCCTTCTACCAGCAGCCGTTCGACAACCACGTCGTTCGCTTTTGCTTTGGCAAGCGAATACAAACGCTCGACGCGGGTCTGGAGCGTCTATCTCGTGTCTAGGAGGAGACCGGCAAGGTCCACGCGCGCGCCCCTGGCCGGCCCGGCCAAGACCCTATAGAACCTGGGCGACCGCCGAAAACGCGAGTCGCGGGCCGCGCGCATGGATCTTGGCCGGATCGGCCGTCCCGAGGTTGACGAGAAAATTGGAGCGGTACCGTCCGTCCGGAAAGAATTCCGCGTTAAGCGCAGCGGCGTCAAAGCCGGACATCGGTCCGCAGTCCAAACCCAGGGCCCGTGCCGCGATCATCAGATACGCCCCTTGCAGGCTCCCGTTGCGCAGCGCAGTCTCCTGGGCGAGTGCAGGGTTGTTCTCGTAAATCGGCTTGGCATCGTAGGCCGGGAACTGGGCGGGCAGATGCTCAAAAAAACGCGTGTCGTACGCGACAATCACCGTCACGGCTGCGGCCATTGTCTGGCCGACATTGGCCGGGGACAGCACCCGGCGCAACCGCTCCTTGGCAGCCGCACTGCGGACGAACACGAACCGCGCCGGCTGGCAGTTAAAGGAGGTCGGACCCCATTTGAGCAATTCATACAATTTTTGCAGCAGCTCGTCCGCTATGGGTTCGGGCTCAAAGCCGTGCGCTGTGTGCGCGTCGCGAAACAGTTGATCGAGACCCGGTTCGGATAGCGTGTTTTTCATTTTCGTGGATTCTCTCTGGAGAGGCAGTTTTATTTCACGGGGCGACAGCGCCGAAGCTTACCGAAAGTGCCCCGCGGTGGCGAAGCACCCGCGGCCGTGCGTCGCGGTTTTCCTCGATCAGTCGCCCGGATCCGGCCGGCTGATTTCGGGGAGGATCTGCACCGATTGCTCGTTGGGTAGCGCCTCGACCTCTTTGAGTGCGCGTTGCATCTGCCGGGTACGAGTGTCGGCGGCCTCGAGGGTATTGGAGACGGTTCGTACCTGTTCGCGTATCTTGCTCAGCCAATCGCCAAACCGGGAAAACTCCGTCTTCACCGCTCCCAGAAGGCGCCATACCTCGGCGGAACGCTGTTCGATCGCCAGCGTGCGGAACCCCATCTGTAACGTATTGAGCATGGCGTAGAGCGTCGTCGGACCGGCAACAACGACGCGCCGCTCGCGGTTGAGCGTGTCCACCAATCCGGGCCGACGCAAGATCTCCGCGAACAGGCTCTCCGACGGAACGAACAGGATCGCGAAATCGGTCGTATGTGGTGGCTCCAGATACTTCTCCCGGATGTCGCGCGCTTCGAGCTTGATGCGGTTTTCGAGCGCCCGAGCGGCGTCCTCCACCGCTTCGGCATCACCCAGCTCCTGCGCGCTTTGCAATCGTTCGTAGTCCTCCGCCGGGAACTTCGCATCGATCGGGAGCCAGACGGTTTCGCCGCCGCCCCGGCCCGGAAGCCGTATGGCAAACTCGACCCGCTCGCTCGATCCTGGTCGAGTCGCTTGGTTCACGGCGTACTGTTCGGGCAGCAGTACCTGTTCAAGCAGATTCCCGAGTTGCGCCTCTCCGAATGTCCCGCGCACTTTGACATTGCCCAATACGCGCTTGAGATCGCCGACTCCCGCGGCCAGCGACTGCATCTCGCCCAGTCCTTGATGGACCTGCTCGAGCCGCTCGGAGACGAGACGGAAGGATTCGCCCAGACGGGTCTCCAGCGTCGACTGCAATTTTTCCTCGACCGTCGCCCGCATCTGTTCGAGTCGCGTTTCGTTGCCGGACTGCAAAGCCTGCAGTCGAACCTCGAGCGTTTGCCGAATTTCCGCGAGACTGTGCTGCGTGGCAGCGGTCAGACCGCTCAGGTGTTCTTGCATGGTGCGCCCGTACACCCCGAGCTGCTCCGTCTGCAGGCCCGTGGTTTGTAGCAGTTGCGACCCAAGCGAGGTCTGCAACTGGCCGATTCGCTGCTCGTTTTCCATCCGCGTCGCGCTGGCGCTGCTCTCCAGACTCTGTCGCAACTCGCGCTCCATGCGCTCGGCTTCCTCGCGCAATCGCTCGATGGCGCGTTGCAGCTCGGTAGTGGCGGTCTGCTGCCGTCGCAGCGTCGACACGAATACCGCGCCCAAGCCCAGGACGAACGCCCAACCCCCGCCCACCGCTAGCCATACCCAGGTCGACATAGACTCCATATACGAAAATGTACCGCGCAGCCACCGCGCGTTAGGCCTCGCGCAACGACGTCAGGGGAGGAGTTTGTAGCACGCCGCGCGTGCCCGCCCAGCCGGCAAGCAGCGCCGCCGCAATACCACCGCAGACGCCGGCAGCCAACACCCAAACGTGCACGACGAAATCGAAATCAAAGACAAAGCGCGCCAAGCCCCAGCTGATCGCGGAGGCTCCGATTGCCGCCAGCACACCCGAGAGGCTACCGAGCAACACCATTTCCGCTCGTTGGGCGCGAGCCAATTGCCGCCGCGAAGCGCCCAGCGCCCGGAGCAAGGCGGCCTCCTGCACGCGCTCATCGTGCGAGGACATAAGCGCCGTGTACAACACCAGGACCCCTGCGACCAGCGCAAACACGAACAGAAACTGTGCCGCGCCGATCAATTGGTCCAGCATGCCGCGCACCTGGCCAAGTACCTGGTCGATGTCGATCACGGTCAGGTTCGGGAAATCGCGCACGAGCCCATAGATCCAGCCTGCCCGCTCCGGCGGGAGGAAAAACGACGTTATGAAACTTTGCGGCGCATCGCGCAAAAGAAAAGGCGCCATGATGACGAAAAAATTCACCCGCATGGAATTCCAGTTCAGGCTTCGGATGCTGGTGACCCGTGCGTCGACGAGTTGGCCGGCAACATCGAACCGCAGCGTCTGCCCGAGCCGGATGTCCAGCCTTTGCGCGATGCCCTTCTCCATCGACAGCTCGCGCGCATCGGGCGCAAACCAACGCCCCTGCTCGATCTCGTTGTGTGCCGGGGGTTCGGTCCGGTACGACAAATTGAACTCCCGGTCAATCAGCGCACGGGCACGCGCATCCTCATAGTTTTCCGGGCCAACCTTCCTGCCGTCAATTTCGACCAAGCGCCCGCGGACCATCGGTTCGAGCGGCGCCTCGTCGATGTGCGCAGCGCGCAAGCGCGCCGCAACTGCCTCAACCTGATCCGGCTGAATATTGATGATGAAGCGATTCGGCGCGCGCAAAGGAGCTTGCGCGCGCCACTCGTCGACGAGATCCGTGCGCGCGATGGCCAGCACCAAAAGCGCCATCAGCCCGACGGCCAGCGCGACCAACTGCGCCAGGCTCGTGCCGCGGCGCCGGTGCATGGACGCCAGGGCGAAGCGCCAGGCCACCCCGATGGATCGCCTTTCACCACGACGCAGCGACTGCAACGCGCGCAGCGCAGCGTGCGCCACCAGGGCGAAGAAGCCGAGGCAACCGACGAAGGCCCCACCAACGATCATTCCCAGGCGCACCTCGCCTGCGGTCCAAAACACCAACGCCGCGAAGCCCGCCGCGCCCGCGAGGTACGCGAGATAGGTTCGCGAAGTCTGCAAGCCGACATCCCGGCGCAGGACTCGCACGGGCGAGACCCGCCGAAGCTGCTCGAGCGGGGGCATTGCAAACCCCAGCAGCAACACGACCGCGCACAGCACGCCTTGCGCGGCCGGATAAAAGGATGGCCAAGGCAAGGCTTGCTGTACGAGGCCGGCAAGGAGCTGCACAAGTACGAAATGCAGCGCGAACCCTACGGCGGCACCAACGCAGCTTGCAAAGGCGCCCACGAACGTGAACTCGAGGGCGAAAAGCGCCAGCATTTCGTTTTGGACAAGCCCCAGGCAGCGCATCAGCGCGCAGCTGTCGAGTCGGCGTGCGGAGAAGCGGCGTGCAGCTGCGCTCACAGCGACGGACGAAATCATCACTGTGAGCAAGGCGACGAGTCGCAGGAAGCGATCCGCGCGGGCGAGGGACGCTTGCAACTCCGGGCGCCCGTCTTCCAGCGATTCCAGATGTTGCCCTCGCTGCAGGTTTTGGCGCACCGCCGAGACAAAGCTGCGCACGGCTGCCGGTTCGCCAGCAATCAACCAGCGATAGACGACGCGACTGGCAGGCTGAACCAGACCCGTCGCCGGCAAGTCCGCAGCGTTTATGAGCACGCGGGGCGCAAAGCCCATCACCTGCATGGCGCGGTCCGGTTCAGCCTCAATCACGGCGCTGATACGCAACCGGCTATTGCCCAGGCGAAGAACGTCACCGACGCGCACGCCCAGCGCGTAGAGCGCTTGCCGCTCCACCCAGACGGTGCCGCCGGCGGGAATTCCGCCGACCGCACCCTGCTGCCCGTCCTGCGCCAACCGCAGGGTTCCTCGAAGCGGATAGCCGTCGGTGACGGCTTTGACCGCAACGAGCGTGCCCGCCTGGGCATCGGATTCGGTAAGCGCCATGCTCGGGAAAGAAACGGTAAGCGCGCTTCGAAGCCCGAGGCGAGCCGTGATTTGCTCGACGCTCGGCTCGATAGGGCGATCGGAATCCAGAACCGCGTCGCCCCCGAGATACTGCGCGGCATCGCGCTGCAACCCGGAGCGGACGCGGTCCACGAGGAATCCCACGCTCGTCACCGACGCAACCGCAACCGCTAGCGCGAGCGCGAGCAGGCGCAATTCGCCGCTGCGCCAGTCGCGCCGCGCCATTCGCAGCGCAAGCGCCAGCAAAGTTACCGCTTTCATAGCGCGCAGATTTTACGGTCGCGGCGCTCGATGCGGATTCGGGCGCGTGCGCTCAGACGCCAAAACCGATTTCAAGCGCGCGCAAACTCCGATGGCGAGGCCTCAATGATTGATGGTAGCCGCAGCCACAGCGCACACCGCTTCGTCTTGCGCGGGAGTGGCACCCGAGCAGCCGATTGCACCGATGAGTTTTCCGTCCTCGATAAGAGGGATTCCCCCGCGCGACGCAATCACGTCATCGAGCGTTAGGACGTACTTGTAGTCTTGCTTTTGAATGGCGTCCTCGAAGACTTTCGTCGGACGGCGGAATTTGACCGCGGTGCGCGCCTTGTGCTGCGCCACTGCAATGGACGCGAGCTGCGCGCCGTCCATCCGCAAAAACGCTACCAGGTTTGCTCCCGAGTCCGCAATTGCGATGTTGAGCGGCCAGCCGCGCCGGCTTGCCTCCGAGACGGCCGCCTGCAAGAGATTTTGCGCCCGCTGGGCGGAGATTGGAGGTCCATACGGGGTCGCAAATGGCATTTTTTCCCCCACCACATCGCGCGGATCGGTGCCCGCACCCATTGTCTGTTGGGCGCAAACCACGCTTGCGCACCCCAGCAACCCGCCCGTAAGAGCCGCCATCCAACGAATGAATTCGCTCACGAGGCCTCCCCCTGCAAAAGAGCTTGCTACGCCCGTTCAATGAGTTCGATCCGGTACCGGTCAGGATCCTCCACAAAAGCGATCACCGTGCTGCCTCCTTTGACCGGACCCGGTTCCCGCGCGATTTTTCCTCCGGCCTGCCGAATTCGCTCACAGGTCGCCGCAACATCGGGCACGCCAAGCGCGATGTGCCCATACGCGCCGCCCAGCTCATAGCTGCTTACGCCATAGTTGTAGGTGAGCTCGATCTCCGCTTCACCCTCCGCATTGCCCCTGCCAAAACCGACAAAAGCCAGAGTGTATTTTTGTTCCGGGCGATCGGTAGTGCGTAACAGGTTCATTCCGAGTATCCGCGTATAAAAGTCGATCGAACGCTGCAGATCGCCGACCCGCAGCATGGTGTGCAGCAGTCTCATGGCGAAGTTCTCCTGAGTCGAAGTGCCAATGATTGCACCGGGGCGCCATTCGCGCCAGCGGCTCCCGACACCGTCTCGCCGCATCCGTCCCGGCGGCCCGGCTTCACCCCATACCCTCGACGCCCGTCCCCCATCCCTCGTGGGGGTCGGATCTCGCCTTTCTTGTGGAGCGGTACCTCTGCCCCGCGAACCGAACTGTAACGGCTTCGCCGTGGGCCGGCTAAGGAACCGACCGCGGATGGATGGCACCGGCAAGTTGACGCGGTTGCGAGCGGCCCGAATCTCGCTACCATTTGCCGTCGGCGTTGCAGCGTACCCAGGGTCTGGCTGCGCCCGGCGAACGGCCGCCCCGTGCAGCAGGACCGGCCGCGGGTGCCGGTGCCGCGCGACACACCCGGGAGCCTTGCTGCCTCTCGCGAAACACCTCCAGGCACTTGTCATGTCGGAATCCATCATCACGTACCGAGGCACGGTGTACCCGTGGCATTGCGACCATGTCGGACACATGAATGTCATGTGGTACGTCGGCAAGTTCGATGAGGCCACGTGGCAATTGTTCAACGCAATCGGTCTTACGCCCTCGTACTTGCGGGAAGCGCGCCGCGGAATGGCCGCGGTCGATCAGCAGATTTCGTACTTCAAGGAGCTGCATGCGGGAGCCGTGGTGAGCGTCCGCAGCACAATTTTGGAGATTAAGGAAAGGAGCATCCGGTTCACGCACGAGATGCTGAACGACGAAACGGGGGAAATCGCGGCCCGAACAACCCTCAAAGCGGTTCACCTCGATACGCAATTACGCAAATCGTGCGCCTTTGCCGACGGCATCTTCGCGCGGGCTTCGTCACTGACAAACCGGAAAACGTAAGGCAAATACTCGTGGGTGCCTAAGAGCCGAACGGCCGAAACGGCGTTCCCCGCCGCGAGGCTCCCGTTTTCGGGCAAAGCGCTTGCGCGCTGCAGTCTCGTCCGCGCGCGGTGGCGTCCCTGATTGACCCCTTGACCGTGCGTTGCTTTGCGGCAAACAAAAGATGCCGGTCCTGCACTCTGGTCAAACGACACGGCAATGACGGATCGATACCATTCGATGGCATCGGCTCCCCCGGCACCGAACGTGCACCGGATCGCGAAACGCAATTTTCGTTGCACGTTACTCGGATTGGTCGCCGCCGGCGGGCGCCCGAAATTTGATCTTCAACCCTTATCGCTTGGATCGGCGACGCCACAAAACTGCGTAGAAAAGCGCGTTTGCCAGCAGCACGGCCACCCCGAGAAAGACTTGCAGTTCTCGTGTCAATCCCGCCGGGTAGATCAGTTGCACAACGTAGTGCTCAACGAATCCACCCGAATACCCCTTGGCCCCGGCCGCCCGCCGAAGCAAATTCTCCAGCGGAGTTAGCGGGCAAACCCAGCCGCTCAGCTCAATAAACGCGCCCCAAGCCACGGCGGCCATGTGCAACCATTTGAGTCTGGGAAATTGCAAAACCAGTAGGCCACCGAAGATCACAAAAAGAAGGAAAGCCGCATGCGCCAGGAGCACAAAGTCGGCGCCAATTAGGGTCAGCATCTCGGCAATTGAAACGTTCAATGCACTTTGAATTTCAAAGCCTGCCGTCGTTAACGCGCTGTCCGGCACAAACGACGACATCCAACGGCCCCTGCAGCCTGCGCTTGCGGGGGCGGCCCAGGGAACTTACCGCGCGCGCAGACACGCCGAACAGTGCCCGACGCGCACCTCGCACCGACGCTGCGTGACTCACACAAACCGCAATTGACGATTGGTCGCAGCGGCATCCCGAGGGGCGGATTTTTTCGAGTTGCGCGCTCAATCGTAGAACATGCTCAGCTCGCTGAATGTACCCCCTGTCAAAAGTGCCCTCTGTTCGCGCCACCAACTCAGCAGGCGAAAACAAGCGCAGATCACTTGATGGCAATCGGGACGGCGAGATGACCGTCTCGGCCGGATTGCAGCGAAATTCTGCGCACGGCGCACCGGGCCCTTTTTGCGGTCCTTTTTGCTTCATCTTGTTGGACCGTATACGCGTGTTGCAGACGGTCGCACCAAGAAACTACAAATCGAAAGGCAGATTCGCGGCGCCTCGCGCTGCGTGCGTTGCAAGGCCGAAATGCGCATCGGAGAACCAAGGAGCCGGGATACGAGGACCGGGACTACGGGCGATCGGTGACAAAGCGGTGCCCGCATTCGGACGCATCGCGCGGCAAAGACACCGCGCCACAGTCTTCTCCTTCCTTCTGCAAATGCCTTCGTCTTGGCCAACAAAAATGGCCAAGCAACGAAAGATTGCGAGCGCGAGTCCGAAGATGGCAACGTCAACGGACAAGGGCCCCTTTCGGACGATGCGGTCGCATCGTTGCGCAAATTCCTGGCAGGGCGTGCACGGGATCGCCTCGGAGTTGCGCGCCTCTTATTCCATCGCGCAAAAACTTCGAAGAAGGTATTTGAGGCAGCGCGCATGCGGATCATGCCTTCGCGCGGACTCGCGCAATGTCACCGCATTCCGACTCTGAGACCCTTTGCCGCTCTGACGGCACCCGGTGATGGAGCGTTCTGGGGTGATGATGAGTAGCGTTTTCACGGGGGTACTGTCGCATCGGCGCATCTGTCCCGCCGCCCGATTTCGGTTAAGGTTGACCCCCTTGTTACTGAATCTGGTGCAGTTCGTTTCTTTGCCGCATCCGACGTACCAAACCCGCCGTGGTGGCGTGTGTCGTCGAACCGTGCGACCAAGGAGCGGAAGTTTCGTGCCGACTTGTGCGTAGCCGTCCGTGACCAAGCCGACCGTACCCAAGAAGCCTCTCAACTACTGGCCACTCTTTGTGCCGCCCGCGTGCATCGGGCTTTGGTGGTGCATCCTTGCCGAGGCATTCGACACGGGAGTGGCAAACACCTTTGCAATCGTTACAAGCTGCGCCGTGGCCGTCGTTGCCGCATTGGTACTGCTGGCCGACGCCCTAGGGATCCAAGACAAGTATCTGCACGGCAGTGGACCGGACGATTCGGGGCGAACTCGCGCTCCGACGGGCGTTGTCAGAGCACTTGCGTTTCTCGCCCATTTGCGTCATTTCGTCCGCTCCAATACCGATCGCATTGACAAGTAGCTAGATACCCGCCTCGCGCCCATAGTAGGCGCTCGTTACCTAGAGCCAACAGAAGCGCTGTCTCCCCCGAACGCCCGCCGAGCGCGCCGAGGTACTTGGAGGCCTGCATACGGCCCGGCGCGCTTGGAGGAGAATCTGTGCCTGGCCGGCTTGCGGTTTTCGTCGATGCTCCTGCATTGTTGAGGCAACAGAGGAATTCGCTTCCGCCTGCGCCTAAATTGGGCCTTGCGATGTGGCGGTCGGGACTTCCGAAAATCGAAAAAGCCCCATGGTGGAACTGAAATCTCTTCTGACCTGCCCGCAATGCGGACATGCACGGCAAGAAACCATGCCGACCGACGCTTGCGTTTTCTTCTATGAGTGCGAACGGTGCAAGACTTTGCTGCGCCCGCGGCCCGGTGACTGCTGCGTTTTTTGCTCCTATGGCTCTATGCGCTGCCCCCCGGCCCAGCGTGCGAGGACCTGTTGCGAATAGTCCCCCGAGCGCACAAAATCAGCGATGCTGCGACGCCAAGGCTTTGAGGCCACGCGCTTTGACTGTGCGGATAAACGCGGTTCGGCTGACGGTATCGGGAAGTGGACGGCGCCGCCGTTGTTCATGCGCCGTGCCTCCCACTTGGGTGTCGAGAAATGCGTGTCGGGTCTGCACTAGAGATTTATGAGCCCAGCGGCATTGCCGATGGACTAGTCGCGTGGATTCTTCGCCGGGCGCTGCGGCTGCTGCTCAGACCAGTTTTTTCTCCGAAGCGCTCGATTCCTTTTCAGAGACGATGGCTGCACGCGCTGACGCGCTTTGCGCCCCTGCCCCGAGGCATCGAGGTCGTGCGGGACTCGGTGGGCGAAGTGCCGGGCGAATGGCTGCGCCAGCGCGGCGTTGCGCCCGCCAAGGCTGGTGTTTTGCTCTACCTGCACGGTGGCGCCTATTGTCTGGGCTCACCCGCAACCCACCGAGCGCTGACTGCCCGCCTCGCGCTAGCCACCGGCCTGCCCGTCTTCGCGGCCGATTATCGGCTGGCGCCGGAGCACCCGTTCCCGGCCGCGCTGAATGATGCACTGGGCACGTACAGGGCGTTGCAAACACAGGGACCGGTCGTACTTGCCGGTGACTCCGCAGGAGGCGGCCTCGCATTAAGCGTCGCACTTGCCATACGCGACGCGCACTTGCCGCCGCCGGCCGCCCTCTACCTCATCTCTCCCTGGGTCGACCTGTCTCCCGAGGGCGGCGTCGCGCGCGTGCCTCGGGGCGAAGTCATGCTGAGCGCCGCGTGGGCTGGCGACTGCGCCAGACATTACGCCGGTCCCGCGCCCGCCGAGACAGCGATCATCGATTCCGGGCAGAACCGGCTGGAACAACCAGAGATCTCGCCCCTGCGAGCGCGCCTCGGAGGATTGCCGCCCACGCTCATTCAGGCGGGGACTGACGAAATGCTGTACGGACAGGCCACAGAACTGCATGCAGCGCTTCAGGCTGCCGGCGTCGTAGCGCGCTGCGAAATTACGGCGCATCGCTGGCACGTATTCCAGATGCATGGCGGCATTTTGCGTAGCGCCGACGAAGCGATCGGACGCTCGGCGCGTTTTCTCATGGGGCCCATAGCCGCGGCGGCCACACCGGCACACTCTCATCACGCGGTGGTCATACTGGGGGCTGGCATGTCGGGCCTGTGCATGGCCATTGGGCTTCAGCGTGCTGGCATTCGGGACTTCGTGATTCTGGAACAACAAGACGGTCTCGGCGGCACTTGGTGGGATAACACTTACCCTGGCGCCCATGTTGACGTGCCCGCCCCCCTGTATTCGTTTTCCTTTGAAGCAAATCCGGATTGGTCAGATCGCTTTGCCTCCGCCTCCGAAATTCAGGCGTACATGCAGAAAGTCGCGGAGCGTCATCGGTTGCTGGGGCGCATTCGTCTGGCGACTCGAATTACCGCGGCCGACTTCGATGCATCGACTGCCCGGTGGCATTTCACCACCGCCCGGGGGGACACCTTTGAAGCTCCGTTTTTTGTCTGTAGCGCGGGCCCGCTGAATCAACCCCGCTGGCCCGATATTCCGGGCTTGCAAGATTTCCAAGGGACGCGGCTCCACTCGGCGCGCTGGGATTCGAGTTGCAACCTGGCCGCTCGCCGAGTGGCAGTCATCGGCACGGGCTCCACCGCCTGTCAGCTCGTGGCGCCGCTTGCGCGAGAGGCTCGGCAACTGTATGTGTTTCAGCGCACGGCCAACTGGGTGATGCCACGTCTGGACCGGCGCTACACGGCCCTCGACCGACTGCTGGCGAAGTTTCCGCCCTACGCGGCCCTGGTGCGGTGGATCTGGATGCAGACGCTGGAATTGATGCGGCGCGGTTTCGACGAAGGGACCTGGGTCCGCCGCGGCTTGCTCACGCTGGCCGCGTCACATCTGAAGCGCCAAGTGCCGCAGGCATCGCTTCGCGCCAAACTTACTCCGAACTATCCCCTCGGCTGCAAGCGCATCATTTACTCCAACGACTTTTTCCCCTCCTTCTCGCTGCCCAACGTAGAACTCGTGACGGAGCCGATCGAGCGCATAACCGCTTACGGCATCGTCACTGCCGACGGTTGCGACCGACCAATCGATGTGCTCGTGTGTGCGACGGGTTTCGATGTCGGGCACATGCTGTCGTCTGTGCGCGTGCGTGGATTGCAGGGTCGCAGCCTTCGGGAGGCTTGGAACCAGGGTCCAGAGGCGTACCACGGAATCTCGGTACCGGGCTTTCCGAACCTGTTCTTGCTTCTGGGGCCCAATACCGGAACCGGGCACACATCGACGCTGCTTTTCATCGAGGCGCAGGTCCGCTACGCGATCGCCTGTATTCGGGCTGTGCGCTCCGGGCAGCACCGTTGGATCGACGTGCGCGCGCAGGCATTTCGGGAGCACAACGATCGCCTGCAGACACGGTTGAGCGGCTCCGTCTGGAGCCACTGTCGAAGCTGGTACCGGCTCGAGAATGGCCGCGTTATCGCCCTTTTTCCGGGTTACACGCGCGAATACGTGCGAGCGCTGCACCGACCCAATCTGGGCGATTTCGAGCTGGTGTAGGGCCGCCTGTGCGCATGGTCTGGCCCGCGAGCCCGGGCGCACGTTTGGCAGTATTCGAACAAAGACACGCTGCAGTGCAAAAACGTGTCACGACGCCCGCTCGGAGGTAAGCTAGTTACTTGTTTCGCGCGCAAGCTTTGCGCAGCGTAGACGCGGTTGGTTCGTCCCCGCGACCAATCGGCCGCCCGCAAACCCAGGAGCTTGCGGCTGCAAGGAGACGCCCATGATTCGCTCGACCATGCCGCATATCCCATTGTCCGTAAATGATCTGCTCGAACGCGCCGGGCGACTGTTCCCCGAGGCACAGATCATCTCGCGGATGCCGGACAAGTCATACGTAAGGCGCACCAACGCAGACTTGTATCGGCGCGCGCGCCCATTGGCTGGCGCGCTGCTCAACGCCGGGCTGAGGAAAGGAGACCGGGTCGCGACACTGTGCTGGAATCACTATGCGCACCTTGAGTGCTATTTCGGAATCCCGGCAGCCGGCGGCGTGATGCATACGTTGAACCTTCGCCTTTCCCCCGAGGAGATCGCATGGATTGCCAACCACGCTCGCGACCGCTTTCTCGTGGTCGACGACGTGCTGCTGCCATTGCTCGAGAAATTTCGCAGTGCAACGAACTTCGAGCGCGTTTTCGTCGTCCCCTTGACGGGGGCACCGGTGAAGGCTCCCGACGTGAACTACGAGACGTTCATCGAACGGGCGCCTACAAACTTCACCTACGTGCCGCACGATGAGGACGACCCCGTGTCCATGTGCTACACGTCGGGCACCACGGGGCGCCCCAAGGGCGTGGTCTATTCACATCGTTCGACCGTGTTGCACACGCTCGCCGTGAGCGCGACGGCTTCGAGCTGCGCTCGACCAGACGACATGGTTTGCCCCGTTGTCCCGATGTTCCACGCCAATGCCTGGGGCATGCCCTACTGCTGTGCGATGGTGGGCGCTTGTCTGACCTTTCCAGGCCCGCATTTGGCCCCCGCTGATCTGCTTGATTTGTTCAACACGCAAAAAATCACGCTCGCATTCGGAGTGCCGACCATCTGGATTGGAATTCTGCAATCGCTCGACGCGGATCCACAGGGTCGGCGCCTGCCTCCCGGGATGCGCATGCTCGTCGGGGGTGCGGCGCTGCCCGAAGCGACAATTCGGGGTTTTGCCCGGCACGGGGCCAGCGTCATGGTCGGATGGGGCATGACGGAAACCAGTCCCGTGGCCAGCGTTTCGGGCCACAAAAGCGAATTGCTTGCAATCAGCGCCGACGAGCGATTTCGACGCGCTGCGTTGGGCGGTGTACCCATTCCGCTCGTTGATGCCAGACTTATCGGCGAAGATGGCAGCGAACAAAGCTGGGACGGGGTCAGCCTTGGCGAGCTGCAAGTACGCGGTCCGTTTGTGACGGGAGGCTATCACGAGGTTCCCACCGATCCCGAAAAGTTCACTTCCGACGGATTTTTGCGCACCGGCGATGTGGCAGCCATTGACACGCATGCGTTCATCCGAATCGCGGATCGCACGAAGGACCTGATCAAGTCGGGCGGCGAATGGATCAGCTCCGTTGACATGGAAGGGTATTTGATGGGTCATCCCGCGGTCCTCGAGGCCGCCGTGATTGCCATTCCTGATCCCAAATGGAGCGAACGTCCGCTGGCCTGCGTGGTGCTTAAACCGGGCACCAGTGCTAACGCCGATGAGCTGCGCGAATACCTTGCGCCGCATTTTGCCCGCTGGCAACTGCCGGAGCGCGTCGAATTTATCGACGCCATACCACGAACTTCAACGGGTAAATTCTGGAAGGCAAAGCTGCGCGAGCGTTATTGTTAGGGCGCTGCGGTCGGCGCGACGGCTTTCTTTTCGGACTCTCGCGCCTTGGCCGGTAACCGGTCTTGTGCACAACCGACGACGTTGCCTCGGGGCCCTCGCATCCCGGCGTGAGGCCAGGCGCGAACGACGCGGTCGACTGGCGACGGCCGGGAGCAGAATAAGGCGCTTTGCACTGGCCACCCTGGGGAAGCGAGGCCGGCGTGTGGAGCGTTTCCATGCGCGCGCCGCCCGTAGAAGTCCACGCACCGACGCGTTACTTCTCGCCCCCGGGAAAGCTCGCATTCAACAGCGCCGCCAGCCGGGCACCCGCGAGCTCAAGTCGGCCGGGAATTAACTGGGTTGCCGTGTCGATGTATGTCTTATCGAGCACGACGATACCCTCGGAGGGCTGGTTACAGACAAAGCCGCGATACTGGTACGCAACCTTGCGTGCCAATGCATTGCTCTCCAGAGCCCATTGCAGCGGCGTTCCCGCAAGCCGGCTAGGGGGAATCGTTCGTGCTTCGCGAGCGAGGTAATCGAGCGCCGCATCCGTGGGTCCAGCCCGATTCGTGACGCGCAGACCCAGCGACAGGTTCACGAGATCGTTGTCCCACACGGCGTGCAGTTCGCGCTTGCCTCTCGTTTTCACGCCGGCCAAAGCAACCACGACATCGTTGCCGCCGCGATCCGTTGCACTGCCCTGCGAGTCGAGAACGCCCGGGGCATAGACATTTGATGCGGCATGTAGCGGCTGATGTATG
Source organism: Burkholderiaceae bacterium (assembly GCA_035625725.1). GTDB lineage: Bacteria > Pseudomonadota > Gammaproteobacteria > Burkholderiales > Burkholderiaceae_F > GJ-E10. Next base: position 66,548 of record DASPPB010000080.1, read on the forward strand.
TCCCCCACCAAGTGCACGATCCACTTAAGCGCTTCATTGCGCTCCCGAACCGGGCGGGTGGAATCGCGCAAAACGGAGAGCAACCGCTCAACTTGCTGGGTCGCGCACTCGCCGCTGTCGGGACACCAAGTAGCGGTCCGCGCAATGGGTCCGCAGACGGGAATGTCATCGAAATGCCGAAACGGCCGGTCGGCCGGCGTGCGGCGGATCTCGTCAGCCCAGGTCGAAACCTGTGCCAGCGTGGTCCTGCCCGACGGATTGCCGTCTTTGTCGAGATCGTCGGCCAAAAGCAGGGCCACCTGCGCGCGGGCCTCATCGTTCAAAAGTCGATCCGCGACACCGCCGACGGCACGGTGACCAACGGGTCCCCAAGCGTGGGCCAACGTCATCATGGCGGCCAGCAGTGCGGCTACCAAATATCTGGCCGATGAGCCTTTCACGATGTTCGGCGCCCGCATTTGGCCGTCTTTCCAATCCTTCATGAGCAAGGTCTGACGGAGTATTGCATCCCGAGATGAACGGTTACCACAAAAAATTGCCCATCGACACAATCAGCGCCGACCCCGACTTCGCACCACCTCCATCAATATCGAGTTCAGCACCCAATGGCGCACAGAAACGCCGTCCCAGCGCCCGCCGCTTCTCCGAATTCCGATTCGACCGACTTCCTTGGCGTATGCGTGCGCGCGGCCAGCAACCTCCGCCACCCGCCCATGTGCCGTCCCGGCGTGATTGCACCGATTCCGAGTTTGGCATACCGGCCAGCCTCCTAAGTTGCCATGTCTGGTGAGGCAAGGCGGCAGAACACAAAGTTCACTTCCCCCACGCGAAGCACTCCGACAAAAGCCCCGGATCTGTCTTCATTAGAGCCGGCCTCCGCAGACGCGGAGCGTCTCCTCTCTTGGAGTGCACGGCAGTGCTCCGCCCGCGTCGGATGCAGCAGCGGCTGCTCGTGGCGCTAAGCAAGACCTAGATCCGACCCTAGCCCATCCAGCGCATCAGTATCGGCATCAGCCAGGGAAGAAGAACCGCGGTGAGCAAACCGTTCAAGCCCATTCCTAGCGCCGCAAACGCGCCCGTTTGTTCTCCGATCTGAAAAGCGCGCGCCGTTCCGATGCCATGGGATGCAATCCCTAAGGAGAAGCCGCGCACCGCCGGATCTCGGCAATTCATCAAGCGATAGACCCA
>DASPPB010000081.1:0-4546 GCA_035625725.1 Burkholderiaceae bacterium
CGCCAGCGGACGACTTGACGAATCCGCGCGCGCAAAGGCCCAATTCCAGCTCGCCGATTGCGAAGCCTCGGATTGGTTCTGGTGGCCCGGCGATTACAACCCGAGCGAATCGGTATCAGCTTTTGAGATGCTTTTCCGCAGCAAACTTGCCAACCTATACCGGCTGCTGCAGTTGCCTGTGCCCGACACGCTGATGCGCTCCTTCAGTAAAGGAGGCGGTAAGGCCGAGGTGGGCGGAACCATGCGCCGGGGTAGCACCGAATCGGCGACCTCATAGCTTCTCGCATCTCCGGCCCCCGAGGCGGCGCTGCGCCTTTACTGCTCACGCTCGGGTGCCAGTCGGCGCGCGAGCTCCGCAAAGCGCCCGTCCTCTTCCCATTTCTCGAGTTCCAAGGGCAACTTGCGTCGCCAATTGGGATACTGATCCACGGTGCCGGGCAGATTGACCTGATCGCGGCACCCAAACACGTCCTCGAGCTGCACGATCAGTACGCGCGAGGGCGTGCGCGCCAGGTACTCCTGCACTGCGAGACCCAGTTGAGGCGTCATCGGCAGCGGCCAGCGTGGCTCGGGGGAGACATCGGGCGGTAAAAGGGATTCTCGCTGCAGGGCCTCAAGCAGCCTCGCGCAGTCGCGTTTGCGCTCTTCGAGCTGCTGCAGACGCATCGCTTCGCGCGGAAAAAGCCCGAGAGCCTGGCGCAACTCCAGATCGCGGCCTTCCCAAAAACCGGCCAGCGTCGCCAAATCATGCGTGGCCGAGGTCACGAGCGCATTGACCGGAAACTCGCCCGGCGTCAGGAACCGGCCGCCGTCGCCTCGAGAAAAATACAGCAGACGGTAAGACAAGATGCGACGCAGCTCCATGGCGTGGCGTACCTCGTCGGGCACAGTCCCCAGGTCCTCGCCGATCACCAAACAGCGGTTGCGCTGGCTCTCGAGGGTAAGTATGGCGAGAAGGTGCTCGAACGGGTAGCTGACATACGCCCCCGCTTCGGGCAGGTCGCCGCGCGGGACCCAGAACATGCGCGCCAAGCCCATTACGTGGTCGATACGCAGCGCACCAGCGTGGCGCATATTGGCACGCAATACCGCTATGAATGGCGCATAGGCGCGTGCACGCAATCGCTCGGGCAATAACGGCAGCAGGCCCCAGTCCTGTCCGTGGAGGTTAAAGTCGTCCGGAGGGCAACCGGCGCTCGCGCTTTGCGTATACAAGTCCTGCGCAGCCCAGGACTCGGCGCCGCTGCGATCGACTGATACCGCCAGATCCAGGTATAGACCGATGCCCAGACGTGAATCCAAGGAACTCATTCCCACGGCGGCCAGCTGCAATTCCGCCTGCCACTGCAGATACTCGAAGAATTCGATGCGCTCGGCATGCGTATGTGCAAAATCCGCGACATCGGAAGAATTCGGATCGCGGTAGGCGTACGACCAGTACGGCCAGCCTGCAACTTCGGAGTCCAGTCCATGAAAATGCTCCTGCAGCGCCTCGAAAAGCGCATGCTGTCGCAGCGCCAAACCACCGGCTAGCTGAAAGGCACGGAAATCCTGGGCTCTGCGCGAGGTGGGGTCCGTCAGGCAGGTACGACGAAAATAGTCGAAGAGAAGTTCCAGAATCGGGAGCTTGATGGCAGATACCGCCTTGTAATCGACCAGATCCATGCCGCGCAGCGAACGCAGGCGCGCCTGAAAGTCCGGAGCCATAACTTGCGAACGCGCCTCGGAGCATTGGGCATACTCCTCCACCGCTTCAACGTCCAGGTACAGAAAGTTAAAGAAGCGCCGCGAGGAAGGAGAATACGGACTTGCGTGATTCGGGTTGTGTGGAAACAGTGCGTGCAGGGGGTTCAGCCCGACCAAGGCAGCGCCATGTTTGCCGCACATGCGAACCAGCTTGGCCAGATCGTTGAAATCCCCGATCCCCCAATTGCGCAGCGAGCGCAGCGAGTACAGCTGAACGGCGGGTCCCCAGACGCGTTTGCCGGTGCGCAGCAGCGGCGGCAAGTAGCAGCGCGGCGGCGCTACCACGACTAGGGTTGACGCGAGCAAACGACTCTCGACGCGCTCTCGCGCAACCTCCGTTGTGCGATTTTCATCGAACTCCGGGACGCTGACCTCGATGCGCAAATCCAGCCGGTGGTAGCCGTAGGGCACGCTGTTGGGAAGCACGATGCGGAAATCTTTCACATCCCCCTCGTGCTGCGTGCCGCCTTCCTCCGCGAGAAGCCAGCGCATGCGTGCATCGCGCACCCCGGCTTTGAGCTTGAGCGACCAAGGCTGTGCGTCGAGCCAGAACACCACCACCGGTGGCAGCGGCGCACGGATTGCCATCGCCGCCTGCGCCTCCTCGTCGGCGCGCAGCGAAGCCTCCACCTGCGCGCGATCGCCCGCCTCCACTCCCATGGCGCGCAGCAGCGACCGCAAGCCGTGCTCGGGCACGACCGTGTGCCGGCCCCAGATGTCGTGATAATCGGGTGCGATGCCATAGCGCTGGCACAGGCGCAGCAAGTCGGCGCGCTCCTGTTCGGCGTCTTGTGGCGTTTCGTCGGCGTCAGCGCTCATTGCGGGCGAGTTCAGAATGGGTCCGACAGGAGAACCAACGCCTCCTAGGAGGCGGGACGAACACCCAGAGAAAGCGCCGGCGGCTCATCTTCCACCACGTACGCAAAGCGGCTGCGAAATGCCTCGGGCGCAAGTCCGGCCGTGCGTGCGAGCAGTGCCAAGCGCTCGGGATCGGCGAGATCAGCGCGCTCCAGGCGCGTCATGTATCGGCGCGCGACCGCGTATCGCAACGACCCGATCTCGACCGTACGCACCCGCGTGCGTCCCGTTGCCGGGTCGATCATCGAGGAAAACGGGATGGGCACGAAGCGGCCCTCCTGCAGCGACATCATCGCGTTGGAGCCGCCTTCAATCAGAAACTGCGCCGCACAAAAACCCAGATCACGCGTGTACTCGATGTCCACGGGTATGGGATCGGCGCAACGCAGCTCGTAGCCGATATCCTTGGAAACGATCGAGGTGCCGATGCCCAGCGCGCGCAGCCGCTCCTCGACGATTTTGCGCACGCCCCGGCCGAGGTCGATTTCCGCAAGACGGATGTGATCGTGCTCGTCACGCTCCACGGCTCCTAAGCGGTGCAGTTCGTTTTCGGGGATCAGCTCAGAGAGACCCTCGGCCAGCACGGCAACGCCGTCTTTGCCTCCTTGCGCGCGTCGCTTGACGACCGCACCTACGAGGACGTCGGCGATCTTGTCGAGGCTCACCCGCCCGGACGTGAACTCTTCGGGAATTACCGCCAACTGCGCTCCGGCTCCCTTGGCAATGCCCAGCGCAAGCGAACCGGCCTTGCGGCCCATGGCCACAACGAAGTACCAGCGCCCCGAGCTGCGAGCGTCGACCATGAGGTTCTTCACCAACGCAACGCCCAGATGACGCGCAGTCTGAAACCCAAACGTGTCGACGTGCGCGGGCAGCGCCAGATCATTGTCAATCGTCTTGGGAACATGCGCCACTCGTAATCTTGCGCCTGCGCGTTCCGCAATTTTCATCGCCGAAAATGCGGTGTCGTCGCCGCCAATCGTGATGAGTTCGGCAACGCCTAGCTCACCCAGTGACTGCACGACGCCGTCCAGGTGTGCAACTTGCTTTGTCGGATTTGCCCGCGAGGTGCCCAGGACCGCACCGCCTTGGAAGTGAATCGTCTGCACATCCTCTGCGGAAAGGCTGCGTACGCGGTCGAGCTTGCCTTGCATGATCTCGGAATAGCCGCTGGGCAATCCCAGGACTTCTCGGCCCGCAAGGAGCGCACGCAATGTGGCCGCGCTGATCACGCTGTTGATACCGGGTGCCGGCCCGCCACCGACGAGAATTGCCATTTTTTGCGTGCTCATTTTCGCCTCCGCCACGTTTGCCTCCTCTACAGCTCAGACATTCTCGGGTTTGAGAAACACCACGGCCAGGGGTGGCAGGGTGAGCTCGATGGACTGCGGCTGGCCGTGCGAGGCCACGGAAGTTGCTTCGACCGCACCCAGGTTGCCCATCCCGCTGCCGCCGTAAATCGTCGCATCACTGTTGGCCAGCTCGCGCCAGCGCCCCCCTATGGGAACGCCGAGCCGGTGGCGCAATCGCGGTACTGGCGTCAGATTGCAGGCAACGAGAACCAGCTCCGAAGGTTCACGCCCACGGCGCAAAAACGCGAGCAGACCGTTTTCCGCGTCGTTACAGTCAATCCACTGAAAACCGGCGGCGTCGAAATCGATTTGATGCAGCGCGGCTTCCGAACGCAGCAACCGGTTGCAATCCGACACCCAGCGCTTGACGCCCGCGTGCTCGGCGTACTGGAGGACATGCCAGGAGAGGCTGTGCTCATGCGACCACTCGGCGGGCTGCCCGAACTCTCCCCCCATAAAAAGCAGCTTTTTGCCCGGGTGCGCCCACTGGTAGCCCAGCAGCAATCGCAGATTGGCAAAACGCTGCCAGGCGTCGCCGGGCATCTTGCCCAGGAGCGAGCCCTTGCCATGGACAACCTCGTCGTGCGACA
>DASPPB010000082.1:0-23124 GCA_035625725.1 Burkholderiaceae bacterium
GCGCGAAGCCAGGCTCTCGGCGTCAAAGGCGAGGCGCGTGAGCGCCAGGGAGTATTCGTACTGCTGCTGGAGCTCGCGGTTGTGCCGCAGTTCAAATACCGAGGCACCGATGGCTAGCGCCACCAGCGCCAGGGCGCTTAGGCCCAGGATCCGGATACGGCGGATGCCCGGCAGACGGGGCGGCTCGGCGAATTCGCGGTTCAGATTCCCCATGTCACGTCCACGTGGCGCTTGCGCGCGGCACGCAGCATCTGAACAAGGGGAAAGGCGCGCTGACGAAGACTCACGGGGTACTCGACCGGCGACTTGTCGTCCTCATCGGCGGGTGTGGCCGCGGGCTTCTCGTTTTGTACGGCCTGCTCGAGGCGCGCCAGGGCCTCATCGACTTGCTCGCTCGTGATCACGCCGCGCTCCGTGAGGGGTCTCCCCATGATCTCGAGGAGCTGCTGCGCGGTCTGCGAGTACATGATGATCGCGCTTGCGGCCGGAGAGCGAAATGTGACTAGCGCCATGGGCGATCTCCGAAAATGGGTCGACGCAAATGCCCTGCTGGCTTGCATTGTAGTGGCCCCGGCGCTCGATGCCGCAAGGTGGCCGCGGGCAGCATAAAATCGCGCTTTCGGCTAAGCGCTTGGCGGCAGGAGATCGGCGATGGGTAAGGGCGACACGCGCACGCGGCGCGGCAAGATTTATAACGGTAGCTATGGCAAGACGCGGCCGCACAAACTAAAGAAGAAGAAAGCGGCGGCCGGCACGGCGCCAGCCAAGCGCTAGCGCCGAACGCCCTGGCTGTGGCGCGTCTTGCGTCGTGGCCGGGCGTGCGCCGCTATTGTTGGGACTGCTCGGCTTCCTGCTCCCGGCGCTCGCGCACTCTTTGCGCTTCGGCGGCGGCTTCCTCGAGTTCCACGTAGCGCTTGCGCTCGGCCGCGAAGCGCACCTTGATGCGCTCGATCTCCTGCTCGGCGTCCGCACGCGTCTTCTCCTGCTGCTTGGTGAGCGCGTCGTTGGCCTCGTACGCCTGCTGGAGCTCCGGCGGAAGCGTGCGCTTGGCGTAGAACTCGGCCTCGTTGTCCAGGCGCTTGCGCTCGCGCTGGTACTGCGCAATGCGCAGGTTTGCGCGATTGATCAGTTCCTGGCGCCCTTGCACGGCCCGGCCGCGCGCCGCATCGATCTCCTCGACGCTGCCGTACGTCTCGAGCAGCGAGCGGTCTTTTTGCACCTGCGCGCGCTCCTTCTCTTCCTCCAGCCGGCTGATTTTCTCTTCTTCGTCGCGCTTCTTGCGCTGCTCGGAGGTCAAGGGCGCGGGAATGATCCGCCTGAGCGATCCATCGGGGTTGAGCTCCCGCACGTCCCGGTTCCTGCACTCGGGCGGCGGGCTGTCGCCCGTGATCGTGTGACCCGACGTGGTCGTGCACGAGTAGCTGAGCATCGGCAGGCGCGTCGTGCCGCTGCCTTGCGCCTGCGCGCTGTTGCCCCAGAGCGTTACAGCGAGCACAACGAGTGCGCGGGCGCCCAGTGCCTGCGCCCGCGCGTGCCGCCACCGCAGCAGTCGTTGCCAAGTTCCCTTATGCACCATAGCGCCTGCGATATTGCTCCAACGCCGGGAGCTGTGCGCGTGCCGGCGCCGCCAAGGCCGATTCCGAACGCAAAAACGCGAGCAGATGCTCCAGATTGGCGATGGCGATCACCGGCGTGCCGGTGGCTCGTTCAAACGACTGCACGGCCGATTCGCGCGACAAGTCGCTGTCCGGGCCAATGCGCTCCATGCGGTCGAGCATGATGACGACGCCAGCGGGTTGCGCGCCCGCAGCTCGGATGAGCGCAACGGACTCGCGCTTGGCGGCTCCGTCGGTTATGACGTCGTCGATGATCAGCACGCGTCCGGCCAGCGGCGCACCCACCAGCACTCCGCCTTCGCCGTGGTCTTTGGGCTCCTTGCGGTTAAAGCAAAAAGGGACGTCCACGTCGCGTTCGGCCAGAGCCATCGCCGTGGCCGCGACCAGCGCGATGCCCTTGTACGCCGGTCCGAAGAGCATGTCGAAGCGCAATGTGCCTTTGGCTCGGTTGGCCAGGATCGTCTGCGCATAAAATCCCGCCAGCCGGCGCAGGCTTGCGCCGTGATCGAAGCGTCCCGCGTCAAAGAAGTACGGAGTGCGTCGACCGCTTTTGGTGGTGAATTCGCCGAAGGCGAGAACACCCGTTTGCAGGGCAAATTCGATGAATTGTTCGGGTTGCTGGTTCACGTGCACAGACCGGCCACCGGTGCGGTAAGAGCGTCAAAGCTTTGGCAGAGGCGAGCGTACCGCAATGCGGGGGCCTGGGGATCGTTGGAACTACCATGTTTCGCATCGTCAGTCTTAATGTCAACGGGCTACGCGCCGCCGCCGGCAAGGGCCTGATGGCCTGGCTTGGCCGTTGCGACCCCGACCTGATGTGCCTGCAGGAGATCCGAGCGCAGGAGGCCGACCTGCCCGAGGAACTGTTGCGGCCGGCCTCTCGACATGCGTACTTTCACTGGGCTCAGGCCAAGGGCTATAGCGGGACCGCGATTTATACGAAAAAGCGCCCCCATAGCGTAAAGGTGGGCTTTGGAAATCCCGAATTTGACCGAGAAGGCCGCTACGTGGAGGTCCAATTTGCGCAGTTCACGATCATCAGCGTCTACTTTCCGTCCGGCTCGAGTTCCCCGGAGCGGCAGGAGGCGAAGTACCGCTTCCTGGAGGCCTTCTATCCCCATTTGGCGCGGCTGCGCATGAGCGGCCGCGAGGTCATTTTTTGCGGCGACGTCAACATTGCCCATCATCCGATCGATCTGAAGAATTGGCGCGCCAACCAGAAGAATTCGGGGTTTTTGCCGCAGGAGCGCGCCTGGTTGGGGCGCCTCTTCGAGGAGCAAGGATGGGTGGACGTCTTTCGCTGTCTCGACCCTCGGCCGGAGCAATACACCTGGTGGAGCAACCGGGGGCGGGCCTGGGACAACAACGTGGGATGGCGCATCGACTACCAGATCGCCACGCCGGGAGCTTCGGCCCGGGCGCAGCGAGCCCAGATCTACAAAAAGCAGCGCTTTAGCGACCACGCGCCGCTCATCATCGACTACACCGGGCGCCTGTGATCCCGGATCGCGAGCCGGCATCCCCGCAGCGCTCGATCTGGCGCGTGTATGTCGAGGCGCCTGCGTTGCGCATGGCGGTACTGGGATTTGCTGCGGGACTTCCCTTGCTGCTGATCTACGGGACACTGTCGTTTCGTCTGCGCGAAGCCGGCATCGAGCGTTCCGCAATCGGTTTTTTGAGCTGGATCGCGCTCGCATACCCCTTCAAGTGGGTCTGGGCGCCCATGCTCGACCGGGTAGCGATTCCGGTGCTCACGCGCCGAATGGGACGCCGGCGTTCGTGGCTGCTGTTGGCCCAGTGCGCTGTCATCGTCGGGTTACTGCTCATGGCACAGTTCGACCCCCAGCGCGATTTAGCCCTGCTCGCGGCCTGCGCGCTTTTTACAGCAATGGCGGGTGCAACCCAGGACATTGCGCTGGACGCGTATCGGATTGAGTCGGCCGCGGTGGAGCGCCAGGCGGCCTTGGCGGCCGCCTATCAGACCGGCTATCGGATCGGCATGATCTGGGCCGGTGCAGGCGCACTGTGGATCGCGGCGCGCGAGGCCGGAGGCGACACCTACCAGCATGAAGCGTGGGCCTTTTCCTACTCGGTTATGGCCGCGTCCATGCTGGTGGGCATGGTGGCCGTGGTCTGGTCACCGGAAGCACCAGTGGTCGACGCCGTCGGGGCCACGGGCGCCACCGCGCGCGGCCAGGCACGGCTGCTTGAGCCCTTTATCGATTTTGTGCGCCGCTACCGCTGGCATGCTGTGCTGCTGGTGGCGCTTGTATCGAGCTACCGCTTCGCCAACATCGTCATGGGTGTGATGGCCAATCCCTTTTATCACGACATCGGCTTTACCAAGGACCAGGTTGCAGCCGTTTCCAAGTTCTACGGACTGCTCATGGCGCTGGCGGGTGGGTTCGTGGGCGGGGCTTTGACGCTGCGCTGGGGAATCGGACGCATGATGTGGGTTGCGGCCCTGGCCGCTTCCTCCTCGATTCTGCTCTACGCCGGGTTGGCGGCGCGCGGGCCCGATCTGGTGCTGCTCATCGTGGCGGTGTCGACCGACAATTTTGCCGAGGGCATCGCGGGCACCGTGTTCATCGCTTTCCTCTCGGGACTTACCAACCGTGCCTATTCGGCCACGCAGTACGCGTTGCTCTCGTCGCTTACGCTGCTGGTCCCGAAAATCGTTGCCGGATTCTCCGGCGTCGCGGTCGACACCATCGGCTACGCCGCGTTTTTCTGCGGTTGTGCGGCCAGCGGGACCCTCGCGCTGGCGGCGCTGTGGGCCACGCAGCGCTTCGTTCCGGGTCAAAGCCTCTCGAAGCGGTAGACCGCGACGCTGGCGCGCAGGTTGGGCAATACGCTCAGCGGCTCGCCGCGCGCCAGCAGCGCGCGATCGGTGATGCGCATTTCGAGACGTGCGGCGAGAACCTCGAAATCCTTGGGCGTGCAAAGGTGGATATTGGGCGTGTCGTACCACTGGTAGGGAATGTCGGGCGTCACCGGCATGTGGCCCGCGAGCAGCGACACCGCGTGGCGCCAGTGGCCGAAATTCGGGAAGCTGACGATTCCGCGACGGCCTACGCGCACCATTTCGCGCAAGATTGCCTCGACGTTGTGCATCGCCTGCAGCGTCTGGGAGAGTACGACCGTGTCGAACATCGCGTCGGCGAACATGCGCAGCCCGGACTCGAGGTCGGCCTGAATCACGTTGACCTCGCGGCGCACGCACTCGAGCACCGATGCGTCGGCAATCTCGATGCCGTAACCGGTACAGTTGCGCGAATCGCGAAGGTGCTTGAGCAGCGCCCCATCGCCGCAGCCCAGGTCCAGGATGCGCGTGTCGCTCTCAATCCAGCTCGCGATCTGGGCTAGGTCCTGGCGCAGCATCAGGCGAGCTCCGCCGCGATGCGCTCAAAATACGCGGCCATGAGGTGATGGTAGCGCGGGTCATCGAGCAAGAACGCATCGTGCCCGTGCGGCGCGTCGATCTCCGAATAGCTCACTTCGCGTCCGTTGGCGATGAGTGCGGCGACGATCTCCCGGCCTCGCTCCGGCGCAAAGCGCCAGTCGGTCGTGAAGGAGATCAGCAAGAAGCGCGCCAGTGCCGGTGCCAGCGCGCGCACGAGGTCGCCGTCGTGCTCGCGCGCCGGATCGAAGTAGTCGAGCGCACGCGTGATCAGCAGGTACGTGTTCGCATCGAAGTATTCCGAGAACTTCTCGCCCTGATAGCGCAGGTAGGATTCGACCTCGAACTCGGCGCCGTAGCCAAAGGCGTAATCGCGCGTGCGCAGGCTGCGGCCAAAGCGCTCGGTCATATCGTCGCCCGACAGATACGTGATGTGCCCGATCATGCGCGCTACGCGCAGGCCGCGCCGGGGCACGACGCTGTGGGCGTAGTAGTCCCCGCCATGAAAGTCGGGGTCGCTCTGGATGGCGCTGCGCGCAACGTCATTAAAAGCGATGTTTTGCGCACTGAGCTTCGGCGTGGTGGCAATGGCAACGCAGTGGGCAATGCGTTGCGGATAGCGAATTGCCCACGACAGCGCCTGCATGCCGCCCAGGGAGCCTCCCACCACGGCGGCAAAGCGATGAATGCCCAGCGAATCGGCCACGCGCGATTGCACATTGACCCAGTCTTCCACCGTCACGACCGGAAACGCGGCGCCGTACGGTTTGCCGGTGGCCGGATTCATCGACATCGGCCCGGTCGAGCCGAAGCACGATCCCACGTTGTTGACCCCGATCACGAAAAAGTGACGGGTATCGATCGGTTTGCCCGGGCCCACCATGTTGTCCCACCAGCCGGTGCTGCGCGGCTGCTCGGCGTAGGTGCCCGCGACGTGATGCGAGGCATTTAATGCGTGGGCTACGAGCACGGCGTTGGAGTGCTCTGCATTGAGCGTCCCATAGGTCTCGTAGCGCACGTCGTATTGGGCCAGTTGTGCACCACTGGTAAGTGCCAACGGCTCCTCGAAATGCATCGTCTGGGGCGAGACGACGCCTACCGAGGAAGCGCTTGCGCCGGCCGTCATGGCGCCTACCGCCGCCGAGGGGTGCGCCGCGGCCCGGCGAGCGGCCTGCCCATCGCGCCCCCCTGGCGCTCGGCGCGCTCGAGCGCCGCGCGAATCTGCAGCGGATCGTGCATGCGCACGACCCGCTTGGCCAGCCGCGCGGCCAACTTGGAGTCGAGTTCGAAGAGGCGCTGCTTGACGCTTAGCAGCTGCGCCGGGTTCATCGAAAAGCGGCGCAGACCCATGCCCAGGAGCAGTTCGACGCAGCCCACATCTCCGGCCATCTCGCCGCAAACCGACACCGGCAGTCCCGCGCGTGCGCCGCCGCGGATGGTCTGGTGGATCAGCTGCAAGACCGCCGGATGCAGCGGCTCGTAGAGGTAGGCCACGGCCGCGTCGGTGCGGTCGATCGCCAGCGCATACTGGATGAGGTCGTTGGTTCCCAGCGACAGGAACTTCAGCCGCTCGATAAAGGGCCCCAGGTTCAGGGCGGCCGCGGGCACTTCGATCATGCCGCCCACGCTGATGCGGCCGTCGAACTTTTGTCGGCGCTCCTTGAGCTGCTCCTTGGCGCGCGCGACGAATTGCAGCGCCTGCTCGATCTCGTGCACGTGCGCCAACATCGGCACCAGAATGCGGATGGTGCCCACGCTGGAGGCGCGCAAGATGGCGCGCAACTGTGTCAGAAAGAGCTCCGGGTAGGCAAGGCAGTAGCGGATGGCGCGCAGGCCCAGCGCCGGATTGGGCTCCAGGCCCTGGCCCTCGCCGCCGTCGCGCGCCAGGCCCAGGCTCTGGCGGGCTGAGTAGTTGAGCACTTTGTCGGCACCGATATCGAGCGTGCGTACGACGACGGGCTTGCCTTTCATCGCCCGCGCAACCTTTGCGTAGGATTCGAACTGCTCATCTTCGGTGGGCAGTTGGTCGCGATTCATGAACAGGAACTCGGTGCGGAACAGTCCCACGCCGTCGGCTCCCGCGTCGAGCGCATCGCGGACATCCTCGGGCATTTCGATGTTGGCCGACAGCTCCACCGGAATTCCATCCTTGGTGCGCGGCAATTTGCCGCGGAGCTTGCGCAGCTCGGATCGGGCCTGGGTTTGCAGCAAAATCTGGCGGCGGTATTCGGCCAGCGCCTGCTCGTCGGGCTGTACGTGCACGCGGCCCGCGTCCGAGTCCACCACCAGCAAGTCGCCCTCGGCCACCGCGGTGCGCGCCTCGCCCACGCCGACGATCGCGGGCAGGCCCAGGCTGCGAGCCAGGATCATCGTGTGGGACGTCGGGCCGCCCAACTCGGTGATGAAACCCGCCACGGCCTCGCTCGCGTCCTCGCGAAAATGCAAGATGTCGGCGGGCGCCAGATCGTGCGCGACCAGGATCAAGCGCTCGCCTTCTTGGAGCTTGGGCGCGAGCGCCATGGGGGAGGGACGCCCGCCCGCGAGGCGGCGCAGCACCCGCTCTACGACCTGGCGCACGTCTTGCGAGCGGCTGCGAAAGTACTCGTCCTCGATGGCCTCGAACTGCCGGCAAACTTCCTCGAGCTGGATCGTCAAGGCCCATTCGGCGTTGATCAGCCGGGTACGAACGAGGTCGCGCGGCGCATCGCACAGCAAGGAGTCGTCCAGAATCATCCGGTGCAGATCGAGAAACGCCTTGACCTCGGCCGGGGCATCTTCGGAGACGTTGGCACGCAGCTGTTCGAGCTCGGCGCGCACCACCGAAAACGCGTTGTTCAGGCGTGCGACCTCATGGAGCACGTCGCCGCGCTGGATGTGGTACTGCCGGATGTCGAGTTCGCTGGGCGCGAGCAGGTGGGCGCGACCGATGACGATCCCGCGCGCCACACCCTGTCCGATCAGCTGCTTGCTCATCGTCTCGCTTGCATCACCGAATTGTTCACCCCCCAGCGCGCCGGGCACACACGGCGCACGCGGCCGTGAGCGCGCTGCCGCGCAAGGCCCCGCACGCCCCGGGCTCGCGCCGCATGGCACGGAACTATCCACGGCCGCTTCATGCGGCCTGTTCGCCGAAACCGCTTTCGATTAGCGCACCGACCGCCGCCATCGCCTGCTCCTCGTCCGCGCCCGCGGTTTCGACCGTGACCACGGAGCCGCAGCCGGCCGCGAGCATCATCACCCCCATGATCGACTTGGCGTTGACGCGTCGGCCGTTTTTGGCGATGAACACCTCGCTTTTGAAGCGCGAGGCAGTCTGGGTGATCTGCGCGGAAGGTCGCGCGTGCAGCCCGAGTGTATTGCGGATGGTAAAGGAACGGGAGATCATTTTCGGGCAGCCGGCTAACAGGTCTTGGAGGTTGCGTCGGCGCCGGATGGCGGTGCAAGGTCCTGGATGCCACTGGCTCCGCCCGCCAGGGCCTTGGACACCAGTTCCGCCAGGCCCGCCTCGCAATAGCACAGCGAGCGCAGCAGCATCGGCATGTTGACCCCGGAGAGCACGGCCACGCGGCCGGGTTGCGCCAGGCGCGCCGCCACATTGCCTGGCGTCGCTCCGGGGATGTCCGTCAGAACAAGCACCCCCTGTCCGCGGTCGACCTGGGCGAGCAGCGCTTGCGCCTGGGCGACCGCCGCGGGCAGCTGGGCATCAGGCGGGACGTCCAGTCCCACGAGCTGACGGGACGCCGCGCACGGGTCACGACTGTAGACATGCTGCGCGGCGTCCACCAGCGCGCTCGCCAGCGGCTTGTGGGCGATGACGACGATGGCGACCATGACGCTAGCCTCCCAGGCGCTGCTCGAGCGCATCGACAAACGTGCGCGCAACGTCAAAGCCGCTTTGCTGATGGATCTCGACGAAGCAGGTGGGACTTGTGACGTTGATTTCGGTCAGAAAATCGCCGATGACGTCCAGACCGACGAGCAACAGCCCGCGCCGATCCAGGACGGGACCGATCGCCTCGGCGATCTGCCGGTCGCGCGCTGACAACGTCTGGACGCGGCCCGTTCCTCCGGCGGCCAGATTACCGCGCGATTCCCCGGGCTTGGGCACGCGCGCGAGGCAGTATGGCACCGGCGCGCCCGCGATGAGCAAGATGCGCTTGTCGCCTTGCGCAATTTCGGGGACAAAGCGTTGCGCCATCACTGTGCGCGTTCCGTACGAGGTCGACGTCTCTAAGATGACGTTCGTGTTGGGGTCACCCGCACCGATGCGAAAGACGTCCCGGCCACCCATGCCGTCGAGGGGCTTGATGACGATCTGGCCTTGTGCCTCGCGAAACGCCAGAATTTCGGCGGGGTTGCAGCTCACCAGCGTCGGCGGGATGAACTGCGCAAACTCCGTAATGGCCAGTTTCTCGTTATGGTCGCGCAGCGCCTCGGGATCATTGAACACGCGCGCGCCGCCGCGCGCGGCGTCGCCCAGCAAATGGGTTGCGTACAGGTACTGGGCGTCAAACGGCGGATCCTTGCGCATGAGCACCGCGTCGAAGTCGACCAGGCGGCGTGTGGCCGTGGCCAGCGCCTGGTACCAGCTATGCGCGAGCGCCGCCTCGGGCACAGGCGGCAGCTCGATGCGGTGCACCGACGCGCGCACGCTGCCGCTGTCCCAGGTGAGCTCGTCGGGCGTACAGGTCCAGATCGGGCGGCCGCGACGGGAGAGCTCACGCATCATCGCGATGCTCGAGTCCTTTGCGGGTTTGAGCTCCTCGAGCGGGTCGAGCACGAACAGCACGTCGCGCGCGCCGTCCTTACCGGGTATCGGAGCTGGCATGAAATTGGTAGGAAGCGTGTCTAGCCGGCGAGCACCGGCGCGGCTGCACCGGCTGCGGGCAGGCCGTTTGCAACAAGGTCGTTGGCGGGATTGAAGCGTTCGAGCTCCAGCGCCGCAGCCAACGTCGCCAGCCGGCCAATGACGCCGTAGATGTAGTAGCGGTTCAGCGGACTGACCCCGGGCTCGGCGTGCAGGTCGGGCAAGTTGCAGCTGCAATGAAAGGCGAGCGGAACGAAATGCATGCCTGGCGCGTTGAGACTCTCGTCGATGCCCCGCTGCCGGTGCACGCGGTAAAAACCACCGACGACATAGCGGTCGATGAGGTAGACGACCGGCTCGGCCACCCCGTGTTCGACTTTCTCGTAACTCGGCACTCCTTCCTGGATGATGACCTCGGAGACTCGCAGGCCCTCCTTGCCGATCGCCATTTTGTTGCGCTGCTTGCGGTTGAGCGTGGCGACCTCCGCGGCATCATGGACGGTCATGATCCCCATTCCGTATGTGCCCGCATCCGCTTTTACTATGACGAAGGGCTTTTGCTGGATGCCGTAGCTTCGGTACTTCTCGGCGATTGCGGCCAGCAGATTGTCGACCTGACTCACCAGACAGTCGTTGCTCGCCGTATCGCGAAAGTCGACCTCGCCGCAGCGGGTAAACAAGGGGTTGATCATCCAGGGGTCAACCTGGATGAGTCGGGCAAAGGCGCCGGCAATTTCGTCGTAACAGGAGAAGTGGTTGGATTTGCGCCGCACGCACCAGCCGGCGTGTATCGGCGGCAGTAGGGTCTGCGCCGGATCGATGCCCTGGAGGATTTCGGGGACCCCGGCCGACAAGTCATTGTTGAGCAGCACAACGCAGGGGTCGAAGTTCGTCAATCCGATGCGCTCGCCGTTGCGCCGGATCGGCTCAACGCGGAGCGTCTCGCCGCCGGGCAGCGTGATCGTCGTGGGCGCGGTGAGCTCCTCGGACAGGCTGCCCACGCGCACCTCCAGCCCCGTGGAGGAGATGATCCGCACCATGCGGGCCACGTTGAGCAGATAGTGGACGTTGCGGGTGTGGCGCTCCGGTACCAGCAGCAAGCGCCGCGCGTCGGGGCAGATGCGCTCGATGGCCACCTGGGTAGCCTGAACCGCGCAGGGCAAAACGTCGTCCGCGAGGTTGTTAAATCCCCCCGGGAACAGGTTCGTGTCGACGGGGGCGAGCTTGAAGCCTGCGTTGCGCAGGTCCACGGAGCTGTAAAACGGCGGGGTGTGCTCCTGCCACTGGACCCGGAACCAGTGCTCGATTTCGGGGACGCAGTCCAAAATGCGTCGCTCGAATTCCAGGACCGGACCGGCAGCCGTCGCCAGATTGGGCACGATCGGGGTCGACACTTGTTAGCTCCATGGTTCGCCGTTGCGGATTCTATTCCATGGCCCGACCGCTCCGGCGCCGCTGCCACCACTCGTAGATAAGCGGCAGCACGATAAGCGACAGCAGCGGCGCTGTCAGCATGCCCCCGACCAGCGGCGCGGCGATGCGTTTCATGACGTCGCTGCCCAGTCCGCCGCCTACCATTACGGGCAGCAGCCCGCCCACGATCACGGCCACCGTCATGGCTTTGGGGCGTACGCGCGTCGACGCGCCCCGAATGAGCGCACGCAGATGTCCAAAGCGCCCCAGTGGCACGCCGGCGCGCTCCTGTTGCGCGCGCGCCTGATCCAGGTAGAGAAGCATGACGACGCCAAACTCCGTGGCAACCCCCGTAAGGGCCAGAAAACCCACAGCCACGGCCACCGAGAGGCGGTAGCCCAGCGCGTAGACCAGCCACACGCCGCCCACGAGCGAAAAGGGCAGGCACAGGAGCACAAGCGCGACACGTTCCCAGTTGCGAAAATGCCCGAATAGCAACACGGCTGCCAGGGCAATCGTTGCCGGAATAAGCCAAGCCAGGCGCGCGCGCGCGTGCTGCATCTGCTCGTACTGGCCTGCCCAGGACATCGTATAGCCCGGTGGCAGCGCGATCGGAGCAAGCGCCCGGTTGGCCCGGCTGACATAGCCGCCCAGGTCCGAAGTGTCGAGGTTCAAATAGACATACGCGACGAGTTGCGCGTTTTCACTCTTGATCTCCGTGGCGCCGTCTCGCAACGCGATGTGGGCGACGTCGCCCAGGTGCACGGTTTGTCCGCTGCTCGCGACGAAGGGGATCTGGGCGATGGATTGGGGGGAGTCGCGCCACGATCGCGGATAGCGCAGATTTACCGAATAGCGTTCGCGGCCGGCCACCACCGTGGCGATGGTCTCGCCCCCGATCGCCCCTTGGACCACCTGTTGCACGTCGGCCGCTGTTACGCCGTAGCGCGCCGCCCATTGGCGGTCGAGTTCGATGTCCAGGTACCGGCCGCCTGCTACACGTTCGGCAAAGGCACCCCGCGTGCCGGCAACCGTGCGTAGCGCCGATTCGGCCCGGTGCGCCAAGGCGAAAACGGTCGCAAGATCCGGCCCGCTGATTTTGAGCCCCAGAGGTGTGCGCACGCCGCTGGCGAGCATGTCGATGCGGGTGCGAATCGGATAACCCCACCCGTTCGTGATTCCCGGCAACTGAATCTGGCGGTCGAGCTTGTCCATCACTTCTTCGACGTCCTCGCCGGCAGGCCACTCGTCCGGCGGTTTGAGCAAGACGACGGTCTCGAACATGGTGAGCGGAGCGGGATCGGTTGCGGTTTGCGCGCGCCCGGCTTTCCCGTAGACCTGCTCGACCTCCGGGAGCTCGCCGATGAGCCGGTCGGTGACCTGGAGCATGCGCCCGGCCTCGTCAACCGACACCGACGGCAGCGTTGAGGGCATGTACAAAATGCTGCCTTCGTATAGTGGTGGCATGAATTCGCTTCCCATGAACCACAGCGGCCAGGCGGCGCTAAGCAGTGCCAGCGCCGCAGCTCCCGTTGCCCAGCGCGGGTGACGAAGGGCGGCGATTAACGTGCGCTGATAGCCGTTTCGCAACAGGCGATGCAATGCGTTGGCACCCTCGGGTGCGATGCGGCCGCGCACGAAAAGTCCCATCAGCACCGGTGTGAGTGTCACCGCGAGCAGCGCACTGGCGGCCATGGCATAGGTTTTGGTGCTGGCCAGAGGCCGGAACAGCCGACCTTCCTGGCCGGTGAGCGCAAACACCGGCAAGAAGGAAACGGTGATCACAAGCAGGGAGAAGAACAGTGCCGGGCCGACTTCGCGGGCACTTCGGAAGACGATCGGCCAGCGGTCGGCCCCCTCGGGTGCGCGCTCGAGGTGTTTGTGCAGGTTCTCGACCATGACGATGGCCGCGTCGACCATGGCGCCAATGGCGATTGCAATGCCGCCCAGGGACATGAGGTTCGCGCTGGTGCCCTGCAGCGCAAGCACGCCCAAGGCGGCCAGGATGCCCAGGGGCAGCGTCACGATAATGACCAGTGCCGATCGTACGTGCGCCAGGAACACGCCGCAGACCAGTGAGACGACGAGACATTCCTCCAGCAGCCGCCGCTCCAGCGTGGCGATGGCCCCGCGGATCAGTTCGGAGCGATCGTACGTGACAACGATCTGCACGCCGGGCGGCAGGCTGCGCTGCAGCGTCTGCAGGCGCTGCTTGACCCGGTCGACGAGCGCCAGGGCGTTTTCGCCGTGGCGCATCACCACGATACCGCCGGGCGCCTCGCCCAGGCCGTCCAAGTCGGTGAGGCCACGGCGCGCCTCGGCGCCGATTTGCACGTGCGCCACGTCGCTCAAGCGCAGGAACTGGCCGCGCGCGTCGGCGCCCAGCGGAATGTTGCGAAAATCGTCCAGACCGGCAAGGTAGCCTGGCGCCCGCACCATGTACTCGGCTCGCCCCATCTCGAGGGACGATCCGCCGCTCGAGATGTTGCTGTCTTGCACGGCGCGCACCACGCGCTCGAGGCCCAGACCAAAGCCTGCCAGGCGTGCGGGGTCCGCTTCGATCTGGAACTGACGTGCCTGACCGCCCACGCTGGCGACCTCGGCCACACCGGGCACGCTCTGCAGCTCGAGTTTGAGAAAAAAGTCCTGCAGGGCGCGCAGGCGGTCGGGTTCGTAGCGGTGCTGGCGGTCCACGAGCGCGTACGAAAAAACCCAGCCCACCCCGGAGGCATCGGGGCCCAGCATGGGCGTCACGCCGGGGGGCAGCCGCGAGGCGATCTGCGTGAGGTATTCGAGCACGCGCGAGCGCGCCCAGTACGGATCGGTGCCGTCGTGAAAGATGAGGTACAGGTAGGACTCGCCGAACATGGAAAAACCGCGCACGGCCGCCACCGTCGGCACGGCGAGCAATGCGGAGGCGAGCGGGTAGCTCACCTGGTCCTCGACTGTCTGCGGGGGCTGTCCCGGGTAGCTCGTTTGCACGATCACCTGGACTTCGGACAGATCCGGAATGGCGTCGAGCGCGAGCTCGCGCACGCCCACCATCCCCGCAATCGCGATGGCCGCCGCGCACAGCAATACGAGGACGCGGTGGCGCAGGGACCACCCGATGACCTGCTCGACCAAGACAGCCCCCTATTGGCGCGCTAGGGTGTCGCTCCAGGAGGCGGCCGGATCCAGAAGGAACTGCGCGTTGGAAGCAACCTGTGCTCCTTCTTGTATTCCGCCGCGGATCTCGATCGTATCGTCACTTTCCACGCCGGTGCGCACGGCCAGCGGCAAAAACGCGCCGCCGTCGCGCCAGAGCATCACGAAGTCGCCGTGCCCGGTGCGTACAACGGCCGAACTGGGCAGCACGCGGGCGCTGTGCGCGGCCGAGCGGATCGAGACGTCGACCAGCGCGCCCAGGGGCAGGTCGGCCTGCGGCCGATGCAGCGCGATGCGCGCGTGCGCGCGACCGCCATCGAGCAGGGGATTGAGAAACTCGACACTCGCGGTGAGCGGCTCGATGCCGGGCAGCCGCACGGACACCGGGTCGCCGGGCTGCACGAGACCGACCTCACCTGCGGACAGGGCAACATCAATCCACACCGTGGAGGGGTCGGAGATCGTCAAAATCGGCGCTGCGGGCGAGACGAAACTGCCTTCGCGCGCACCTAACTGGGTGATGACGCCGCTCCTGGGCGCGCGCACGGCGACGACCTCGATGGTGACGCCGTCTTGTTCGAGCTTCTGGATCGTCTCGATGTCCAGGTCGCGGCGCATCAGGTCCTCGCGCTCCTTCTGCCAGTCGCGCAGCAGGTCCATGACGTATTCGTTTTCTTGCTGCGAAACATCGCCGACGCTTTGCAGGATCTGCTTGCGGCGGGTGAGAAACTGAAAATACTCGCGCTCCCTCATGACCAGGTCGGGCGAGTAGATCTCGTAGAGCACCTGGCCGCGCTCGACGTGCTCGCCCACGGCGTGCACGCGCAGCTTGCGCAGCCAGCCGTCGAATTTCGTGGTGACGGCAAACTGCGAGCGCTCGTCGGGCACCACGGCGCCGTACGTGCGCAGTTCCTGAGCGATTTCCTTGCGTTCGACGGCTACGAGGTGCACGCCCAGGTTCGCAAGCGCGCTGGACTGAACGTGCAGTTCGTGTTGGTGCTGGCCCTGGCCGCCCGCTTTGACGAGCGCCATGCCGCAGATCGGGCAGGTGTCGGGGTGGTCCGAAGTGATTTCGGGGTGCATCGGGCACACGTAGCCTTGCTCGATGGCTGCGCGCTCCTCGGCGCTGGGCCCCGGATGGGTATGCCGGCCAAACCACTTGGCCGGGGCCGCCATGGCCACGACGCCAGCGGCGCAGGCCAGGCAGGCAAAGGCGAGCGCGGGCTTTAGTCCCTTGAGTTGGCGGCGGAGTCGGGAAGCATGCATGGGCGAAGTGGCCCTCGGTTACCGGTTGGAGCCGGCGCATCGCCAAATCCCGTGCGGGTTCGAAGATGCGCCGGCATTGCGGGCACAGTGTGTCGTCCGCTCCTCAGGGCAACGTCATTGCACGATCAGTTCGCCGCGACCCTTTTTGGGGTCCGCGTCGGGCTTGAACATGATCACGGTGATGGCACCGCGCAACGCCGCGCTCATGTTGTGATCCACGATCGCGTTGTTGGTGGGTCGATCGCTGGGCGATACGAGGTCGAAGGTGTCGCCCTCGGCCACGGCCACGTTGTAGGTCTGGATGCCGCGCAGCGTGTTTTTCGGATTGCCGTTGATGTAGACGCGATCCCAGATGCCGCCGATCGGGTGCAGGGCCACGGGCATGTTGATGTTCGCGTTGACAAAGTAGATCCGCACGCGCTCACCGGGCTTGGCTTCGAGCACCTGGGTCGCGTTGGGGTCGTGCACGGGGTCGTAGTGGAAGGCCTTGCCATTGACCATCGAGCCCTTCCAGCCGTTGTTCTCGAGCATGGCCCCGTAATTTTCCACATCCGGGAAGTACTGCTGCTGGATGAGGACGTATTCGCGGTCGGCCTTCGGATAGTTGGTCTTGTCCTTCGGTTCAACGATGATCACGCCGTACATGCCGCGCGCGATGTGCTGCACCATGGGGCTTGCGCCGCAGTGGTACATGAACACGCCCGGGGTCTTGGCTTCGAACTTGAAGTGCTTGCTCTCGCCCGGTTTGATCTGGGCGAATTCGCCCAGCACGTCGGCCTGCGCCGCGTGAAAATCCATCGCGTGCGAATTCTTGTTCTCGGGCGGGTTCACCAGCGTGAAGTCGACCGTGTCGCCTTCCTCGACGCGCACGGGTTTACCGGGAATCGAGCCGTCGAACGTCCAGGCGGCCATCTTGGTGCCCTTGTTGTCGATGGCCACGTCGACTTCTTTGGCGGTCATCGTGACTTGGTGGGTCGCGGCCGTTGCGCCGTGGGCGCAAACGAGCGCGGCAGCCGTTGCCGCGGCAACGGCGGTGTACTTAAACGCTTGCATGAACTACCTCCTCCTGTGGTTTACCGGACAGTGCCGGGGACTGAAAAGAAAAAAAGAAAAAACACAGAAACAGAAAAACACAAAACAGATGACTTGGGACGGATGTGCACTGCGAGCCCGATTGCTCGTGCCGGGCTCTCTACGACCCCGCGCCGAAGGAGCACTTACACAGTTTGCGCAGGTGCGCGACGAGTTCGCGAATTTCCTCATCGCTGAAGGTGTCGCCCCACGGCGGCATCAAAACGGACTTGTCGATCGACGCGCCACCTTCCTTGATTGCCTTAAAGATCGTCTCGTCGGAGCGACCGGACATTGCTTTGGCGTCGGTGTGGTCGCGCGGCTGCACCGACATGTCGCGCTTGTTGATGCCTTGACCATTGCCGTCGAGCCCGTGACATTGGGTGCAGTACGTTCGGTAGTTATCGGCCGCTCGGTCGGCGGCCGTCGCGCTCGCCAGGCCCATTGCCGTCAGGCACAACGCCATAAACAGACGCCCCAGGGCGACGGCGCTGCGCATCGATCTACTTGCCATGGCTGTCCTGCTCGCTGAGCACCTCGAGGTAGCGCACCAGCTTGGTGATATTGGGGTCGGAGACGTGCTTGTTGGGCATCCAGATCTTCGGGTCCCAGGCCTGCGGACTGCGGATGTAGCTGGCCATGAACTCGGGCTGCAGGCGCCGACCCGCCGTATACAGTTCGGGGCCTGACAGACCGCCGTAGCCGGGCTCGATCTCGTGGCAGGCCATGCAGCCCAAGAACTTGTCAAAGGCCATCTCGCCCATCGTGCGCGAGATGCTGCCCGGTTCGATTTTTTCGGCCGCGGTAAGTCGATCCAGGGGGCGAAGCCGCATCAACTCCTTGGCGACCGCCTCGGCATCGGCGGCCGAGAGCTGCGGGTGCGTGGGCAGGCTTGCGGTGTCGATCTCGTCACCCTTGGGCCCGCGGCGGATGTGGTCGACGTAGAACTCGCCGGCCGGGCGGATTCGCGTTGGTGCCTGCAGCCAGGTCTTGAGCCACGCCTCCCGGTACTTGTTGCCCGCGTAGAACAGGTCCGGACCCTTGCGCGCCCACAATTGCTCCAGGGTGCTGGGCGCCGGCCCGGTGAGGTTGTGGCAGCCGGCGCACTGCTGCTCGAGCAGGGCGCGCCCGTCGGCAGCGCAGACCGCGCCGGCCACGCCCAGCAAGAGCGCCAGCGCAACAGCACGACGCATCATTGCTGCGGGCGGGCGCGGCGCGCACTGGTGCCGGTGCCGATAAACGTCGTGTTGGCGAACATGCCGTAGCCCTTCTTCATCGACTCGCTATAGAAGAAGTCCGGGTCGTAGGCCTTGCCATTCCATGCGTACCAGCCGTCCGGTTTCACGCCTTCGTATTCGATGACCGTGATGGGCCCGCCCAGCATTCCGCCCATGTTCAAGTGCCGGTCGACGTGGTCATGAAAGATGAACCGCCCCGGATTGTTCATCTGCACGATGGTGTCGTAGCGCTCGCCGGGGCCCACCGGTACGGTGTCGACGTAATAGGGGCTGGGCAGCGCGTAGCCGTCCTTGTGGCTGAAGAGCTGGTCGTGGCCGTGCAGGTGCATCTCGTGGACTTCGTCGCCGGCTCCGTACATGCGAAAGCGCACGACCTCGCCCTTGTGCACGCGTACGGGTTGGGAAAGCGGGAAGGACTTGCCGTTGACCGCGAAGTAGTCGGCAACGTCGCCGGGCGAGCCGCCCTTGCCGTAGGACGAGGCATACGGGGACTCCCAGGTGTTCATCATCATGATGACGTCGCGCGTGACGCTTTTTTCCAGTGCGCTGGGATTTTTGGGGTCGACGATCAGCGGTCCCCACATGCCGCGGATCGCGACGTGCTCCCACACGTTGACGTGGCAGTGGTACCAGAGGCTGCCCGGCCGGTCAGCCGTCCAATGGTAGGTGAACTCGCTGCCCGGCTCGATTTGCTTTTGCGTGACCAGTGGCACGCCATCGCTCATCCAGGTGCCGGTCTGGTTGACGCCGTGCCAGTGGATCGTGTGCGGCAGCGTGGTGTTGTTGGTCACGTGCACCGTGACCTCGTCGCCCTCGCGCACGTGGATCAGCGGTCCGGGGACTTGGCCGTTGAAGGCGAAAACGTTGGCGTTGAAACCCGGTGCGACGTTGATCGAAACCTCGTCGATGGTCAGATTGAATTCGCGCTTTTCCGCGTGGGCGGCGAGCGCACCGACACTCAGGACCAGGGCTGCAGCGCAACGCGCTAGGCACGAGCGCCCCGTGCCACGGGAACCGAAACCCATTGACTTCTCCTCGTTATAAGAAGTAATTTGGAGGCATGTTATATGGACCCGCGCAATTCAGTCAAGGCAAGCACGACGAATTTTGTCAACTATCGCGGATATCTTTTGAAATCCCGCAAAATGCGGCAGCGCATCGAGCGGATTTCCGCACCTGGGGCGCGTTATGCAACTGACCCGCTTTACCGATTACTCCTTGCGCGTGCTCGTGTATTTGGGCGCCCATCCCGAGCGGCTGTGCACGATCTCGGAGATCGCCGATGCCTATCGCATATCGGAGAACCACTTGATGAAGGTGGTCAACCGACTGGCGTCGTCCGGCTATATCGAGACGGTGCGCGGCAAAGGTGGCGGCATGCACCTGTCGCGC
Source organism: Burkholderiaceae bacterium (assembly GCA_035625725.1). Classification (GTDB taxonomy): domain Bacteria; phylum Pseudomonadota; class Gammaproteobacteria; order Burkholderiales; family Burkholderiaceae_F; genus GJ-E10. The sequence continues at coordinate 19,351 of DASPPB010000082.1, forward strand.
GCGCCCAAGATGATCAACATCGGCGCGGTCGTGCGCGATATGGAAGAGCGCTTTGACATCGTCGAGTGTTTTCGCGAGGAGCCGGGGGACTGCCCGCTACTGCCCGCCTGTGCGCTGCGCTCGGTCTTGGCCGACGCGCGCCACAACTTCCTCTCGACCGTGGATCGCTACACGTTGCAGGATGTCATCGGCAGCGGTGTCAGCAGCTCCTTTGCGCAAGCCAAAAGCGCGCTGCAGCCCATTGCCATCAAGCCGATGCGCTGAAGCGCGAGCCTAGGCCGCGCAAGACACAAAAAAAGGGTCCGCGCGCGGACCCCTTCGAATCGCCGCCTCTGAGGGCGGCATCCCTTGGAAAGAAAAACTTGGCTTTTGCGGCCGCCTCTAGTACTTGTAGGCCGACTCGCCGTGGTACGAGGTGTCGAGCCCCTCGCGCTCCTCGCTTTCGGTGACGCGCAGGCCCACAACGAGGTCCGCAACTTTAAACGCGATGAAAGCAACGACCGCGGTCCAGACGATGGTCAAGCCGACGGCTTTGGCCTGGATGAGGAACTGCTCCATGACGCCGGGGTAGCCGGTCTTCATCGTCACCCAGTCGGCCACCGAACCCGGCCCCCCGAGGCTCGGCGAATTGAAGATTCCCGTGAGCAGTGCGCCCGTGATGCCGCCCACGGCGTGCACGCCGAAGACATCGAGCGCATCGTCCACGCGCAGCATGTGCTTGAGTCCCGTCACTCCCCACAGGCAGACCGGACCGACGATCAGGCCGATGAGAAATGCCCCCGGGATGCCTACGTTGCCGGCCGCCGGCGTAATAGCAACCAGCCCGGCAACGGCGCCGGAGGCCGCGCCCAGCATCGAGGGCTTGCCCTTGATGATCCACTCGGCAAAGGTCCACGAGAGCACCGCCATGGCCGTGGCCAGATAGGTGTTCATGAAGGCCAGGGCCGCTGAACCGTTGGCTTCGAGCGCGGAGCCGGCGTTAAAGCCGAACCAACCAAACCAGAGCAGCGCTGCGCCGATCATGGTCATCGTAAGGCTGTGCGGCGCCAGCGACTCCTTGCCCAGCCCGATTCGTTTGCCCAGCAATGTTGCGGCCACCAGTCCCGCCACACCCGAGTTGATATGCACGACGGTTCCGCCCGCAAAATCCAATGCGCCCCACTGCCAGATCAAACCCGCTTTGGCGGTGACCGAATCGGCCACCGCGGCACTGGTGTAGGCGTCCGGGCCCTCGAAGAACCACACCATGTGGGCAACCGGCAGGTAGCTGAAGGTGAACCAGATGCTGATGGCGATGAGCACGGCGGAGAACTTGATGCGCTCGACGACGGCTCCGAGGATCAGACAGCAGGTGATCGCTGCGAACGTCGCCTGGAACGCCACGTACACGAGTTCCGGCAAGGGCGTGTTCTTGCTGAAGGTCGATGCGTTGGAGAAGTTGCCGGTAGCCGAATCGAAGGTGCCGGCTAAAAACAGGCGATCAAGGCCCCCGATGAATGCGCCGAATTTTTCGCTGCCCTCCGTAAAGGCGAGGCTGTAGCCATAGACCGCCCATAAAACGGTGATGAGCGAGAACACGACAAATACCTGCATCAGGACGGACAACATGTTCTTGCTGCGCACCAGCCCGCCGTAGAACAGCGCCAGCGCCGGAACCGACATCAGCAAAACAAAGGCCGTCGAAGTCAGCATCCAGGCCACGTCGCCTTTGTTTGGCGTGGGCGCCGGTGCGGCGGTGGCCGCGGGCGCGGCCTCGGCCGGCTTGGGGGCCTCGGCCGCCGTGACGTCCTTTTTTTGTTCGACAGCAGGCGTCTGTGCCTGTGTCGATACCGGTGCCAGAGCGCCAAGCCCGAGCAGCGCCGCCGTCGCGACGCATGCGATCCACTTTGTCATTTTTTCGATTCCCCTCGCGAGCAAAATCATCACAACGCGTCCTTGCCGGTTTCCCCCGTGCGGATGCGCACGACCTGCTTTAGGTCGAAGACAAAAATCTTGCCGTCACCGATCTTTCCGGTTCGCGCCGAGGTTTCGATCGCCTCTATGGCCCGATCGAGAAGCGCGTCATCCACCGCTGCCTCGAGCTTGACCTTGGGCAGAAAGTCGACCACGTATTCGGCGCCCCGGTACAGCTCCGTGTGGCCTTTCTGGCGGCCAAACCCCTTCACCTCGGTCACGGTAATGCCCTGAACACCCACCCCGGAGAGGGCTTCGCGCACCTCGTCGAGTTTGAACGGCTTAATGATGGCGGTTATCAATTTCATTGGCTGGCTCTCCCCGAGGCTCCCGTTCGCGTGGGCCCGCGACGGAATCGCCCCAAATCCTTTGCGCGTCTGGCTGGTGCAATGTCACTTAGCAACATGTGTGCCACGGCCCTCGCAGGACCTTTCTTCGGCGAATGACCGTTTATGTTGCACCGGCTCAATACCCGTGCATAAAAAGCGGGATTTTTGCACCAAATGTGTGAATTTTTCCGCCGCCTTTATGGCTCCCTTGGGAGAATTCCGATGCTGGAAGGAAGTTGCGCGCCCGCTGGGGCGTGCTTAGGCGCGAGCTCACTGGGCACTGTGCAACGACGAGCATGCAGTTTCGGGTTCGAGGCTTGGTATGAGATTTGCTTGACGGGTTGCAAAGCCTTGGGAAAAGTCCCTGGCTCGATCGCCAAAAACTATTGCAGAGGGGAATATCGCAATGAGAACCGCTGAAAAAGCCGGTGATGGTATGTGCGCGCCCTATCGGTCCCGATGGGGAGCGCTCGCAGGAGTCCAGGTCGGGACAGGTCCGTGGTTCCGAGCGCTAATTCTTGCGGGAGTTCTGGCGGTCGGTGCGACCGTGGTGGGACAGCCGGCAAAAGCCGCAGACGGCGCGGTTGCGCCACAGGCGCCGGCCGCAGCCGCGACATCGCAGCCTGCCACGGGTCAAGCTGCTCCGGCCGGCAATGCCGCCAAATGCGACCCCTACCGCAACTTCGAGTGCCTGGACGAGTATCTAGGTCAGGGTTTTTGGGAGCGTCTGGTCAACTATTACAAACTCGAGTGGGGCCAGGCAGCCGCCCCGGCGGACCCCAAGGCGCCGCCCTCGCGCCGCGACGGCTGGCCGGCCACGCCGCAGACGACGCCCCCCATGCCGTTTACGGAGTGGCCCTACGGCGGCACGACTCCCTTGGGCGTCACGCGCACGGGCTCGGCCGACAGTCCTTTGTCGACGGCGCTCGGCAATACCTCGGTTGGCAAATGGATGGGAGACACCGGCCTGCAGCTCTATGGCTGGGTGGACGTGGGCGCGAACATCAGCTCGAATACAACCAAGCCCGGTGGCAACGCGCCGGCCGCGTACCTGTATACGCCCAATACCTTTCAGCTCGACCAGGCCGTGCTCTATCTGGACCGCTTCCCCGACACGGTTCAGTCGGACCATGTTGACTGGGGCTTGCGGATGTCAGCGATTTATGGAGAGAACTATCGCTATACGACCGCCTACGGCACTGTGAGCTGGCAGCTGCTCAACCGCAACCGGGTCAACGGCTACGACTTTCCCATGATGTATGGGGAGCTCTTCATTCCCCAGGTCAAGGAGGGCCTGATGATACGGGTGGGACGCTACATCTCGCTGCCCGACATCGAAGCGCAGTTGGCGCCCAACAACTACATGTATACGCACTCGATGACGTATACGTACGACAACTATACGAACACCGGCATACAGACCACACTCGCCTGGACCAAGCAGTTCTTCATACAGCTCGGCGTATCGGTCGGCACCGAAGCCTCCTTAATG
>DASPPB010000083.1:0-11311 GCA_035625725.1 Burkholderiaceae bacterium
GGCTTCGCGCATGCGCGCACTGCAGGCGCTGGGGGCTGCGGACGCATCAATCCCGGGCTCGGGCGATGCGGCACTGCGCGAGACCCTCCGCTCCCTGGATGCAGACCTCGTCGAGTGGAACCAGCACCTCGACGATGCCCGTCAACGCGACATTTCGCCCCAAACCAAGGACCAGCTCGTGCGGCTGCAAGGGGCGCTTGCGGCGATGCGGTTGGCGACCACACCGGGCGGCGGCACTGGCCAAGCCGCGGAGCGCGCGTATTTGGCGGCGGTGGAGGCGGCGCAGGCGGCACTGCTGAGCTCGATGCGCTCTGGAGTCGAACGCGGGCTCATTGGCGGGCGCCCGGTTGGGGAAATCGCAACCGCGACGGTCGTCGTGACGAGCTTGGGCGCGCTGCTGCTCGGCGGTGTCGTGGCCGCACTGGTGCACCGGGCACAGCACGAAAGCCGCGCCACCCTGGGAGTTATGGGTCAGTTGCTGCGCACCGACCCGCTCACCGGGATCGGCAACCGCCGCAGCCTCGACGAGAACCTACCCGTCGAGCTGGCGCGTGCCCGGCGCACGGCTGCGCCGCTGACCATAGCCATGATCGATCTGGACTTTTTCAAGCGCTACAACAGCCGGCGCGGCCACGCGGGCGGCGATGCGCTCCTGCGCCAGGCGGCACAATCCTGGCGCAAGCAGCTGCGACCCACCGATACCTTGGCGCGTTACGGAGGGGAGGAATTTACCCTCGTGCTGCCGAACTGCGCCGCCGACCAGGCCTGCCAGCTCATCGAGCGCCTGCGTCCGGGTCTGCCCGACAACCAGACGTTTTCGGCGGGGGTGGCGACGTGGGACCTGCAAGAAAGCGGTGAGAGCCTTTTGCGGCGCGCCGACCAAGCGCTTCTCATCGCCAAGAAGCAGGGCCGAAACCGCACGATCGTCTCCGGCCGCGAAGAGCAAATATCGCTGCCGCTGACCGGCGCGTAGCATGCATCGATGAACCCGGGGATCGCCTACGCCGTGTCGGCGTACCTGCTCTGGGGTCTGCTGCCCATTTATCTGCACTGGCTCGCACCGATTGGTGCGCTAGAAATCCTCGCACACCGCATCGTCTGGTCGCTCGCAACGGTGGCAATCCTGCTCCTTGCGCTGCGTCGGGTGGCATGGATCGGCGCCGCACTGACCACGCCCGCGAGACTACGGCGCTACGCGCTCACGGCGGCGCTGATCTCTTGCAACTGGATCCTCTACATCTGGGCCGTTGGTGCGGGCCACGTCATCGACTCCAGCCTGGGGTATTTCATCAACCCGCTGGTCAACGTGCTCCTGGGCTATCTGCTGCTAGAGGAGCGCCTGCGTATGGGGCAAAAAGCGGCGCTCCTGGTGGCTGCCCTCGGCGTGGCGTGGCTCACCTGGCAAGCGGGTTCACCGCCTTGGATCGGCCTCACGCTGGCCGTGAGCTTTTCCCTATACGGTTTGCTGCGCAAGACCGCGGCCCTGGGTGCCATCGAGGGCTTTAGCGTCGAGGCCGCGCTCCTCACTCCGCTCGCACTCGCCTACCTTCTGTGGGCGTCCGCGCACGGTGCGTTGGGATTTTTCGATGCCACGACACCTGTCCGCTGGCTGTTGGTTGCGGCCGGTCCGGTCACCACGGTGCCGCTGCTGCTCTTTGCCGCCGCCGCCCGTCGGATTTCCTTTTCGCTTCTTGGGGTGCTGCAATACCTGTCGCCCACGCTCCAATGGTTCGCCGGCGTCTTCGTCTTTCGCGAGGCCTTTGAGCCATCCAAGGCGGCGGGTTTTTGCTTGATTTGGCTGGCGCTGCTGCTCTACGCGGCCGAAGGTATGTGGTTCGGCTCGCAGCACCGGCGCACGACGGGCTAGCCGCGCGGCGACGATTCCGCTGGGCCCGCGCCCATGCGCAGGGGTGCCAGATGGGCGCATGGATCCGCGCGCGTTTGCACGGGGGTGCGCAGCGCCACGTCAAAATCGCGAGCCAGCTCTGCCGCGCGTTCGTCGTCCTCCAACAAACCGATAGAAATCGCGCGCGCGGCCTCCTCGCGGGAGAGGTGCCGCGGCACGCCGATGTCGCGGCGCGCGTGTCCGTTGCCGGTGAGCAGCACTACGCCACGATCAAAATACGGTCGGATCGATTCGGCCAAGAACGCATCGCGCGCGATTTGCGCCATCGCCAACGCGGGGAGTGCCTCGGGCGGCACGCGCCCGCAGTGACCGAGCTCGATCTCGTGCTCCTGGGCGCGCTGAAGATCGGGAGCGACCGCATCCAGCCCCAGGGCAGTGCGTTGTTTCGCGTCAAAGACGCTGTCGGCGCCGTCGCGCGCGATGCGCATGGCCTGCGAGCGGGAGAGATTGGCGGCCACAATCGGCAGATCGTATTCGAGCGCAAGCGCGAGGTAAGGCCGGTAGAGTTCCCAGTTCCAGCCCCGCGCGCCTGCAACCTCGATCAAATGCGTGACCCGCGATGCCGTATCGCCCGGCTCCTGACGTGCGCGATTGATCTGCGGCTGCATGTCGCGATCGAACTGCTCGAAGGCCAGCGCGGGCCGCGAACCCCGCTCGAGCATTTGCCGCAGCGCCTGCGCGCGCAGCCGGTGTTGCGCCACGTTGTCGTGAACCTCGCCCAGCAGCACGATGGGTTCGCGCATCATCGCTTGGCTAAGCAGGTCGGCGCTGGCAAGCGGCGGCGCGGGCGCATGGGCGCACGAGACCACGGCGCTCATCGCGCAGGCGGCGGACAGCCGGCGCAACGCGGCCCGGCTCCAATTGCGCCCGTCGGAGCGTTGCATGGCCCTTCGCTCACGACAAATTGGGCGCAAGCCAGCGCTCGAGTACGGCCACCTCCAGGCCCCGGCGCCGCGCCTGATCGAGCAGCTGGTCGCGGCCGATCGGGCCGACCGAAAAATAACGAGCCTGCGGATGCGCAAAGTAAAAGCCACTGACGGAGGAGGCCGGCGTCATAGCAAAGGATTCCGTCAGACCCATACCGATGCGTTCCGCATGCAGCGCGGCCAGCAAATCGCGCTTGACGCTGTGATCCGGACAGGCCGGATAGCCGGGCGCGGGTCGGATGCCCCGGTACGATTCTTCGATCAGCTGCTCGGAGCCCAGTTGCTCCTCCGGGGCGTAGCCCCACAGATCGCGCCGCACCCGTTCGTGCAACATTTCGGCGGAGGCTTCAACCAGGCGATCGGCCAGAGCCTTGAGCAAGATGGCACCATAATCGTCATGCTCCTTGGCCAGAATCGCTTCGCGCGCCTCCAGACCCAGGCCCGCCGTGACAGCGAACATCCCCAGGTAATCGTCGACCCCGCCGGGAGCGACAAAGTCGGATAGCGCACGGTTGGGTCGCGCGACCCCGTCGATGACCGGTTTTCGGGTTTGCTGGCGCAGCCCATACCAGGTGAACAGGCGGGCGTGGCGCGACGCGTCCGCAAACAACACGATGTCGTCGCCGTCGGCATTGGCGGGGTAAAAACCCACGACCGCGCTTGCCGTGAGCCAGCGCTCGCGGATGATGCGCGTCAGCATTTGCTGAGCGTCCTCGAATACGCGCCGCGCCTGCGGCCCGACGAGCGCGTCATCGAGAATCGCCGGGTAGGAGCCCGCGAGCTCCCAGGTCTTGAAGAACGGCCCCCAGTCGATATAGCGCGCGACGTGCGCCAGATCCAGGCAAGCGAGCTCGCGCAGCCCGAGGAATTTCGGCGGCGGTGGCCGGTAGCTGTGCCAGTCCAATTTCAGCGAGTTGGCGCGCGCCTCGGCCAGCGAGACGAGCTCCGGCGCCTTGCGCGCGGCGTGCTGGCGGCGCAGGCGCTCGTACTCCGCGCGCTGCTGTGCGACAAACCCGTCCCGGTTCTCGGGCGAGAGCAAGGACTGGCAGACCGCGACGGAGCGGCTGGCGTCGGGAACGTGCAGCACCGGTCCTTCATAGCGCGGCGCAATCTTCACGGCCGTGTGCACGCGCGAAGTGGTCGCGCCGCCGATAAGCAGCGGGACTGTGAAACCCTCGCGCTGCATTTGCGCCGCGACGTGACCCATCTCTTCGAGCGAGGGTGTGATCAGGCCGCTCAATCCGATCAGGTCGGCCCGCTCTTCGCGCGCGGTCTGCAAGATTTTCTCGGCCGGCACCATGACACCCAGATTGACGATGTCATAGTTGTTGCACTGAAGCACGACCGCGACGATGTTCTTGCCGATGTCGTGCACGTCGCCTTTGACGGTGGCCAGAACGATCTTGCCGTTGGAACGCCCGCGCTCGCCGCTTGCGGCCTTCTGCGCTTCGATGAAGGGCACAAGGTAGGCGACCGCCTGCTTCATCACACGCGCCGATTTGACGACCTGCGGCAAAAACATCTTGCCGCTCCCAAACAGCTCGCCCACGACGTTCATCCCCTCCATGAGCGGGCCCTCGATGACCTCGATGGGTCGTCCGCCGCGGCTCTCGATCTGGGCGCGGATCTGCTCCGTGTCCTCGACGACGAACTGCGTCAAGCCGTGCACGAGCGCATGCACCAGGCGCTTTTCGACTGGTTCGGCGCGCCAAGCCAACTCCTCCTCGCGCCGGCGCGCGGAACCCTTGCGCTGTTCGGCGAGCTGCACGAGGCGCTCGCCGGCGTCCGGGCTGCGGTCGAGCACCACATCCTCGACGCGCTCGCGCAGTTCGGGCTCAATGTCCTCGTAGACGCCCAGCTGCCCCGCGTTGACGATCCCCATCGAAAGCCCGGCACCAATTGCGTGGTACAGAAAGACGGTGTGGATCGCCTCGCGCACGAGGTCATTGCCGCGAAAAGAAAACGATACGTTGGAAATGCCTCCGCTCACATGTGCGAGCGGGAAGCGCTGGCGAATCCAGCGCGTCGCATCGAGGAAATCGACCGCGTAGTGATTGTGTTCTTCGATTCCGGTGGCGATGGCAAAAACGTTCGGGTCAAAGATGATGTCCTCGGGGGCCACGCCGGCCCGATCGACGAGCAAGCGATAGCTGCGCTCGAGGATGGCGGTGCGCCGCTCGTAGGAATCGGCCTGACCTTTCTCATCGAAGGCCATCACCACAACGGCAGCGCCGTAGCGGCGCGCCAGCTTTGCCTGGCGCACGAATTCGGCTTCCCCCTCCTTGAGCGAGATCGAGTTGACAATGCAGCGGCCCTGTACGCACTGCAGTCCGGCTTCGATCACGGACCACTTGGAGCTGTCGATCATCACCGGAACGCGGGCAATGTCCGGCTCGGAAGCAATCAGGTTCAGAAAGCGCCGCATCGCCGAGGCCGAGTCGAGCATGGCCTCGTCCATGTTGACGTCAATGATCTGCGCGCCGTTTTCGACCTGCTGGCGGGCGATTGTGACAGCTTGCTCGAAGTGCCCCTCGAGGATGAGACGGGCGAACTGTCGCGAGCCGGTCACGTTGGTGCGTTCCCCGACGTTGGCAAACAGCGAGTCGGGCCCCAGGTTCAACGCCTCGAGGCCGGAGAGCCGCAGTCGCGGTTCGATGGCCGGGACGGCCCGGGGCGGAAGTCCCTGCACGGCGCCCGCAATCGCGCGGATGTGCGCTGGCGTAGTGCCGCAGCAGCCCCCAACGATGTTGACCAGCCCGGCGCGCGCGAACTCCTGAATCAGGCGCGAAGTGATTTCAGGGGTTTCGTCAAAACCAGTCTCCGACATCGGATTGGGCAGCCCGGCATTGGGGTAGACGCAAATGAACGTATCGGCAAGGCGTGCGAGCTCTTCGATGTAGGGACGCATCAGGGCCGCACCCAGGGCGCAGTTCAGGCCGATAGCGAGCGGGCGGGCGTGGCGCATCGAATTCCAGAACGCTTCGACCGTCTGACCCGAGAGGATGCGCCCCGATGCGTCGGTGACGGTACCCGAAACGATGAGGGGGACGCGCTCGCCACGGCGCTCGAATTCCTCCTCGATCGCGAAGACTGCCGCCTTGGCATTGAGCGTGTCGAAGATCGTTTCGATGAGCAGCAAGTCGACGCCTCCGTCCAGAAGGCCGCGGGCTTGCTCGGCATAGGCGCCCGCCAATTCGGCGAAGGTGACGTTGCGTGCGCCCGGATCGTTGACGTCGGGGGAGATCGATGCCGTCCTGGGCGTCGGTCCCATGGCGCCAGCCACAAAGCGCCGCGTGCCCGTGTCGGCAAACCGGGCGCAGGCGCGGCGCGCAACGCGCGCGGCCTCGACGTTCATTTCATAGGCCAGATCGGCCAGACCGTAGTCGGCCTGGGCGATGCGGGTGGCCCCAAAGGTGTTGGTTTCGATCAGGTCCGCGCCGGCCTGCAAATATTGCTCGTGGATCTGCTCAATGACCTCGGGGCGGGTGAGCTGCAGCAGTTCGTTGTTGCCCTTCAGATCCACGGGGTGCGTGGCAAACCGCTGCATGCGGTCGACGCCGCGAAAATCGGCCTCCGTCAGACGATAGCGCTGAATCATGGTGCCCATCGCACCGTCGAGAACGAGAACGCGACGGCGCAACGCATCGCGCAAGGCCGGCTCGATGGCTGCCTGCGTTGGGCTGGGGTCTGGCGCGGCGCGCCGGGGCAAGGTTTGCGTCACGGCTACGCATTGTACGGAGGCGCGCCGACAAACCCCTAACGCACCAAGGGGCGCTCGCTGGCCCCGGTACGGCGTCTCGCCCGCGCGCGGGCGAGTCTCAGTGCAGCGCCACCGGCTGCGTCATCAAACCGGTGTAGCCGGCGAGAAACGCATCAAAATCGTCGGGCGTTGTCTCGTCGGAGATCATTCGGACGACATAGTCCCGAAACTGTTCGGCCTGCTTGCCATCGAGAAAGATCTCGCGCCGCAAGCCCTTGTCCATGATCTCGAAGCCGCCGGCAGGGTGCTGACCGTCCTCCCCGAAGTCGGAGAACTGCACCACACAGTAGTTCGCGCTGTTGTAGACCATGTTCATATCGAGCGCTTTCGGGCCGATCGAGGCAGCGCGCCGGCCGAACCCGCCGGCGAGTAGCCACCTCTTGATCTGTATATCGGTCCGGCCACGCCGTTCTCAAGCCCCCGCGCGATAAGCGGGCGCCAGGCGGTGCTCACTGGTCAATCAGAGGCTTTAGACCGAGCGGGGCCCCCCGATGTCGGCCGCCGGCAAAGACACGCGGGCGGCACGCGCAAGGAACGTCTCTACACCCCGTCAACGGCGCCTGCGCCCGTAGCGGATCATCAGCCAGCCGCCCAGCATGCCGCCCAGATGCGCGAAATGCGCTACGCCCGCCTGGGTACCGGTCACGCCTTGCAGGAGCTCGATGACGCCGTAGACCGTGACAAAAAGCCAGGCTGGCATCGGGATGGGGGGAAAGATCAGGATCACGGTCCGCCTGGGAAAAAGCAGGGCAAAGGCGAGCAGCAGGCCGAACACGCCGCCCGAGGCGCCCACCGTCGGACCAAGGGAGCCGCTCACCCAGGTGAAGACGAGTTGCGTGAGTCCGGCCGAGATCACGCACGTAAAGTAATACGTCAGATACCGGCTTCGCCCCCAGACGCGCTCGATGTCCGAGCCGAACATGACCAAACCCAGCATGTTCAGAAAGATGTGCGAGAAACCCTCATGAAAGAAGCTGTAGGTAACTAGCTGCCAAGGCATAAAACCCGTCCCGCCTACTGCCCCGGAGCCGATCGGCCACAGCGCCAGCTCCTGACTCAGACGTCCGCCCAGATAGCTGTCAAGCAAAAAGGCGATGACGTTCATCCACAACAGAGCCTGGGTACCGGGAGGAAGCGGAAACATGGTCGTCTTTGCGCTGTGGCGGTCAGCCGTCGAGAACCGGGGTCTGCACCCCGAGCAGTTTGTGAAGTTTGGGCGAGGTGGTCGTGTATTGCATTCGAATGGCTTTGTCGGGGAACACGTAACGCGCCGCGCCGAAAGCCGCCAGAGCCGCCTCGTGAAAGCCGCACAGGATCAGCTTCTTCTTGCCCGCGTACGTGTTGATGTCGCCCACCGCGAAGATTCCCGGAATACTCGTCTCGAACGTCTCGGTATTGGCGAGGACCTGCTTGCGCTCGAGCGCAAGGCCCCAGTCGGCGATGGGACCAAGCCGCGGCGACAAACCATAAAAAACCAGCAAAGCGTCGAGTGCAATGGAGTGCTGGTGGCCGGTTTCGTCGACGACGTGCAACGCGGCGAGCCTGCCGTCGTTCTGGGCAAATCCGGTGATCTGACCGACGAGCAGTTGCATCTGACCGCGCTCGCACAATTCGCGCATCCGCGCCACACTCGCAGGCGCAGCACGAAAGCCCTCGCGTCGGTGCACCAGCACGACGCGGCGGGCCCGGTGTGGCCCGTCTTGGGCGAAGTGCAGCGCCCAGTCCAGAGCCGAATCGCCCCCGCCCGCGATGACCAGGTCCTTCCCGGTAAATTGCGCGGGCTCCTGGACGCGATAAAAAAGTTGTCGTCCTTCGTACGCCTCGATTTCGGCCAAACGCAGCCGCCGTGCTTCGAACGCACCCACGCCCGCCGCGATGAAAACCGTCCGCGCCAAGAAACGAGTGCCGCTGGAGGTCTGCAGCGCAAAACGCCCGTCGGCCTCGCGCTCGAGACCGGTTACGGTCTGACGCAGGTGAAACGTCGCGCCAAACGGTTCGATTTGCTTGAGCAGCCGCTCGGTGAGCTCGCGCCCCGTGCACACAGGCACGCCCGGAATGTCGTAGATCGGTTTGTCCGGGTAGAGTTCCGTGCACTGTCCGCCGATGTGCGCCAGCGAATCGACCACATGGGCCCGAATTTCCAGAAGCCCGAGTTCAAACACCTGGAACAGACCCACCGGGCCGGCACCGATGATCAGCGCGTCGGTCTCCACGACACTGGGCGTCAGCGCACCGGTATTTTCTTCTCGCGTCCCTTGCTGCATGTTCATGGCAAGCAATCGCTCGGTTTTTCGGCGATACACAACCATTGTAAGGCCAGGTGCGAGCGGTACCCTCTACCGGCCGGACGGCGCGCTGCGGCTGACGGGCGTAGCTGGTAGCCCCTTGCGCTTGGACCTATCATTGCCGCGTTTGACCCGATGCGCGCCGCGCGGTCGGGCAACTTCAGGCGAAAGAGCAAGGCATGTGTGGAATCGTTGGAGCGGTGGCGCAGCGGAACATTGTTCGGCTGCTCATCGAGGGGTTGCGCCGACTCGAGTACCGGGGCTATGACTCCTGCGGCATCGCGGTTAACGTCGACAGCGCGCTGCAGCGGGTGCGCAGCGTCGCTCGCGTGGCCGAGCTCGATGCGCAGTGCGCGACGCTGAGCGCCAAGACCGGCATCGCCCACACGCGCTGGGCAACGCACGGGGCGCCGACCACTGCCAATGCACACCCGCACGTTTCGCATGGCCCCGGCGTCCCGGCGCAAGCGCACGGCGCGCACGTCGCACTCGCACACAACGGGATCATTGAGAACTACGAGACACTGCGCAAGGAACTGCAGGCAGCCGGCTACGTGTTCGAGAGTCAGACCGATACGGAGGTCATCGCGCACTTGATCGACCATCTGTACACGGGTGACCTCTTCGAGACCGTGCAGCGGGCCGTCAAGCGCCTGCATGGCGCCTACGCGATCGTCGTTTTGCATCACCGCGAGCCGCAGCGGGTGGTCGGCGCACGCGCCGGCAGCCCGCTCGTCGTCGGACTTGGCACCTCGGAAAACTTTTTGGCCTCCGACGCGCTCGCACTGGCCGGGGCGACGGACCGGTTTGTCTACCTTGACGATGGGGACGTGGTCGATTTGCGGGTCGACCGCATGCGCGTGGTTGACGCCAACGGCAAGGATGTCGATCGGGCCGAGCGAAAGTTCGCGGCCTTCAGCAACGCCGTCGAGCTCGGCCCCTACCGGCACTACATGCAAAAGGAGATCTTCGAGCAGCCCAAGGCAATTGCCGACACGCTGGGACAGATCAGCAGTGTCGAGTTCGAACAGTTTGGAGAGGTCGCCTCCGAAGTGTTCTCGCGCATCGACAGCGTGCTGGTGCTCGCCTGCGGGACCAGCTACTACGCGGGGTGCGTTGCGCGCTACTGGATCGAGTCCATTGCGCAGGTGCCGGCGAGCGTCGAGATTGCAAGCGAATATCGCTACCGCAAGTCTGTGCCCAACCCCAATACACTGGTCGTGGTCGTGTCGCAGTCGGGAGAAACCGCCGACACCCTCGCTGCTCTGAAGCACGCCGAGGCGCTTGGCATGAGGCAGACGCTTGCTGTGTGCAACGTTGCCTCGAGCGCCATGGTACGTGAGACCGCGCTCACGTTTCTGACCCGGGCCGGAGTGGAGATCGGCGTAGCCTCGACCAAGGCCTTCACGACACAACTCGTGGGCCTGTATCTGCTGGCCAACGCGATCGCCAAGGCCCAGGGGCGCCTAACGAGCGCCCAGGAAACTGCCGCGATTCGCGCGCTACGTCACCTGCCTGCGGCGCTGCAAAGTGTGCTCGCGCTCGAGCCGCAGATCATTGCCTGGAGCGAAACGTTCGTGCGCAAGGAACACGCCTTGTTCTTGGGGCGTGGTCTGCACTACCCCATTGCGCTCGAAGGGGCGCTCAAGCTCAAGGAGATCAGCTACATTCACGCGGAGGCGTACCCGGCCGGCGAACTCAAGCACGGGCCCCTCGCCTTGGTCACGGAGGCCATGCCTGTCGTCACCGTGGCACCCAACGACCGGCTGCTCGAGAAGCTCAAGAGCAACATGATGGAAGTGCGGGCGCGCGGCGGTCAACTCTACGTTTTTGCCGATGCCGACACGCGCATGCAGCCCGATGAGGGGATGCACGTGATCCGCATGCCCGAGCACTATGGGGAACTCTCGCCGATTTTGCACGTCGTCCCCCTGCAGCTGCTTGCCTATCACACCGCGGTGGTACGCGGCACCGATGTCGACAAGCCGCGCAACTTGGCCAAATCGGTTACGGTCGAGTAGCTGCGCCAGGCCGCACCCGGCGCCGGCGGACAGGCCGCCGCCGATTCCCGGGTGCAGAACAAACGATGCGGCCCGTATTGCTCCGAAAAGCCGACGATTTTCTCCTCGCGGGTTTGGCCGAGCGGCCACGTCGGGCGAATCGGACGACTCAAAGCCTCGCGACGGCGATTAACACCCCGGTCGCACGCACGAAAACGCCGGGACGCCCGGCCATACGAGTCGTACGTCGCCATCTCTTCGGCAAAATCGTGCGCGGCGTGCGGGTGCCGCCGATGGAAAGTCCGACCGCCTACTTCGTGGCGCCGCGTCGGTGGAAGTGCTGATGCAGCGGTCCGGCTTTAACCGATACTTGCCGGCTTGTTCGAAGTCGGTTGGGCGTTTGGCCGAAACATGCCATCGCCGGGCTGACCGAG
>DASPPB010000084.1:0-27272 GCA_035625725.1 Burkholderiaceae bacterium
CGACGCGCGCCGAGGCGCGCCAGCTGGTCGCGCACCGCGCGATCGAGGTGAACGGCCGCATCGCCAACGTGTCGTCGATGCTTCTCAAGGCCGGCGACCAGATCTCGGTGCGCGAGGCGGCGCGCAAGCAGCCGCGCGTGCAGGATGCGCTGCAGTTGGCGGGCCAGAGCGGGTTTCCGTCCTGGGTCGATGTCGATGCACAGAAGATGGTGGGCAAGTTCAAGTCGCTGCCGGACCGGGGCGACGTGGCCCAGGACGTCAACGAATCGCTTGTCGTCGAGTTGTATTCGCGCTGATCACGAGGCGCGACAATCCAGCAGCCTTATCGGTGTAACGAGCCGAGGGTATTGAAGGGGATCGTCTATGAGTACAACGGGTTTGTTGAAGCCGCGCTCCATCGAGGTGGAGTCCACCGGACCGCACAGCGCGGTCGTGACGATGGAGCCGTTCGAGCGCGGCTACGGGCACACACTGGGCAATGCGCTGCGGCGCATTTTGCTCTCCTCGATGGTCGGCTATGCCCCGACCGAGGCGCAGATCGAAGGCGTGGTCCACGAATATTCGACGATCGACGGCGTTCGCGAGGACGTAGTCGACATTCTGCTCAACCTCAAGAGCATCGTTTTTAAGCTGCACAACCGCGACGAGGTCAATCTGAACCTGCGCAAGGATGGCGAGGGACTCGTGACCGCCGCGGATATCGAATTGCCGCACGACGTGGAGGTCGTCAATCCCGATCATGTCATCGCCCACCTGTCTTCCGGGGGCAAGCTCGAGATGCAGATCAAAGTCGAGAAGGGCCGCGGCTACGTCCCCGGGACTGTGCGCGCCTTCCGCGACGATCACTCGACGACAATCGGCAAGGTCGTCATGGACGCCTCCTTTTCTCCGATACGCCGCGTGAGCTATACGGTCGAGAGCGCACGGGTGGAGCAGCGCACCGATTTGGACAAACTCGTCATGACGATCGAGACCAACGGGGCGATGAGCCCCGAGGAAGCGGTGCGCCAGTCCGCGCGCATCCTCGTGGAGCAGCTCTCGGTGTTTGCCGCGCTCGAGGGTGTGGCCGAACCGGTGCATGCACAGCGCACCTCGCCCGATGTCGACCCCATCTTGCTGCGCCCCGTCGACGATCTGGAACTCACCGTACGTTCGGCCAACTGTCTGAAGGCCGAGAACATCTACTACATCGGCGATCTCATTCAGCGCACCGAGAATGAGCTGTTGAAGACACCCAACTTGGGCCGCAAGTCGCTCAACGAGATCAAGGAAGTGCTCGCGGCGCGCGGCCTGACGCTGGGAATGAAGCTGGAGAACTGGCCGCCGGTCGGACTGGAGAAGTAAGAAAGCCTGCTGCCGCGCGGGCGCGACCGCGAGGAGCCGCATAGCTAGGAACGGACCGCCCCGCGGCTGCCGCACGACGACGGCCGCGGGGATCGAAGAGGCCGAAACAAGACACACAAAGGAAACTGTCATGCGTCACGGACACGGACTGCGAAAACTCAACCGCACGAGCAGCCACCGGCTGGCGATGCTGCGCAACATGTCCAATTCGCTGTTGCGTCACGAACTGATCAGAACCACGCTTCCCAAGGCCAAGGAATTGCGCCGCGTGGTCGAGCCCCTGATCACGCTGGCAAAGGAGCCAACGGTGGCCAACCGCCGGCTGGCGTTTAACCGCCTGCGGGACCGCGAGATGGTGGTCAAGCTCTTTTCCGAGATCGGCCCGCGCTACAAATCGCGCCAGGGCGGATATACGCGAATCCTCAAGTTCGGCTACCGCGTGGGCGACAACGCGCCCATGGCACTCATGGAGCTCGTGGATCGACCGCAAGCCGCCGAGGAGAGCACGGGCAAATCTCAGTCCGGTGCCTGAGTCAGGCATGGCTGCGGCGGCAGTGGCCGCGGCAGCCCTGCGTGTGCATGAGCTGCGCAAGGCCTACGGCCAGGTCGCAGCCGTCGACGGCGTTTCCTTCCGCGTGCGCGGCGGCGAGTGTTTCGCGCTCCTGGGCCCAAACGGCGCCGGCAAAACCTCGATCCTGCGCTGCTGCTTGGGCCTGACGTCGTACCAATCGGGGACGATCGACCTGCTCGGTTACCGCGTGCCCGCACAGGGCCGGCTTGCGCGCCAGCGCACGGGGGTCGTGTCTCAGATCGACAACCTCGACCCCGACTTCACGGTCGAAGAAAACCTTCTGGTCTACGGCCGCTACTTCGGTCTGGATCCGCGCGCGATTCGTCGGCGCATTCCCGAACTGCTTGAGTTCGCGAGCCTGGCTCAGAAGGCGGGTGCCCGCATCGGCGAACTCTCGGGAGGCATGAAACGCCGGTTGATGCTGGCGCGCGCACTCATCAACGATCCCAGCCTGATCCTCATGGACGAGCCCACGACGGGGCTCGACCCGCAGGCGCGCCATCTGATCTGGGAGCGGCTCAAGCAGTTGCTGGCGGGCGGCAAGACCATTTTGCTCACGACCCATTTTATGGACGAGGCCGAACGGCTTGCGGATCGCCTTGCGATTGTCGATCGCGGACGCAAAATCGCCGAGGGCAGTCCGCGAGAGCTTATCCGCGGCCATATCGAGCCGCAGGTGCTGGAGGTCTACGGGGAGGGTGCGATCCAATGGGCCCGCAAATGCGCCCAGGCCAGGGGGTTGCGCGTGGAAATCTCGGGAGAGACTGCCTTTTGCTACGCGACAGACGCTGCAGCGCTGCTCCCGGAGCTCGAGCAGCTTGCGGGCGTGCGCCACCTGTGCCGGCCGGCCAATCTGGAGGACGTCTTCCTCAAGCTCACGGGCCGGGAGATGCGGGCGGAGTGGTGATGGCAAATCCGGCGACGTTCTGGAGCGTACCGCGCGTCTCGTTGCGCTTCGTGCCCGTGTGGCAGCGAAATTTCATGGTCTGGCGCCGCTACCTGTTCGAGCGCGTCGTCTCCAACATCGTGGAGCCGGCCATCACACTGGTGGCGTTCGGCTACGGTCTTGGGACGCTGCTGCCCCTCATCGACGGTGTGGCCTACCTGCCGTATCTGGCGGGCGGCACGCTGTGCGTGAGCGTGATGTACTCGGCCAAGTTCGAATCGCTCTGGGGCGCCTATGGCCGCATGGAAGTGCAGCGCACGTGGGCGGCGATCATGAACGCACCCGTGTCGATCGACGATGTCTTGTTGGGCGAGCTCGCGTGGGCGGCCACCAAGTCGCTGCTGACCGCCGCCGCGATGCTGTTGATCGTCTGGACGCTGGGGATCGCCCGAACGCCCCGCGCCCTGATCGTGCTGCCGCTTGCGTTTGTCGCGGGCCTTGCCTTTTCTGCGATGGCGCTCATCGTCAACGCCAGTGCCAAGGGCTGGGACACGCTCTCGACGTATTTCACGATTGTCGTGACGCCTATGATCTTTCTGGGCGGCGTCTTTTTCCCGCTCTCGCGCCTGCCGCCCTGGCTGCAGGAGTTTTCCTCGTACCTGCCGCTCACGGCCCTGGTGGCGCTCGTGCGCCCGCTCATGCTCGACCGGGTCCCGGAAAACGCGGCACTGCATCTGGCACTGTTGTTCGGCTACGCGCTGGTCTGCTATTTCATTGCCGTTGGGCTAAGCCGGCGGCGCTTGTTGCGTTAATCGCGCGGCCCGGGAGGCACGATGACATGTCATGATTCGGTCACATCGCTTGGGTACCGTGCGCGCGATGCAGCGCTTGTCCGAAGGGTTGCCCCAGCACGTGCCGTCCGACGTGACGGCGGGTGCCCACTATCGGGCCATCTTTCTTTCCGACATTCATCTGGGCACGTCCGGTTGCAAGGCTGCGCACCTGCTCGATTTTCTTCGCCATAACGAATCCGACAGCCTCTATCTGGTAGGCGACATCATCGACGGGTGGGCGTTGCGCTCGCGCTTTTACTGGCCGCAGCTGCACAACGACGTAATCCAGAAAATTTTGCGCAAGGCGCGCAAGGGCACCCGGGTCTATTACGTGCCTGGCAATCACGACGAGGTTGCGCGCCAGTTCTGCGGCCTCAAATTCGGCGATGTCAGTATTTGCGAGGAGGCCGTGCACCAACTGGTCGACGGCCGCAAGCTGTGGGTCGTGCACGGGGACATTGCCGACGGGGTCATCCGTCACGTGAAGTGGCTCGCGCATCTGGGCGACGCGCTCTACGACTGGCTGCTGTGGATGAATCGACACCTGAACAATCTGCGCGCACGCCTGGGGTTTGGTTACTGGTCGCTGTCGCAATATTTGAAATACAAAGTCAAGAATGCCGTGAGCTTCATCAGCGACTTTGAGGCCGTGCTGGTGCGCGAGGCGCGTCGGCGCGGCTACGACGGCGTGATTTGCGGACACATCCATCACGCCCAGATTCGCGCGCTCGACGGCGCCCTGTACGTAAACACGGGCGACTGGGTGGAGAGCCTCACCGCGTTGGTCGAAACGCACGAAGGCGAGTTGCGCATCGTCATTTGGAACCGGATACTGGCGCCCGATATGCCCTCGCCGCATTGGAGCCAGGATGAGCAGGTCTCCGCGCAGCCGCTTGCGCCGATGGCGGAGCTCTGGGGCTAAGCGCTCGGGCAATGCGACTGCTCACAATCACGGACGCGTGGCACCCGCAGGTCAACGGAGTTGTGCGCACGATCGAAGCGACCAATCGCGAACTCGTGCTGGCCGGCCACGAGGCCTATGTCATCTCGCCACAGTCTTTTTTCACGCTTGCTTGCCCTGGCTACGGCGAAATTCGTCTCTCCTTGCTGCCCTATCGCAGGCTGGCGCGCATGGTGCGCGCGATCGCCCCTGACGCGGTGCACATCGCCACCGAGGGTCCGCTGGGCTTGGCCGCGCGCCGCTACTGCTTGAGCCACCACTGGGCTTTTACCACGGCCTATCACACGCGCTTTCCGCAGTACCTCAAGGCGATGTACGGTATTCCCGAGAACTGGGTGTACCGCTTTTTGCGGTGGTTTCACCGTCCCGCGCGGTTTTTGCTCACCCCGACGGCACACATCGAGCGCGAACTCTTGCAGTGGGGTATCGGCAATGTGGCCCGTTGGACGCGCGGCGTCGATCTCGACGTATTTCGCCCGGTGGCTGAACCCTCGCCTCTCATCCAGGGCTCGCCACGCCCGATTTTTCTGTACGTCGGGCGCGTTTCGGTGGAAAAGAACATCGACGCGTTCCTGGATCTGGACCTGCCCGGCACCAAGGTGGTGGCGGGCGTGGGGCCCGAGCTCGAGCTTTTGCGAGGGCGCCACCCAGAGGTGCGTTTTCTGGGAATTCTGAACCGCAAGGACCTGGCCCAGCTCTATTCCAGCGTGGACGTATTCGTGTTTCCGAGTCGAACCGACACTTTCGGTCTGGTTCTGCTCGAGGCCTTGGGCTGCGGCACACCGGTTGCGGCGTACCCGGTTCAGGGACCCCTGGACGTCGTAGGCGACTCGGGTGTCGCCGCGCTCGATGAGGACCTGCGCAAGGCCGCGCTCGGCGCGCTGCGCATCGACCGTGCGGCCTGCCGCGCCTATGCGCAGCGGTATTCATGGCGCGCGGCCACGCAGCAGTTTCTCGAGCGCCAGGGGCCGTGCATACCATCGGCCGTCGAGCCCGGCCTCGATGGCGCCGCGCAGGTCTCGGCCGAAGGTGCCCCTCGCGCGGGGTCGGCACCCTAGCAGGCGGCCGGCTTCCTAGCGTGCGGCGTCCTCGCGCAGCCACTGGGCCGCCTGCAGCGAGAAATAGCTCAGAATCCCGTCGGCGCCGGCGCGCTTGAACGCGGTGAGCGATTCCATGACCACCGCACGCTCTTCGAGCCAGCCGTTGGCGCAGGCCGCCTTGAGCATGGAGTACTCGCCGCTGACCTGATACACGTAGGTCGGCGCGCGAAACGCGTCCTTGACGCGCCGGACGATGTCCAGGTACGGCAGCCCCGGCTTGACCATCACCATGTCGGCACCCTCCTGCAGGTCAAGACCCACTTCCCGCAGCGCCTCATCGCTGTTGGCCGGGTCCATCTGGTAGACGGCCTTGTTGGCCTTGCCGAGGTTGGAGCGGGAGCCCACGGCGTCGCGAAATGGCCCATAAAAGGCGCTCGCGTATTTGGCCGAATACGCCATGATCCGCGTATAGATGAAGCGGTTCGCCTCCAGGGCGGCGCGAATGGCTCCGATGCGACCATCCATCATGTCGCTCGGGGCGACGATGTCGACGCCTGCCTGCGCCTGCACCAGCGCCTGGTTCTTGAGCACCTCAATGGTCTCGTCGTTTAGCACGTAGCCGCGCTCATCGATCAGGCCGTCTTGTCCATGCGTCGTATACGGGTCCAGCGCCACGTCGGTGAGAATTCCCAGCTCCGGAAAGCGCGCCTTCAAGGCGCGGACCGTCTGCGGCACGAGGCCCTCCGGGTTGCAGGCTTCGCGGCCATCGACGCTCTTGCGGCCGGCTTCGATGACCGGAAACAGCGCGAGGACGGGGATTCCCAGCCCGAGGCACTGTTCGGCCACGCGAAGCAGCGGCTCAAGCGTCATGCGCTCCACGCCCGGCATCGAGGCCACCGCTTCGCAGCGCGTCGCGCCCCCGATCACGAAAACCGGATAGATGAGGTCGTCCGCTGCCAGGCGGCACTCCCGCATCATGCGCCGCGAAAACTCATCGCGTCGCATGCGGCGCATGCGTGTGGTCGGAAAAGAGGCAAAAGAGGCGGTCGGGGAAGGCATAAGCACGGTCTCCATCGCGCGCGGGGCGTCGACAACGCCGCACGCGCCAAAGCGAGTGACTCGGTCGGAGGGATTCTAGCGGCCCTGCCACTCAAGGCCGCAGTATCTGCGCCGCCACGTCGCGCAACTCCGGCCCGCCGCTGCCATCGAGCGCCGAAAAGAGTTGCACCGATGTGGCGAGGGGAAGCCCTTGCGCCCAGCGCTGAGCGCGCTGCATTGCCGCGCGTCGCGCATTCTTTCCGATTTGATCCGACTTGGTGAGCAACAGGTGCAGCCGAAAGTGCTCCAGATTTTCGCGCGTGCAGATCCAGGCCACGAGGTTCTCATCGGCAGGCAGGCAGGGCCGTCGCGCGTCCATCACAAGCACCACTCCACGCAGCATCCGACGCGACCGCAGATACCCGCCAGCGAGCCCGTCCCAGCGCGCGCGCGTGCCTGCATCGGCCTTGGCAAATCCGTAGCCGGGCAGGTCCACCAGGTAGGCGCAGATTGTGCGCTCGGCTGCCGGCGCATTGTCGAGCACCGAGAAAAAGTTCAGCAGTTGCGTTCGACCCGGCGTTTTGGACGCGAAGGCCAAGCGGCGACGCTCAGTGAGCACGTTGATGGCGGTGGACTTGCCGGCATTGGAACGCCCCACGAACGCCAGTTCGGGCACCACCGCGAGCCCGGCCTCGCCTAAGGCCGGCAGCTCGGCGACAGAAACAGCAAAGGCGGCGGAAACAAAGCTCGGACGGCGGGACACGGCGACGGCGTCGCCCCACCCAAGCGCAACGCCTTGCTCCTCGGTAAAATTCACAGCATAGCCGTTCGGGCGGTCAGCGCCCGGATGCCACAAAGACCGCAGCTAATGGGAAGAAAAAGCGATGTCGCAGCGCATTAAGACCAAGAGCAAGAGCGTTAGAACATGGGGGGCCGGAGCTCTCGCGCTTGCCGCGTGGGCAGCAACGGGCGCAGTTTGGGCCGCCGGGGCCGCGGCGCAGCAGGCACCCGAGCCGATGAAGGGCAAGCAGATCGCAGAGCAAGTGTGTGCTGGCTGCCACAACGCTGATGGCAACTCGGTGATACCGGGCAACCCCAAGCTCGCGGGCCAGAGTCCGGAGTACCTGGTCAAGCAATTGACCGATCTGGCCAAACCGGCCGGGGATAAGACGGGGCGCGAAAGCGCGGTCATGAGCGGCTTTGCCGCGTCGCTCAGCGCGTCGGACCGGCAAAATGTGGCTGCGTGGTTCTCCTCGCAGTCGCCGACGCCGGGTATGGCCGGCGGCACTGACGCCGCCACGCTGGGCCAGCGGCTGTATCGCGCCGGGCTTCCGGCCAAGGCGGTGCCCGCCTGCGGCGGCTGCCACGGGCCGGCGGGCAAGGGTGTGCCAGCGCTGTATCCGAGAATTGGCGGGCAGCACGGCGAATACATCGAAGCGCAGCTGCGCGCCTTTCGCGACGGCACGCGTCACAACAACGAACCGATGGAACAGATCGCGTTTCGCCTCTCCGACCCGGAGATCAAGGCGCTGGCCGACTTCATCGCGGGTTTGCGGGCGCAGCAAGAAAAATAAGACGAGACGTGCGCCGCCCGCCTCGGGAGGCGAGCAGGCGGCTGGCCCGCGCAAGTCGTTAGGGCAACACGGTTTCGTTGGCAAATAGCTCGGCGGCGGTCTCACGGCGGCGCACTACGTGACAGCTGTCCGCGTCGACGATCACCTCCGCCGGTCGGCCGCGGCTGTTGTAGTTGCTCGCCATGCTCATGCCGTAAGCGCCGGCGGACAAGACGGCCAGCAGGTCGCCTCCGACCACGGCAAGAGAGCGGTCCTGCGCCAGCCAGTCCGCGCTCTCGCACACCGGACCGACCACGTCGTACACACGGGCGGTCTCCGCGCGCGCAACTACCGGACGCACGTCCATCCACGCCTGATACAGTGCGGGGCGCAGCAAGTCGTTCATTCCGGCGTCGACAATCGCGAAGTTTTTTGCAACCCCGGTCTTCACGTACTGCACCCGCGTGAGCAGCGCCCCGGCCGGCCCGACGATCGAGCGGCCTGGCTCGAAAATCAAGGTCTTGGTGCCATGGGCGCGACGGTCCGCGCATGCAAGCAACGCACCGACGAGCTGCTCGATGCTGGGTGCGCGCTCGTCGCGGTACGCGATCCCCAGGCCCCCACCCAGGTCGATGTGTCGCAGCGCTACGCCGCGGGCCTCGAGGCGGTCGACGAGGTCGAAGAGCCTCTCGGCGGCCTCGATGTAGGGCTCGACGCGGGTGATCTGCGAGCCGATATGGCAATCAATGCCGGCAATCTCGACGCCTGGCAGGCGTGCCGCAAACGCGTAGAGCTGCTCGGCTTCGTCGGCCGGGATCCCGAATTTGTTGAGCTTCAGGCCCGTGGCGATGTACTGATGCGTCTGCGGGTCGACGTCCGGATTGATACGTAACGAAATCGGCGCCCGCCGCCCCGCGGTCCGTGCAACGCGATCGATCGTCTCGAGTTCGGGCGCCGACTCCACGTTAAAGCAGGCGATGCCTGCCTGGAGCGCGGCGGCGATTTCCGCTTCGGTCTTGCCCACGCCCGAAAAAACAATGCGCCCCGGGTCTGCTCCGGCCGCCAGGGCACGCGCGAGTTCTCCGCCCGAGACGATGTCAAAGCCACTGCCCGCGCGCGCCAGGAGGTTGAGCACACCCAGGTTCGCGTTGGCCTTGACCGCGTAACACACCCAGGCCGAGCGAGGCGCGAGCGCCGTTTCGTACCGACGATAGGCAGCCAGAATCGCGCGCTTGGAATACACGTATGTGGGCGTACCCACCCGCTGGGCGATGTGATCCAGCGGCACGTTCTCGCAGCACAGCGTGCCGCCCACGTACCCGAATGCCTCCGCGGCCTCCGCGGTCATTGCGGGGCCTGCGGACCGCTACCGTTTTTGGGGGCGGGGGCGTTGGGCGATTCGCCGCCGGATTGCGTATTGGCGCCATCTTGGCCGCTCGCCGCCGCCGGGCCGGATTTGGGTACGGGCGCGCCGTTGCCAACCTCGGCCTGGCTCGCGCCGCCGGCGCCCGCAGGCGCGGCAGCGGCGCTGCCCGCGGGAGGATTCGGGGGCAGCGGCCAGGGCGTATCCTTACTGTGACCGGGCAGCACCAAAGGGCCCTTCTGGCCACAGGCGGCAAGAAGCAAAAGCGCAAGAGCGAGCGCCGCGGATTGGCGCACTGCGGCCGAGAATACGTTGGCGGTAGAGCGAAATTTCATAGCACCAATCTAGCATGACGGAATCGCAATTCTTGGACGCGGCCGATGCGATGCTTGCGCAGATCGAATCGACCATCGAGCAATCGGCGGCCGAAGCGCAATGCTCGCTTACGGCACAAGTGCTCACCATCGATTTTGACGACGGCACGACGATGGTCGTGAATGCGCAAACGCCCATGCGCCAGCTTTGGCTCGCCTCGCGCGCCGGCGCGATGCATTTCGCGTATGACGGAGCTGCCTGGCGCGATCTTCGCAGTGGCGAGGAGTTCTTTGACGCGGTCTCGCGCCTCGTGTCCCAGCACGTGGGCCGCAAGCTCGACTTGCATCCGCGCTAGCGTTTGCGCTTTCGCGCCCGCGTTCAGAAGACCTGTTCGCCTGAGGGTTGCGGGATGGGCGGTCCGCCCGGCCTGCCCTCCTCGGGTGCCTGATCGTCCAGTCCCAGACTGGCCACGCCTTGTCCGGGCTGAAACTCCTCCAGATACACCTCTCCGTTACGTTGCACGACGCCGGGCGGCATCTCGTGGGTGACCTCCGGAACTCCCTTCAGAGCGCCGGCCATGAAATCAATCCAGATCGGCAGCGCCAGACCGCCGCCGGTCTCGCGCACCCCGAGCTGACGGGGTTGATCGAATCCCACCCAACCCACGGCAACCAAACCTCCCGCGTAGCCCGCAAACCACGCATCGTGCGACTCATTGGTGGTGCCGGTCTTGCCCGCCACGTCGGGGCGCCCAAGGCTTGCCGCACGCGCGGCGGTACCCGTGCGCGCGACGTCCTTGAGCATGGAGTCGACGATGTAGGCCGTGCGCGCGTCGAGCACCCGGGGCGCCGAGTCGCCCGCGACCTGCGGCTTTGCTTCCATCAGGACCTTGCCATTGGCGTCGACGACCCGGCTGATGAGGTACGGGTGCACTCCAAAGCCGCCATTGGCGAAGACGGCATAGGCCGCCAGTTCCTGCCAAGGGGTCACCGACCCGGCGCCCAGTGCCATCGTGAGGTAGGGGGGGTGCCGTTCCGGGTCAAAGCCAAAGCGCGCCAAGTACTGACGCGCGTAGGCCGGACCGATTGCCTGCAGCACGCGGATCGATACCATGTTCCTGGACTTGGCCAGCCCCTGACGCAGCCGCATTGGACCTTCAAAACCTCCTTCGTAATTCTTGGGCTCCCACAGCTGGCCGCCCGTGAGCTCCGGGGCGACGCTAAACGGTGCGTCGTTGACCAGCGTGCTTGTCATGATCCCCTTTTCTAGCGCTGCGGCGTAGATGAAGGGCTTGAGGCTGGAGCCGGGCTGGCGCCAGGCTTGCAGGACGTGGTCGAACTTGTTCAGGTTGAAATCAAACCCCCCCACAAGTGCCCGGACCGCACCGTCACGCGAGTCGGCGGCAACGAAGGCCGCCTCGACCTGTGGCAGCTGCACGATGCTCCAGGCGTCCTTGGCGCCGCGCGCCACCCGGATGAGTGATCCGGGCGCGATGCGATGCGCGGCGGGCGCTTTGGCACCGAGCGCGCCGAACGCAAACCGCAGACCCTCGCCGTCGATGCGAATGGCCGTGCCGCCGGCCATCTGTGCCCTGACGGCGCGCGCACTCGCCTCCAGGACGACCGCGGCCGGAAAACCCGCGACGTCGGGAGCGGCGGCCAGGGCGTCGTTGATGCGCCGTTCCCGCTGCTCGGGCTCCCCGCTGAGATCAATTTGCCGCTCGGGTCCGCGATAGCCGTAGCGCTGGTCGTAGCTGAGCACCTGCGCGCGCAACGCCTCGTAGGCGAGCTGCTGGTCACCGCTCGATATCGTCGTGTAGACGTTCAGTCCGCGGGTGTAGGCCTCCTCGTGAAAGACCTCGGCAATGAGCTGTCGCGTGAGCTCAGCGGCGTATTCGGCCCGTACGCGCGAGTGCGTGATGCTCGTCACCGTGGTAGCTTCGGTGCGCGTGTGCACGTCTTCGGTCATCGCGGCGTCGTAGTCCTTACGGCTGATCGCGTGGGTGGCGAGCATCCGCCCGAGAACGTAGCGCTGCCGCGCGTGCGCTCCACGCGGGTTGGTTAGGGGATTGCCGGTACTGGGGGCTTTGGGCAGCTCGGCGAGCATGGCGCATTCGGCCAACGTCAGGTCGGAGAGCGATTTGCCGAAGTAGATCTGGGCCGCCGAGGCGAAACCATAAGCGTGCTGCCCCAGGTAGATCTGGTTGATGTAGATCTCGAGAATTCGGTCTTTGGTCAGCGATGACTCGATCTTTACGGCGAGGGCGATTTCATAAATCTTGCGCGTGTAGCTGCGCTCCGAGCTCAGGAAGAAATTGCGTGCCACCTGCATCGTGATGGTGCTCGCGCCTTGCACGCGGTGGCCCGAAACGAGATTGGCCAAAGTCGCGCGCAACAGACCCGGCACGTCAACGCCGCCATGGTGGTAGAAGTTGGTGTCTTCGGCGGCCAAAATCGCCGCCTTCAGGCGCTCGGGAACCTCCTGAATTGTGACCGGGTCGCGCCGTTCTTCGCCAAATTCCCCCAACAGCACCCCGTCCGCACTCCAAACCCGCAGCGGGACTTTGGGGCGGTAGTCGGTGAGCGTATCAATCGAGGGTAAGTGGTAGTAGGCAATCGAAAATACGACTGTTCCCAGCAGGATGCCGCACAGCAGCGCGGCGCCGAGCAAAACGGCCGCAAAACCCAGCACCCGCACCCCGCGGGCGCGCGCAAGTTCGAGCAGCCATTGACGCGCTTGGGCAAGGAAGTTTTCTACGGCAAACGCCAACGGGCCCCCGAGGATCGCGAATTTGCAGGAAGGCCGAGGATTATAGGCAGCCGCGCATCCGAACCCCGGCGGTGCCTTGCGCCGCCTGGCGGGGTTTTGCAAACGGCCTCCCGGAGCCCGCGGCGCCATAGACAATTCGCAATACCGGAAAACTGCCACTGCTCGACCGTTCAACGGGCTTGGCTCGCCGGATTGCTCTTGCTAGCATCGCAAGCAGTGTCGGATAATGCGTCGGTAAATTCTCGTAATAGAAGGGAATTTGCGGGCTCATGGACCGTTCTGTAGCGGACGTCAGACGGCCGGGCACCTGAATTTGGGTGTGGTAATGCCCCAAAATCTCCGACAGATGTATCGTCCGAAGTTGCCGGTCTCACAAGGAGTGCCGAGTTGGCCTTCGAATTGCCGTTTTTTTCGTCCAAGACACCGCCACTGCTGGGCTTGGACATCGGCTCCTCAAGCGTAAAGCTGGTCGAACTGACGGACGCCGGTTCCGGCGTGGTCCGGCTGGAGCGCTACGCCATCGAGCCGATACCCCGGGGGGCCGTCGTCGACGGCAACATCGACAAGATCGACGTCGTGGCCGATGCCGTCAAGCGAGTGTGGCGGCGCGCGGGCAGCCGCGTGAAAAACGTGGCCATGGCGCTGCCGGCCTCCGCCGTCATCACCAAGCGCATCGCCCTTCCGGGCAACTTGCGCGAGGAAGAGATGGAAATGCAAGTCGAGAGCGAGGCCAATCAGTACATCCCCTTCGCGCTCGATGAAGTCAGTCTGGACTTCCAGGTCCTGGGCCCGATACCCAACTCCCCCGATGACGTCGAGGTGCTGATCGCCGCCTCGCGCAAGGAAAAAGTCGAGGACCGCATGGCCGTCGCGCAGGCCGCGGGGCTGGCGGCCGTGGTCGTGGACGTCGAGTCCTTTGCCGCGCGCTCGGCTCTGGCACGGCTGATCGAGCAGCTGCCCAACCGCGGCGAAGGCCTGGTGATCGCGGTCTTTTATATCGGCGCCAATACGACCAGCGTGACGGTCATGCTCGATGGCGAGGCGATTTACGAACGCGAGCAGCCTTTTGGCGGACAGCAGCTCACCGCCGATATTGCGCGCGCCTATTCGATATCGCCCGAGGACGCGGAGCACAAAAAGCGCAGCGGCGACCTGCCGGCCAACTACGAGGCCGACGTGCTCAAGCCGTTCATCGAGGCAACGACGACCGAGATCACCCGGGCGCTGCAGTTTTTCTTCACTTCCACGCCGTATACGCGGGTCGACCAGATCATGCTCGCCGGGGGCTCGTCGGTGCTCACGGGGCTGCCCGAAGCCCTGATGGATCGGGCCCAGGTTCCCACGTCGGTGATTTCCCCGTTCAAGGGAATGGAGCTTGCGTCAAACCTGCGCGAGCGGCAGCTGCGGCTCGACGCGCCGGCGCTGCTCACGCCCTGCGGCTTGGCAATGCGGAGGTTTGACAAATGACGATCCGCGTCAACCTGCTGCCGCACCGGGAGGCCCGGCGCCGGCGCCAGAAGAACACGTTTTACTTTCTCACCGGCCTGAGCGCGGTAGCCGGCGCGACCCTTGTGCTACTGGTGTGGTCGGTCCTCGAGGGGTATGTGGCCAACCAGAAGGACCGCAACAATCTGATCGAACGCGAGAACGCCAAGCTCGACATTCAGATCAAGGAGATTGCGTCGTTGCGACAAGAAATCGAGGCACTGCGCTCGCGCCAAAAGGCCGTGGAAAACCTGCAGTCGGATCGCAACCAGCCCGTGTACCTGCTCGATGAGCTCACGCGCCAGACGCCGGAGGGGATCTACCTCAAAGCGGTCAAGCAGGACGACCGAAAGGTCAACGTCGTGGGGTGGGCGGCTTCCAACGAACGCGTCTCCGAGTTTTTGCGCAACTTGCAAAACAACGGGCGCTACGTGGAGCGTCCCGAGTTGGTCGAGATCAAGCTCGCCACAAAGGAGCCGCAGAGCATTCAAAGGCGTCTTTTCGAGTTTTCGCTCAACTTCTGGATGAAGCAAAATCCCGACCGTCAGACGAGCGCAAAGTCATCGAATCCCCCGGCTGGCGCCAATCCGGGAGTCAAGAAGACCTAACGCTGGACGAAAAACTGAGGGCTTGCACGAACCGCTATGGCGAATCTTTCCGACTTCACGGCAAAATTCCGCGGGCTGACGCTGGAAAACGTGGGCAGCTGGCCGATGCTGCCGCGCATGACTTTGTGGGGCGCGGTGGTGGTGATTTGTGCCGCGCTGGGCTACTTCGGTCTTTGGCGCGGCCAAATGGAAGAACTCGATAACTTGCGCCAGGACGAAGTCCATTTAAAAGAGCAGTACCGCGTCAAGCTGCAGCAGTCGATCAATCTCGACGAGCTGCGGCGGCAAAAGGAGCAGGTGAACCAGTACGTCATCACGCTCGAGAAGCAGCTTCCGAGCAAGGCCGAAATGGACGCTTTGCTATCGGACATCAATCAGGCCGGGATCGGCCGCGGACTGCAGTTCGAGTTGTTCCGTCCGGGTCAGGTCAATTTGCGGGAGTACTACGCGGAGCTGCCCATCAGTGTCAAGGTTTCGGGGCGCTATCACGATCTGGGTGCCTTTGCCAGCGACATCGCCAACTTGCCGCGCATCGTGACCCTGAACAATCTGAACATTCAGTCGACCAAGGACCTGACTTTGACGCTGGACGCGACGGCCAAGACCTACCGGTACTTTGATGAAGACGAGATGTCCTCGCAACGCAAAGCGCGCGAAGCCTCGAAGGCGGCCAAGAAATGATCTTCGGTAGCTTCGGTAGCACGAGCGCAGAAGACCGGGCGTTGCGCTGCCACGGCAGCGAGGCGACGGCCAAGCGGCTGCAGCGCCTGCTGGCTTGCGCCGGCGCCTTGGCGACGGTCGGACTGCTGTCGGCTTGCGGGCTCTCCGACGAAGGCGAAATTCAGCAGTGGATGACCGAGCAGCGCCAGGCGATGAAACCCACCGCGCAGAAGGTCGAGGAACCCAAGGAGTTTGCGCCGTACGTCTACGAGCCGCACGGACAGGTCGATCCCTTTGACCCGCAAAAGATCCTGATGGTGGTGGCCCGCCAGCGCGAAGAGCGCGGCAGCGCCAGCGCGATCAAGCCCGATCTGGAGCGCCGGCGCGAGGTCCTGGAGGGCTTCCCGCTCGATCAGATCCGCATGGTGGGAATGATGCGCCAGGGCAGTATCAACGTCGCGCTGCTCGAGGCCAACGGCGCCACGCACCTTGTGCGCGTGGGCAACTATGCGGGGCAGAACTTTGGGCTCGTGACGCGCATTTCGGAGACGGAAGTCGTGCTCAAGGAAATCTACCAGGACGCCGCCGGCGAATGGGTCGAGCGACCCCAAAAACTCGAGTTGCAGGAGAGCCAGGCCGGCTCCGGCCAAGGGAGTAAGCGATGATTTTTTCCAAGTTGCGTTCGGTTTGCGCCGTCTTGTGTGCAAGCGGCGTTGCGCTGTTGCTGGTAGGCAGTGCGTTGGGACAGGACGCTACCGGTACCGCCGGGGGCAACAGCATCGAGCGCATTGACGCGACCCAAACGGGTGCGGGCGTCTTCCTGACGATCGAGCTCAAGACCGCCGCCGGCAGCGTGCCGAACAGTTTTTCCGTCACCAATCCGGCCCGCGTTGCCCTGGACTTGCCCGGCACCGTCAACAACCTGGGCCGCAACGCGATCGAGATCAACCAGGGCGATCTGCGCTCGGTCAACGTGGTGCAGGCCCAGGGTCGTGCGCGGATCGTGCTGAATTTGCGTCGCCCGGTGACCTACACGGTAAGTCTGAAAGGCAACTCGGTGCAGGTCGCACTGGGCACCGGCGCCGAGGGACCCACCTTCCCGGCGCAGCCCGCGGCCTCCGCGACGACCGCTGCCGAGACGCCGAAGGCGGCCCCGGCAATGGCCGCCACGGCCGCGCCCGTGCCAGCGCCGACGCCCGAGCCGCACTCGATCCGGGCACTGGACTTTCGCCGCGGCGCCGAGGGCGAGGGTCGGGTGGTCGTCGACTTGAGCGATCCGAACACCAGTGTGGATGTGCACCAGCAGGGTCAGACACTCGTGGTCGACTTTACCGCCACGACGCTGCCCGAGCCGCTGCGCAAGCGCCTGGACGTGACCGATTTTGGTACGCCGGTGGCCATGGTGACGGGGTCGCAGGTCGGCGCCAACGCGCACCTGGTCATCGAACCGCGCGGGCAATGGGAGCAAAACGCCTACCAGAGCGACAACCGATTCGTGGTGGAAGTCAAGCCCATCAAGGAAGATCCGACCCGTTTGTTCCAGGGCACGCGCAAGGGCTACCAGGGCGAGCGGCTGTCGCTGAATTTCCAAAACGTGGACGTGCGCTCCTTGCTGCAGGTGATCGCGGACTTCACGAACCTGAACATCATCACGAGCGATTCGGTGCAAGGATCGATTACCTTGCGCCTGAAGGACGTGCCATGGGACCAGGCGCTGGACATCATCTTGCAGAGCAAGGGGCTGGACATGCGCAAGAACGGCAACGTGATTGTCGTTGCCCCGCGTGACGAGCTGGCCACCAAAGAAAAGCTCGACCTGGAGGCGCGCACCCAGATCTCCGATCTCGAGCCGCTGCACACGGAGAATTTCGTCATCAATTACCAGAAGGCCGACGACATAAAGAAACTGCTCACCGGCGACCCCAAGCAAACTCTGCTGTCCAAGCGCGGCAGCGTTGTGGTCGACGTGCGCACCAATCAGATGTTCGTCCGCGAAACCGCGTCGCGCCTGGAGGAAATCCGCCGCCTGATCGCGCGCATCGACATTCCGGTGCCGCAGGTGATGATCGAGGCGCGCATCGTCGAGGCCGAGGACTCCTTTAGCTCGGACATCGGCTCGCGATTTGGCGCCTTGCACGTGAGTTCGCATTCCTGGGTCAACGGAGGGGCCGGATCGGCCTACAGCAGCTCGAGTTCCACGACCACGGGCACGAACACGACGACCATCAACGGAGTGACAATCACCAACCCGAACTTCGTGAACCTGCCCGCTGCCGCAATCAACGGATACAACCCGGGAACCTTTGGCCTGACCCTGTTTAACAGCGCAGTGACCAACATGC
Source organism: Burkholderiaceae bacterium (assembly GCA_035625725.1). Taxonomy (GTDB): domain Bacteria; phylum Pseudomonadota; class Gammaproteobacteria; order Burkholderiales; family Burkholderiaceae_F; genus GJ-E10. The sequence continues at coordinate 17,769 of DASPPB010000084.1, forward strand.
TGAACCTGGAAATCACGGCGCTGGAGCTCGATGGACGCGGCAAGGTGATCTCGAGCCCCCGTGTCGTTACGGCCGACAAGGTCAAGGCGCATATCGAACAGGGGCAGGAGATCCCCTACCAGAGCGTCTCGGCGGGCGGCGGTATTGGCCAGGTGCAGTTCCGCAAGGCGGTGCTGAGCCTCGAAGTGACGCCGCAGATCACGCCGGAGGGTGCAATCTTTCTCGACGTCAAGGTTAACAAGGACACGCCCAGCGCCACGGTGAGCGGCAGCGGCGGTATTGCGATCGACACCAAGAACGTTGCCACCCAAGTGTTGGTCGAAAACGGCGGCACGGTCGTGCTGGGCGGCATCTACCAGCAGACGATCCAGGAGACGATCACGCGGGTTCCGATTCTGGGCGAGATTCCCTTCATCGGCGTGCTCTTCCGCGACGTGGCCAAGACGAACGACCGTACCGAGCTGCTGATCTTCATCACGCCGCGGATTCTCTCCGAGCGCGTGATCAACCAGGCCGCGCAATAACGAGCGGGCTGGTCGGCGGCCCGATGCCGGGCGGCGCGAACGATTCGGATTCGACCCCCGGCCGTGGCGCGCCGCCAGCACGCGCACGCACCCCGGTCTTCCTGATCGGGATGATGGGCGCGGGCAAAACGACGGTTGGGCGGCTGCTTGCGCAAGCGCTGCACTACGAGTTCGTCGATTGCGATGCGGAGCTGGAGCGGCGCGCGGGCGTGCGCATCGCGACCATGTTCGAACTCGAAGGCGAGGCCGCGTTTCGCGAGCGCGAAGCGCTCCTGCTGGGGGAGCTGACCAATCGAAGCGGTGTGGTGTTGGCCACGGGCGGCGGCGTCGTGTTGCGGCCCGAAAACCGTGCGCTGCTGCACGGCCGCGGCCTGGTGATCTTCCTGGATGCCTCGGCCGCCGAGATCGCGCGGCGCACGCGCCACGACGTCGGCCGCCCCTTGCTCCAGGTCGACGATCGGCTCTCGCGCATCGAGTCCTTGCTGCGCGATCGCCGGCCGATGTATCGGGCCACCGCGCATCTGCGCTTTCGTTCGCCGGCGCGTAATCCACGCCGTCTCGCCACCCTGATTCTGGCCCACCCCGCCCTCGCGCCCCTGTTGCCGGACGCCGAGGCGCCGTCGCAAGCCGCGGCGCCGCCCCAAGGGCGGGGGACGTAAAATGTCCCCATGCGTCGAATCACCGTCAACCTCGCAGGACGCTCATATGACATCCTGATCGGCTCGGGGTTGGTCGGGCGCGTGGGCGAGTGGATCGCGCCCTTGAATCCCACATCGATCCACGTGGTGTGCACCGATGTTGTGGCGCCGCTCTATGCCCAAACGGTGCTCGCGTCGTGTCGCGCCGTCGCCACCACGCGGCTTTGCACGATTGCCGACGGCGAGAGCGTCAAGAACCTGTCGACCGCGGCGGCCGTGCTCGATGCCTTGGTGAGCGGACGCGCAGACCGCCGCAGCGTGGTCGTGGCGCTGGGCGGCGGCGTGGTGGGCGACATTGCCGGCTTTGCCGCCTCGATTTACATGCGCGGCATCCGTTTCGTGCAGCTGCCAACGACGCTGCTCGCGCAGGTGGATTCCTCCGTCGGCGGCAAGACCGGGGTGAATCACGCCAGCGGCAAAAACCTGATCGGCTCCTTCCATCAGCCCAGTGTCGTCGTTTCTGATACCGCAACGCTCAAGACGCTACCGCCGCGCGAGGTGCGCGCCGGACTCGCAGAAGTGCTCAAGCACGGCTTGCTCGCCGACCGGGAGTATTTCGAGCGCAGCGTCGAGGCACTGCCCCGACTGCTGGCGCTCGACGCCGAGGCCCTCGCCGAGGCGGTCGCCGGATCGTGCCAGATCAAGGCCGCGGTCGTCGGGCGCGATGAGCGCGAAAACGGAGAGCGGGCCTTGCTCAACCTGGGACACACGTTCGGCCACGCCATCGAATCGCTCACCGGCTACACGCAGTGGCTCCACGGCGAAGCAATCGGCTGCGGACTGTGTCTGGCGGCCGACCTGTCGGCGCGTCTGGCGCTGATCGGCCCGGATGCGGTCGAACGGGTCCGCAGCGCGGTTGCCGGCGCCGGGCTGCCGACGCGCATTGCGGGCCTCTCGCGGGAGGCGGCCTTTGCCGCGATGCGTGCGGACAAAAAGGCGCTGGCGGGGCGCATCGATTTTGTGCTGCTCGAGCGTATCGGTCAGGCCGTGCGGCAACAAGTCGACGATGCGCTGGTCGAGGCGACGCTCAGCGACGGGGGGTTCGTTTGATTGTCGATCGGGAGGCGGATCTGGCCTGCTTTGCGGCGCGCTCGGCCAGTTCCCGCGGACGGCAGCGCTCCGAGGAGCCGCCGCGGTCGCGCACGCAGTTTCAGCGCGACCGCGATCGCATCGTCCACTCCACGGCCTTTCGCCGGCTGGAATACAAAACCCAGGTGTTCGTCAACCACGAGGGCGACTTGTTTCGCACGCGCCTGACGCACTCGCTGGAAGTGGCACAGATCGCGCGCTCCGCGGCCCGCTGCCTGCGGGTGAACGAGGATCTCGTCGAGGCGATCTCGCTCGCCCACGATCTGGGGCACACGCCGTTTGGCCACGCGGGCCAGCACGCGCTCAACGACTGCATGCTGCCCTATGGCGGTTTCGAACACAATTTGCAGTCCTTGCGCGTGGTCGATACGCTCGAGGAGCGCTATGGTGCGTTCGACGGTCTGAATCTGTGCTTCGAGACGCGCGAGGGCATACTGAAGCACTGCTCTGCCGACAATGCGCGTCGGCTGGGTGCCGTGGGCGAGCGTTTTTTGCTGCGCCACCAGGCGCCCATCGAAGCGCAGGTGGCCAATCTGGCCGACGAGATTGCCTACAGCAACCACGACATCGATGACGGGATTCGTTCGGGTCTGGTCGAACCCTCGCGCCTGGAACAAGTGCCCCTTTATGCGCGCCACCGGCGCATGGTGCTCCAGCAGATGCCTTCCATTGCCCCGCGACGCGTGGTCTACGAGACCGTGCGGCGCATGATCGATACCCTGGTTTCGGACCTGATCGAGGAATCCGAACGGCGCATTCGGGCGGCCTCGCCGCCAGACATCGACGCGGTACGCAAGGCTCCCCCGCTGGTGGCGTTCTCCGCGCCCATCCGCACCGAGGCCGACGAGCTCAAGGCGTTCTTGCACGAAAACCTCTACCGCCATCCCCAGGTCGTGCGTATGACAACCAAGGCGGGGCGCATCGTGCGCGAACTGTTCGCCGCGTTTCAGGCCGAGCCGCGGCTGCTGCCGCTGGAGCACTGCTTGCGCGTCGAACACGAGGGGCCGCGCGCGATCGCCGACTATATTGCCGGAATGACCGACCGCTTTGCGATTCGCGAACACCGGCGTTTGTTTGCGGTGGGGGAGTTCTGAGCGCGCTGCCATGACGGAGCCCTTGCGCCTCGGGCTGCGTTGCGAGCTCCGTCGCCCGCGTCCTCGTCGCGCCCGACCCGCGTCGCATTCCTGAGACCGTATGGCCCGACTGCCTCGACTGGCGCTGGCCGGTTGCGTACACCACGTACTGCAGCGCGGTTTGGACGGGCGTGCGGTTTTTCGCGATCGTGCGGACTACTGCCGGATGCTCGACGATTTGTCCGTCGTGTGCCGCCAAGACGCACTGGCCGTCCATGCCTACGTGCTCATGCCAGATCATTTCCATCTGTTGCTGACGCCCTCCGAGGCGCAGGCGCTTAGCCGGGGCATGCAAGCTCTGGGGCGGCGCTACGTACGGGGATTTAACGCGCGGCATGGCCGCTGCGGCACCCTTTGGGAAGGGCGCTTTCGCAGCACGGTGCTCGAACCCGAGCGCTACTTGCTCGATTGCATGCGCTACATCGAGCTCAACCCGGTGCGCTCGTCACTGGTTGCCGACGCCGCAAGCTACCCTTGGTCCAGCATGGCGCATCATCTGGGCCAGCGCGTCGATCCGCTAGTGACGGATCACCCCCAGTTCTGGAGCTTGGGCAACACTCCCTTTGAGCGTCAGGCCGCCTACGGCCGATTGTGTGCGACGCCCCTGGACGCTGCCGTGCTCGCGCAGCTGCGCACCAGCATCCGCCATGGCTGGCCTCTGGGGGGCCGCGAATTCCTCGATACGCTGGCGCGCAAGACGGCTCGGCCGCTCGCGCCCCGGCCGCTGGGGCGGCCGCGGCGCAAGCTTCCGTCGGCGCGCGCCTGAGGCGCAAAGCGGTGCGGCCGCGTAGCGGGGCGATGCGCATTCGCGGCTTGGCTGCCTGGCTGCGTGGTCGCGTGCCGCGTCTGGCGCTTTCGCCCACCGATTTGCTGCGCGATGCGCTGTATCGGCGTTTGTGGACTTCGATTCTCATCAGCTCGCTGGGCAGCCAAATCACGCTGCTTGCAGTGCCGTTGACCGCGGCCGCGATTCTCAACGCCTCGCCCACGCAAATGGGGTTGCTCACGGCGATGGAAACGGTGCCGCTGGCGCTGTTCTCGCTGCCGGCGGGCGTCTGGCTCGATCGGGTTCGCAAGCTGCCCGTGTACCTGTTGGGCGAGATGCTGCTTGCGTTGGTCGTGGGCAGCGTGCCGCTGGCATGGTGGCGCGGCTGGCTATCGATGCCGTGGTTGTATGTGGTCGCGTTTCTCATTGGAATGATTTATTCGACGGCGGGCAGCGCTGCGCAGATCGTATTGACGCAAATCGTCCCGCGCGCCCGCCTGGTTGAGGCGCACGCGAGAAACGCGCTGGCGTCTTCTGCCGCTGAAATCGCCGGCCCGGGCGCTGCGGGTGCCTTGATCAAAATCACCGGCGCGCCGCTGGCCCTGCTCGCGGACGTCTTCTTGCTGGGAACTTCTGCGCTGATTTTGCGCGGTATTCGCGTGCAAGAAGGTCCGCGCCACCGGCGCACGCGCTTTTGGCCCGCACTGCGCCTCGGGCTCGATTTTGTTCGCGGCCATCGGCTGCTGGTGACTATGGCCGTCACGGTGGGCGTGTTCCAGATGTGTTGCCAAGCGGCCGTGGTTGTCCAGATCTTGGTGGCGACCCGGCTGCTGGAGCTCTCCGAACAGCAAGTCGGCTTGTGCTACGTCGCCTTGGGTCTGGGAACGGTCCTGGCGAGTTCGGTCGGCCATGGGCTGGTACGGCGCATCGGACCGGGCCCGGCACTGGTGCTGGGCATCGGGCTGTGCGCACTGGGCTGGCTGTTGCTTGCGGTCGCACCGGGCGGCGCGCTCGGAGTGGCCGCCTTTACGTTCATGCTGGTCTGCTTCGGGGTGGGCGCGGTTTTTCTCTATGTCAATTTTTTGGCGCTGCGCCAGGCCGTCACGCCGGCCCCACTGCTGGGTCGCATGACCAGCACCATGCGCTGGCTGATCCTGTTGCCAGGAATCCCCGGCGCACTGCTCGGCGGCTGGATCGGCGAGCACGTGGGCTTGCAGGCCGCCTTGGCTTTTTCGGGAAGCGTGGCCTTGGCTTTGGCGCTGATAGCTTTGCGCCAGCCCGTTCTGCGCAATCTCCGCAGCCTTCCTACCGCGGAGCGCGACGCGCTCGGCGCTTAAGGCGCGCGCGCTGCACCGGCAGGCCTCGGTCGCGCTTTGCGCTAGTCAGCCCCGGCTGCAGCAAGTAGCCTTGCGTTTTTGCCGCGGCACCGCCCGAGCGCTGCATGAATCCGACGCCTGCTGCAATTTCTCCACCGGCTGCGCGACCGAGCGAAGCGCTTCACGGGCAAGCAAGGGAGCTCTTCGGCCACCCGCGAGGCCTCTTCGTTTGTTTCTTCACCGAGATGTGGGAGCGCTTTTCCTTCTACGGCATGAAGGCGTTGTTGCTGCTGTACATGCTCAAGCACCACTTGTTCGGCGATTCGCTGGGCTATCTCGTACTGGGCGCGTACGCAGGTCTGGTATACGCCGTTCCCGTGTTGGGCGGTGTGATCGCCGACCGCTTGCTGGGAATGCGCAGAGCAGTCATTTTCGGGGGAATCTTGCTGTGCTTCGGCCACCTCGGTATGGCCTACGAAGGACAGGCGGCGACGGTCGACGCCAGCGGTGTCGTGACCCGGGATGCCATGGCGCTCGCAGCCTTTTATTTTTCCTTGTCCCTGATCATCTGCGGCGTGGGCTTTCTCAAACCCAACATCGCGACCATCGTCGGTTTGCTCTATCAGTCTGACGATCCGCGGCGCGATTCGGGCTTCACGCTGTACTACGCGGGGATCAATCTGGGCGCCTTGTTCGCAAGTCTGATCTGCGGCTATGTCGGCGAGGTCTATGGGTGGCGCTACGGGTTTGGCGCGGCCGGCGTAGGCATGGTTGCGGGGCTCGGCGTGTTCTTGTCCGGCCAGCAATACCTTCGGGGAATCGGCGAGCCGCCCGACGCGGCGCGGCTGCGCGCACGGGTGCTGGGTTTTGTGCGGTTGCAAACGGCGCTCTACGCGGGCACCTTGCTCGTGGTGGCGGGTGTTGCGGCGCTGCTTACCGCGCCGCGCCTGGTCGCCGGTGTACAAGGCATCGTGCTTGCGGTCTGGCTGCTTTGGCTGGTGTGGTATCTGCGCACGCGCGCCAACCGCGTCGAGCGGGGGCGCATGATCAGCATCATTTTTTTCATTACCTTCGTACTGCTGTTTTTTGCGCTCTACGAGCAGACGTATGCGTCTTGGGTGACCTTCACCGACCGCATGCTTGATAAGGACCTCTTCCCCTCGTTGGTCGTGCGCGAGGGCAAGCCTTTGCCTTGGTCCATCGTGCCGCTGGCTGCATCGCCTTTCGTGGCGGCGTTTGCCCTGCGCCAGTCGTCCGTGCGGGCTGCGGCGACCGCGCTGGCGGCGCTCACGACCGTGGGTTTCGTGTTCATCGTGCACGACAGCGCCGTTTTGCCACAGACGGCCGGGTCGCTCACGTATCTGGGCGCCTTGTTTCTCGTGCTTCTCGCGCCGCTGTTTTCGTGGCTGTGGCCCTATCTGGATCGCTTTGGGCTCAATCCGCACAAGGGCACCAAATGTGTCGTCGGCTTGGCGCTGGCGGGCGTTTCGTTCGTGCCTCTGGTGTGGGCCAACGAGGTGGCGGCGCAGGGGCGTTTGGCAAGCGTGTGGTACCTCGCGCTTGCCTACCTGGTCTTGGAGGTCGGCGAAGTCTGTCTGTCACCCATCACTTTGGCGGCGGTCTCCGAACTCACCATGCCCAAGGTGGCCGCGGTCATGATGAGTGGCTGGCTGCTGGCCACCTCTTTTTCCGAGCAGCTTGCCGCCGCTTTTTCGAGCCTTGCATCGTTGCAAATCGAGCCGGGCGCGCACGTGAACCTGGCCCAGGCCGCGCAAAGGTACGGTGGGCTGTTCGCGCTGATGGTGTGGGTAGGTCTGGCTTCGGCAGCGCTGGCCGTAGCGCTGCTCCCGCTGCTGCGGCGCTGGATGCACGGCCTGCGATAGAGATTTACGCGGTGACCTGCAGCAGGGGCGCATCGGCCGCGGCCAGTACCGAGCCGCATGCGGCTGCCGCTCCAAATCCATGGCGCCCGAACACCTCCAGCACCATCGGTACGGCGTCCGGCGCGCAGCTCACGAGCAATCCGCCGCTGGTTTGCGGATCCGTGAGCAGCGCGCGATCGACCTCGGAGAAGCCCTCGGGCAGCTGTACCTGCGCACCATAGCTAGCCCAATTGCGATTCGAGGCGCCGGTGACAAAACCGCGGCCGGCCAACTCCTTCGCGCCGGGCAGCAGCGGCACCCGCCGCCAGTCAATGCGCAGGCGGCAACCCGACCCGCGCGCGAATTCAAGCGCATGACCGGCCAGGCCGAACCCCGTCACGTCCGAGAGCGCGTGCACCCCTTTGAGCGCCGCGAGCTCCGGCCCTGGGGTATTTAGGCGCGTAGTTGTGTCGATGAGGCAGGCGTAGCCCTGCGCATCGAGCGCATCTTTTTTTAGCGCGGCCGAGTAAACCCCGACGCCCAGAGGTTTGCCGAGCACGAGCCGGTCGCCGGGACGCGCGCCGCTGTTGCGAGCCACGCGCTCGGGGTGCGCCAGCCCGATGGCCACCAATCCGTAGATGGGTTCGACCGAATCGATCGTGTGACCCCCGGCGATGGGAATTCCGGCCGCTTGGCACACGGCCGCGCCGCCCTCAAGGATTGTGCGAATGGTTTCGACCGAAAGGACGCTAACGGGCATTCCCACGATCGCCAGCGCGAGGACGGGCGTGGCGCCCATTGCGTATACGTCGGAGATCGCATTGGTGGCCGCGATGCGACCAAAGTCGAACGGGTCATCGACGATCGGGGTGAAAAAATCCGTAGTGGCAACCAGTGCCTGCTCGTCGTTGAGTCGGTACACCGCCGCATCATCGGCCGTCTCAATTCCGACCAGAAGCTCCGATGGCACGATCTGCGGTGTGCTGGTGCGCAAAATCTGCGCAAGCAGCGCCGGCGCAACCTTGCAGCCGCAACCTCCGCCATGGGCCAGTGCGGTCAGGCGTGGCTGCGATGTCGCCCCCCCGGCAGGGGCAGCGGCGGGCGCGGCTTGCGGCGGATTCGGACCGGCGCGCGCCGCGTCGAGCCCGGCGGCATGCGGCTTTTGGGTGCGCGTTTCTTCGATCATGGCCAGCCGACAAGGATGCCAGAAAACGGCGGCCCTCTTGCTGAGCGCTCCGCCGCCGCCCAGGGTTCCATCGCACGCGCTCGTCGATTCGCCAAGGGTCTGGCTTTTCGCCACGACTCAATTACTATGTCCCCATTTAATTTCATGTCACCGGACATTTTTCACCAAATATACTCTGACCCTATTTAATTTGATTGAGAGAATTGGTGCGTTGCGATACAGTTCGAATTTGGCTTGACCGGCCGGAACTCGGTCGGAAGGGCCACGTTGCATAGGGAAGTGCAGCGCGCCCACGGGGGCCGAGGAGCACCGATGAAGGACACAATCGAACGCGACGACGCTCCGGCCCTGCCGGCGGGGCAGGCAGAGTTGAGCGAGCGCGTACGCGCAGAGGCTCAGGCGGCCGGACTTTACGCCCGCCACTACGAGCATGATGCTTGTGGCGTGGGCTTTGTGGCCAACATCCGTGGCGAGCGCAGTCACACGCTCGTCGAGCAGGCCCTGCTCATTTTGCGCAATCTCGATCATCGAGGCGCGGTTGGCGCCGATCCGCTCTTTGGCGACGGTGCCGGCATCTTGCTGCAAATTCCCGACGCGTTTTACCGCAGTGAGCTTCTTGCCAAAGGCCTTGAGCTGCCGCCGCCTGGCGAGTACGGCGTGGGCATGATTTTTCTGCCACGGGAAAGCGCCTCGCGCCTGGCCTGCGAGCAGGAACTCGAACGCACGGTGCGCGCCGAGGGGCAAGTCGTGCTGGGGTGGCGCGACGTACCGGTGGACCGCGAAATGCCGATGTCGCCACTCGTGCGGGAGCGCGAGCCCGTGATCCGGCAGATTTTCATTGGGCGTGGTCCCGACGTCATGGTGCCCGATGCGCTCGAGCGCAAGCTCTACGTCATCCGCAAGGCCGCCAGCCACAAAATTCAGGCGCTG
>DASPPB010000085.1:0-110912 GCA_035625725.1 Burkholderiaceae bacterium
GCCCGGATCCGTCCTGCCTGGTTTGTTCATTGCCCGCTGTTCCAAATGCCGCTCGCTGCCTCGCCTTTTCTCTGGTCCACAGTGCGCCGACGCCTCGGCCGCGCAAACGCCGCCCGCGGAACCGGCCCCCGAGTACAGGGGCCCGCAGCACGCGAAGCGCCCCGGCCCCCTCTCCGGTCGAAGACCGAGGGGGTCCAGGGACCACAAATACACTAAGGATTATCACGAGTAATATCCCACCTTGCCGGAGAAAAGTCTTGATCAGGGTCAAGGGCAGTCCAGTCCGGCACGCCGAACTTCTTGACCGCTCAGCCGCTTCGCGCCTTTACCTGAGAACGTTATGAACTTGGCCAACCTTCGCGTCGCCTGTTCGAATTGCAATCTGCGGGAGCTGTGCCTTCCGGTAGGGCTGTCGGCCGAAGAACTCGGTCGTGTCGAGCAGATCGTAGCCACGCGTCGCAGAATTCACCGTGGCGAGTCGCTGTTTCGTGCCGGCGATCGCTTCGAATCGCTGTACGCGGTGCGCCTGGGATTTCTCAAGAGCACCCTGATGTCGAGCGACGGCCACGAGCAGGTCACGGGCTTTCACATGGCCGGCGAACTCGTCGGTCTGGACGGAATTTCCAACGACGCGCACACCTGCGACGTCACCGCTCTCGAAGACACCGAGGTGTGCGTGATTCCCTACGAACGGGTGGAGGAATTCGCCACCACCTTGCCGGCGCTGCAAAACCACCTGCGCAAAGTGATGAGCCGGGAGATCGTGCGCGAGCACGGCGTGATGTTGCTGCTGGGCAGCATGCGCGCCGAAGAGCGGCTCGCAGCGTTCTTGCTCAATCTTTCGCAGCGCTTCGAGGCGCGAGGCTATTCGCGTTCCGAGTTTGTGCTGCGCATGACCCGTGCCGAAATCGGAAGCTTTCTGGGTCTGAAGCTGGAAACGGTGAGCCGCGCGCTGTCGCACTTTGCTCAGGAGCACCTGATCGAGGTCGATCAAAAACACGTGCGCATTCTCGACGCCGAGCGCCTGCGCGCGCTGCTGGGTTCGAGCGCGCCCAAGCCCGATCGCTGAGCGCCCTTTGGCGCCGCGGCGACCGCCGCAGATCTCTTAAGCGCGAACCCTCCGCGGGCCGCCGGGCTCGTCGGCCGGTCCGATTCGATCGATGCGGTCGGTGCAGATGGCGTCCACGCCCCAGCTCCAGAGCGTCCGGGCCCGGTGCGGATCGTTGACGGTGTAGCAAAGCAAACCGTATCCGCTCGAAGTGATTTGCTGCGCCAGCTCCGGCGTGAGCTTGCGATGGTCGCAGTGCAGCGAGGCGCACGAGAGCGCCTGCAGCGCCTCGCGCCAGTCGGCGGCAATCTGGGAAAACAGCAATCCGCGCGGCAGTTCGGGCGCCGCTCGCCGCGCCTCTTGCAAGGCGGCCCGGGAAAACGAGGACAGTAGCGGCAGGGCCCGCTCCGAGGCGCCGACCTCGGCGCAAAACCGCGCCGTGGTCTCGGCAACGATCCGGCCGGTGCGCTCCTCGTGGCCGGGCACCGGCTTGATCTCCACATTGAGCCAGATTCCGTGCTCGTTGCAATGGCGCAGGGCCTGCAGCAGCGTGGGGATGCGCGCGCCGGCAAAGCGGGCATCAAACCAGCTGCCCGCGTCGAGCAAGGCGAGTTGCTCCAAGCGCATGTCGGCCACCGAGCCGTGGCCGTTGGTGGTCCGATCCACACTCGCATCGTGCAGCAGCACGGGCACGGCGTCGGCGCTCAGCACCGCGTCGATTTCGGCGGCGCGACAGCCGTAGCGCAGCCCGGCATCGAAGGCCGCCAGGGTGTTCTCCGGCGCCAAGGTTCCCCCGCCGCGGTGGGCCAGCAGGTGCGGGTACGGCCAGCAAGACATCGGGGGCGGATTCAGGCCGGGGCGCGCGAAGCGATGAGCACGGCGTTGCTGCCGCCAAAGGCAAAGGAATTGCTCATGACGTGCTCGAGCTGCAGACCGTGCCGCGCACGGTTGGCGACATAATCGAGGTCGCACTGCGGATCGGGTTTGTGCAGGTTGATCGTCGGTGGAGCGAAGCCCTCGCGCATCGCCAGCAAGCTGGCAATGAATTCCACGGCGCCCGTGGCCCCCATCAGGTGCCCGTGCATCGATTTGGTCGAGGACACTGCCAGCGTCTTGGCGTGCTCCCCGAATATCTGCTTGATCGCCTGCGTCTCGATGATGTCGCCGGCAACCGTTGCGGTACCGTGCGCGTTCACGTAGCCGATCTGCGCCGCACGCAGACCCGCGTCGTCGAGCGCCGCCTGCATGGCCGCCGTCTGTCCCAGTGCATCGGGTTTGGTCATGTGCGTTGCATCGGTGCTCGTGCCATATCCACGCAGGCGCGCGTGAATCTTTGCGCCGCGGGCGCGCGCGTGCTCCTCTTCTTCGAGCAGCACGAAACCTGCACCTTCGGCCAGAACCAGGCCGGTACGGTCGGCCGCGAACGGCCGGCAGGCCGTCGCCGGATCGGCAGGATCCGGTATCGCCAGCGTCCGCAGCGCCTCCCAGGCCGCAATCGTGCCCAAGGTGAGCAAGGCTTCGGCTCCCCCCGCGATCGCCACGTCGGCGCGCCCGTGGCGCAGCGCAAGCAGCGCCTCGCCGATGGCGATGGCCGAGGAAGAGCACGCGGTGGAATACGTGATGCTGTGGCCATGGCAGCGGAAGTCGATGGCGATGTGTGCGGCCGCCGCATTATTCATGCCCTTGACCACCGTCAGCGGATTGATGCGCCCGCCGCCGCGCAGCAGCAGTTCCTCGTAGCCGTGCTGCAATGTTTCGGCCCCGCCCAAGCCGGTGCCCACGCAAACGACTGCACGCTCCAGACACGCGGCGCCCGCAAGCCCCGCGTCGGCGACGGCTTCGTGCGCGGCGATCAAGGCAAAGGCGCTGAAACGGTCGACTCCCGCCAGGCGGGCGCGCGGCAACGGCAACTGCTCGGGCAGCTCGACCACGCCGAAGGCGTTGTGCGCGAGCCGCTGCGAGAAATCGCTGCGCAACGCGCGGATCCCCGAGCGCCCGTTTTGCAGCGACACGAGAAACTCGCCAATGTTCGTCCCGATTGGGCTCACAACGCCCATGCCCGTCACACAGACGGTGCGCCCCTCAGGCACGGCCCGACCTCTGCCGCTGGCCGCACCGACCGGACACGCAAGCGTTGCTCCCCCGCCAGGGGGCTTGCAGCGAACGCCAAATCGCGTGCAAGTCCTACGCGGCCTGGGCTGGCTGCTGCCCGCGTACCGCGCGTTCGATTTCCGCGATGACGTCGGCGACCGTCACGAGCGGCGCGCGTGAATCGGCCATGCGGATGTTGAGCTTTTCTTCCACCGCGAACATGAACTCGATCATCGCCAGCGAATCGATTCCCAGACTGGCGATTTGCGTCTCGGGTGTGAGCTTGCTCAGATCGAGGCCGAAATGCTCGGCGATCAGTGATTGAATTTTTCCGGCCAGATCGGCACTCATCGTTCGTTACGCCACTACAAAGAGCTTGGGTTTGACGCCCTCGCCGTGTTCATCGGAGCGAGCCGCGCCTGCGCCGGCCGGGCCGCGGAAAAACCCGATCGTTTCGTCGGCGACGGACTGCTTGTCATTGTCCAGCGTCAGTATATGGTAGCTGTTGTGGTACAGAATTGTACGCACTACGCTCGAGCGGATGTTGAGCGCGACGAAGCTGGCGCTGCTGGGGCTGGCCACGTCGTCTTCGATCGCATGCAGGATCAAGGTCGGCGCTCGCACCTGCGCAATGTCGCGGCGCACGGCGCGGATCAGTTGATGCGCTTCGTGGATCCCCGACAGCGGCAGGTACGCGGCCCCGGCGGCCGTGGTTGCGCCGCCGGATTGCGGGCCGGTGGCCCACGCACGCAGCACCCACTGGCGCAGACGCTCGTTTTTCAGTCCGTAGGGGTGGCGCTCGGGCCAGGCGATCCGCCGACGCAGGGGCGTATGCCATCCCAGGGGCGCGAGGACCCGGTACCACGGCATGCGCCAGCCATCGAAGGCCAGGGTCGTGGACACGAGCGCAAGACCCGCGACCTGCTGGGGCCGCTCGATGGCCAGGCGCAGCGCGAGCACGGCGCCCACGCACAGGCCCGAGACGTACACGCGCTCGTGCTCACGGCTCAGCGCATCGAGCTGCTCGGCGGCGAAGTCCACCCACTGGCGCCAGACCCCGGTATCAAACCGATGCTTGCGCCCGGCCATTCCGCAGCCGGGAATGCTCGGGTTGTGCGCGCGAAATCCCGCTTGCCGTGCGCAGCGCTCGAGGTACTGCATTTCTAAGGGACTGCCCGACAGGCCATGCAGAAGAAGCACGGCGTCCTGCCGGGAACGGTTCGACGCCAGATGCATGGCCGGGAAGTTCCTCGGGACGGTCAAACGACAGGCGCCGGCACCGGCGCCCCATTGACAGACAATGACGAATTGTAATTTTACCTGTTTGTAGGGCGCCGAATGCACAATGAGTCGGCGGCTTGTCGTTCGGTTTAGCGCATTGCCGCCTCCGGCGCTGGACATTGCTTGTGCGCACCTAAGCCACAGGTCATAAAAGCCCGTCACCGGGGGTCCAAGCCGTCAACACGGTTAAGATTTCCCAAGAAACCGGGGGTCGTGCAAGCGAGGCTTAACTGGAGCAAAGTGCGAAGGAAATGGACGCCGCGCATTTTTCATGGCCCAACCCCTATCCGAGCGTGCGCACGCCGGTTTTCGCACGCAACGTCGTGTCGACTTCCCATCCGCTTGCGGCGAGCGCCGGATTGCGCACGCTGGCTTGTGGCGGCAATGCAGTCGACGCCGCGGTTGCCAGCGCGGCCGTGATCGCCCTCACGGAACCGTGCTCCAACGGCCTGGGATCGGATCTGTTCGCCCTCGTCTGGGACGAGGGCCGCCTGCACGGCCTCAACGCCAGCGGCACGGCTCCGATGGCCTGGACGCACGCGTATTTCGTTGCGCGCTACGGCGCGCAATGCGAGGCAACACGACCGATGCGCGGCTGGGACACCGTGACCGTCCCGGGGGCCGTGGCCGGGTGGGCCGAACTGCACCGTCGCTTCGGCCGCTTGGACTTCGATGAGGTTTTGGCGCCCGCGATCGCGTATGCGGAGCGCGGTTTTGCCGTGAGTTTGATCACGCAGCAAAAGTGGGAGCGCGGCGCGGCGCTTCTGGCCAGCGAGCCGGGATTCGCCGAGCACTTTCTGCCTTTTGGGCGCGCGCCCGCGGTGGGCGAACACGTCACGATACCGGGGGCCGCGCGCACGCTGCGAAGCATTGCACGCTCCCGCGGCGAGAGCTTCTACCGCGGAGAAGTGGCCGCAGCGATCGCGGAGTTTGCGCGCGCCACCGGGGGCGCGCTCACGCAGACGGATTTGGCTGCCTACGCGCCCCAGTGGGTCGAGCCCATCGCGCTGGGTTTTCATGGATACGAACTGCACCAGATTCCGCCCAATGGGCAGGGGATCGCCGCCCTGATGTGTCTGGGCATCTTGCGGCACACGGCGCTCGCGTCCTATAGCGTCGACTCGGCCGACTGGTATCACGTCGTGATCGAGGCGATGAAGCTTGCATTCGCCGATGTCTACGCACACGTGGCCGACCCCGGGGCGATGACGGTGCGCTGCGAGGACTTGCTCGACGATGGGTACCTGCGCGAGCGCGCGGCCCAAATCGACTCGCGGCGGGCGCGCCTCGCGACCCCGGGCACGGCACCGCGCGGCGGCACAATCTATCTCACCGCGGCCGATGAACGCGGCCAGATGGTGAGCCTGATTCAATCGAACTATATGGGCTTTGGATCCGGCGTCGTCGTGCCCGGCTGGGGAATTTCGCTACAAAACCGGGGTCACGCCTTCAGTCTGATGCCGGCCCACCCGAACTGCGTTGCGCCCGGCAAGCGGCCGTTTCATACGATCATTCCCGGCTTTTTGACCAAGGCGGGACAGCCCCAAATGAGCTTCGGCGTGATGGGAGGAAACATGCAACCGCAGGGGCAGGTACAGACCCTGTGCCGCATGCTCCTTGCGCACCAGCAGCCACAGGCCGCGTGTGACGCCCCGCGCTGGAAGTGGAATCAGGGCCTGGACATTGAAGTGGAGCCGACGATGGATCCGGCGGCGCGCGCGGAGCTGGCCCGCCGTGGCCATCGGATCGTCACCGGGGAGGATTCGTACATGGACTTTGGCTCGGGTCAATTTGTCTGGCGCCTGGGCGATCCGTCGAGCGTCGGCTACCTCGCGGCCAGCGACAGCCGGCGCGACGGCCAGGCCTGCGGCTTCTGAGTACGACGGGCCAGCGGTGCGTGCGCCCGAGCAGAGCAGTTCCGCGCAGACCATCGCCGATTTGCGCCCCATGCTGTTGCGCATCGCGCGGCTGCAACTGCGCAACGAGGCCTGGGCCGAGGACGCGGTCTCCGAGACCATCGTCGCCGCAATGGAGGGCATGTCGGCCTTCCGTGGTCGCTCGCAATTGCGCACCTGGGTCGTGGGAATCCTCAAACACAAAATCATCGATCAGATCCGGCGCCACAGCCGCGAGGTTGCGATCGAAGCGCAGCAGCAAGTTGACGAAGGTGAAGCGCTCGACGAACTCTTTGACGCGAGCGGGCACCGCGCGAGCGCGCCCCACGACTGGGGCGATCCGGAATCGGCCTTGGCGCGCAGCGAGTTCTTCGCGGTGCTGCAGGCCTGCATCGACGAGCTGCCTGCACCACTGGGCCGCGTATTCTTGCTGCGCGAGTGGCTCGAGCTCGATACCATGCAAATCTGTAAGGAATTGCAAGTGACATCGACTAATTGCTTTGTCATGCTCTACCGGGCACGGATGCGTCTGCGCGAGTGCCTGGAGGCTCGGTGGTTTGCGGCTCAAGGCGCCCGGCGAAATGATTAAATTGCGGATCAATTGTCGCGAGGCGCACGAACTGCTGTCGCGCCAGCACGACACCACGCTGGACTGGTCCGAGCGCCTGGCACTGCACCTGCACCTGCGGGTGTGCGACTGGTGCCGCACCGTGCAGCGCAATCTCGCGTTTTTGTCCCGCGCCGTACGGCGCCTGGACTATTGAGGCGGAGCGCGAACGCACGTGCGCCTGGCGGTGATCGTGCCGATCGACACTCGGGCGCAGGGCATCGAGGAGAGCCTGCTTGCGCTGGCCGATCTGCGCCGCCGCGGCCATCAGGTCATTGTCGTCGACGCCGGAGATGGCCAAAGCGCGGTGGCGCGCGCACAAAATCTGGCCGACCGGGTTTTGGTCGCAGCCCAGAAGCTCTCGGTCCGGCTCAATGCCGCCAGCCGCCTGCCGGAGGCCGAAGGCGCGGATGCGCTCCTTTTCTTGCCGGAAGCGGTGCGCCTGCCTGCGCAGGCCGATCGCGCAATCGCGCGCGCGCTTTCCAACTCCACCAGTCCCTGGGGCTGCTTCGATGTGTCGTTTCGCAATCCCTCCCAGGGACCGAGCGCTGCGCTGGAGCTCGCCGCTGCGCTCGCAAACTGGTGCTCCCGCCTCACCGGCATTTGCATGTGGGAGCAGGCGATCTTTGTATCGCGCTCGGCATTTTTCGCCCTCGAAGGCTTCGCGGTGTCCGAGGAGCGTGCCGATGTGGAGTTCTCGCGCCGCGCGCGCCAGCTCGGTGCGCCGATCGTCTTGCGCGAGCGCGCCCTTGTGGAGATGAAAGAGCGGGGGCTGCGCTCGATTCTGCGCGCGACGGTGCGCCGCGAGCGCAGGCGCCTGGCCGCTGCGCTGGGACTCGATCCGGAGGCACGTCGCCGCGCGCCGCTACAATGAGGCCGATCATGGAAACGAAGGTCTCCAAAAAAGAACACGCGGCGACCAATTTCATTCGCAACATCGTCGCCAGTGACCTGGCCGCGGGCCGCTTCGCCCAGCGGCACTGGAACGGTCAGCCGGGGGATGGGGATTTCGAGCGGCGCGGCTCTCCCGATGCGGCTCGCATCCGCACGCGGTTTCCGCCCGAACCCAACGGTTACCTGCACCTGGGGCACGCGAAGTCCATCTTTCTGAATTTCGGTCTGGCGCGCGATTTCCGCGGTCGCTGCCATATGCGCTTTGACGACACCAATCCGACGCGCGAGGAGCAGGAGTACGTCGACGCCATCCTGGAGGCCGTGCGCTGGCTGGGTTTTGACTGGGCCGATGCGACCCAGAACAACCTGTATTTCGCCTCGGATTATTTCGAACGGCTCTACGAATGCGCGGAGTTTCTGGTCGCGCGCGGCCACGCCTACGTCGACCAGTTAAGCCCCGAGGAAATGCGGCTCACGCGCGGAACCCTGACCGAGCCCGGACGTAATTCTCCCTACCGGGACCGGGCGCCCACGGAGAGTCTGGAACTGCTGCGGCAGATGCGCGCCGGCCAGCACCCCGAGGGCAGCATGGTGCTGCGGGCACGCATCGACATGACCTCGCCCAACATCAACATGCGCGATCCGACGCTGTATCGGATCCGGTTCGCGCATCACCACCGCACGGGCGACCAGTGGTGCATCTATCCGATGTACGACTTCACCCATGCCTTATCCGACGCCCTCGAGTGCATCACGCACAGCATTTGTACGCTCGAGTTCGAGGACCATCGGCCGCTGTACGACTGGTGCGTCGAGCGCTGCGTGCCGACGCTGCGTGCCCCGCAGTGGCGCGAGGCCCTGGAGCTCGTGCGCTCGATTCGTGCGCAGGGGCTCGAGGCAGCGCGGGAGTTCGCCCTGCATTGCCATAATTTCGCGCACAAACTGTTTGCGAGCGAAGCCGAGACGCAAATGCGCGCATTGTTCACCAGCTGGGAACATGCCCGCAGCGCAGTCGTGCGCGATCTCGACGCCTTCTTTGGACTGCTGCTCGGTCAAGCCGAGCAGTTTGCTCCGCTGCTCACCCACGCTCTGGAGGAGCGCCGGCCCGATCCCTTCGAACTGCCGCGGCAATACGAATTTTCGCGGCTGAATCTCGATTACGTGGTGCTCAGCAAGCGCAAGCTCATTCAGCTCGTCGAGGAGCGCCTGGTCGACGGTTGGGACGATCCGCGGATGCCCACGATCGTCGGATTGCGCCGGCGCGGGTACACGCCGCAGAGTTTGGCGCTGTTTGCCGAGCGCATCGGCGTGAGCAAAGCCGACTCGCGCATCGATTTCGATGTGCTGGAGCAGGCTTTGCGCGAGGACCTCGATCCCCGCGTGCCGCGCGCGATCGCGGTTCTGGAGCCGCTGCGTCTGGTTCTCACGAATGTCGAGGCGGCGACCAAGGAAATCTGCCGGGCACCGGTGCATCCGCACCTGCCCGAACGCGGAATGCGCGAACTGGCGCTGCGCCGCGAACTGTGGATCGACGCGCAGGACTTCCTTGAGCACCCGCCCGCGGATTACTTTCGCCTTTGTCCCGGCGGCATGGTGCGGCTGCGCTACGCCTACGTGATCCGCTGCACGGATTTCGAGAAGGACGCCGACGGCACGGTGCGCGTCGTCTACGCCGAAATACTGCCGCTGACGAGAAGCGGCACGGCCGGCGCCAACAGCGTAAAGGTCAAGGGCGCGATTCACTGGCTCGCGGTGGCCGACGCGGTGCCGGTGGAGGTGCGGCTCTTCGACCGGCTCTTTACGCTCGCCGATCCCGACGCGAGCGCGTCGGATTACCGCACGCTGCTCCATGCGGGCAGCCGGCGGGTCCTGCGTTCCTACGCGGAGCCGTCGCTGGCCGGCGTGCTGGCCGAGGACCGGTATCAGTTTGAACGGCACGGATATTTCGTCGCCGATCGAGTCGATCACCAATCGCAACGTCCGGTGTTTAACCGTATCTCCACCTTGAAGGACTCGCGCGCTCGCTAGCGCTCGGCGCCGATGACGCTATTGGTCTGGCCAGCGGCAGTTGGATCAAACAACGCGGTGATGCGCGATGGATAGTGTTGTCAACGCGGTAGGGCAGATTCGCGAGCGCATCGAGGCGCTGCGCGAGCGCATGCGTGCGCACGGATTGTCGACCTGGATCGCGTTGTCCTCCGATCCGCATCTGTCGGAATACCTTCCCGAACGATGGCAGTCGCGCCGGTGGCTCACCGGATTTTCCGGCTCCGCCGGCACCTTGGTGCTCACCGCCGATTTTGCGGGAGTTTGGGTCGACAGCCGCTACTGGGTGGATGCTGAGGCGCAATTGGCCGGTACCGGAATCGAGACCGTGCGCGCGAGCAGCGCCCTGGGTTCGGCACTGTTTGACTGGCTCGGGCAACACGTCGCCCAGGACTCGGAGGTGGGCATCGACGGCACCTGTCTTGGCCTTTCGGTGGCCCGCTCGCTCGAAGCGGCGCTGCAAAAGCGCGGGGCGCGCCTGCGCACGGATCTGGATTTGCCCGAGGAAATCTGGCCCGCACGCCCGGCGCTGCCGACCGCGCCCGTGCGCGAACGCTCCCGCGCGCTGGAGTCGCTCGGTCGTCGCGAAAAACTGGCCCAGGTGCGCGAACAGATGGCCGCGCTCGGCGCCCGCTGGCATTGGATCTCGAGCCTCGACGATATCGCCTGGCTGCTCAATCTTCGCGGCGCCGACGTTCCGTTTAACCCGGTGTTTCTGGCCCATGTGCTGATCGGCCCCGATGCGGTACGACTGTTCCTCGCCCCGGGCAAGGTCGCACCACCGTTGGAGGAGCAGTTGCGCGCCGACGGCGTGACAATCGTTGACTACGGACAGGCGGCGGCGGCATTGCGGGCCCTGCCACCCGGCGAGGTCCTCTTGCTCGACCCGCGTCGCGTGACGCTGGCACTGGCACGATCCGTCTGTGAGGGGGTACGCATCGTCGAGCAGGTCAATCCGACGACGTTGCTCAAGTCGCGCAAGACCGATGCCGAACTGGCCAATGTGCGCAAGGCCATGGAGCAAGACGGCGCGGCGCTTTGTGAATTTTTCGTCTGGCTGGAACAGGCGCTGGACCGGTGCGAGCGCATAACGGAGCTCACAATCGACGAGCGCCTCACCGAACAGCGCGCCCGCCGCCCGGGTTTCGTGAGT
Source organism: Burkholderiaceae bacterium (assembly GCA_035625725.1). Classification (GTDB taxonomy): domain Bacteria; phylum Pseudomonadota; class Gammaproteobacteria; order Burkholderiales; family Burkholderiaceae_F; genus GJ-E10. The sequence goes on from DASPPB010000085.1 coordinate 11,016, forward strand.
CTGAGCTTTGGCACGATTGCAGCCTTTAACGCCAATGGTGCTTCGCCGCACTACAGCGCCACGGCCAGCTCGCACGCCGTCATCTGCGAGCGCGCGGGCTGCGCCGACGGACTGCTGCTAATCGACTCGGGCGGTCAGTACGAAACGGGCACGACCGATATCACGCGGGTCATCGCGATCGGCCGCGTCACGGCAGAACAGCGCCGGGACTTCACGCTCGTTCTCAAGGGGATGATTCAACTCTCCCGGACCCAGTTCCCGCGGGGCACGCGATCGCCCATGCTCGACGCTTTGGCGCGAGCGCCGATTTGGGCCGCGGGGATTGACTACGGGCACGGCACCGGCCATGGCGTGGGCTATTTCCTCAACGTGCACGAGGGCCCCCAGTCGATCTCGCCGCATTTGGCACCGGATCCGAACACCGCCATGGAGCCGGGGATGATCACATCCAACGAGCCCGGCATCTATCGGCCGGGCCTGTGGGGCGTGCGTATCGAAAATCTGCTGGCAACCGTACCGGCGGGCAGCGGCCCGTTCGGCGAGTTTCTCGCCTTTGAGACCCTGACCCTGTGCCCGATCGATACGCGCTGCATCGAGCCCGGCTTGCTGCGTCCCGACGAGCTGGCGTGGCTCAACGATTATCACCGGACGGTGCGCGAGCGCTTGAGCCCGTGGGTGGGCGCCGCCGCGGCCGCCTGGCTGCAGCGCTCGACCCAACCCCTGTGATCAGCGTCCGACCTCGATGACCCGGACGCGCACCTTGCGCTCCCGGTCGTCGCGCACAACGGTGAGATCCACCATGGCGTCCACGCCGCTTCGGCCCAGTTCGGCGACAAAATTCGACAGCGTCTCGATGCGCTTGCCGTTGACACCGACGATGACGTCACCCAAGTCACCGGTCTTGGGGTTCATCGGCCGCAGTCCCGCCTCGGCTGCCGGTGTGCCGCGTCGTACTTCCGCAATGACCACACCGGCGATGCCCGCTCGCTCGACCAAGTCGGGGCGCACGGGTGTGATTCCAATGCCCGGCAGCGGCGCGCGCCCGCGCGAAATGAGCGAAGGCACGACGCGATTGACAAGATCGACTGGAATCGCAAATCCGATGCCCGCCGAACTGCCACTGTCCGAGCGGATCGCGGTGTTCACGCCCACCAGACGGCCGGCGCTGTCGAGCAGGGGACCGCCGGAGTTTCCGGGGTTGATCGCCGCGTCGGTCTGGATGACGCCCGCGATTTCGCGTTCGTAGCTGGTGGGCAGCTCGCGGTCGAGCGCACTCACGATCCCGTGCGTGAGCGTGCGTTGCAGCCCGAACGGGTTTCCGATCGCGTAGACCGACTGCCCGATTTTCAGGTCGCTCGACGTTCCCAATCCGATCGGCCGCAGCCCGCGAGGGGGGCGCAACAGTTTGATCACCGCCAGGTCGTACTCGGGCGAAGCGCCGATGACCCGCGCCTCAATCGGATCGCCGGCATCGAGTTGCACGAAGACGTGGGAGGCGCCCTCCACCACGTGGTTATTGGTCACGATGTGCCCAGCCGTGTCCCAGACAAAACCGCTTCCGGCGCCTTGCTGCGTTACTTGGGCCCCGAAGAATCCGGCGCTGTGAACGACTTCGGTCGTGATATAGGCCACGGAGGGAGCGGCGGCCTCAAAAAGCGCAATCATCGACTGCTCGGAAGGCGCCAGCGGACCGCGGGGCGCGATACTGCGCGGCTCCGCCCGCTCGCGTGCTCCGGTCGAGAGCCCGCAAAAGGCTATGAGCAAGGCGCCGAGTAACGGCACCAGGACCGGGCGCGCCGCCCTGCGCCCTGATGCGCCGGGCAGACTTGATTTCCGATCCATGCGACGCAACACCTCCGTTCCTGGCAGCCCGCTTCAAGGTAAAGGGAGATTATGGCGTGCCCCGGAGGCTTCTCACGCGGCGCGCGCGAGGCGCCGGACCAAGGAAGTGCGTCATAATGGCCCCGGTATCCTTCGCATCCGCCGAGTAACTCGATGTCCGACGTCACGACTCCGAGCGCCGCCGACCGCAGCTTTGACCTGTCGCTGCGGTTGCTCACCGCGCTGGTGCTGGCCGCCCTGGCCGGCAGCGTGAGCTTTCTCGCCTACCGATGGCTCGCGCCGCGTTTGTCGCAGACGGATTCTGCGGCCGCGACTATGAAAATCGCGCCCCGACCCGCGGCTCCTGTCGCCAGCGAGGCCGGATCGACGCGCGGCGATCAGGTACTCATGGACCCCGGCCGAGTGTTCCGGTGCGAAGAACAGGGGCGCGTGTCCTTTTCCGATCAGGCGTGCGCCAACGGTGCACCGCCGGGCGCTGGCTCGGCGCCCGCACACACGAAACCCGCCCCCGCGGCGCACTGACCGGGCCAAGAGGCTCCACAAACGGCAGTTGCCGTGTTCGCGGGCCAAGCCGCCCGTGGGCTAGGAGTTCAGGCGGCGGCCTCTTCGGCGGGGGCGCGTTGCGCCGGCGCCGCCGCGGCTGCCTCGCGTTCGCGTAAATGAACCCCCAAAGCAGCATCCATCGAGTTCGCGTGGGCTTCGAACCACTGCGGTAGCTCCTCAGCCAGTCGCGCCACGATTTCGGAGTCGCCCGCGTCGAAGCGCCGGCGCACCTCCGCGACCACTTCCAGCAGCAGCTCGTGTTCGCGCTGGTGGCACTCGCAGGCAGGGAAGCGCGAGTCGCGCATCCAGCGCTCCTCCTGCGCACAGTGCCGCAGCAGGTGCTCGTGCAGGGCGAGGAGCTTTTCGCCCTCATCGCCCGAGTGCTGCAACGCACGCACCAGTTCGTGGAATTCCCGATGCATCTCGTCCATGGGTCCGTAGCCGACCTCAAAACAGCCCAGATCGGTAACAGTCTGCTCGTTGTCTGTCATGATCGTTGCCTCCAACGGTTTGCTTTGCGATCCGGGTCGCGACAGGTTATTGGCCCATGTCGCCGATTTGCAGCGTGCGCGTGGCTGCAGCGCGCGCCAATCACCTATTCAGGCGCCGCCCGCGCATCTGGGCACGCTGCCGCTGCTGTGGGTTTGGTTTTCACGTTTGTTGCACTGCGCAAAATCGACCGGGCCAGGGCTAGCGGTACACGATCACAGGAACCGAACTGTGAGTGAGCACTTTCTGGGTTTCGCTTCCCAGCAGGACCGCACCCAATCCGCGGCGCCCGTGCGAGGCCATGCATATTGCGTCACATCCATAGCGCGTGGCCGTCTCGATGATCGCGTCAAAGGGCGAAAACGAGCGCACGACGGTCGTTTCCACGGGCACGCCTCCTTTTTGCGCGAGGCGCTCGAGCGTTGACAGACGCTCTTGCGCAACCTCATCGGCGCGCTGCTCGTACTCGGCAACCGTCTCGGGCCGGTACTCCGACAGGCTCGCGTAGGCGTAGGGCTCGACCACCGTTACTCCGACAATCCGCGCGCCGAGCTTGCTCGCAAGCTCGACGGCGGCTTGCACGGCACGCACGGACAGCTCCGAGCCGTCCGTTGGCACCAAAATCTTGCTGAACATGGCCTACTCCTGAGTTGTGTCCGAGGCGCTCGCCCCGCAGTCCGCGCCAGAACTATTCGAGAAAAGATGCTAGTGCCTGGCACGATGCCAAGCTTGACAGCGGTCAAGGGGCACGAAACTGCTCCAGCGCCCACGCCGCGGCGGCCAGACCCATTGTCGCCGTGACCGTCACGCAAGAGCCGTAGCCGCCGCAGGCAAGAGGACTGCCGGGCGCCGACTGCGGCGGCTCGCAGGCCGGGGCCGATGCAACCACAGGCTCGTCGGAGAACACGGCCTGCACTCCAAAGCGCGTCGCGCGCGGGCCGCGACCCGGGCCGCAAAAGCCGTAATCGCGCCGCAGGTGCTGGCGCAACCTTGCGAGCAGCCGGTCCCCCCGCGCCCGGGCCAGGTCATCGCGACGTATCCGCGACGGATCCACACGGCCGCCGGCTCCACCGCAGGTCACTATGGCGATGGCATTGCGATGGGCATGCGCGACGAGCGCGGCTTTGGCTGCGACGTGGTCGATGCAGTCGATCACGAGGTCCACGTTCTGCAAGCAACGCTCGACGTTGTCCTCCGAGACAAAGTCTTCCAGCGCTCGCACATCGGCCGCCGGATGAATGGCCCGGATGCGCTGCGCCATCGCCAGGACCTTGGCCTTGCCATAGTCCGGATCGAGTGCGTGGATCTGACGATTGGTGTTGCTCTCGGCGACGTGATCCAGATCGACGAGCGTGAGGTTGCCCACGCCGGAGCGGGCCAGGGCTTCGGCGGCCCACGTGCCCACTCCGCCCAGGCCGATCACGGCAATGCGCGCACTGCCAAAGCGCGCAAGGGTGGCATCGCCGTAGAGGCGGGCCACCGCCCCAAAACGCCGCTGCAAATCCGCGACGGAAGCATCGCCACTCATCTCGTGCACGCAGTCAGTACAATGGTTGCCGGGGTTGCGGCCGCACGGTACGAAAGTGGGCCCGGCGCCCGAAAAAATTTCGCACGCGATATTGCCGCGCATCATGCCCAAAGCCAATCTTCGCACCGAATATCTTCGCGCGGCGCTGCACGAGGAGAACGCGGGTCAAGACCCGTTTACGCTTTTTGCCCGCTGGTACGATGACGCGGTGCATGCGGGAGGTCCGGACCGCAATGCGATGTCTCTGGCCACGAGCGGCGCCGACGGCCAGCCCAGCGTCCGGATTGTCCTGTGCAAAGAATTCGACCGCAACGGGTTCGTCTTTTTCACGAACTATGCGAGCCGCAAGGGTCGCGAACTGACGGAAAACCCGAAGGCCTGCCTGCTGTTTTACTGGCCGGATCTGGAGCGGCAGGTACGCATCGATGGTCAGGTCGAAGTGATCCCGACCGGCGAGTCCGACGCGTATTTTGCCGAGCGTCCGCTGGAAGCGCGCATCGGCGCGTGGGCGTCGCCGCAAAGCGAACCGATCGCGAGTCGCGAAGCGCTTGAGCACCGTTATGCCGAGATGGAGCAGCGCTTCGCGGGCCAATCGGGGCCACCGCGCCCACCGCACTGGGGAGGCTACCGGCTCGTGCCCAGCAGCCTCGAGTTCTGGCAAGGAAGGCCCTCGAGGCTGCACGACCGGCTCTTGTTCACGCGGCGCGGGGCGGAATGGGAACTCGTCCGGCTTGCGCCGTGATTGCATGCCAGACGCAAAAACCGGCGCCACGCAGCGCGGGCATGATCCAAACGTTTGCCGCGCTTATCGGGGGGTTCGTCGATCGCACGGCATAGGGCTATCATACAGACTTACCGCATGCCGGAACCGCCAAACCATGAGCGCCGACCAGATCTCGATCATCATTGTCGAAGACGAACCCGAGTTCCGTCGCCGGTTCGCGCAGATCATCGATAGCGAACCTACGATGCGTTTGGTCGGCGTGGCCGCAAACAAGCGCGAGGCGCAGGCGCTGATCGATCGGGAAGATTTCGATGTCATGCTCATCGACCTGGGGCTGCCCGACGGTTCCGGCATCGACCTGATCCGCAGCGTGAGTCAGCGCAAACCCGACGTGGACATCATGGTGGTGACCGTCTTCGGCGACGAGCAGCATGTGGTCTCGTCAATTGAGGCCGGCGCGACCGGCTACATTTTGAAGGATTCGACCCCAGCCGACGTCATTTCGTGCATCCGCCTGTTGCGCGCCGGCGGCTCGCCGGTAAGCCCGGTGGTGGCCCGTAGCGTCCTGCGCGCCATCCGCTCGCGCATGGGCGGTGGCGCTGCGGCCGGCGGCCCGACCGCGCCGGCTCGCACGCCGAGTGCCGAAAACAATCCGCTGTCGGCACGCGAAACCGAGATCTTGCAGCTGCTCGCCAAGGGCATGAGCTTTAACGAAATCGGCGAAATCCTCGGCATCTCGCCGCACACGGTCACGGCGCACATAAAAAAAATCTACCGCAAACTTGCCGTGCATTCGCGCGGCGAAGCCGTCTACGAAGCCAGCCAGATGGGTCTGCTCAAGACCTGAGCCGTTTGCTGCATGCCGAACAGACCGGGTTTGCCCGATCGCGCAAGCGCCCGGCCACGAAAGTTCCGTTCGCGCCTGCTCGCGCGGGTGTTGCTGGTGGCCGCCGCAGCGCTGTACGCAGCCGTGGCCGCGGCCGCCATCCCGATTCGCAAGATCGACTGGTCGTACACAACACCGGGCGCGCAGGCCACGCCCGAGGCGCAATCGGACCAGACTCCGAGCTCTTTTGACCTGCCGCTGCACTGGTCGGCATTGGAGGGTTCTGCCGTGCGCACGGTCACGATGCGCATGCATTTTTCCCTCGATTCCATCCCCGATCAGGGCTGGGCCGTCTTGCTTTCGCATGCCACCGAGGGCGGCCGATTTAGCGTCAATGGGCACTTCATCGGGGCCGTCGCGGCCGAAAACGAAGTGCGCCATGTCATTTGGCGACGCCCGCAGCTGCTCGCCATTGATCCATCCCTTCTGGTCGCAGGCGATAACGAGTTGGTCGTGCAGACGTCCTACGGGCCGGGCTCCCACGTGCTGGGCGGCGTCGAGGTCGGGCCGTTAGCCGAGCTGTGGAACCACTACGCCCTGCAGTTCACGTTGAACTACGCGCTGACGTGGAGCGGCGCAACTCTGGCCCTGCTCACGTTCCTGGTGTTCGGCGCGCTCTGGCTGCAGCGCGGCGAGACCATTTCGATGCTGCTTGCCGTGGCCGCGCTGTGCTGGGTCGTATATTGCGCCTCGTGGCTCATCGAAGTCATGCCGATGGCGTTTCGTCCGACCGTGCGCCTCGGCGCAATGGTGACAATGGCCGGGTTCGATGCCACGCTCGCCATCGCGCTGCTGCGCCTTTGCTCGCTTTCGCGCCGGCGCGAGGAGTGGCTCATCGTGGCCTACGCCGCGTTTGGGCCCGTGCTCTCGATTGCGAGCTCGATGCAGGCCGATCCGTATTTGCAAATCTCCTGGGCACCGGGGCTGCTGCTTGTCGTTGCAATTGCCACCGGCTACGGGTTGTATCGGCGCACCCGCGGCCTGGCTGCGCCGCATCCGCTGGTTTTGATCGCAGCCGTGGCCTTGCTTCTCGCCGGTGCCTACGACTTCGCCTCGGTCCTGGGCATCAGCGGCATTGACGGCGTGCCCGCGATGAATGTTGCCGCACCCGTGATGCTGGCGGCTCTGGCCACCCCGCTTGTCGACGGCTTTATCAAGATGATGCGCGAGGCCGAGGCGGCGCGCGCGGAACTCGAGACGCGAGTGCGCGAGCGCGAGCAGTTGCTGAAGAAAAACTTCGAGCGGCTGCGCGAGAGCGAACGCGTCAAAGTCGAGGTGCAGGAGCGTCAGCGCATCATGCAAGACATGCACGATGGCCTGGGTTCGCAGCTGATGTCTTCGCTCATGCTCGTTGAGCGGGGCGCGGTCAGCAACGACCAGTTCGCCCAGATTTTGCGCGAATCCATTGACGACATGCGCCTGGCCATCGACGCGTTGTCGGCGGAGCATGCGGACCTGGCCGCCGCGCTGGGCAACCTGCGCTTTCGCATGGAGCCGCGGCTGCGTGCGGCGGGCATGGAGCTGACCTGGGACGCGCGCCAGTTGCCCGAGGAAATCGGCCTGCATCCGGACGTTGTGCTGCCGATTCTGCGGATCGTGCAAGAGGCGCTCACCAACGCCCTGAAACACAGCCGTGCGCGCGCGGTGCGCGTGACCCTCGCCGTGGAAGGCAGCGGCGATGCGCAGTGGCTCGACATCCGCGTGGCGGACAACGGTCGTGGCATCACCGAAGAGCGGGCCGGGGGCCGCGGGTTGCTCAATATGCGCAACCGGGCTCAGAAAATCGGTGCGCAGCTCAAGATCGCCACTGCACCCAATGTCGGCACGACCGTGCATTTGCGCACGCGCATCGGACCCGTGACGCCGACCACCAAATCGCAGCAGACGGTCCTAAACACCCAAGCGATCATCGAACGGGCGCGCCAGCAGCAGTAGCTTGCGCGGCGCGCTTGCCGCGCACCCGCTATGACGCAGCTCTGCAGGCCTTAGCTCACGCCGGCGCGGCGCTTGGGGGCAAAAGCGCGTCGGAATTTCTCGAGCTTCGGCCCGATGACGAACATGCAGTAGCCCTGCGTCGGGTTGTGACGAAAATACTCCTGGTGATAGGTCTCGGCGCGGCAATAACGGTCCACGGGTTCGAGCGCGGTCACGATGTCGTCTTCGAAGAGGTCTTGCGCTTCCTGCAGAAATTTTGCCGCGGTCGCCTTCTGCTGTTCATCGTGATAAAAGATTGCGGAGCGATACTGGTTGCCGACATCGTTGCCTTGGCGGTTGAGCGTGGTCGGATCGTGAACCGCGAAAAACACCTCGAGCAACTCTCGATAGCCGACGCGCGCGGGATCAAATTCAATGCGCACGACCTCCGCGTAGCCGGTGTCGCCCGTGCACACCTGACGGTACTCCGGCCGCTGCGTGTGCCCGTTGGAGTAACCCGATTCCACATCGACCACGCCGTCGAGTTCCTCGAAAACGGCCTCCAGGCACCAAAAGCAGCCGCCTCCCAGGGTCGCAAACTCATGGCCCGTCGCGGGCGCACTGCCAAGCGGACTTGCAATGGACATGGGGCAACCTCCTTCCAGGCATAGGGCGGATCCGAGCGCGGCCCGCAAGCTCCACCCGCCGCCTGGTGCTTTGCGCGCGCTCGAAAAAATGCCTTGCGGTCGCAGCACGTGGCGCCTGGATGCAACTGCCGGGATTGCCGCCGGATGAAAGACGGTTGCGCTAGCTTACCCCGGCAAGCGTGACCGTATTTTTGCACTGCAATTACCGGCTTCCTCGAAGCTTAAGAGCGCCTGCCGATTTGCCGATTACGCAACCATGGGGGCGGGTCCCGTCCTCGCGCATGTACCGGGCCAAGGTCGGCCGCGGGCATCGCGGTCCGGCAACAATGCCGCGCCGGCTGTGAGCGGAGCGACTCGATGACGTTCATCAAACAGTATCTGATTCGCCTTTCCCACTGTGACCCTACGGGAACAGTCTTCTATCCCAATTACTTCCACATCTTCAATGCCTTGGTGGAGGACTGGTTCTACGAGGCAATCGAAATTCGCTACGACGACTTTCTGATGTCGCGCGGCTTGGCACTGCCGACGGTGCGCATGGAAGCGACGTTTTCCAAGCCAACGAAAATGGGCGAGACCGTCGATTTCTGGCTCACGCTCTCGCACGTGGGACGCACCTCGGTGCGCTTCACCATGGGCGTGGACAAGGATGGCGAGCAGCGCGTGCGCATGAACCGCACGGCAGTGTGCACCTCGCAGCAAACGCGCAAGGCCACGGTCATCCCGGACGACGTGCGCGAAAAAATGCTCGAATTCATGCGCGAATAAGTCCAAGGGCGCGTTGCGCAAAGCCCCGGGGTTGCTCGCGCATTGCACGCCCGTTGCCGCGCGGTGCGCGGGCAAGCGTGGCGTCGGGCGAGCGGCGCGCACGCGTTGCAGCGCACATCCACGTGCTCTAATCCGGGCTTTCCGTGAGCCAGCACTGCCATGCAGTTTTCCGATTCGGTCGGGTATTGCGCCGCCGTCCTCACCACCATCTCGCTGGTGCCGCAGGCCTGGCACACCTGGCGGACCCGCCATGCCCGCGGCATCTCCTTGGGCATGCTCGGTTTGTATACCGTCGGCGTTTTGCTGTGGTTTTGCTACGGCCTGCTGCTCGGGGCGTGGCCCGTCATCCTCGCCAACGCGCTGTCCCTGGTCTTGGCTTTGTTTTTGCTGGCGATGAAATTGCGCTGGGACCGATAAGGCGAGCGCGTCCGCGCGCGCTAGTCGGCCTCCGGCATCCGACCTTCGCTGCCCGCGGCCGCACGACGCAACCGATCGTGCACGGCCTCCCAAGCTTCGCCTGTCGGAGGATACGCAACGAGCAGGCGCGCCGCCGCGCTGGCATCGAGCCTGCGCAACTGGTCATAGAGCGCGTGGGCGTAGTCCTGGGGCGTGGCACCGGCCGCAATGCACAAAGCCAGGTTTGCCGCGCGCAGCGCCTGGAGCACTTCGGAGGGCGCAAGCACGCCCAGCGCGAGTGGCTCAAGCGCCTGGACCCGCGCCGCGAGCTTCTCCGGGCGCACGAGTTCCAGGGGTTTGCTCGGTGCATAGTGACCGCTCACACGTCCCGACACGCGCGGCGCTGTGGTCGCATCCGATGCCTGTCGAACCGCTTCACCCACCGCAACCGCAAGCTGACTGCGGTCTATCGATCCGGGCCGCAGGATTCGCACCGCACCCTCCCCAAAGTCCACGATCGTCGATTCAATACCCAGTGCGCTCTCGCCCCCGTCAATGATGCAATCGACGAGTCCGGAGGGTTTTTCACCCAGATCCGCCCGCACGTGGGCCGCTCGGGTCGGGCTGATGCGACCATAGCGGTTGGCGCTGGGCGCAGCGATGGCCGATGTTTTGTCGCCGCGGGCGCTACCCAAGCCGCGGATCAGCGCTTGCGCCCACGCGTTGGACGGACAGCGCACCCCAACCGTGTCCTGGCCGCCGGTAATGAGGTCGGTGGCGCGTGCGCCGCGCGGCAGCACGAGCGTGAGCGGTCCCGGCCAAAAGCGCCGCATCAGGGCGTGGGCCGCGACCGGGATGTCGCGCGCCCAGCTTCCCACGGCATCGGCTCCGGCCACGTGAAGGATCAGCGGATGGGCTTTGGGTCGACCTTTGGCCCGGAAGATCGCCGCCACCGCTTGCGGCTGATCGGCATCGGCACCCAGACCGTAGACGGTTTCGGTGGGAAATGCGACCAGTCCGCCTCGCAGCAGGACTTCGACGGCATGGCGCACCACTTTTGCGTCGACGGTGTCGTCACTGCCGGCCACGGTTTTGCTCACGGCGCCGCAGACTCTGCGGCGTGCACGCGCGCCTGCGGTCGGGGCGGCGCGAGACCCAGAAGCTGCGCCACGCGGCTTGCGCGCTGGAAGGCAACCTTGGGGGAGGCACCCAAAACGGTAACGTGCCCCATCTTTCGGCCCGGACGCGCCTCGCGCTTGCCGTAGAGGTGCAGGCACGCGCCGGGCACCGCCAGCACCGACTCGAAGTCCGGCGCGCGCCCGAGCGTGCTGCCGTGGACCCACAAGTCGCCCAGCAAGTTGAGCATCACCGCGGGGGTGCGCAGTTTCGTGTCGCCCAGCGGCATGCCCGCCAAGGTGCGCACTTGCTGGGCGAACTGGCTACACACGCATGCCTCGATCGTTGCGTGTCCGCTGTTATGCGGGCGCGGAGCCAGTTCGTTGACCAGCAGCGCTCCATCTTGCAGCTCGAAGAGCTCCACGCACAGCACGCCCACATATCGCAGGCCGTCGGCAATGCGCCCCGCGATCACGCGCGCCCGGCGCGCCTGCGCCGGCTCCAGGCGTGCGGGCAAAATGGATACGGCGAGTATGCCGTTTCGGTGCTCGTTTTCGATCGGCGGAAAATACGCTTTGGCCCCGTCACTGCCCCGGGCGACGATGACCGAGAGTTCGCGACGCAATGCCAGACGCTGCTCGAGGACGCAATCGACGGAGCGCAGCTCGCGCCAGGCCGCTGCCAGGCCGCCCGGCGCAGCGACTTCGACTTGCCCCTTGCCGTCGTAGCCAAAGCGCGCGGTCTTCAAGATCGCCGGAAACAACGCGGCCTCTGGCGAAGCGCTCGTCGCGGTGACGACGGCGTGCGCGGCGACATCGAGCCCGCAGGAGCGCACGAAGTGCTTTTCGCTGATGCGGTCCTGCGTCGGTGCAACCGCCTCGGCCGGCGGCCGCACCCAACAGCGGTGTTCCAGGCGCTGCAGGCTGGGCGCGGGCACGTTTTCGAACTCGGTGGTCACCGCCGCACACAGCGCACCGAGTTCGTCGAGTGCTGCGGGATCGTCGTAGGGCGCGACGATCTGGCGCTCGGCGATGGCCCCGGCGGGTCCGTCTTTCACCGGGTCGAGCACGCACACCCGGTAACCCATCGACTGGGCCGCCATGCAGAACATGCGTCCCAGTTGCCCCCCGCCCAGCACACCGAGCCAGCTTCCGGGCGCCAGCGCCCTCTGGCTGAGGCGCTCGGTCACAGTGGCAGCGTCATGTTGCGTGCCTTCTCTCCTTGCGTCGCGCGAAACTGCGCAAGTTTCATCGCCACCACGGGATCGTCGAGCGCAAGCGTCGAGATCGCAAACAGCGCGGCGTTGGCTGCGCCCGCCTCGCCAATGGCGAAGGTGGCAACGGGTATTCCCTTGGGCATCTGGACAATCGACAGGAGGCTGTCTTCTCCGCGCAGATAGCGCGAGGGCACCGGCACGCCCAGTACCGGGATGAGCGTCTTGGCGGCGAGCATTCCGGGCAGGTGCGCGGCGCCGCCCGCGCCCGCAATGATGATGCGCAGGCCCCGCTCGCGCGCGCCTTCGGCATAGGCGAACATGTCGTCGGGCATGCGATGAGCGGAAATCACCCGCGCTTCGAACGTGATGCCGAACTCCTGCAGCAGCTCGCAAGCATGTTTCATCGTGTCCCAGTCCGATTCGGACCCCATCACCACGCCCACGAGGGCTGCGCTGCGGCTCACGACGGAAGCTCCCCTTTGGTTTGGCCCACGACAATAACGGCTGTCATGGACTCGTGACCAGCCGCTGCAGTGCCTCGCGATAGCGCGCAGCCGTCTTTTCGACGATGTCCGAGGGTAACGCCGGCGGCGGTGGAGTTTTGTCCCAAGGCTGGCGCTGCAGCCAGTCGCGCAAGAATTGCTTGTCAAAGCTCGGCGGCGAAATCCCGACGCGGTACTGCTCCGCGGGCCAAAACCGCGAAGAGTCCGGGGTAAGCACTTCGTCCATCAGACGCACCTCGCCGTTGCGATCCAATCCGAATTCGAACTTCGTGTCGGCGATGATGATTCCGCGCCCCTGGGCGAAGGCGAAGGCATGCCGGTACAGACGCATAGCGAAGTCGCGCACGCGATGCGCCAGCGTCGCGCCAATTTGCCCGCAGACCTCCTCAAACGTGATGTTCTCGTCGTGCATACCGAGTTGTGCCTTGTGGGCCGGGGTGAACAGTGGCTCGGGCAGCTGCTGCGCTTGTTGCAAACCTGCGGGCAAGGCGATGCCACAGACCCGTCCCTCGCGACAGTAATCGCTCCAGCCCGAGCCGATCAAGTAGCCTCGCACGACCGCCTCGATGGGCAGCGGGGTGAGCCGTTGCGCAACCACGGCCCGCCCCTGCACCTGAGCGCGCTCCTCGGGCCGTACGACGCTCGTCGGATCGATGTTGCTCAGATGGTTCGGGCCCAGCGCGGCGAGTCGCTCGAACCAGAAGTTGGACATCGCGTTGAGCACATGCCCCTTGCCGGGGATGGGTTCGCGCATGACCACATCAAATGCCGATATGCGGTCGGTGGTGATGATGAGCAGGCGGTCTTCGCCCACCGCGTAGGTATCGCGAACCTTGCCGCGATAGACCAGCGGCAGACTCTCAACGTGCGACTCCCACATCGGCGCGCCCGCAGCCGACGGCTCGGCGGCCGCTGCGCCCGCCCTCACCCGAACCGTGACCACAGCACGGACACCCACGTTATGGCCGCAAACAGCAGCGACAGCATCACGGCCGCGCTGCCCACGTCCTTGGCGCGTTTGCCCAGAGGATTGATCTCGAAACTATGGCGGTCGATTGCCGCCTCGATCGCCGTGTTGAACAGCTCGACGATCAGAACCAGAAAGATCGACCCGATCAGCAGTAGGCGCTCGACCGGGCTGATCGGCAGCAACAGCGCGACGGGAACAAGAACCGCCCCCAGCAGAAGTTCCTGCCGGAAGGCGTCCTCCTCGATCCAGGCCGAGCGCAGACCGTCATACGAATAGCGACACGCGTTCAGAAGTCGTTGCAGACCGCGCTTGCCCTTCAGTGCACGGCTGTCGCCCGGCGCCGTTGGATTCTGGAACGAGGAGTCCGGATTCATCCCGGCCGTTAGCGGACCTGCTGGCCCAGTTCGCCGGCGCGGTAGCGCTGCGCCATCTTGGTCAGCGGAAGCGCCGAAAGCTTGGCCGCCATCCCCTCGCAACCGAACTCGAGGTAGCGCTGCTTGCAAAGCTTCTTGGCCGCCTCGCGTGCGGGCTTGAGAAAGTCACGCGGATCGAACTTCGACGGATTTTGCGCCAGGTACTTGCGCACGGCCGCAGTCATCGCCAGACGAATGTCCGTGTCAATATTGATCTTGCGCACCCCGTACTTGATGGCCTCCTGGATTTCTTCGACCGGGACCCCGTAGGTCTCTTTCATCTGACCGCCGTATTGTCGGATCTCTTCGAGCAGGTCCTGCGGAACGCTCGAGGAGCCGTGCATCACGAGGTGGGTCGTCGGGATTCGCGTGTGGATCTGCTTGATGCGGTCGATGGCCAGGATGTCCCCGGTCGGTTTGCGCGAGAACTTGTAGGCGCCGTGCGAGGTTCCGATTGCGATGGCCAGCGCATCGAGCTGGGTGCGCTTGACAAAATCCGCCGCTTGGTCCGGATCGGTGAGCAGCATATCGCGCGTCATCTTGCCTTCGGCGCCATGCCCGTCTTCCTTGTCGCCTTGCATGGTCTCAAGCGATCCCAGGCAGCCGAGCTCGCCCTCCACACTCACGCCCAGGGCGTGGGCCGAGTCGACCACTTTTTTCGTCACCTGCCAGTTGTAGTCGTAGTCGGCGACGGTTTTGCCATCTTCCTTCAGGGAGCCGTCCATCATGACCGAGGAGAACCCCAGACGGATTGCCGAGTCGCACACGGCCGGCGATGCGCCATGATCCTGGTGCATCGCCACCGGAATATTGGGATAGGTCTCGATGGCCGCTTCGATGAGGTGGCGCAAGAACTGTTCGCCCGTATATTTGCGGGCACCGGCCGATGCCTGCATGATCACGGGAGAGTTCACCTCGGCGGCGGCCTCCATGATCGCCTGCACCTGTTCGAGGTTGTTTACGTTAAACGCCGGTACGCCGTAGTTGTGTTCGGCCGCATGGTCGAGCATTTGCCGCGTTGAAATCAGGGCCATCTCCGTCTCCTTTCAAATCCTATCCTAGGGCCATACGCGCTCGGGCACTCTGGCCCCTGCTGCCGGCTGCGCCGCCTTACCGCGCCGCCGCACGTTCTTCCAAAACCGCCACCGCGGGCAAGGTCTTGCCCTCGAGGAATTCGAGAAATGCGCCGCCACCGGTGGAAATGTAGCTCACCCGCTCGGCGATTCCGTACTTCGCGATCGCTGCCAGCGTGTCGCCGCCGCCAGCGATCGAAAAGGCTCCCTTTGCCGTTGCGCTGGCAATTGCAAGGGCCAGGTCGTGCGTGCCTTGCGCGAACGCGTCGAACTCGAACACGCCCAGCGGACCGTTCCAGATGATCGTGCCGGCCTCCTGGATGATGCGCGCCAGGTGTGCCGAGGTCTGCGGCCCCACGTCAAGGATCATCTCGTCGGCCTGGACATCATCGGAGCGCCGCAGCTGCGCGGGCGCGTCGGCGGCAAAGCGCTTGGCCACGACCACGTCCATGGGAAGCGGCAGCGTTGCGCCTTTTTTCTGAAGGGTGTCGATCACCTTCTTGCACTCGGCCACCAAGTCGGCCTCGGCCAGCGACTTGCCGATGGGCATGCCGCTCGCCAGCAAAAAGGTATTCGCGATGCCGCCCCCGACGATCAAGCGGTCGACTTTTTGCGCCAGGTTGTTGAGGATCGTGAGCTTGGTGGAGACCTTCGAGCCGGCAACGATCGCGACCAAGGGCCGCTTGGGGTTGCCCAGCGCTCGGCCCAGTGCCTCAATCTCGGCGGCAAGCAGCGGTCCGGCGCAGGCCATGGGCGCAAAGCGCGCAATTCCGTGGGTTGTAGCCTCGGCACGATGCGCGGTGCCAAAGGCGTCGTTGACATAGACATCGCACAGCGCCGCGATCTTGCGCGCGAGTTCCTCGCTGTCTTTTTTCTCGCCTTTGTTGACTCGGCAGTTCTCCAGCAGCACTACCTGGCCCGGGGCAACCGTGACCCCGTTGACCCAATTGGCAACGAGCGGCACGGGCCGGCCGAGCAACTCCGAGAGGCGCGCGGCGATGGGGGCCAGCGAGTCGGCCGCGGTGAGCGTACCTTCGGTCGGACGCCCCAGATGCGAGGTGACCATGACGGCCGCGCCGGCGCCCAACGCCGCCCGGATCGCCGGCACGGAGGCGCGGATGCGCGTGTCCTCGGTGATGTTGCCCTTTTCGTCTTGGGGGACATTCAGGTCCGAGCGGATGAATACCCGCTTTCCGCGCAGCTTGTCTTGCTTGCACAGTGCATCCAGTGTCAGAACGCTCATGACGGTGCTTTCAAGGTAAGGGAGGTTGCTCGCGCCTGCCACCGTGCGAGTCCGAGCCGCACCGTCTGCGTGCGCACCCGACCTCCGGGATTATAGGATTGGTTCGCTACACGCTTGCATCAAATGACCCCGCGCGAGGCACGGGCGGCAGGCCCGCGACAGCCGCCCCCGACAAAAGGGGCAGCGGGTGGGACGCTTTGCCAGCGCCCGCACCCGATCGCGCCGCGCGCGCGCCCCCTGCCTCCTCAGGCCTTCATGAGCGCGACGGTCGTGTCCAGCATGCGGTTGCTAAACCCCCACTCGTTGTCATACCAGCTGCTCACTTTGACCAGGCGACCGGAAACTTTGGTGAGGGTCGCGTCAAAGATTGACGAATGCGCGTTGTGGTTAAAGTCGACCGACACCAGCGGCAGATCGTTGTAGGCGAGAATGCCGCGCAACGCGCCGTCGGCGGCATCGCGCAAGACCCGGTTCACCTCCTCCACGCTCGTGTCGCGCGCAGCGATGAACGAGAGGTCGACCAACGAGACGTTGATCGTGGGCACGCGCACCGCAAAGCCGTCGAGCCGGCCGTTGAGCTCGGGCATGACCAGTCCCACCGCCGCGGCCGCTCCGGTTTTGGTCGGGATCATCGATTGCGTGGCCGAGCGCGCGCGGCGCAAGTCCTCGTGGTAGACATCGGTGAGAACCTGATCGTTCGTGTACGAGTGCACGGTCGTCATCAGGCCATTGACCAGCCCGATGCGCTCGTGCAGCGGCTTGACCAGCGGCGCCAGGCAATTGGTCGTGCACGAGGCGTTGGAGATCACCGTATGGTTGCGCGTCAGCACATTGTGGTTGACGCCATAGACAATGGTTGCGTCCACGTCCTTGCCGCCCGGCGCAGAGATCACGACCTTCTTGGCGCCCGCCTTGATATGAGCACCCGCTTTTTCCTTGGTGGTAAACAAGCCGGTGCATTCCATCACGACGTCGACTTGCATCGCCGCCCAGGGCAGCTGCGACGGATCGCGCATCGACAGCACTTTGATCCGATCGCCATTGACATTGAGCGCGTCGCCATCGACCGACACGGTCCCCGAAAACGGCCCATGCACCGTGTCATAGCGCGTCAAATGGGCATTGATTTTGGCATCGCCCAGATCGTTGATCGCGACGATCTGCACGTCGTGCTTCTTGCCGCCCTCGTAGTGAGCCCGCAGCACGTTGCGGCCGATGCGCCCGTAGCCGTTGATTGCTACCTTGATGGTCATGATTGGAATTCCCTCCTTGTGTAAGCTGCAAACGCACCGCAGTTGAGGCTCCGCCACTGGCGCCGCCTCGGGTCGGGAACCGGTGCGATAACCCTCAGGACTGGCGCTGCCCGATGGGTTGAAGTCACAGACCCCACCGGCTCCTCGTGCACCGCCTCTGCCGTAGCGTACCGATTTTAACAGCGCAAAGGCTGATCTTCGTCATGTGCCTCGTGCATTCCCGAGGGCAATGGGCGGTTTTGCGATGGATGCAACGCGCCGGCGACGCGCGATCGAACCGGATTAGCGTACGCTGGCGTCGATGAGGGCGCCGCGTTTTCTCGTCCCCGACGGTCTCGCGGTGGGCCAAACCGTCGAGTTGCCGCCGGCCTGCAGCCATCACGCCTTGCGCGTGCTGCGGCTGCGCCCCCACGACGCGCTCGTGTTGTTCGACGGCCGCGGCAGCGAGTACGAGGCCTTCCTGATGCCCGGTGCGCGCGGCGCCGGCCCGCTCCGGGCGACGATTGTGCGCGGCGCAGCCGTAAACCGCGAGGCGCGCTTGCGCATCACCATCGTGCAGGCCCTGAGCGCACAGGACAAGATGGACTGGCTCATCGAAAAGACCGTCGAGTTGGGCGTCGATCGCATCGTCTTGGCGAGCGCGGCGCGCAGCGTCGTGCACCTCAGCGGGCCCAGGCAGCAGCGACGCGTCCAGCGCTGGCATCAGCTCGCCGCGGCCGCGTGTGCGCAGTGCGGGCGTAACCGTTTGCCGCGCGTGGAGCTGGCCGATGACCTGGCCGCGGCCCTGAGCGCAGGAGCCGAAGCGAGCGCCCGCTGGCTGCTCGAGCCCAGCGCGCCCTCGGGACTGGTGGCGCCAGCCGGCGCCCGATCGGTTGCGCTTGCAGTGGGGCCGGAGGGCGGGTTTGACGCGCGCGAAGCGGCGCTTGCCCGATCGCTCGGTTATGTGAGCGCCCGCATGGGGCCGCGCGTGTTGCGCACGGAAACCGCGGCCGTGGCGGCGGTCTGCGTCCTGCTTGCCCTAGACGGCGAGTTTTCATAGCGGCGCGCCGAGCTCAGAGCACAACGACGCGCGAAGGGGAGGCGGCCAGTGGTTCGCGCCGCTCGGTGAGAAATTGCATCACCGCATCGCGAAGCGCGAGCGTGTCGCGATAGCCCAGATCGATTAGCGCGCGTGTGAACGGCGCCTCAAAAAGGAGGTAGCTCGCAAGCCCGGCGCCGCTCGAGCGATAGGTGCCGATCGCCTCGAGCAGTGCCCGGATCGGCCGGGGCAGCGCACCAATATATTCCATTGCGATGCCATCGAGGCGCTCGCTCGGAGAGATGGTCAGGGTCTCGATGGCCCGCAGCCCGGTGGCGCGCTGGGCGTGGGGCGACATGGTTTCCACGACCTGGTTCATCTTCTCGAGGCGCTCCACATCCGTGGCCAGGGCGTCGAGGAAGATTGTCGAGAGCGCGTGGCCGGCCACCTGCGCAAGCGACGGGTAGGCGGCGGCATCGAAATTGGGCAGCACGCCGGGGTTGCCGGTTTGCGCCACGCCGATGACCAAGACGCGCTCGGCGCCCAGGTGGATCGCGGGGCTCGTCGGCGAGAGCTGTCGCATCGAACCGTCGCCGAAGTACTCCACGCCGCCCGTGCCCGAGTCCGATAGATCCAGAGGCGTGGCCGGAAAAACAAAGGGGATCGCCGAAGACGCGAGCAAGTGCGGTACCCCGATTTTCGCGCGCACCGAAACGCGCTGGTGTTTGGTGGGGAAGTTGTGCTCGACCAGCGCCTGATAGAACGTGACGTGCTTGCCCGAGCTGTAGCTCGACGCCCCGACCGCCAGCGCGCGCAGGTGTCCGCGCTCGAGCGCGAGGTCGACGCGCGCAAAATCGATGAGCCGGGTCAGCAAATCGCGCAGTGGCTCATTGTCGAGCAGGGATTTGGGTCGCAAGCGCAACGAGCGCCGAACGATCCAACCGATCGACAGCAAGGACAGCCAGCGCGCCCCGCTCCGCAGCACGCCAAACATGTCGGCGCGGTAGACCTGGTGGGCGTGGAAGTTCTCCCACACCGCGACCAGTTGCGCAACGGCGTCTTGGAAGTTGTCGGAACGGCTCGCCAGTGCGGCCGCGTTGATGGCGCCCGCCGATGTGCCCACGAGGATCGGGAAGGGGTTGTGCGCCTGGGCGATGTCCGGGTCCATGCCGCGCCGGGCGTCGCGCAGCAGTGCCGCCACTGCCTTGAGCACGCCCACCTGGTAGGCCGCGCGCGCACCTCCGCCCATCAGTATCAAGGCCGCGGGCGTCGTGCGCAGCCGCACCCGATCGAGATGGCGCTCACTCATCGCATCGCGCGTCCTGCCCGTGGCGCAAACCGAAGCTAGCGTTGCGAGTTGGCGTCAACAACGGCGAGTGCGGCCATGTTTACGATCCGGCGCACGGTCGCCGAAGGCGTCAGGATGTGCACGGCTCGTGCGGCGCCAAGCAAGATCGGTCCGACCGCGACGTTATTGCCCGCGATGGTCTTGAGCAAGTTATACGCGATGTTGGCCGCATCGATGCCCGGGCACACCAGCAAATTGGCGTCGCCCTTGAGTGTCGAGAAAGGCATGATGGCCTTGCGCAGCGTTGCATCGACCGCGCAATCGGCGTGCATTTCGCCGTCGACTTCCAGGTTCGGCGCAGCCGCGCGCAGCAGTTCCAGTGCGCGGCGCATCTTTACCGCGGAGGCGGCCTCGCTGGTTCCGAAATTCGAATGCGACAGCAGGGCGACGCGCGGCGATATTCCCAAACGGCGCAGTTCCTCGGCTGCGCTGATCGTAATCTCCGCGACATCCTCCGCGCTCGGGTCGATGTTGACGTGCGTATCGACCAAGGCGATCTGCCGGCCGGGGACCATGAGGATGTTCATCGCGGCATAGACCTTGGCGCCCGGCCGCCGGCCCAGGACCTGATCGAGGTAGCGCAGGTGCAGCCCGTGGGTCCCGAAGGTGCCGCAGATCATCGCGTCGGCGTCGCCCTGATGGATCAGCATCGCACCGATGAGCGTGTGACGGCGCCGCATCTCGATGCGCGCGTACTGTTCCGTAACGCCCCGGCGCGCGGTCATGCGGTGGTAGGCCTGCCAGTAGGAGCGGTAGCGCGGATCGGACTCGGGATTTACCACCTCGACGTCGACACCGGCACGCATTCGCAGGCCAAAGCGCTCCACACGCCGTTCAATCACGGCTGGTCGCCCGACGAGGATGGGACGGCCGACACCCTCGTCGATGACGACCTGCACCGCGCGCAGCACGCGCTCGTCCTCGCCCTCGGCGAACACGATCCGACTGGCCCCGCCCGCAGCGTGCGCCTTTTTGGCCACCGTGAAGATCGGCTTCATGAAGGTGCCGGAGTGATAGACGAACTGCTGCAATTGCGCGTGATAGGCGTCGTAGTCGGCAATCGGTCGGGTGGCCACGCCGCCGCGCACCGCGGCCTTGGCCACGGCCGGCGCGATGCGCAGCATCAACCTTGGGTCAAAGGGCTTGGGGATGATGCAATCGGGACCAAAACTCAGGTTGCTCACGCCGTAGGCGTGCGCGACTTCGTCGCTGGTTTCCTCTTGTGCCAATTGCGCAAGCGCGTGGACGGCGGCGATCTCCATCTCGCGCGTGATCGTCGTGGCGCCGACGTCGAGCGCACCGCGGAAGATGAAGGGAAAGCAAAGCACATTGTTGACCTGGTTGGGGTAATCGGAGCGCCCCGTGGCAATCAACGCATCGTCGCGAACGGCCTTGACCTGCTCGGGAAGTATCTCGGGCGTAGGGTTGGCCAGTGCCAGGATGAGCGGTGCCGGCGCCATGGAGCGCACCATCTCGGGAGTGCACACTCCACCGGCGGAGAGCCCCAGAAAGATGTCGGCTCCGTGCATGAGCTCGGCGAGCGTGCGCGCCTGCGTGGACTGCGCAAACCGCGCCTTGTCCTCGTCCATCAGTTTGGTGCGGCCCTGATAGACGACGCCTTCGATGTCCGCGACCCAGATGTTTTTTCTGGGCACCCCGAGTTCCACCAGAAGCTCCAGGCAAGCCAGGGCCGCGGCACCGGCCCCGCTGCACACGAGTTTGACCTGCGCGAGCGATTTGCTGACCAGCCGCATCGCATTCAGAACGGCCGCGCCCACGATGATTGCCGTGCCGTGCTGATCGTCGTGGAATACGGGAATCTTCATGCGCTCGCGCAACCGGCGTTCGACGCGAAAGCACTCCGGAGCCTTGATGTCCTCCAGATTGATCGCACCGAAGGTGGGCTCAAGCGCCGCGATGATTTCCACGAGCCGATCCGGATCCGTTTCGGCGATCTCGATGTCAAACACGTCGATGCCGGCAAACTTCTTGAAGAGCACCGCCTTGCCCTCCATCACGGGCTTTGCAGCCAGCGGCCCGATGGCCCCGAGCCCCAACACGGCGGTTCCGTTCGTGATGACGCCGACCAGATTCGCGCGCGCGGTATAGCGCGCCGCGGAGCTGGGCTCCTCGACGATCGCCTCGCACGCGGCTGCAACCCCCGGTGAATAGGCCAGCGCCAGATCGCGTTGGTTGATCAGCTGTTTGGTGGGAGTTATCGAAATCTTCCCGGGGCGCGGAAACTCGTGGTACTCGAGTGCGGCGGGGCGCAAGTCGGCGTTCGGTGGCGTGGGCATCGGTGGCTGGAGCGTCAAAAAAACCATTATCGGACGTTCGGGCAGACCCAGCGCGTCGGCTGCCGGTTCGCGTCAAGCGAGCCTTCGCCCGGCAAGCGTGCGCGCCCCTCCTCAGAACGCCCCCCTTTTTGCCTGAACCCACGTTTGTTCAGGCAAACAATGCCTTTGTCATGGACAAAGGTTGACCGCAACGCAGATGCCGCGTATATTTTGTCCTAGCTCTTTCCGGAGCCTGTCTCCCAGACTGAGCGGGCAGACCCTCTACTCGGTGCCTCTCCTCCCTCCCTCCTCAGCCGATTTAGGGTGCGCTCGGTCGACAGGCTCTTTTTTATTTCTGTCACGCGCGTGCCGTGGGTGGGCGCAAACTCGCCGCCGGCCAGGCGCTGGCGTAGCACAAAAGACCCGCGCGCCCTAGGCGGCGCGCGGTCGACGGGCCAAAGAGGCGGGCGACTCGGGCGCCGCGCTTGTGAGCGGATCGGCGCCATCGGGTGCGGCATGCGTATCCGACCGCATACCCGCCGCCAAGGCAGCGGCAACCGCACCCCTGGCCGCCAGTCGGATCCTGCTCAGCTCCCCGAGCACCCGGCTCGCATAGCCCCCATCGTCGGCGAGGTTGCCGGCACCTACGTAGAGCTGCAGACCACGCTCCACCGAGCCCCCACGGCGGATGACGTCGCTCAGAATTTGTGAGCCGACCTGTATATTGGCCACCGGGTCCAAGGCCGCCAGCGCGCCGTTGCCGCTAACAAACTTGCCGCCGTGCAGGCCAGGCATCACTTGCATTAGCCCACGGGCCCCGACCGGACTTTGGGCAAAGGGATTCATGCTCGACTCCACGGCGACGACCGCCAAGATCAGCAGGGGATCGATTTGCTGCGCCTGCCCAGCAACCCGAGCAGTTGCCACCATTACGCGGACGGCGTCGTCGGCCACGTGATAGCGGCGGGCCAGATAGACGGCGACGTTGGCTTCGGCCGGGGCAAGGTCGACCTGATTGCCGATGCGCAGTCCGTCTTGCTCATCGCTGGCCTCCTCCTCAGCCGTCGCCGCTTGCGCGGGTTCGTCAACGAGCGCTGGGCCCACGTTTGCGCCGATCTTCTCGACCGGTTCGCGCCACTCTGGCGCCAAGGCGAAACACACCAAGACAAGCAGGCTAATCAGGCCGATGCCTTCGAGCGCAGCCCGAGCGCCTTTGGCAATCTGACGCCAAGGCTCAGCAAGCGACTGCCGGACGCTGCGACTTTGCACGCCACGACAGTCCGGGCACGCCTCGACAACGTTCGATTCAAACATTCGAACACCTCTTCCCACCCCGTATTTGCGACTCTTATAAAAGTGAGTCGTCGCACACGAGAAACATGTCTGCCAAACGGCGCTATGTCCTCGGGATACCGCTTTGCGTCCCGCGCGACAAAGGCGCCGACTGTGCTGCGGTTACCGCCATACTTGAAGCTGGCTTATGCCGAGTGCCGGGCTAGAACTCATCGCATGTGGCGCGTGGCTATCGCGTCGCACAATTGCCGTAAGCGGCACGAAGAGAAAGCCCATCCAATGGGGAGCAATTGTACGGACTCGCCTATTTGCGTCAATGCTTTTTGTCATGAAACATGCGCTAGGCCAAAATCTGTCGCGGGAGATCCTTGTCCGATAACGCATACGGAAAATGTATTATCCTCAATAAATTAAAGCCAATTGCTGCGTACTTACGGGAAGTTCGCCGGCTAAATGGCGCTCTCGCGAGCGTCGATCAGAGAAAAAAATGCGGCCATGAATTACACGGATTTGCGGGATTTTGTCGAGAAATTGACGCAACGCGGCGAACTTAGCCGCGTGACGGCAGAGGTCTCACCGGAACTCGAGATGACCGAAATCTGCCAGCGCCTGTTGCAATGCAGCGGACCAGCGGTGCTTTTTGAGCGACCGCAGGGCTACGCCATTCCGGTCCTGGCAAACCTGTTCGGGACCCAGCGGCGCGTGGCCCTGGCGATGGGGGTCGAATCGACGGCGGAACTGCGAAAGATTGGCGAGCTCCTGGCCGCCCTAAAAGAGCCCGAACCTCCGCTAGGCCTGCGCGACGCCATATCCAAAATCGGGATGCTCAAGGCCGCGCTGTGGGACATGGCGCCGCGCCGGGTGCGCGCACCGCGCTGTCAGCAGATCATTTGGGAAGGCAAGGACGTCGATCTGGGGAAGCTCCCGATCCAGAAGTGCTGGCCGGAGGATGCTGGAGCGCTGATCACTTGGGGAATGGTCGTAACACGGGGACCCAACAAGCCCAGACAAAATGTGGGGATTTATCGCCAGCAGGTGATCGGGCCCAACAAGCTGATCATGCGCTGGCTGTCGCACCGGGGTGGCGCCCTGGACTTGCGTGACCATCGCCTTGCCTGTGGCGCCCAGCCTTTTCCGGTTGCGGTGGCTCTGGGAGCCGACCCGGCGACGCTGCTCGCAGCTGTCACTCCGATCCCCGATCAAATCTCGGAGTACCAGTTCGCGGGGCTGCTTCGCGGTTCGCGAACAGAAATTTCCGCCTGCCTGGGCAGCCAGCTCGATGTGCCGGCGGCAGCCGAAATCGTCCTGGAGGGCCACATACTGCCGGACCCGGCAAACGCCGACGGTGCGATCAGCCCCCAGAACCTGGCGTTCGAAACCGCCCTGGAGGGACCCTTTGGCGACCACACGGGCTACTACAACGAGGCCGAGCGCTTTCCGGTTTTCACCGTCGAGCGCATCAGCATGCGTCAGGACCCGCTATACCTCTCCACCCACACGGGCCGCCCTCCCGATGAACCCTCCGTCCTCGGGGCCGCACTCAATGAGGTGTTCGTGCCGATACTGCAGCGGGCGTTCCCGGAGATCGTCGATTTTTATCTGCCGCCGGAGGGCTGCAGTTATCGGATGGCCGTGGTTTCTGTTCGCAAGCAGTACGCAGGCCATGCACGGCGCATCATGTTCGGCATCTGGAGCTTCCTGCGCCAGTTCATGTACACGAAGTTCGTGGTCGTCGTGGACGACGACATCGACGTGCGCTGCTGGCCGGACGTAATCTGGGCCGTGACCACGCGAGTCGACCCGCTGCGCGACACGGTTATGGTCGACAATACGCCGATCGATTACTTGGACTTCGCAAGCCCGGTGGCGGGCCTGGGGAGCAAGATGGGTATCGATGCAACGAACAAATTCGCCGGCGAGACCCAGCGAATCTGGGGACGACGCATCGTGATGAGCGCCGAGGTGAAGGCGCGGGTTGACGCGATCTGGGACCAGCTGGGAATTATGGGCCGAAGCTAGGGGCGGCGGGGGGGTGCGCAATGGAGCGCAAGAAAATCGGTCGCGGCGGGATCCGCTCGGCGGGCTACGATCGCGACGCGCGCGAGCTCGAAATCGAATTCGATAACGGCACCATCGTGCGCCACAGCGGCGTGGGCGAGGAGATCGCGCGTCGCTTCCTCTCGAGCGCAGCGCCGGTGAGCTACTACAAGGACAATATCGAAGAGGAGTTTACCCTCCGGCGCGTCCGATAAGGGCGCACGCACGCGCCGCGGGCCCGTTGTTAGATCGGCCCGATGCCCGAGAGCGCGAGACGAAAGCGAATCTGCACCTCGTCGGCCACCAGCGAAGTGTCGGCCCACTCGCCGTCGCCAATCTCGAACGCCAGCCGGTGCACGACCAGAGCGCCGCTCGCGACAGTCAGCCCCGCGGCCTGCTCGAGCGCCACCGGCACCACCACGTCTTGCGCGTGGCCCTTGATGGACAGCCGGCCCTGGACTTCATAGCGGCCCCGCTCGAGGACCCGCACCGAGCTCGATTCGAAAACCGCGCGCGGATAGCGTGCCGCATCAAACCAGGTCGGACGTACGATTTCTTGGGTGGCATCGTTCGTGGGCAGTTGCACGCTGCCCAGGTCCACGCCGATCGTGAACTGGCCCGTTTGCGGATGCGCGGGATCAAAACGCACCTGGGCGTCGAAGCTGCGAAAGCTCCCCGATACCGGCACGCCCATTTGCCGGGAGACAAAGGAAATCTCGCTTTGCGCTGGCACGAGTGCGGCCAGATCCGAGGCAGCGCGCACGGGACCGAGTGCGGCGAGCAGTCCCAGGGCCAAAAACAAGGGACGCAAAACGCGAGTCATGGACCTTTCGAAGCCTTGGAATCGTGCAGCCGCAGCGGCGACATTCTCCAAAGCAGCGAATCGCGTTCGATGAACTGATGCTTCAGGGCCGCGCCCACATGGATTGCAACGACCGCGGCCAAGGTGAAGGCGAGCGTCGAATGCACCTGCTGCAGCGCGTGGGCGAGGGGCTTGTCCACCGGCACGAAGTCCGGCAGAGGGACAAGCCCGAACCAGACCACCGGAAAGCCCGAGGCCGAACTGTAGGCCCAGCCGGCCACGGGCACGAGAAAAAACAGCACGTACAGCAGCAGGTGCGTGCCGTGGGCCAAACGCGCCTGCAGCGCGCTCATCGAGGCCGGCAAAGCGGGCGGGCGGTGGCGCCAGCGCCACCCGAGTCGAAGCGCCGAGAGCACAAGAATTGAGATTCCCGCCCACTTGTGCCAGTTGAACAGTCGCACCCGCGTAGGCGAGAGCTTCAAATCCGCCATATACAGGCCGACGCAAAAGGACCCCACCAGCGCCAGCGCCAGCAGCCAGTGCAAGGCGATCGCAACATCCGTGTATCGCTCGGATTGGTCCGACGATGCCATGGTCCAGGGCCCTCCAACCCGTTGTTCCGGCCAAAGGCCGCACGCGTTAGCCGCCCGCAGTATATAAAAGTGCACTGACCGGGCGCCGATTAGGGAATCTGGGCCGAGGGCAGGTTCCTCTCGATTGCCTCGGCGCGCTGCGACAGATAGGCGGCATCGCGGTGATGGTCGAAGAATCGCGGACTTGGCAGCATCGCGGCCATCCGCGCAGCCTGATCGGCGTCGAGTTGCAGCGCCGACACACCATAGTAGTGACGGGCCGCGGCCTCGGCCCCGAACACACCGTCGCCCCATTCGACGATATTGAGGTACACCTCCAGTATGCGGCGCTTATCCCAGACCGCCTCGATCATGAGGGCGATGAGCAGTTCTTGGGCCTTGCGCAAATAGCTGCGGTGCGCCGTGAGAAACAGGTTCTTGGCCAATTGCTGCGAAATCGTCGAGCCACCGCGCACCATGCGGCCGCGGCGAAGATTGTCTGAATAAGCCTTTTCCATGGCCTCCCAGTCCACGCCTTCGTGGCTCAGAAACCGTGCGTCCTCGGATGCGACAACCGCCCGCTTCAGGTACGGCGAAATACGCGCGTAGTCGACCCAAACCTTCTGCAGCGAGCGCGGCGCGCGCGCCGCGGTGCCCGGCGCCGGCCGCTCCAGGCGCTCTAGTTCGCGCTGCATGAACGCCGTCTGCCCCGGGTTATGCCATCTCCAAAACACGATGCACGCGAAAAACCACAACTGCAGCGCCAGCATCAACGCGAGCAGCGCAAGGGCGGCGCGTCGGATCCAGATTCGCGCCCGGACCGCGGCCGACATCAGCCCGGCGAGGCCTCGCCGTCCAGCTTGCGCCGCATCTCGCGGTAGACGCTCGCAGTCTCGGGCCGAACCCCGCGCCACAGGGCGAAGGACTCCGCGGCCTGTTCGATCAGCATGCCGAGGCCGTCGCTCACGCGCCGCGCCCCGCCCGATTTGGCCAAACACATGAATGGCGTCGCCGCAGGGGCGTAGACGAGGTCGTAGGCCAGCACGCAGTCATCGAAGGTCTCCGGATCGATCGACGGCGCATCGTGGCTCAGACTGCTGGAGGTTCCGTTGATGATCAGGTCAAAATGCTCCGCGGGAACTTCATCGAAGCGAATCGCTTCGACGCCAAATTCATCGGCGAGCTCCTGTGCCCGACCGTGCGTGCGGTTGGCCACCGCGATCCACTTGGGCCGCTCCTCGAGCAGCGATGCGACCAGCCCGCGAACGCCACCGCCAGCGCCCAGGATCAGTATCGCCGAGCCGGCAACCCGAAAATCGAGCCGATGCCGCAAGTCGCGCACAAAACCGATGCCATCGGTGTTGTCCCCGAGGATGTGGTCACCGTCAAATTTGAGCGTGTTGACGGCGCCCGCCAGTCGCGCCCTCGGGCTCAGGTCATCGGCCAGCTTCGCCGCATCGATCTTAAACGGAATGGTTACGTTCAGGCCCAGGTAGCCGTTGTCGCGCAAAGCCAGAGCAAAATCATCAAAGCCGTCGAGTGGTGCCTCCAACTTCTCGTAGCTCACACCCTGCCCCGTGAGACGCGCGAACATCCGATGAATGTCCGGCGAGCGGCTGTGTGCGATCGGATTGCCGACAACAGCGTAACGGTCCGGAGGCTTCATCGGTCAATGTGGCGACTCAGCGGCATCGGCGCGCGTGGCAAACTGGTCATTCGTGAAGATCCAGCTGCGGGTGATTTCCAGTCGGTCGGTGTCGCGTGCCATGTCGGGTGGGAAGGGTGCAAACGGTGCCGATAGCTTAACAATACGCTGCGCAGCGCTGTCAAGCACGGCGGAGCCGGACGATTGTTCGATTATGGACTCCACGAGCGAACCGTCGCGGTCGATCACGACCGTCATGCGCAGGGTCCCGTAGATTTTCCCGCGCGCCGCCTCCGGGTAATTATCGTTGCCGATTTTCTCGATCCGGGCACGCCACTCCTCAAAATAGCGCGCAAAACGGTAGGCCGACGTGCTCGGCATAAAATGGTGCACGCGCGGGCGCTTTTGGTAGTCTGAGATCTCCTTGGCGATCTCGGCCTGCATGCGGGCGAGCTGTTGCTGGGATCGGCGTGTTGCGTCGCTACCGTGCACGGCCGGCGTGGTGTGGCGTTGCACCGCAGCCGAGGACAGATTGGCTTTGTAAGCTTCCAACAGCTGGCGCTGGTCCTCTTCGAGCTGCTCGACAGCGTGGCGCGCCGCCTCAAGCGCGTCGCCGTCGGCCACCAGCGGCGCATTGGGCAAGGGGGAACTGCGCCGGCCCTCTTCGTTTGCGCCTCCGCCCTCCAGGTTGACTTGGGCGCTGGCCTGCGCCGTCGCCGGGCGCTTGTCGCTGCGCGCATTGACCAGAATCACCTCGAGCGGCGGCGCCGAAGCGATGTGATGGAAGAATTCGGGGTCGACAAACCGGATTGCGAGCACGGCGACGTGCAAACCCACTGACACGGCCAAGGCGGAGAGCAGCACACGGTTAGCCAGCAGTCCGCCGGTCGATCCTACGTAGGTGCGCATTGCCCGTGCAGCCAATCCCATCATTACTCAGGCACAATCGCCCGTCGAGCGGGGATTGTAGCCATGCGCGCTGTGCGGCATCGGGCCGGGCGCGGGGCTATCGTGCCGGCTCATCCAGACGACCGAGAGCGGCCGCACCATTGTCGGCAAGCGCAGAGGCGGCCTCTTCGGATTCCTCGGCGGGGCCCTCGGGCGCAAGCACCCGCACGATGCGCGCGTTGGGCGTCAAATCGACCAGATCGATCTGCGCGATCTCCAGCTCCAGCCGCTGGCCACGCTCATAGGACAGCGCGCCGGCGAGGCGGGTGGTCATCGGCAATCCGATGAGACGCACCCATTCTCCCTTGAGCACGCGCGCCTCGATGCGCCGGATTCCTTCCTGCTGCAGCCAGCGCAGGCTCCAGTAGCGTTCCATGAGCTCCTGAAATTCCGCATACGCGGTATACGCTGCGTCGAACCCGGAAATCACGGCAAACAGATCCGCGTCGCCCCGCTGGTGCGGAGCCGGATTGCCCAGCACCGCGGCGATCAACTGGCGCTGGTTGACCAAATCCACATAGCGGCGCAAGGGCGAGGTGCACCAAGCGTAATGCGACACCCCGATTCCCTCGTGCGGCGACGGCGAGGTGGACATGCGCACCCGGCCCTGACTCTGGGAGCGATACACGCCGACCATGCCGAGCTCGTCGAGCCAGGCTCCCCAGTGGCTGTTGGCGCGAATCATGAGCTCGGAGACGATTCGATCCAGCGGAGCGTCGCGGCGGCGCACCCGCATGCGCACGTGCGCCCCCTCGCCTTCTCCGTCCAGAAGCACGCAGACCTCCTCGCGGCCGGCCGCTTCGGGGCGGCCGCGCAGCTGCTCGCGCTCGGCTCGCAGAGCGTTGGCAACACGCCACAGGAGAGCCAGCTCCGTGGCAAAGGTGTGTTGCAGCCCGCCGGCGCCTAGTGCCTGCTCGGTCACCTCGCGCTCGAGCTCGTCGTGCCGCAGATTGGCTGCGACTTCGACCGTCTCGATTGCGCTGCGTGCGCCGCGCAGCGCAAGCGTCGCCGCTTCCAGCTCCAGATACAGCGACAGCGCCGGCACGCGGCGACCTTCGGTGAGCGAAAAGGCGTCGATCCACGCATCGGGCAGCATGGTGAACTTCAGGCCCGGAGCGTAGACCGTCGACATCCGAGCGCGCGCGACCAAATCCACGGGATGGCCGCGCACCACGCACAGCGCGGGTGCCGCGATGTGTATGCCGACGGTCAGCGTTGCACCCGTTTGCCGCACCGAAAAGGCGTCATCGATCTCGGTGGTGTCGCTGTCGTCGATCGAAAACACGGGCGCCTGCGCCGCGGGTAGGTTTTGCCCCGCGGCTTCGGGCTCGGGCAGCTCCGGCGCGAACTGCACTCCGCGCGGAAACGCGCGCGCGAGAAAGCTCTTTGTATGCCACTCGTAGGGCGAAGAAACCGCCCCGCGCGCCAGCAAGAGCCGCAGCGGAGTGGTCTGCAACTCGTGGGCGGCCTGCTCGAGCGCCTTGAACTCGATCGCGTTGCGATCGCCGACAAGGAGCAGCTCCGCCCCCAGCGCCGCAATCTTCGCCGGAAGGCCGCCACCGACAAGTTCCTCGACCATCTGGGCGCGCTGCTGCTCTTGGGCTCGCCGTCGCTCGATGGCCGTCAGCGCCGCGCGCAGCACCTCGGGCGCGGCCGGCCGGAATCGCCCGCGCCCCTTGCGCTGGAAGTACACCGGCGCAGACAGTAACGCCATCAGAACGGCCGCCGCCTCCACGGCCGTCGGATCGCGCCCGCAGTACTCAAAGGCCAGCTGCTCAAAGCCAAACTCCTGCTGTGGTGCACATTGCCACAAAAACTCCGCATCCATTTGCGCCGCCTCGGCGCGTGCGGCCGCGAGCAGCTCCTCGGCCCGCGGTTGTTCAAAGCGCAACAAAATCGCGGCAGCCTTCACCTTGATGCGCTTGCCGCTGACCGAATCGACTTGGCAGGAAGTCTCCGTGGCCGCTCGTACGGTGCCCGCCTTGAGCTCGCCATCGTCCTCGAACAAGACTTGCATGGGTCAGACAATAGCGCGCCGATGCATAGCGTTGCGCCCGTCACGGCGCAAGGACGCGTCGATCCCGCCGTTGCGATCAGCCAGCGCGCACGCACGCGTTAGCGCATTGCTTCGGAGGCCGCTTAGCATGAGGCCTTGTCCGAGCCCGGTGTGGGCCAAGAAACTCCGCAAAAGGAGAGCACTTCCGGTAAATACTGCGCGAAGTCCGTCAACGCGTGATTCGAACCCGCAATGACACGCATTGCGCAGCCCGCGTATCTGGCCACCATTTGCCGGTAGTCGATCACCTCGTCGCCGGTGGCGGCGACAAGCATGTAACGCTGCGGATTGGTCAGGCTCGGGACCTCGAGCGCGCGCAACTCATCGAGATATTCCGGGCGCACTTGCACCGGCCGGCCACCCGAGGGGTGCGGATGCCAGCCCAGGTAGGCGCGCAGATCCTCATACGGGCGCACCGCCGGGTTGAGCAAAACCGCGCGACAGCCCAACCGCTCGGCAAGCCAGGTGGCGTAGTACCCGCCCAGGGAACTGCCAATCAGGCTCAGTTGGCGGGGCTCTTCGAGCAGCGCCGAGGCCAGCGCGATTTCGGCGGCGGCCCGAGGCGAGGTCGGTAGCG
The DNA here is from genome assembly GCA_035625725.1 of Burkholderiaceae bacterium. Lineage (GTDB taxonomy): Bacteria > Pseudomonadota > Gammaproteobacteria > Burkholderiales > Burkholderiaceae_F > GJ-E10. The sequence goes on from DASPPB010000085.1 coordinate 43,112, forward strand.
GCGGGCACAAAAAGTCGGCCTCGCGTCCGACGCTGGCCAGCGCCGCACGCACCTGCTGGGCCTTGACCGACGCAGGCGAAGACAAGAAACCGTGCAGATACAGGATCACCCGCAGGCTCCGCCTGGCACCGGCAACTGCTCGAGGGCAGCGAGGAGCTTTTCGTGCACGCCACCGAAACTGCCGTTGCTCATCGCGACGACGTGGTCGCCCGCACGCGCACACGCAACAATGGCGGCGACGAGCTCGTCGAGGCGCTCGAATACCTGTGCGCGCGATCCCAAAGTCTGCAGCGCGCCCCGCGGGTCCCACCCCAGCGCGTGCGCTCCGCTGCGCGGGCCGTAGCAAAAGACGAGGTCGGCGTCGCGCAGGCTGTCGGCGATCCTCTCTTGCATCGCCCCGAGGCGCATCGTGTTTGAGCGCGGCTCGAAGACCGCAAGGATCCGCGCCGGCCCGACTCGACGGCGCATGCCGGCAAGGGTGCTTGCCATTGCGGTCGGGTGATGGGCAAAGTCGTCATAGACGGTCACGCCGCGCACGTTGCCGCGCATCTCCAGGCGGCGGCGTACGCCGGCAAAATCGCGCAAAGCCTCCAGGCACGGCGCCACCCCGATGCCCAGGTGCGCCGCCGCCGCAATGGCCGCCAGCGCATTGCTGCGGTTGTGGTCGCCGGCGGCGCGCTGCACGAGCTCGCCAAAACAGTTTGCGCCCCGCCAGACGGTGAACGCGTCACCGCCGTCGGCCGATCCCCGCCAATGCCACTCCTCCTCGACGTCAAAGCGCTGCACCTCGCACCAGACGCCACGCTCGAGCACTCGGCGCAGGGCCGGGTCGCGGCCGTTGACGATTACGCGCGCGCTTCGCGCAACGCATCGCATCAAGTGGTGAAACTGCGTTTCGATCGCGGCCAGATCCGCAAAGATGTCGGCGTGGTCGAATTCGAGATTGTTCAAAATGAGTGTCGAAGGAAAGTAATGCACGAATTTGCTGCGCTTGTCGAACAGCGCCGAGTCGTATTCGTCAGCCTCAATGACAAAGGGTCGCCCGCTGCCCAGGCGAGCCGTCTTGCCAAAATCAAGCGGCACGCCGCCAATGAGAAAGCCCGGCTCGGCGCCCGCATGCTCCAGAATCCACGCGAGCATCGCAGCAGTGGTGGTTTTCCCATGCGTGCCGGCCACGGCCACGACGTGGCGGCCGCGCAGGACCTGTTCGCCCACCCACGCGGGGCCGGAGCTAAACCGTGCGCCGCTGTCCAGAACCGCCTCAAAGAGCGGATTGCCGCGCGAGACGACGTTGCCGACCAAGAACAGGTCCGGTCGCAGCGCGAGCTGCTCCTCACCGTAGCCCTCGATCAGATCCACGCCCGCAGCGCGCAGCTGATCGCTCATGGGGGGATACACTGCCGTGTCGCAGCCGGTGACCCGATGGCCGGCGGCAAGAGCCAATTGCGCCACGCCCCCCATGAACGTGCCGCAGATTCCCATGATGTGCAGATGCACGTCGTGTCTCGCGAAAAGGTCAAAGGCGGGGATTCTAAGCGGGGCGACCCGTTCGCGGATTGGCGTGGCGGGGAGCGGTAACCATTGGGCTCCGAGCAGCGGCTCGGTAGACTCGGGGTGAGCGCGCGCGCCGCTGTGCGTGCACGGGAGGGGAAGGGCCGTGGAGCCGACCGGGGAGCGCGAGAAACTGCAACGCGAGATCGCCGCGCTTGCGGCGCGGATGATCGTCGAGGAGGGTCGCGATCGGGCCCAGGCCAAGCGCAAGGCGGCCGCCGCCGTCGCGGGCGAGCGCGCTTTGGCCGTGCTGCCGGACAACGAGCAGCTGGAGGCGGCGCTGCGCCAGTACCTGCGCACGGTCGGGGGTGCGGCGCATCGGGCTTTATTGCACGGTCTGCGCTGTGTTGCCGCCCAATGGATGCAGATTCTCGAAGAATTTCGTCCGTACCTGGTTGGCGACGTCCTCGACGGCAGCGCCACCGAGCATTCGGCCCTTCGATTGAATCTGTATACGGAAAGCGCCAAGGACGTCGAGCTCGCGTTGCTTGAGCGTGGCGTGGATTTTCGCGTGGGCGAACCTCCGGGCCGTGAGGACCACGCGCAAGAAGTTATCGGCTTTCTTGTCCCCGGCAACGCGGGAGGGCCCCGCGAACCGTTGATCCGAATCTTGCTCACGGTGTACGCGCCGCAGGCGCTGCGGGTCGCCGCACAGCCTCGCGTGCGCAGCACCGATCCGCTGCTCCATCCGATTGAACGCCGCGGTCGCGCCGACCTCGCCTTGGTGCGCGAGCTCCTGTCGGACTGCGACGACGGCGAGGGGGTGCAAAGCTCGCGTGCGTAGCTTCGCTTTGCTGCGCCGGAGCCCTCGAGCGACGCTCGCATTGCTTGTGGTGCTCATCGCCGCGCCGCTGGTGTGGTTCCTCGTGCCGGGGCGACGCGACCGCACCGAGGCGGCCGAACGGCTCTACGCCACGGCGCTCGACGACGTCGACGGCCATCGCCAGAGGCTCGCGCAATGGCGCGGCCGCTACCTGGTCGTCAACTTCTGGGCGACGTGGTGCGCGCCGTGCGTCGCCGAGATGCCCGAACTCGATCGACTCCAGAGCCAATACGCGCAACGCAATATCGTCATCGTCGGCATCGGTATCGACGGGCCCGAGCAGATCCGGCAATTTCGCGACCGCCTCGCCCTGCGCATGCCGCTACTCGTCGGAGGATTCGACGCTCTGTCATTGGCCCGCGAATTCGGCGACAATCAGGGCGTTCTTCCCTATACTCTGCTGTTGTCAGCAGATGGCGCGGTCTTGCACCAGCGCACCGGGGCGCTCGTAGCGGGCGAGATGCGGCAATGGCTCGACGGTTTGCCCCCGATCGGGACTGGACATTCCCCTTGATTCTGCCGACAATGGCGCCTTTCGTGCCTTTTCTTTTCGCTTCGCCGTCGAACACATGCGAACGAATAAGACGCTGGCGTGGCCAAGTCGATCCTTCTACTGAACGGTCCAAATCTAAACCGTTTGGGGACGCGCGAACCGTCCCTCTACGGCAGTCGCACGCTCGCGGATATTGAACGCGAGCTTGTGGAACTCGCACGCGCGCGCCAGATCGCCTTGGCGACGTTTCAGAGCAACCACGAAGGTGCGCTGATCGATCGGATTCACGCGGCCGCTTCCGAGGGAATCGACTTCATCATCATCAACGCGGGAGCGCTTACGCACGGCAGCATTGCCTTGCGCGATGCGCTGGTAGCCGTCGCAATCCCGTTCGTCGAAGTGCACATCTCCAATATCTATCGGCGCGAGAGCTTCCGTCACGTCTCGCTCCTCGCAGACTGCGCCGTGGGATCCATCGTTGGCCTGGGCACTAGCGGCTACCGACTGGCCTTTGATTTTGCCGCTGGCTACGCGCCGTGAAGGCTGCCAGCCCCTTTTCGGTTCGGGTGCACGGCGCGCTGGCGAGGTGCGTGCACCAGTGAGGAAACAATGGATTTACGCAAACTCAAGACCCTGATCGATCTGGTCGCCGAGTCAGGAATCGCCGAAATCGAGGTCACCGAAGGCGAGGACAAGGTCCGCATCGTCAAGCATCACCCCAACGCGCCTGTCGCGGCGCCTTTGGCGGTGGCGCCTCCCGTGGCCACGGTTTTACCGGCCGCGGCTCCCGCCGCGACGAGCGCCTCGCCGGCACCAGCGGCGCCGGAGCCGGCAACGGGACAAATCGTGAAATCGCCCATGGTGGGCACGTTTTATCGGGCGCCCGGCCCGGACGCAAAACCGTTCGTGGAGATCGGGCAGACGGTCAAGCCGGGCGATACGCTGTGCATCATCGAGGCGATGAAGCTTCTCAACGAGATCGAAGCCGAAATCGGCGGCGCGGTCCGCGAAATCCTCGTCGAAAATGGTCAGGCCGTCGAATACGGCCAGGCGCTTTTTGTGATCGGGTGAGCGGCAACCCGCGCGTGCAAATCCTCCCCGCGGCCGTGCGTGCCGCAAGACCTTTGCCCTAGTTCGCCAGCGCCCATGTTCGGAAAGATCCTTATCGCCAACCGAGGCGAAATCGCCTTGCGAATCCAACGCGCCTGCCGCGAGATGGGAATCCGGACGGTCGTGGTTCATTCCGAGGTTGACGCCGATGCCAAGTACGTCAAGCTCGCAGATGAATCGGTATGCATCGGTCCAGCGGCCTCGAAAGACAGCTACCTCAACATCCCTGCAATCATCAGCGCGGCCGAGGTGACGGATGCCGAGGCGATTCACCCCGGCTACGGGTTTTTGTCGGAAAACGCCGACTTTGCCGAGCGCGTCGAGCGCAGTGGCTTCGTCTTTATCGGACCGCGCCCCGAGTCAATCCGGCTGATGGGAGACAAAGTTTCGGCCAAGCGTGCCATGGTCGAGGCTGGAGTGCCGACGGTGCCGGGTTCCGATGGCGCGCTTTCCGAGGACCCGCGCGAGGTCGTGCGCGCCGCGCGCGCCATCGGCTACCCGGTCATCGTCAAAGCTGCCGGCGGAGGCGGTGGTCGCGGCATGCGCGTTGTACACACCGAAGCGGCGCTGCTCAGCGCAGTCACCATGACCCGCCAGGAGGCGCAGGCGGCCTTCGGTAATCCCATGGTGTACATGGAGAAGTTCCTCGAAAACCCGCGTCACATCGAGATTCAGGTCCTAGCCGATCAGCACCGCAACGCCGTGTGGTTGGGCGAGCGCGACTGCTCGATGCAACGACGGCACCAAAAGATTCTGGAGGAAGCGCCTGCCCCGGGTATCGCGCGGCGTGCGGTCGAACGCATCGGCGACCGCTGCGCCGACGCGTGCCGAAAGATCGATTACCGGGGCGCCGGCACCTTCGAGTTTCTCTACGAGAACGGGGAATTCTTCTTCATTGAAATGAACACCCGGGTGCAAGTCGAGCACCCCGTGACGGAAATGGTGACGGGGATCGACATCGTCCAGTATCAGATTCGCGTGGCCGCCGGCGAACGCCTGACGCTGCGCCAGCGCGACATTGCCCCACGCGGGCACGCGATCGAGTGTCGCATCAATGCCGAGCACCCCTACAATTTCGCGCCCAGCCCGGGCCGCATCACGGCCTGGCACCCACCCGGAGGTCCGGGCGTGCGCGTGGACTCGCACGCGTACACCGGGTATTTCGTGCCGCCGAACTATGATTCGATGATCGGCAAGGTGATTTGCTTCGGGGAGACCCGCGACCAGGCGATCGCGCGCATGCGAATCGCCCTTTCGGAGGCGGTCGTGGAAGGCATCAGCACCAATATACCGCTGCATCGGGAGCTGATGATGGACGAGAAATTCGTGCAAGGCGGCACCAGCATCCACTACTTGGAGAAGCGGTTGGCCGAAAAGAAGGCCAACCAGGGCTAGAGGCGCGCGCATCGCCCCGCTCCGAGCTCGATCGCTTGGCCTCACGCACCCCGGGCAATCGGCCATGCCTCTGATCGAAATTCAGTTGCTCATGCCGCGCGAAGGGCTCGATGCCTGGAGCGACGCCCTGCTGGCCGCGGGTGCACTATCGGTGGCGATTGAAGACGAGGACAGCGCCACGGATCAGGAGCTTGCCCGATTCGGCGAGCCCGGAGCGCCGGCGGAGGATCCCGGCTGGCGCAACAACCGTGTCACGGTACTCGTCGACGAGTCCGACGATGTGCAGGCCCTGCTGCGCGAGGCCGCGTTGTCCATCGGGGCGGGCGCACCGACAATCGTGCGCCGCGCACGCCTGGACGATCGCGATTGGGTCCGCCAGAGTCAGTCGCAGTTTGCGCCGATTCGCATCGGCCAAATCTGGATCGTACCCAGCTGGCACACGCCGCCGGAGCCGTCGGCTTGCGTGGTGCGCATCGATCCGGGCGTGGCCTTTGGCACCGGATCGCATCCCACCACGCAACTGTGCCTGGCCTGGCTCGACCAACATCGGCCGCTTCGGGCCCGGGTCCTGGACTATGGCTGCGGCTCCGGAATCTTGTCGATCTGCGCGGCACTGCTGGGTGCCGCCGAGGTCGTTGGCGTGGACATCGATGCGCAGGCGCTGCGCACTGCGCAGGACAATGCCCAACGCAACGGCGTGCACGCCCAGTACACTTCTGTCGAATGTCTCGCAGCCGATGCCTCGCCTCGGTTTGACCTGGTGCTCGCAAACATACTTGCCAACCCCCTCGTGCTGCTGGCTCCGACTTTAGTTCGCTACCTTGCGCCTGGGGGCGCGATTGTGCTGTCCGGAATTCTCGAGCGGCAGATCGAAGCGGTGACCGACGCCTACCGTCAGGCCGACCCGCGCTTGCGGCTGGGCGTCTTCGGGATCGAGCAGGGGTGGGCTGCCATCGTCGGCCGGCGGGGCAGCGACTGATTTATGGCGCTGGCGACCCGCTGTCCGAATTGCGGCTCGATTTTTCGTGTCGGTGCCGAGCAGCTGACTTCGCGCGGCGGCGTAGTGCGCTGCGGTTCTTGTCGCCACGTCTTTAACGCCATGGGGCGCCTCGATTACGTGGAGCCCAACAGCGGCCCCGAGCTTCCTGCGCCGCGCGCAGCCGCCACCGCGGCGCCCGGCGACACAAGCGCGGAGCCCCGCCGCCCCGCCGCGCCTTCCGTGCCCTCACCTGAGGCTCCGAGCCCGCGGGGCCCTGCGCGCAGTGCACCACCGGCTGCGCCGACAAAGCCGGTCGCCACCCCGGCGCCCGCCGTCGGCAGCGCCGCCGCGCCCTCGCAGATCGGGCGGCAAACGGCGCCGGCTCCCTTGGTGACAATTCACGGGCTCACTGCGCTGTCGGCAACCCCCCGGATCCCGGCTGCGCCGGCGAGCCCGCCGCCCACGCTCGGATTCTTTGCGCCTGCGTCTGCAACCGACTCGCCCGCAGCTGCCCGGGCGGCGCAAACCCCCGACGAGGAGGCTGTGATTGCCGAGCTCGAGGCTGCCTTCTTGCGCCCGGACCGCACGGAGCTCGGCCCGAGCGCCCGCATCGCGGCGCAGGTCGCCTGCGCCTTGCTCGCGCCTGCGCTGCTCCTACAGCTGGCCCTGCTGTTTCGCTCCACCTTGATACAGAATTTTCCCGATCTGCAGCCCGCGTTCGCTGCCGTGTGTGCACCGCTGGGTTGTTCCGCGCAATGGCCCATGCACCCCGAGCTCTTGGCAGTCGTAAGCAGCGATCTCCAAGCCGTGCCGGGGACGCCGGCGCTCGAACTCGACGCGGTGGTTCGCAATCGCGCCGACTTCCCGATGGCGCTGCCCGCCCTTGAGCTCACTCTCACCGACAGCTTGGATCATCCCGTTGCCCGCAAAGTCTTTCTGCCCTCCGACTATCATGTGCAGCGCGCGGTGCCGGACGAATCCGATAATCTTGCCGCCGGCGCCGATCTTTCGATTCGGCTTTTCTTTGAGTTCCATGGCACGGGCGTCAACGGCTTCGAAGCGTATCCCTTCTACCCCTGATCGGCGCACCCGCAGCCGACGGCCATTGCCCGTGGTGCCCTGCAAGTGACGAAATGAAGACCTTAATCTGCGGCTCCATTGCGTACGACTCGATCATGGTATTTCATGGTCGATTCAAGGATCACATCCTTCCCGACCAGGTCCACATTCTCAACGTTTCGTTTTTGGTGCCAACGCTGCGCCAGGAATTCGGCGGCGTCGCCGGCAATATCGCGTACAACCTTGCGCTGCTGCAGGGCAACTGCCTGCCGATGGGCACGGTCGGCGACGACGCAGAGCAGTACCTGCAACGATTCGACGAAATGGGCATCGACCGCAGCCGGGTGCTGCGTATCGAGGGCACCCGCACCGCGCAGGCCTTCATCACCACGGATCTGGACGACAATCAGATCGTGGCCTTCCACCCGGGAGCGATGTCCTATTCGCACCATAACCACATTGCGCAAGATTCTGCGGTACGCCTCGCACTGGTCGGGCCCGACGGGCGTGACGGGATGCTGGCCCATGCCCGCTCCCTGGCCGAACGCGAGATTCCGTTTCTATTCGACCCGGGGCAGGCCTTGCCTCTTTTCAGCGGCGAGGAACTGCTGTGGTTCACGCAGCGCGCCTCGTATCTTGCGGTCAACGATTACGAGGCCAAGCTGCTGGCCGCCAAGACCGGCCGCTCGATCGAGGAGCTCGCGGTGAATCTTCGGGCGCTCATCGTGACGCGCGGGGCCCAAGGCTCGGAGATTCGCACAAAGGACGCGACCTTCCCGATTCCCGTGGCGCCGGCCGCGGCGCTCGTCGATCCGACCGGCTGCGGGGACGCCTATCGGGCAGGACTGCTCTTTGGCATTGCCAACGATTTGGGATGGGAGACGTCCGGGCGTCTTGCCGCCGTCATGGGCGCATTCAAGATCGAACACAGTGGCGCACAGCGCCACAAGCCCAACCGTTCGGAGATCGAACAGCGATTCTTCGAGGCCTTTCGGTACCGGCCCTGGTAGTGGCGCTGCCACGAAAAGCCGCCGACACACGCGCGGTTTTCGGCGCGCACCCCGGGGGGTGCTTCTCAGAAAGAAAATTGGTCCAGCACCAGCAAAAGAATCTGGATCGCGACGATCAGGAACACGGGCGACAGATCGAAGCCTCCGATGGGAGGGATGATCCGGCGCAGCGGTGCTAGGACCGGTCGCGTCAGCATGTCGAAGGTCGGGGCCAAGGGCGCGTGGGGATTGACCAGGCTGAGCAGCACGTTGGCGAACACCAGCAAGGTGACAAGGTAGAGCACCCAGTGAACCAGCAGCAGCAAAACGCTGGGAAAAAACAAGTACCAGTGCCAGACGTCGCGGTCCGACCGTACGAGTCCCATCAGGAACACGAAAACCACGGCAACGAGCAGTGCCGCGGTCAGCGACGCGGCGTCGAAGCGCCCGCGCAGCGGTAGCGCTCGGCGAATCGGCGCGACCAGCCAGTCGGTGAGCGCGACGCAAAAAACGGCCACCGGGTTCGTGCGCGACAGCCGCAACCAGACCAAATAGACGCGCAGCAGCAGCGCGCTGCCCAGAAGGCCCGCGACGGTGCTCAGCAGCAGGTGGAAGATTTCGAGCAAAAGCATAGTGCCCTTCCCTGCGGCGGCGTGCCGCGCAACAGGCCGGCAAACCGGTGACCCACCGATCGGCAAGATTCGTCCGCGCGCCTCGGATGGTGCTGCCGATTGTAGCCGCGCCCAATGCTTGCCAACGGGCGCAGGCCGGGTCAAAAAAAAGGCGCCCGCATTTGGGCGCCTTGCCACTTCTGTGGCCCGTGCAGTTACGGTCTGCCGCCGGTCGGAAACGGCCAGGCGGTCGTCGGACTCAGCGGAGCCCGAGCCCCGACGGGCGCGGGCGCAGCCGCGGGCGCCGCCGGCGCCGCAGCCGGAGCTGCAGGCGCGGCAGCAGGTTTGGCGGCGGCCTTCTTCTTAGGCGCCGCCCGCTTCTTAGCAGCTGGTTTCTTCTTAGCCGCTTTAGCTACTTTTTTTTTACCCGACTTTTTGGCGGCCCTTTTCCGGGCCGCCTTCTTTGCGGACTTTTTTGCCGACTTCTTTGCGGACTTTTTCGCAGACTTCTTCTTGGCAGCCTTCTTTTTGGCGGCCTTCTTCGCGGGCTTCTTGGCGGACTTCTTCGCGGATTTCTTCGTTGCCATGTGTGTCTCCTAAATTACGTCGATGAACGAACGATGGTTACAAGGGAAACCCGGCCGCCAGGAGGCGCACCGGGCTATTCATCGGCGCATGCGGAGGCACGGTCGCCGCGACATGCCCAGAAATGCGTTTTGATTGGCGCATATCCGAGCCAAGCGCGGAACGGACAGAGCACTGGCCGTTGACGCTGATGAATTCGGCACGACATGCCCGCAGAGCGGCCCGCACGGGGTCTGCTGCGCGCATGCAAGACGCCGGCCGCGGGCCGACGCACGAAATCGTTTTGGGAAGATCCCGGAGAGCCGGGGAAACAGCCGATGGGCTGCTTCGATCGAGTAGAGAACCGGTGCCACAAGACCGGTTGGTCTCGATGCCTAGCGTCGCACGTTCAATGACGACGGGTGATCGACTATGACTGTCTGTGTTCAATTCAGCGATCGATCGTGAGATCGAGCTACCAAAATTCACGGCGCATTATGACTCCCAATGGCCAGTGACTGCAAGAAATATTTGCATTCTCGCGCATGTTTTTGTTGCGTGATGTCTCGATTTAGTGGCGAGTTGTGTATTCATTTCTCACGCTAGGGCGACGCACCACTCAATCCCAACTCAGCGCTCCGCCGCTTTGATACTCAATGACTCTGGTCTCGAAGAAGTTGCGCTCCTTCTTCAGATCGATCATCTCGCTCATCCAGGGAATCGGGTTTTCCTGGTCCGCGTACAGCGGCTCGAGGCCGATTTGCAGCGCGCGCCGGTTGGCGATGTAGCGCAGGTAGCCCTTGAACACAGCGGCGTTCAACCCCAGGACGCCGCGCGGCATGGTGTCTTCCGCGTATCGGTATTCCAGGTCGACGGCTTGGGCGAACAGTTGCCGGATCTGCGCGCGAAATTCCACGGTCCAAAGTCCCGGGTTCTCCAATTTGATCTGATTGATCAGGTCGATGCCGAAGTTGCAGTGCATGGATTCGTCGCGCAAGATGTATTGGTACTGCTCCGCGGCCCCGGTCATCTTGTTTTGCCGCCCCAACGCCAGGATCTGGGCGAAGCCGACATAGAAGAAAAGCCCCTCCATCAGGCAAGCGAACACGATCAGCGACCGCAGCAAGGTGCGATCGGCATCCTGCGTGCCGGTCCGGAAGCCCGGATCCGTTAGAACTTCGATGAAAGGCAGCAAGAACTCGTCTTTGTCCCGGATCGAGGGTATTTCACGGTAGGCGTTGAAAATTTCGCCTTCGTCCAGGCCCAAGGACTCGACGATGTACTGGTAGGCGTGTGTGTGTATCGCCTCCTCAAAGGCCTGGCGCAGGAGAAATTGCCGGCATTCGGGCGCCGTGATTTGGCGATAAGTGCCCAGCACGATGTTGTTGGCCGCCAAGGAGTCGGCGGTCACGAAAAATCCCAGATTGCGCTTGACGATGCGTCGTTCGTCCTCGGTCAACCCGTTGGGATCCTTCCAAAGCGCCACATCGCGCGCCATGTTGACCTCCTGGGGCATCCAGTGATTGGCGCACGAGCTCAGGTACTTGTCCCAGGCCCATTTGTACTTCAGGGGAACGAGCTGGTTGACGTCTGCGCGGCCATTGATGACCCGCTTGTCCTCCACCCGGACGCGACCTTCCTGGCACGGAAATTCGCGCGGTGGCGCAATGTCGATCCGGCTTGCCTGCCCCGCCTGCGCCACGCCCGATCCTGCTCCCAGCATACCGTCCCCTTCCTTGTGTCGAGTTGATTGGTTTGCAGCCCGAGGCCGGCGGCGCGCCGCGCGGCGGGCGCCGGCCGCTGCTCGTCATTGGCAGACTTCGCAATCGGAAAAACCCGTCGCCCCCGGGCGCAGCATGCACACCGGACCGGCAGCTGTGTCGGCGCCATCGCCGACCGGAACGGCGTTCAGATCGCCGCCACGGCCGGTTGCCTTCTCCGCATGGGTGGCACCCAGGGTGCGCAAGTAGTACGTAGTCTTTAGCCCTCGCAGCCAAGCGAGCCGGTAGGTCTCGTCGAGCTTGCGGCCCGAAAGCCCCGCCATATATATATTGAGCGACTGCGCCTGATCGATCCATTTTTGGCGGCGCGCTGCGCATTCGATGAGCCACACCGGGTCGATCTCGAAGGCCGTGGCGTACAGTTGGCGGACCTCCGCCGAGATGCGATCGATGCGGGCCAGACTGCCGTCGAAGTACTTGAGGTCGGCCACCATGACCTCGTCCCAGAGGCCCAGCGCCTTGAGCTCGCGCACCAGGTGCGGATTGACGACGGTGAACTCGCCCGAAAGATTGGACTTGACGAACAGGTTCTGGAACGTGGGTTCGATGCTGGCCGACACCCCCACGATGTTGGAAATCGTCGCCGTCGGCGCGATGGCGATGCAATTCGAATTGCGCATGCCATATTGCGCAATGCGCTCGCGCAAGGCGTTCCAGTTGAGCCGTTCGGCGCGATCCACCTCCACGTGGCCGCCGCGCTCGCGCGCAAGCAAATCCAGGGTGTCTTGCGGCAGTATTCCCCGGTCCCAGAGTGAACCGCGAAACGAGGAATACGGCCCGCGCTCGGCAGCAAGCTCCGTGGAGGCCCAGTAGGCGAGGTAACTGACGAGTTCCTGGCTGCGGTCGGCGAATTCGACGGCCGCGCCCGACGCGTAGGCGATACGCATCCGGTGCAGGCAGTCCTGAAACCCCATGATGCCCAGCCCCACCGGCCGGTGCCGCAGATTGGCGTTTCGGGCCTTGGACACCGCGTAATAATTGATGTCGACCACGTTGTCCAACATGCGCATGGCCGTGGCGATGGTGCGCCGAAGCTTGTCCCCGTCCAGTTCCCAGTTGCCCTCCGCATCGGCCTTGAGGTGGGTGAAGAGATTCACCGACCCGAGGTTGCAGACCGCGATTTCCTCCTGCGAGGTATTGAGGGTGATCTCGGTGCACAGGTTCGAACTGTGCACCGTTCCCACATGCTGCTGGGGCGAGCGCAGGTTGCAGGCGTCCTTGAAGGTGATCCAGGGATGCCCTGTCTCAAAAAGCATCGTGAGCATCTTGCGCCAGAGCTGGGTCGCGGAGATCTTCTTGAACAGGCGAATTTCGCCTCGCGCGGCTTTTTCTTCGTAGGCGATATAGGCGCGCTCGAAGGCCTCGCCCGAGCACTCATGCAGGTCCGGGCAGTCGCTCGGAGAAAACAAGGTCCACGGCGCGTCGGCCAGGACACGCTTGAGGAATAGGTCAGGAACCCAGTTGGCGGTATTCATGTCGTGCGTGCGCCGCCGGTCATCGCCCGTGTTCTTGCGCAACTCGAGGAACTCCTCGATGTCCAGGTGCCAGGTTTCGAGATAGCAGCACACCGCGCCTTTGCGTTTGCCGCCCTGGTTGACCGCGACGGCCGTATCGTTGACAACCTTGAGAAACGGCACCACGCCCTGGGATTTGCCGTTGGTGCCGCGGATGTAGGCGCCCAGGGCGCGCACGGGGGTCCAGTCGTTTCCGAGCCCGCCGGCAAACTTCGCGAGCAGTGCGTTGTCCTTGATCGCGCCAAAGATGCCGTCGAGATCGTCCGGAACCGTGCTGAGGTAACACGACGAGAGCTGCGCGTGGCGCGTGCCCGAATTAAACAGGGTCGGCGTCGAGCACATGAAGTCAAAGCTCGACAGCAGGCTGTAGAACTCGATCGCACGCGCCTCGCGGTCGATCTCGTTGAGCGCCAGCCCCATGGCAACACGCATGAAAAATGTCTGCGGCAGTTCAAAACGCTGCCCCTTGCGGTGCAGAAAATAGCGGTCGTAGAGAGTCTGCAGGCCGAGGTAGGAAAACTGCAGGTCCCGCTCGGGGCGCAGCGCGCAGGCAAGCCGCTCCAGGTCAAACTGCAGCAGGCGCTCGTCGAGCAATCCGGCCTCGACGCCCAGCCGGATGCCGCGCGGCAGGTACTCCGCATAGCGCGCAGTCATTTCCGCCTGCGCCACCTCGACGCCGAAGACTTCTTTGCGCACGGTGTGCAACAGCAGCCGGGCGGTGACCTCGCTGTAGGCCGGGTCGGTCTCGATGAGCGCGCGGGCGGCCAGGATCGCCGATTTGTGGACCTCCTCCAGGGGCACCCCGTCGTAGAGGTTCTTTATGGTGGCCTTGAGTACCGCATCGACCGAGACGTAATCGGTCAGACCTTCGCAGGCCGCCTGGATCGTCGCGCGCAGCCGCTCCTGGTCCAGCGGCACGCTGCGTCCGTCGAGCGTGATGTGGATTGCGCCGGGGGGCACGGGCGCCGGTGCCTGGCGAGCCCGCTCCTGGCTGCGTCGGTCGCGGTACAAAACGTAAGCCCGCGCCACGTCGTGGGCCCCGTCGCGCATCAGCGACAACTCCACCTGGTCCTGAATGTCCTCGATGTGAAAGGTGCCGCCGGCCGGCTGACGGCGAATCAGCGCCGCGACCACGGCCCCGGTCAAGCGCTCGACTTGCTCGCGGATCGCCGCCGACGCCGCGCCTTGGCCGCCGCGCACGGCCAGAAAGGCCTTGGTCATCGCCACGGCGATTTTCGCCGGTTCGAAAGTGACCACGCTTCCGTTGCGGCGAATGACCTGAAATTCGGCGAGCGTGGCGGCACGGGGCCGATCCAGTGTCGCCTCGCCCAAGGCGCGCGCAAAGGCGGCCGATGCAGCGGTTTGTGCTGGCGTGGATGTTTCGACGTCACGAACTTCCATGCTTCCCCCTTTCGGACCAAAACCGGTGTCGACGCTCTTGGGCCAACGGCCCGAGCCACTAGCTCTTGATGCGGATTGCAGCCGGAATCCGCCGGCGAGACCACGGCCGCAGCCGCGTGCGCCAGCGCGCCCGCCCGACTGCGTCTTTCGCGCCAACTGCGCCGCCGCGCGCAGGGACACAATATCTAGTGGTGACCAGCAAAGAATCGACAACTCCTTGTGGCCGCGATGGTAGGCAAAGATTCGCGCGCGAGCAACTAGAAAACGTTTTGCACTGCATTGTGAGCAGCGCACTCAAAGATCGCGGGGTACGCGCGTCCAGTCAAAGAGGGGGCCGGGATCGGACTTGCGCGCCGGTGCAATCTCGTTGTGCCCACGCGTCCAGCGCAAGGGGTAGGCCTGCGCCAGTGCGCGCTGCAAAGAGACCAGGACCGCGTACTGCGCGGCCGTGAAGGGTTCGAATTCGCTGCCTTCGAGTTCAATGCCAATGGAAAAATCGTTGCAGGCCGCGCGACCGTTCCACTCGGAGACGCCGGCGTGCCAGGCGCGATCGCGACACGAGACGAACTGCGTCAGACAACCGCTGCGCGAAATCAAAAAGTGCGCTGACACGCGCACGCCCTGCAGTGCGCCGTAGAACTCATGGGTCGAGCAGTCGAGCGAGTTCGTAAAGAGGCGCTCGATGTCCCCGCTACCGAAGCATCCGGGGGGCAGGCTGATGCAGTGAAGCACCAGCAGTTCGATGCGGGACTCCGCGGGGCGCGCGTCAAAATTCGGGGAAGGAAGCCGGCGCGCTCCGTGCACCCAGCCGTCGCTGCCTACGCGGTAAGACGACGTGGCCGGCGCCCGATTACTCATCGTCAACGGCCGGAGTCGAGCCGCCTCCGGCGCATTACTTCAGCCCCAAGCGCTGCATCCGGTAGCGCATCTGCCGAAAGGAAATTCCGAGCAGCTGCGCGGCAGCGGTACGATTGTGCCGGGTTTTCGCCAGAGCCGCGCGAATGGCAGCGCCTTCCATTTCGTCGAGGTAGGCCGAGAGATCACTGGGCACGCCGTCGACGAGAAGGTAGGGGGCAGCGACCGCTATGGCGGGCGCGGCCTGCGCGAGTTCTTCGGCCTGCGGGTTGTCTTGCGCCAGCGGCTCTTCCTTGGTCGCTGCCGGCAATGACGTCACACTCGGCGGCGCTGCCGCGCCAAAGGCGCGCGCGGTCTCCAAGACCAGATTTTCGGGCCGCAGTTCCCCGCCGCCGGTGAGCACGACGGAGCGCTCCAGGACATTCTCCAGTTCGCGCACGTTGCCCGGAAACGGCCACTGGCGCAATGCGGCCTCCGCTTCGGGAGTAAGCCAAGCCGCCGGCACGCCGGCGCGCTGCGCGATGCGCTGCAGCAGCGCCTTGGCGATGAGCGCGATGTCCTCACTGCGCTCCCGCAGGCTCGGTACCCGCAACTCGATGACGTTGAGACGGTAAAACAGGTCCTGACGAAACCGGCCCACTTCGACCATGCGGGCCAGGTCCTGGTGCGTTGCGCTCAATATGCGCACGTCGACCGGCTCTTCGGTCGTCGAGCCCACCTTGTGGATGTGGCGCTCCTGGATGGCCCGCAGCAGCTTGACTTGCATTGCCAAAGGCAGCTCCGCCACCTCATCGAGCAGGAGGGTCCCGCCCGATGCGGCCTGGAAAAAACCGTCCCGGTCGCGTTCCGCACCCGTAAAGGCGCCGCGCCGGTAGCCGAAGAACTCGGCTTCCATCAAGGATTCGGGAATCGCTCCGCAGTTGACCGCAACAAAGGGCATCGCCCGACGGGCGGACATTGCATGAATCGCCCTTGCCACCAGCTCCTTGCCGCTACCCGATTCCCCGATGATCGCCACCGGCGCCATGCTCTGGCCCAAGCGCGCAATGAGCGCGCGCAGCTTGACCATCTCCGCCGACTCGCCCACCAGCCGTGCGAGGGCCGCATCGTCTTCGGGTTTGGCCGCATGCGTGCCGGCGCCCGGCTCGGCCCCGTCGCCGATGGCCGAGCGGATCAACTGGCGCAATTGGTCCAAATCGACGGGCTTCGCAAGGTAGTCGAAGGCGCCGGCTTTGAGTGCGGCCACGGCGTTGTCCGCGCTGCCGTAGGCCGTGATGACCGCGATCTTCGGCTCCGCGCGCATTCCCAGTTCGCGCACCAGATCCAAACCGGAGCCGTCGGGCAATCGCATGTCGGTAAGGCAAAGCCGGTACGAGCGCGTGCGCAAGAATTCGCGCGCCTGCTCCAGCGATTCGGCGGTGTCGACCTCCAGACCGAGCCGAGTAATCGTCAGGCCCAGCAACTCGCGCAGATCCGCCTCGTCATCGACGACGAGCACCGCGGGCACCCGTGCGCGGGTGCCACTGTCGGTCTCCGCAATGCGCCCCACGCTCATCGCTAGGCTAGGTCACGCCGGAAGAATTCGGACTGCGTCGGAATCGTGTCGAGAAAGGGGGCCGCCGGTGTCTCGGCGCCAGCGCGCCCAAAATACACCACGAAACCGTTGCGATCCGGTCGACCCGCTCGCCGCAATACGTCGTAGCCCAGCTCTGCATGATTGGCAATGCAAAACTCCCGCGCCAGGTACAGTCCCAGCCCCGTGCCGCGCGCATGGGTCGTAAAAAACGGTTCGAACATCGCAGCGCGATCCGCCGGGGCCACACCCGCACCATCATCGATGACCCACAGCTGTACGCGCCCGTCGTGCTCGGCGGCGTCGTCCATGAAAATCTCGACGCTCGCGGGACCACCCGAGCAATAACGCAGCGCATTATCAACCAGATTGAACAAAATCTGGCGCAGGTGACTGTGCTCGAACTTCACGACGTCGCGGCCCTCGCCGCCGACAACCAGAACTCCGGAAGCAAGCTTGCGGTCGCGCGCAAATTCCTGAACCCAGGCGTCAACGAACTTGCGCAGCGGAAATTCATCGCTCAAGGGAGCATCGCGCCGGGCCACGCGCAGAACGTCGTCGACCAGACGGTTTAAGCGCGTGGTGTTTTCGCGCACGATTCCGGTCAGCCGCTTTTGCATGGCGTCGCGAGCGTCTTCCGCCAGCAGTTGGCCGGCACTGCTGATGGCGGCTAGCGGATTGCGGATCTCGTGCGCAATGGAGGCCGTCAAGCGCCCCATCGCGGCGAGCTTGAGCTGCTGGGCGCGCGCCTCCAGCGCGTTGCGGTCCTCAAGGAATATGACGAATTCTCCCGACTGCGCCGACGGCGGCCGCGCAAACCGGACCCGCAGCGGGCGTGCCGGCGCGCTTGCGCTGCCCGAAGCGTCCGGCGCGCCCAGCATGAACACCTGGTTGGACCATCCGACCTCGTCGGCCTCGGTCTTCATCCAGCGCTGAAATTCCTCGCCCAGCGGGCGCAACGTCGGCATCTCGATGAGGCGCCGCCCGGTCAGTTGCGCGCTTCGCGTCATGCCCAGAAGCACCCGCGCCGCGAGATTGTTGGCATGCACCGAGGTGGCGGCATCCACCACGATTACGCCTTGCTCCATCTGCGAGATCACGAGCCGGTTGATTTCGAGCTGGTTTTGCAAGTCGAGCCCGCGCATGTGCGCGAGTTGCTCTTGTTTGTTCAGCCGCGCGGAAAGCAGCCGCAGCAGGCCGGTCAGACCGAACAGCGCCGCGCCGTACAGGCCTGCCTGGAACAGCTGGGGGTCGGCGTGCTCTTCGCGCAACCCGCGCAAAACCGCGTCGCCCAAAAGGAACAGGACCGCGATCGAGGTCGTAAAAAACGCGGCGCTCGTCGGTAGCATCAGCGACGCGCCTGCGATCGGAACGAGGTAGAACACGACGAATTCGCTGCGCATTCCGCCGCCGAGCACGACCAGCACCGTCGCCATCACCAAGTCGGCGGAGAGCTGGGCCGTCAACTGACCGAGAAAGTGGCGCCGGTAGTACAGCGAGGCCAGTGCCATGGCAATGGCCACGCCAAAATACGCCGCCAGCCCAAAGACGATTTCGGACACACCCGTGCCGCTGAGGCGACTGGCCAGCGGCGCCGCAAACACGATGGCCGACAGGAGCACGAAGGCCGTGACAAGCACACGGGCCAACGCCAAGGCATAGAGCGTTCCCCAGGCGGGTTCGACGTGCAGGCGCCGGCCGGCGGCTTTGGCGCCGCCCACGCCGCGCTGCTGCTCCTGCGCGGTCTTGCTCATCGAATGCCCCGGCGGCTGCGATGGGCCGGCCGCGGCCCGCGCGCCACGCCGGTGTGCAATGCTCCCGTCGGCGTCATGGACGGGCGGCCGGCTGTTGCTGCCGGGCATGCTCCGGGCAGCACGCCCAATGGCCATCGAGCGGCAGCGCCTCGGACTTTGGCAGGTTCAGGCCGCAGACGCAACAGCGCACCATGTCCTCCGCGGGCGCGTCGCGCCGTGGAGGCAGCGCTTGGCCGCCGCCGGCGAGCCGGCGCACCGCGACGGCCACCAGAAAGGCGATCAGGCCCCAGAAGACCAGACGCATTAGACCCATACTTTGCGCAGCACGACCTCAAAAACAAACCGGCTGCCAATGTACGCCAGGAGCAACATCAGGAATCCGACGAATAGCCAGCGTTGAGCGACCCGTCCGCGCCAACCAAAAGCATAGCGTCCCACCAAAAGGCCGGCGAACACGCACCAGGCGATGACGGCAAAGAGCGTCTTGTGGTCAAAGCGCAGCGGTTTGCCGAAGAGCTCCTCGGAAAATATGATGCCGCTCGCCAAGGAGGCGGTGAGCAAGATGAAACCCGCGGCGAGTTGACGAAACAGCAGGGACTCCAGCGCAAGCAGCGGCGGCATGCGCGAGAGCAGAGGGCCGAGCGCGGCACCGGACTCGCGCAGCGGCTGGTGCAGGTACCGATCGATCGACGTCATCAAGACGCTGTGCAGTGCGGCGATGGTGAAGAGACTGTAGGCCAGGACGGATACGGCCAGATGCACGCGCAGCGCTAGCGAGCTGCCCTCCGCGGCCAGCGCAACCCCGCGAAACGCCAGCGGCAGCAGCACGGTGATCGCGGCCATGGGCGTGAGCAGCGCATACAAGCCAACGAGCGAGATGAAAAAACCCTCGATCCACAGCAGGCCGCAGGCGATGACGAAAGTCGCCGACAGCGCCTGCGCGAATCCAAAGCGCAAGCCCCCCGTGCCGAAGACGTCTTGCGTGAGCAGCGTGCCGTGCACCAGCACGGCCAGCGCGAGGAGCAGGCCGATGGCGCTCAGAGGCCGCACGTCCTGGCCGCGGTGCAACCCCGTCCAGCAGCGGTAGGCAACGACAAGGTAGGCGATCGCGACGGCCCCGTGCGCCCACCCGTACAATGAGTCTATCTGCATAGCGCGTCTATATACCACGCGCGCCCGAGGAACAAGCAAATGCTCGATCAGCTCACCGACCGACTTGCCCGCATCGTCAAGCAGGTTCGAGGACAGGCTCGCCTGACAGAGGCCAACATGCAGGAGGCGCTGCGCGAGGTCCGGCTCGCGTTGCTCGAGGCCGATGTGGCTCTTGCCGTCGTGCGCGACTTTATCGCCCGGGTGCGCGAGAGCGCGCTCGGCCAGGATGTGATCGGCAGTTTGACGCCCGGCCAGGCGCTCGTAGGGGTCGTGCACCGGGAGCTTGTCCGACTCATGGGTGGCGATCTGCCGCAAAAGGAGCGCGAGCTCAACCTCGCGACCCAACCGCCTGCGGTCATCTTGCTTGCCGGTTTGCAGGGCGCCGGCAAGACGACCACGGCCGGCAAGCTCGGTCGGTGGCTGGCGACCGAGCGGCGCAAGAAGGTTCTCGCGGTTTCGACCGACGTGTACCGGCCCGCTGCCATTGCGCAGCTCCAGTCGGTGTGTCAACAGGCGGCCATCGAATTTTTCCCGACGCCGCCGCATGCGCCTCCGGTGGAAATCGCGCGATCGGCCCTAGCGCACGCGCGCCGCCATCTTCTCGATGTTGTGCTGGTCGATACCGCGGGCCGGACCACGATCGATGAGCCGATGATGGACGAGATTGCGCAGTTGCACGCGGCGCTGCAGCCCGTAGAGACGCTGCTCGTGGTCGATGCGATGCTGGGTCAAGACGCGGTGAACACCGCCGCTGCTTTTGGCGCGCAGCTGCCGCTCAGCGGCATCATCCTCACCAAACTCGACGGCGACGCGCGCGGCGGCGCCGCGCTTTCGGTGACCCAGGTAACCGGCAGGCCCATCAAGTTTGCCGGCACGGGCGAAAAGCTCTCGGGTCTGGAGCCCTTTGACGCCGAACGCATGGCCGGGCGGGTCCTGGGCATGGGCGACATCGTTGCGCTCGTGCAGGAAGTCAAAAGTTCGCTGGACACGGGGGCCGTGGAGCAATTCGCCAAGCGGATGCAATCCGGCGCACGGTTCGATTTGAACGATTTCCGCGAACAAATCGCCCAGATGCGCCGCTTGGGCGGCCTGGGAGGGATGATCGAGAAGCTACCGGCGCAGTTTGCGCAGGCTGCCGGCAAGGTCGATCCGCGCGAGGCCGAGCGCCAGGTACGGCGCATGGAGGGAATACTGAACTCCATGACGCCCGCTGAGCGCAGCAAACCCGAGTTGGTCAAGGCGTCGCGCAAGCGGCGCATCGCCAGCGGCGCCGGCGTGCCCGTTCAGGAAGTCAACCGTCTGCTCGCGCAATACGAGCAGATGAGCGATCTCATGAAAAAAATGCGCAAGGGCGGGCTCACGAAAATGATGCGTGCTTTCGGCGCGATGACCGGCATGTCGCAGCCCGGCAGTGGTGCCCGGCGCCATTGACCAGACACGAAAGGCAGCTGCCGCGCGGTTTTGCGCGCCCCGATGCCTACGGATAGTGCCACTCGCCCCTCCAGGCCACCAGAACCGCATTGGGATACGCGGCCTGCCCGACCGAGCCGTTGTAGCGCCCAAGGGCCCGGAACAAGTCGCCGCGCTCCGAATCGAGATAATGGCGCAAGATGACGCAGCCGTAGCGCAGGTTGGTGCGCATTTCAAATAAGCGACGCACATTGCCGTCGCCGATGAGTGCGGTCCAAAAGGGCATCACCTGCATGAGTCCCCGCGCGCCGACCTCCGAGATCGCGTATTTGCGAAAGTTGCTCTCGACCTGAATCAAACCCAGCACCATCTGGCGGTCGAGTCCCGCGCGCGTGCACTCGTAGTCCAGACACTGCAGCAAATCGGTTCGATTGCGTTTTTCCGGCAGCCGCGACGCCAGTCGCGCCGACATCTCGACGAGCCAGCGCTGATAGGCTTCGCGCGTTTCTTCCGTGTCAAAGCGCCGAATCGGAGGCACCGAATCGGCGATTTGTGCGGCCAGAGCCCCGCGCACCGAATCGACAAGCGTCTCGTATTGCTGGGCGCCGGCCCAGCTGCGCCCGGGCCAAAGCGGCAGCAGCAAACCCAGCGCGGCCAGCCGTCGTCGCCGCGGGCGGCACGGCTCAGTGTCCGAGCCGCTCAAGGAGAAAGCCGACTGCATGGGCGCGATCGATTGGTGCGACTTCCAGCGTGGTGCGCGGCACGTACTCCAGTTGGCCGAGCTTCAAGCCGCGCTCGCCGACGGTCAGCCGGTGGGGAATGCCGATCAATTCCGCGTCCGCGAACATGGCCCCGGGACGTTCGCCGCGATCGTCGAGCAGCACGTCGACTCGTGCATCGAGCAGCGCCTGGTACAGACTCTCAGCGGCCGCACGAACCGCCTCGGAATTTGCGTAGTTCACCGGGCAGATCACCGCGGCAAAAGGCGCTATCGGCTCCGGCCAGATGATCCCGCGCGCGTCGTGGTTTTGCTCGATTGTGGCACCCAGCAGCCGCGTAACACCGATACCGTAGCAGCCCATTTCGAACAGTCGCGAACGGCCGTCCTCGTCAAGGTAGCTCGCATTGAGCTTTTCCGAATACCTGGTGCCAAGGTAAAAGACATGTCCGACTTCGATGCCGCGCTGGATGGCCAGCGGTCCCTTGCCGTCGGGCGACGGATCGCCGGCCACGACGTTTCGAAGATCGGCCACGCGGTCGGGCTCGGGTAGGTCGCGCCCCCAATTGACGCCGGTCCAGTGATAGCCCTCCTCGTTGGCGCCGCATACGAAATCGCTCATCAACGCGACCGTTCGGTCGGCAATGACCTGCACGGCGGGCCGCGGCCCTTGCCCAAACACCGGTCCGAGGTAGCCGGGCACCGATCCCAGAGCCTGGACGATTTCGGTGTCGCTCGCCAGACGCCAGCCGCGCTCAAATCCGGGCAGCTTGCCGGTCTTGACCTCGTTGAGCTCGTGATCGCCGCGCAAAAGCAGTAGGAAAATTCTTTTGGTGCCGTCCGTCTGGTCGACCGCAACGACAAGCGATTTGACCACCCGCTGCAGCGGAGCGCCCAGGTACTGGGCAACGTCGGCGCATCGCACTTGATTGGGCGTGGCGGCCTTTCGCAGCGCCTCGCGCGCCGGGGCCCGCACCTCGAGCAGCGGCAGCGCCTCGGCCAACTCGACATTGGCCGCGTACTCGCCATCCGGACAGTAGGCAATCGCATCCTCGCCACTGTCGGCGATTACTTGGAATTCGTGCGAGCGCGATCCTCCGATGGCCCCGGTGTCGGCGGCCACGGCGCGAAAGCGCAGACCCATGCGTGAAAAGATGCGCTCGTAGGCGGCGAACATCTTCTCGTAGCTGCGCTGGGCCGATGCAACATCCCGATCGAAGGAATAGGCGTCCTTCATCGTGAACTCCCGACCCCGCATCACCCCGAAACGCGGGCGCCGTTCGTCGCGAAATTTCGTCTGTATGTGATAAAAATTTGCCGGCAGCTGGCGATAGCTGCGAATCTCAAGCCGGGCGATGTCGGTGACGACTTCTTCCGAAGTCGGTTGCAGGACGAAGTCGCGCTCGTGCCGATCCTTCAGGCGCAGCAGCTCGGGCCCGTACTGCTCCCAGCGGCCCGATTCCATCCAGAGCTCGGCGGGCTGGACGACGGGCATGAGCAACTCCAGAGCGCCGGCCCGATTCATCTCCTCGCGGATGATCGTCTCGATGCGCCGGATCGAGCGCAAGCCCAGCGGCAGGTAGCTGTAGATGCCGGCGGCAAGTTTGCGGATCATCCCCGAACGCAGCATCAGCTGGTGGCTTACGATTTCCGCATCGGCGGGGGCTTCCTTTTGGGTGCAAAGCAAGAATTGCGAGGCGCGCATGGCCGATTCGATTCGTTTCCCAGTTGCAGCTCGGGGCCATATAATGGGTCGCAAATGATATAGCTTCAGGTGATGGCATGCTGGACAAGGATGGGTACCGCCCCAACGTCGGCATCATCCTGCTCAACGACCGCAGCGAGGTGTTCTGGGGCAAGCGAGTAAGGCAGCATTCCTGGCAGTTTCCGCAAGGCGGGATCAAACACGGGGAATCGCCCGAGAAGGCGATGTACCGCGAGCTATACGAAGAAGTCGGCCTGCAGACGGAACACGTGAAAATTCTCGCCCGGACGCGCGAGTGGCTTCGGTACGAAGTGCCGGATCAGTGGATACGGCGCGAACTGCGCGGGAACTATCGCGGACAAAAGCAAATCTGGTACTTGTTGCGCCTGGTGGGCCGGGACTGCGACGTGTGCCTGCGGCGCAGCGACAAACCCGAATTTGACGCGTGGCGCTGGAGCGACTACTGGTTGCCGCTGGACGCGGTGATTGAATTCAAGCGCCAGGTCTACGAGCAGGCATTGCAAGAACTGTCTCGATTCGTATTTCCCCCGACGCCGCGCCGGGCGCCGGTCGATCGACAAAAGGGCTGAGCGCCTGCCGCCAAACGCGCGGCAACGGTCAGAGCAGCACCAAATTGTCGCGATGGATGAGCTCGGTCTCTTCCATGAACCCGAGCACTTGGGCGATCTCGGCGCTGGGACGCCGCGCGATCAGACCGGCCTCGGCGCTGGAGTAATTGACCAAGCCGCGGGCCACTTCGCGTCCCGCGACGTCGAAGCACGAAATCACGTCGCCACGGGCGAAGCTCCCGCCGACTTCGATCACCCCGATCGGCAGCAGGCTCTTGCCCTGCTGGCACAGAGCCGCGACGGCGCCGGCATCGATCGTCACTCGACCCTTGGTCTGCAGATGATCGGCGATCCACTGCTTGCGAGCGGCTCTCTTGGGCATCGCGGCCGTCAACAGCGTGCCGATGGACTCGCCCCGCATCAAGCGCGGCAGCACCTCGGGTTCGCGCCCGCAGGCAATGATCGTGGCCGCGCCGCTGCGGGCGGCGCGCTTGGCCGCCGAGAGTTTGCTGAGCATGCCCCCGCGGCCGATCGCGCTGCCGGCTCCGCCGGCGTATTGCTCGAGCAACGGATCGCCGGCCGCGGCGCTTTGGATCAGACGGGCGTGCGGCACCCGCCGCGGATCCGCGTCAAAAAGCCCCTGCTGGTCCGTGAGGATGATCAACGCGTCGGCTTCCACGAGATTGGTCACTAAAGCGCCCAGAGTGTCGTTGTCGCCGAATTTGATCTCGTCGGTTACGACTGTGTCGTTCTCGTTGATGACGGGCACCACCCCGAGCTGCAACAAAGTAAGCAGCGCCGAGCGCGCGTTCAGGTAGCGGGCGCGATCGGCCAGATCGGCATGCGTGAGCAGAATCTGCGCGGTGCGCACGCCCAAGGCGCCGAAACAAGTCTCGTAGGCTTGCGCCAGACCCATCTGGCCCACGGCCGCGGCGGCCTGCAGCTCATGCACCTCCTGGGGCCGACGCCCCCAGCCCAGGCGCTGCATGCCTTCGGCGATCGCACCGCTCGAGACGATGAGCACCTGCTTGCCCGAGGCCCGCAGTGTGGCAACCTCGCCGGCCCAGCGCGAAATCGCGGCCAGGTCCAGACCTTGCCCCTCGTTTGTCACCAGGCTGCTGCCCACCTTGACCACGATGCGGGCAAAACGTGCCTCGCCGGGCGCGGCACTCATGGGCTTTCCCGGGCCGAGGCCGGGCGCGCCGCGGCGGTGCGGCCGGTGCGTGCCCGCGCGCGCGTCGATGGCGTCGCGGCGCGTCCCTCAAGAAAACGCTGCACGGCCCACATCAAGTCGCGGCAGCCCTCGCCCGTGGCCGCCGACACCGCGAAGATCGGCGCCCGGGTGCGCAAGCGTCGGCGCATGCGCTCGAGCAGCGCGGCGCGCTCCGGCGCGGGCACAAGGTCCATCTTGTTGAGCACGTACCAGCGCGGGCGGCTGCGCAACGCCGGATCGTACTTGCCCAGTTCCCTCGCAATGGCCCGCGCCTGCGCAACGGGATCGACCGCGGCATCAATCGGTGCCACGTCCAGTACGTGCAGCAGCAACCGCGTGCGGCTCACATGGCGCAAGAAGCGATGCCCCAGTCCGGCTCCCTGCGCCGCCCCCTCGATCAACCCCGGCAGATCGGCGAGGACAAAGCCCTTGCCGGCCTCCTGGCGCACCACGCCCAGGTGCGGGTGCATGGTCGTGAAGGGGTAATCGGCGATCTTGGGCCGCGCATTGGAAACGGCCGCAAGCAAAGTCGACTTGCCCGCGTTGGGTGCTCCCAGCAAGCCGACGTCGGCAAGCACTCGCAGCTCCAGGCGCAGCCGGCGCGCCTGTCCGGGCTCCCCGGGCGTGTGCTGGCGCGGGGCACGATTGGTGCTCGATTTGAAGTGCAAATTGCCCAGGCCGCCGGCTCCGCCAGCGGCCAGCAGCGCACGCTCGCCGTGACCGGCCAGATCCGCGATGATCGCGCCCGTATCCTCGTCGTGCACCACCGTGCCCACGGGCATCGGCAGCTCGACGTCGGTGCCGCTGGCCCCGTAGCAGTCCGAGCCGCGGCCCGGGGCGCCGTTGCCGGCCGCATGGCGGCGCTGGTAACGGTACTCGATGAGCGTATTCAGATTGCGATCGGCCACGCCCCAGACGTTGCCGCCCCGCCCGCCGTCGCCGCCATCGGGCCCGCCTTTGGGAATAAATTTTTCGCGGCGAAACGAGGCACAGCCATTGCCCCCGTGGCCACCGCAAACCTCTATGCGCGCTTCATCAACGAAATTCATTGGCGTACCGGCCCGAGAAAGGCCCTGCGAACCGCCGCAGGTCTCGGCCGTCCCGCGCGCGGCGCCACACGGCCGGCACGCGCGCCTTACTCGAAGGTCAAAGTCAGGCGTTTCCGCTCGGCTGGACGCTCACCACGCGGCGCTTTTTCGGTCCGCCGACGGTAAAGCGCACGGTGCCGTCGACCGTGGCAAAGAGCGTGAAATCGCGGCCCGTGCCGACATTTTCGCCGGCATGAAACTGTGTGCCCCGCTGACGCACGATGATGCTGCCGGCCTGGATCGATTCGCCACCGTAGGCTTTGATGCCGAGCCGTTTTGCCTGCGAATCGCGCCCGTTTCGCGACGAGCCGCCCGCCTTCTTATGCGCCATTTTCGTTCCTCAACGATGTGCCCGAAACCCACGCGCCTCGAGACTCGGACGCCCTCACGCAATCGAATCGATGCGGATCTCGGTGAAATTCTGCCGGTGCCCGGCGTGCTTCTGAAAATGCTTGCGCCGCCGCATCTTAAAAATCCGAACCTTGGGGTGGCGCCCGTGAGCCAGCACCGTGGCCACCACCGCGGCGCCTTCGAGTCGGGGCTTGCCAACGCGCAGCTGCGCCCCGTCTCCCACCGCAAGCACCTCGGACAGCGTGATCTGCTGACCGACGTCGTTGGGAAGCGCTTCGACCTTGACCCGGTCTCCCGCACTGACCCGATACTGTTTGCCGCCTGTCTTAAATACCGCGAACATGGCCCGATCCCCACAAACTGAGCCCGCCTGGGCCCCGCCGAAAGCCCACGATTATCGCCGCACTGGGCCCCGGCCGTCAATCGGGTTGTATTTTGCCCTCCCCTTGTGCGCACGCGCTACGTGCGCGAGGCTCCCCTCCTATAATCCACGCGCTCAAACCGCCAGCCCCGTCAGTGCAACCCGTCGTGCAAACCGCCCCCACCGTCTCGGAACTCGCGCCGCGATCCCGCAGCCTGGCCGATCTTCTCGCCCCGGTGGCCGAGGAAATGCGCGCCGTCGACGCCACCATCCGCCAGAGGCTGGCCTCCGACGTGTCATTGATCGGCACCATTGGCGAGCACATCATCGGCGGGGGCGGCAAGCGCCTTCGACCCGCGATTTTGCTGCTCATCGCCCGCGCGATGGGCTACCGCGGAAAAACCCACGTGTTGCTGGCCACGGTGATCGAATTTATCCACACCGCAACCCTGCTGCATGACGACGTGGTGGATGAATCGGATTTGCGGCGCGGGCGCCCGACCAGCAATGCGGCCTTTGGCAACGCGGCCAGCGTTCTGGTGGGCGATTTTCTGTACTCGCGCGCCTTCCAGATGATGGTCGAGGCGGGCAGCATGCGTGTCATGCAGATCCTGGCCGACGCGACCAACCGGATTGCCGAAGGCGAAGTTTTGCAGTTGCTCAACATCCACGATCCCACGGTCGATGAAACGCGCTATCTGGGTGTGGTCGAACGCAAGACCGCGACCCTCTTTGAGGCCGCCGCACGCATCGGCGCGGTTCTGACCGACGCCGGCGCGGCCGCGGAAGACGCCTGCGCACGCTACGGCGCGGCCATCGGCACCGCCTTTCAAATCATCGACGACGTGCTCGACTATGACGGCAATGCGCAGAGCATCGGCAAGCGCGTTGGCGACGATCTGCGCGAAGGCAAAGCGACGCTGCCCGTAATCCACGCGCTTCGCGCCGCCAACCCCGGGCAGCGCACCCAGGTCGAAAACGCCATCCGCGACGGCGGCGGCGACTTCACGCAAATTGCCCAGATCGTGCACGAGCACGGTTCGATCGAATACGCGCGCCGTTGCGCGCGCGCCCAGTGCGACGCGGCCGCGGCTCTGGTCGGCACGCTGCCTCCCTCGGAATTTCGCGATCGTCTGCTAGAATTGACAGCCTTTGCAATGCGCCGTGACCGCTGAGCCCGACCCAGGCCGAGGCGGCGAATCGATACCTCGGGGTGTAGCTCAGCCTGGTAGAGTACTGCGTTCGGGACGCAGGAGTCGGAGGTTCGAATCCTCTCACCCCGACCAGGCCTGCTCCTGCAACCCGGCGCCGCGCCCGTCTGTGCGGCAGCCCGCAGCGCAGGAACGGCGCGCGGCCAACACCCCCCGTGTGTGCAAAGTGGCGGCGTGCGCCAGTGCCCTGCGCCACGAGTCCGGCGATGCCTAGCGTTCCCCTGTGGGCGCACCTGGTGGCGCTCGCGGTCTTGTTGCTCGTTTCCGCATTTTTCTCGATTGCCGAGACGGCAATGATGGCGCTCAATCGCCTGCGCCTGCGCCACCTGGTGCGCGAAGGAAACGCGGCTGCGCGCCGCACCCAGGCGCTGCTCGACAGAACCGACCGCCTGCTCAGCGCGATCCTCATCGGCAGCAACCTCTCCAATACCGCAGCCACCGCCATCGTGGCCGCGTTGACCATCTACGACCTGGGTGCCCAGCAGTGGGGACTGGCCGCGGCCAGCGTCGTGACCACCTTTCTGATTCTGGTGTTCTCCGAGATCACGCCCAAGATCATCGGTGCCACCTACCCCGAGCCCATCGCGCTCGCCTCGAGTCTGGTCTTGCGCCCGCTGCTTTGGCTCGCCACCCCGGCGGTATGGTTCGTCAATTTGTTTGTTCAGGCCATCTTGCGCGGTCTGCGCATCACGCACCCCAAAGGCGCCGCCGAGGCGCAGCGCCTCACGCCCGCGGAGTTGCGCACGCTGGTGCTCGAGGGATCGAGCTTCATTCCCGTGCAGCACCGCAGCATGCTGCTCAACGTCTTTGACCTGGAGGCCTTGACCGTCGATGATGTGATGACGCCGCGCGCCAGCATCGAGGGCATCGATCTGGAGCAGCCCTTTGAGGCGATACTCGAGCAGCTCACGACCTGCTACCACAGCAAGCTGCCCGTCTTCGAGGGCGACATCAGCCGGGTGGTCGGAATTTTGCACGTGCGCAAGCTCCTGCCGCTGTTGGGCGAAGGCCTGCACGGTGTGGAGGCGATGCGCGCGCTGCTGGCCGAACCGTACTGGATTCCTACGGGCACCTCGTTGCTGCGCCAGCTGCAAATGTTCCAAGAAAACCGCCAGCGCCTCGGACTGGTGGTCGACGAGTACGGCGACTTGCTCGGTCTGGCGACCATCGACGACATCATGGAGGAGATCGTCGGGGAGTTCACCACCCAGGTCCCTGGCACCAGTGCCAGTTCGATGCGCTGGGGCCGCGACGGCCAGGTGATGGTCGACGGCACCGCCACCTTGCGTCAGCTCAACCGGCGCCTGGCGCTGGCGCTGCCGCTCGATGGCCCCAGGACCTTAAACGGGCTGCTGCTCGAGCTTCTGGAGCAGATCCCCGACGGCCCCTGCTGTGTCCAACTGCCCGGGTGCAATGTCGAGATCGTGCAGATTCACGACCAGGCAGTGCGCAGCGTACGGCTGATCCGTGTTCCGGCGATCCCGACCCAGCGGGAAGCGCGCTAAGGTTTCGCCGGCCCGCCACGGTCGCCGCCGCCTGCGGGCTGGCTCCCAATCGTTTGCGCCGAGTCGGGGTCCGCGGGACCTCGCAAAGGCAAACCGCACCCGCAATTAGGGGATAATAAGCTTTACAAATCCAAGGCTTATTCGGGGCATCTCCTTGCTTCTGGACGAGCGTTCGACGCTATAACTCGCATTCGGACCTTTTTCCTCGATCTATGTCTGCCGCGACCCAAACAACCACCACGGCCTCGAGCACGCTAACGGGCTTGGCGCGGGCGCTCGTCCAGCAAGGCAAACTGCGTCCCGACCGCGCCGAAACGCTGGCGCGCAAGGCCATGCAGAGCAATTCGCTCTTCATCGACGAGCTGGTAGCCATCGGCGGGACGATCGGGCTTACCGCCTCGTCCATCGCCCGCTTTGCCGCGGAAACCTTCGGGCACCCCTTGCTTGACTTGTCGGCGATCGACGTCGACCAACTGGCCAAGGACACGATCGACCGCAAGCTCGTCGCGTCCTTGCGCGTGCTGGCGCTGCGCAAGCGGGGCAATCGCCTCGCGGTTGCCGTTTCCGATCCGACGAACTCCCAGGCCCTTGACCAGGTCAAGTTCCAGACGCAATTGGTCCTCGACATCGTCGTAGTGGAGCACGACAAGCTGCTGGCGCTCATCGACGCGGCGTCACAGACCGCCTCCAAGGCGCTGGAGAAGCTCATCGACGACGATGTGAGCTTCGAGGATCTGCTCGCCGAGAACCCGGAGCAAGAAGCCGGAGGAGAAGACGCGGCGTCGGCCGAGGTCGACGACGCGCCGGTTGTGCGTTTCCTCCAGAAGCTGCTGCTCGACGCCATCGGAGAGGGGGCGTCGGACTTGCACTTCGAGCCCTACGAGAAGTTTTATCGCGTGCGCTTTCGCGTCGACGGCGTGTTGCGTGAAGTCGCGCAGCCGCCGCTGGCGATCCGCGAACGGCTGATTTCGCGCATCAAGGTCGTATCGCGCCTTGACATTTCCGAGCGGCGCGTGCCGCAGGACGGGCGCATGAAGCTTGCGCTCACCGGACAGCGCACAATCGACTTTCGGGTCAGCACATTGCCGACCTTGTACGGCGAAAAGATCGTCATGCGGATCTTGGATGCCTCGCAGGCCAAGATGGGGATCGACTCACTGGGCTACGATCCGGACCAAAGGGAGATGCTGCTCAACGCGATCAACCGGCCCTACGGCATGGTGCTCGTCACCGGTCCGACCGGCAGCGGTAAAACGGTATCGCTCTACACTTGTCTGAACATCCTCAACCAGCCCGGCGTGAACATTTCCACGGCCGAGGATCCTGCGGAAATTCAGCTCGCCGGCATCAACCAGGTCAACGTCAACGAAAAGGCGGGCCTGACCTTCGCCAACGCGATGCGCGCGTTCCTGCGACAGGACCCCGACATCATCATGGTCGGTGAGATTCGCGACCTGGAGACGGCAGACATCGCCATCAAGGCAGCGCAGACAGGCCACATGGTCATGTCGACATTGCACACCAACAACGCGCCGGCCACGCTCACGCGCCTGGCCAACATGGGCGTACCCGGGTTCAACATCGCGTCGTCCGTGATCCTGATCACCGCCCAGCGCCTTGCGCGCCGGCTGTGCACCTGCAAGCAGCCCGCGTCGCTCGACCACGACGCTTTGTTTGCGGCCGGATTTCTCGAATCCGATCTGGACGGATCGTGGACGCCGTACCGCGCGGTGGGCTGTGACCGCTGCAAGGGCAGCGGCTACAAGGGGCGGGTCGGGATCTACGAGGTGATGCCGATCACCGAGGCGCTGCAACACATCATTCTCAAAGGCGGCAGCTCCTTGGAAATCGCCAAGCAGGCGCAAAGCGAAGGGGTTCGGGATCTGCGGCGTTCGGGTCTGTTGAAGGTCAAACAGGGTTTGACGACGATTGACGAGGTGCTCGGATGCACGAACGAATGAAGCGTCGGACTTCGACGGGAAGAGGATAGCGATGGCAACGAGTGCAGTTGCGCGGCCGCGTGACGCGGTGCGCGAGTCGATGTTCCAGTGGGAGGGCCGTGACAAGGGCGGGCGCACCGTCAAAGGCGAGATGCGCGCCGGCGGCGAATCGGTCGTGGCTGCCGCCTTGCGCCGTCGAGGCATTCTGGCCACAAAAATCAAAAAGCAGTCGATGCCGCGCGGCCGGCGCATCACCGGCAAGGATCTGGCGCTCTTCACGCGTCAGTTGGCCACCATGCTCAAGGCCGGCGTGCCCCTGCTGCAGTGCTTTGACATCGTCGGCCGCGGCCACTCCAATGCGTCGATGGGCCGGCTGCTTGCCGACATTCGCACCGACATCGAAACGGGCACGAGTCTCAACCAGGCCTTCCGCAAGTATCCGATTTATTTCGACGCGCTGTTTTGCAACCTGGTGGCGGCCGGCGAGCAGGCCGGTATTTTGGAGACGCTGCTCGATCGCCTGGCCACGTACCAGGAAAAAACGATCGCAATCAAGGGAAAGATCAAGAAGGCGCTGTTTTACCCGACCATGATCATCTTTGTCGCGATTATCGTCACCGCGATCATCATGATCTTCGTGGTGCCCTCGTTTAAGAGCGTGTTTTCAAGCTTCGGCGCCGATCTGCCCGCCCCGACGTTGCTCGTGATCGCGATGTCCGATTTTTGCGTGAAGTACTGGTGGGCACTGCTATTTGGCTCCGCGGGCTCTTTGTATTTTCTCTACCAGAGCTGGCGCCGTTCGCCCAAAGTGCAAGTCACGGTCGACCGCATCTTGCTCAAACCTCCCGTGATCGGCCCGCTGCTGCAAAAAGCCGCGATCGCGCGCTGGACGCGCACCCTCTCGACGACGTTTGCCGCCGGCGTACCCCTCGTGGAGGCGCTCGACTCCGTCGGCCCGGCCTCGGGCAATGCGATCTACAAAGAGGCGACGCGCCAGATCCAGTCCGAGGTCAACGTGGGGACGACACTGGCGCAATCGATGCAAAATTCGGGGGTCTTCCCGAACATGGCCGTGCAGATGACCTCCATCGGAGAGGAGGCCGGTGCGCTCGATTCGATGCTCAATAAGGTCGCCGATTACTACGAGCGCGAGGTCGACGAGACCGTCGACGCGCTCTCGAGCATGCTCGAACCCATGATCATGGTCATTTTGGGGACCATCATCGGCAGCATCGTGGTGGCCATCTACATGCCGATCTTCAAGCTGGGCCAAGTCGTATAGTGACCGGCAGCAACCACCTGGGAGGGGCGGCGGACACCGCGTCAGCGGCCACGGGCACGGCGCCGTCGCGCGCCACGCCCCGATAATGCCGCTGCTTCTGGACAGTGCGTTTGCGCCGATCGCCGCGCTGCTCGGCCTGTTGGTAGGCTCCTTTCTGAACGTCGTCATTTACCGGTTGCCGAAAATGATGCACGCGCAGTGGGCCACCCAGGCGGCGGAATTCGAGGGTCGAACGCCCGCGCCGCAACCCCCGTACAACCTGTGGCGGCCGCAGTCGCACTGCCCGTCGTGCGGTGCACCCGTCGGGGCGCTGCAAAACGTCCCCGTATTCTCCTACTTGCTGCTGCGTGGCAAGTGCGCGCATTGTGATGCACGCATCAGCCCGCGCTATCCGATCGTCGAGGCGCTCACTGGCGGGCTCTCCTTCTGGGTTGGGACGCATTTCGGCTGGGGACTTGCCGGGGCCAGCGCCCTGGTGCTGACCTGGTTTCTGATCGCGCTCAGCTTCATCGACGCCGATACGACCCTGTTGCCCGATAGCATGACGTTGCCGCTGATGTGGATTGGATTGCTGCTCAACGTCAACGCAACCTTCGTGCCCCTGCGCGACGCGGTTCTGGGAGCGTGCTGCGGCTATCTGAGCCTGTGGCTGGTGTACTGGGCGTTTAAGCTGACCACCGGCCGCGAAGGCATGGGCTATGGCGACTTCAAACTGCTCGCCGCACTGGGCGCCTGGCTGGGCTGGAAGATGCTGCTACCGATCGTACTGCTTTCCTCAGCGGCCGGAGCCATACTGGGGCTGGGCCTGATCGTACTGGCGCGACGCGGGCGCAACATCCCCATCCCTTTCGGCCCCTATCTGGCGATTGCCGGATTCCTGACATCGCTCTACGGCGCGCCCATCGTCCAGCGCCTCGGCCTCGGATAGACACGTGCCCCGAGCGCTACGCCTCGCAGTCACGGGTGGGATCGGCAGCGGCAAATCGACCGTCGTCGCACTATTGGCCGAGCATGGCGCCGCGATCATCGATAGCGACGCCATCGCGCACGAACTCACCGCTGCGGGCGGTCCGGCCATTGCGCCGATCCGAGAGGCCTTTGGTCCGGGCGTGATCGACGAGCGCGGAGCGCTCGATCGCGCGCGCATGCGCTCCTTGGTATTTTCCGACGCGCAGCAACGGCTGCGCCTGGAGTCGATACTTCACCCCCTCATCCGGCAGCGCTGCCTGGAGTTGGCCCGAGAGCGCGAGCCCACGGCACCCCTGTTGGTCTTTGACATTCCCCTATTGGTTGAGGCGACGGCCGTGCGCAAGGCCTTTGCGCTGGACCGGATTTTGGTGGTCGATTGCCCCACCGAGGTGCAGCTTGCGCGTGCTACGGCCCGGGGCACAATGCCGCCGGAGCAGGTTCGCAGGGTCATCGCGAGTCAGGTGCCCCGCTGGCAGCGTATCGAGATGGCCGACGATGTGGTGTTCAACGCCGACTCACTCGACGAGCTGCGCGCTCGCGTCGCGCACCTTTGGGCGAGCTACTGTCCGACCGAGCCCGTGTGTTATCTTGCGCAAGACGATGATCGCGGCAAATGAGGAAATGATCCTGTACGAGTACCCCTTCAATGAGCGGGTGCGTACTTTGCTGCGGCTCGAAGACCTGTTTGACAAGCTCTATTTCTTTTGCGAACAGTCCCATCCGTATTGCCACCACACGGCGCTGCTGACGCTTTTTGAGATCGGCGAGGTCACTTCCCGATCGGACCTCAAGGTCGAGTTGCTGCAGGAGCTCGAGCGCCACAAGCAGTCCCTGGCCGGTCTGCGCAACGATCCCCGGGTGGTACAGGACGCACTGCAACGGATCTTGGAGGACATCGAAGCCGCGCAGACGGCATTGAGCGCCTCCGCGGGCAAGGCCGGGCAGCACCTGCGCGACAACGAATGGCTGATGAGCGTGCGCAGCCGCTCGATCATCCCGGGCGGCACCTGCGAGTTCGATCTCCCCTCGTACCACGCCTGGCTCACTCGAAGTCGCGAGCAGCGCACGGAGGACCTTGGCAATTGGGTGCGGCCGCTTTCCCATTTTCAGAAAGCCCTTGCCATTGTCCTGCGTCTGCTGCGCGAAAGCGCGCAGCACTCGCACCACACGGCCGCGATGGGTAACTTTCAGCAGATGCTGCAGGGCAAGTCCCACGCCCTGCTGCAGGTGCGGGTCGCGCGCCAACTGCAGGCCATTCCGGAAATCAGCGCCAACAAGTACCTGCTGTCGATCCGCTTCGGGCGCGCCGACGGGGACATGAAGCCCCGACCGGTGGAGCGCGACGTGGAGTTTGACCTGGCGTTGTGCGCGCTGTAGGAGCCGGTTTCTCAGACCAACGGCCGAACGGCAAGTCCGTGGGCCCCTAGGCGACGCGCCTGGCGCAGCTTCTCCGCGCTTGGGTCCAGCCCGACATATGACGGCAAAGGACTTTCGTGGCAGAGCTTCGCTGCCAGCTCCCACACCCCGAGCGCGTCGCCGCCCATGTTCTCGATGACCGCAAAATCGCAGGCCAGGGCCGCAGCGTGCGCAAGATCGCCCGCATCGGCGACAGCCGCCCCGACCCAGGCAGCCGCCGGGCGCGCGCGCGCGGCGCGCAGTGCCTGCACGCCCAGAAAGCAGCCCTCGGCGTAAACCGGTGCCGCCGGTGCGACCCGGCTATCGACGAACAAGCGAGCGCCGTAGGCCCGGGCGCGAGCGCAGCTTCCGTGCAAGGCTGCCTCCAGAGCCGTACCCGAGAGCATCGGCTCGTACCAGAGAATTTGACGCAAGCCGCGCGCCAGCGCGCGCTCGACCCACCGCAGCGCGCCTTCGGCATCGCGTGCTTGGCCTTCGGAGTACCCCGTTACCGTAGGCAGTTGCATCCAGCGCAGCGGCGAGACGGCCGCCGGTAGCAGGGGAGCGGGCGCGCTTTCACCAGGCCGTACGAACGTCAGCTGCTGACCTTCCACCGGGTGCGGCGTTCCATGCCAATCGAAGACGCGCTGAAAGTGCAGGCGCACATGGGCATGCGGATATTCGTACTCGAAGACGACCCAAGGCTCGGTCGCGCGCACCCGCACGCCCAGTTCCTCGGCCAGTTCGCGCTCCAGGGCCTGCTCGACAGACTCGCCGCCTTCGATTTTGCCTCCCGGAAACTCCCAGTAGCCCGCGTAGGGTTTGCCGGCCGGCCGATCGGCCAGCAGCACGGCGCCATCGGCGCGCACCAGCACCCCGACGGCCACCGGCGTGAGGGCCCGGCTCGCGAGGCGGTTTTGCGCGCTCAAAGCTCGGCCAGTCCCCGGCGGCCCGCGTAGTCGCGCGCGAATTGGGTCGCGACACGGCCGGAGCGCGAACCCCGCTGCAAGGCGTATTGGAGCGCCTCCGCGCGCGCCGCGGCGACGGCCTCGGCCGGCAGTCCAAAGCGCGCGAGCCAGTGGGCCACGATCTGCAAGTACTCTTCCTGACGAAACGAATGAAACGTCAGCCACATCCCGAAGCGCTCGGAGAGCGAGATCTTCTCTTCGGCCGCTTCGGCCGGATGCAGCTCTCCTTGTTCGTCGTACTGGGCCGCCAGGTTTTCGCGCATGGACTCGGGCATGAGATGGCGCCGGTTCGAGGTCGCGTAGATGAGCAAGTTCGAAGCACCCGCCGCAATCGATCCGTCGAGCGCGGCTTTGAGCGCCTTGTAAGAGGCATCGGAGGGCTCAAACGACAGATCGTCGCAAAACACGACAAAGCGTTCTGGGCGCGCGGCAACCAGATCGGCGATCGACGGCAGGTCCACCAGGTCGGACTTGTCGACCTCGATCAGGCGTAACGCCTCCTGGCCGAAACGCTGCAGGCAGGCGCGAACGAGCGACGACTTCCCCGTGCCCCGAGCGCCGGTGAGCAACACGTTGTTGGCCGGCAGGCCGTGCACGAACTGCCGCGTGTTGCGCAAGATCTCCGCCTTTTGCACGTCGATGCCCAGCAGATCCTCCGGCGCAATGGCGGCGATGCGACGCACGGCAACGAGCTGCGCCTGATCGGTGCCGAGGACCCTGCGTTTGCGCCACTGAAACGCGAGCGCGCTCCAATCGGGCTCCGAAGCTACGGGCGCCCAATTTTCAAGCCACTGCAGCAGGCGCTGCAGCTGCCCGCGCGTGGCGCCTGTCTGCGGCGTGGGGGTCATGGGCGCGTGCCTAGCGGCGCTGCGCGCAGCCGCCGTTAGCTGCGGTAGTCGGCATTAATCGAAACGTAATCGTGCGAGAGGTCGCAGGTCCATATCCTTGCCGCCGATGCGCCGCGCCCGAGGTCCACCCGTACCACGATCTCCGCGGCCCGCATGACGCGCTGGCCGTCTTCCTCCCGATAGTCGGCGTGACGCCCGCCGTTGCTGGCGACCGGCACCTCGTTGAGGTACAGCTGCACCGCGTTGCAGTCCAGATCGGCAACCGCCGCGTTGCCGATGGCCGCCAGAATGCGGCCCAGATTGGGATCGGAGGCGAAAAATGCCGTCTTGACCAGCGGCGAACGCGCGATGGCGTCGGCCACCGCGCGGGCCTCTTGTTCGTTGCGGGCGCGCTCGACCGCGATTTCGATGAACTTGGTTGCGCCCTCGCCGTCACGAACGATCGCTTGGGCCAGCCACAGAG
The DNA here is from genome assembly GCA_035625725.1 of Burkholderiaceae bacterium. Lineage (GTDB taxonomy): Bacteria > Pseudomonadota > Gammaproteobacteria > Burkholderiales > Burkholderiaceae_F > GJ-E10. Next base: position 80,712 of record DASPPB010000085.1, read on the forward strand.
CCACGTCGCTCAGAGCGCGCTCGAGCGCCGCGTAGCGCGGATCCTCCGTCGACGCGATCGCGGGCATCGGCGCCTGCCCGCTGGCGATGAGCACGAAGGCGTCGTTGGTCGACGTGTCGCCGTCCACACAGATGCGGTTAAATGACGCGTCGGCGACCCGGTGCACCAGGGTCTGCAGCAACGCGGGGGCAACCGGCGCGTCCGTGGCAACATAACCCAGCATGGTCGCCATGTTGGGGTTGATCATGCCCGAGCCCTTGGCCATGCCCGTGACGGTCACCGTGCACGGGCCAAGTCGCAGCTGGCACGAGCGTGCCTTGGGGACCGTATCGGTCGTCATGATTGCCTCGGCGGCCGCCGGCCACTGATCGGGCGCGAGGCGGGCCGCAGCCTGCGGCAAGCCCGCAAGCAGGCGCTCAAGCGGCAGCGGCTCCATGATCACCCCGGTAGAAAACGGCAGGACCTGTTGCGGCTCGCATCCGAGCAGCGCCGCGGCCGAGGCGCAGCTGCGTCGGGCCGCCTCGATGCCGCTGGCCCCGGTTCCGGCGTTCGCGCAGCCCGTATTTACGACCAGCACCCGGATGGGCGAGCCCAGCGATTGCGCCCGCGCGAGGTGCTCGCGGGCCACGATCACGGGTGCCGCGCAAAACCGGTTGCGCGTGAACACGGCCGCGACCTGTGCTTGCGCCGCGAGACGCACCAATACAAGGTCCTTGCGGCCTGGTTTGCGAATCTCGGCCTGCGCCCAGCCCAGCTCGACGCCGGCTACGGGATGCAACTCGCCGGCGCGCGCAACTTCCAGGTTCACCGCCATCACGCCTTCCCTTCCGTTGCCCCGCCCGGGTCCTGCGCTCGGCAGCCTAGGCGATCTTGCCGTGACATTGCTTGTACTTCTTTCCACTGCCGCAGGGACAGGGGTCGTTGCGCCCCACTTTTCCGCCGGGGCGGCGAAACGGCTGTTGGGGCTGCGCCGGCCGCGGCGGCGCTTCCAAGGCAACGGCCACCTCCGAGGACTCGTCTTGAGCCTCCTCGGCAGCCGCCAGTGCGGCCGCCGGACCGAAATCGGCGTGCTGCGCTTGCGCCCGCTCGACACGCCGCTCGGCCTCGAGCTCGATGCGCTGTTCGGTGCGCTCGATTTCCTCGGGCGACTGGATGCGCACGTTCATCAAGATGCGCACCACCTCGGAGCGCACGCGATCGATGAGCGTGCCGAACAGCTCGAAAGACTCCCGCTTGTATTCCTGTTTGGGTTGCTTTTGCGCGTAGCCGCGAAGGTGAATGCCTTGACGCAGGTGGTCGAGCGCGGCCAGGTGCTCGCGCCACTGTTGGTCAAGCGTGTTGAGCATGATCGAGCGCTCGAAGCCCGAAAACGCGACCCGGTCAACGTTCGCGAGCTTGGCCTCGTAGGCGGAGTCCGCGGCGGCCAGCACCCGTTGCACCACGTCGGCGTCGTTGATCTGGGACTCCTGCTGCAGCCACTGCGCCACGGGCAACGTGAGTTGCCAGTCATCGGCGAGGGCCCGCTCAAGACCGGCGACGTCCCAGGACTCCTCCATCGCGTTCTCGGGTATGAATCCACGCACCAGATCGGTGAAAAATCCCCGGCGCAGGTTGACCACCATGTCGTTCACGTCGGTGGCTTCGAGGATATCGTTGCGCAGACGGTAGATTTCCTTGCGCTGGTCGTTGGCCACGTCGTCGTACTCGAGCAGCTGCTTGCGGATATCGAAGTTGCGCGCCTCGACCTTGCGCTGCGCCGTTTCGATCGCACGGCTGACCATGCCCGCCTCAATGGCCTCGCCTTCGGGCATGTTGAGCTTGTCCATGATCATGCGCATGCGGTCGCCCGCGAATATGCGCAAGAGCGGATCTTCCATCGACAGATAAAAGCGCGACTCGCCCGGATCGCCTTGCCGGCCGGAGCGGCCGCGGAGCTGATTGTCGATCCGGCGCGATTCGTGACGCTCGGAACCAATGATCTTCAGTCCGCCGGCGGCAACGACCTGGTCGTGCAACTGTTGCCAGCCGCCGCGCAGGGCGGCCACCCGCTGCTCCTCGGCCTGCGGATCGGCAATGCTGCCTTGCGCATCGAGCACGCGCCCGAGTTCGATTTGCTTCTCGACGTTGCCGCCCAGGACGATGTCGGTGCCGCGGCCCGCCATGTTGGTTGCGATCGTGATGACGCCCGGTCGGCCCGCCTCGGCAACGATCTCGGCCTCTTTGGCGTGCTGCTTGGCATTGAGGACCTGGTGCTCGAGCTTCTCCTTGCGCAGCAGTTGGGAGATCACCTCCGAGTTTTCGATCGACGTCGTTCCGACCAGAACCGGCTGACCGCGCGCATGGCATTCGCGAATGTCCCCCAGGATCGCCTGATACTTCTCACGCACCGTGCGGTAGACCTTGTCTTGCTGATCCGCGCGGACCATGGGCCGATGCGTGGGGATGACGACCGTTTCGAGACGATAAATCTCCTGAAACTCGTAGGCCTCGGTATCGGCCGTTCCGGTCATGCCGGCGAGCTTCTTGTACATCCGAAAATAGTTCTGGAAGGTGATCGAGGCCAGCGTCTGGTTTTCTTGCTGGACCGCGACCTCTTCCTTGGCCTCAACGGCCTGGTGCAAACCCTCGGACCAGCGCCGCCCGGGCATCAGCCGACCCGTGAACTCGTCGACGATCACCACCTGCCCGTTTTGGACGACGTACTGCTGATCGCGATGAAACAGGTGGTGTGCGCGCAACGCCGCGTTCAAGTGGTGCATGAGCACGATGTTGTGCGGCGCGTACAGGCTTTCGCCGTCGGACAGCAGCCCCCGGCGCGTGAGGATCTGTTCGATGTGCTCGTGCCCCAACTCGGAGATGTGGATCTGGTGCTGCTTCTCATCGACCCAGAAGTCGCCGGGGGCCTGCTCGTCGGCTTGCCGTGTCAACAGGGGTGGGATCTCGTTGACGCGCCGATACATCTCCGTGTTGTCCTCGGCCGGCCCCGAGATGATGAGAGGGGTACGCGCCTCGTCAATCAGAATCGAGTCGACCTCGTCGACGATGGCGTACTGCAGACCGCGCTGGCGCCGGTCTTCGATGCGGTACTCCATGTTGTCGCGCAGATAATCGAAGCCGAACTCGTTGTTCGTGCCGTAGGTAATGTCGGCTGCGTAGGCGGCGTGCTTGTCGGCAGTGGACTGTTGCGTGAGCACGACGCCGACGTTGAGTCCCAGAAAGTGATACACGCGCCCCATCCACTGGGCGTCGCGGCTCGCCAAATAGTCATTTACGGTCACGAGATGCACGCCCTTGCCGGGCAGCGCATTGAGGTAGATGGGCAAAGTCGCTGTGAGCGTCTTGCCCTCCCCCGTGCGCATTTCGGCTATCTTTCCGTCGTGCAACACCATTCCGCCCACGAGCTGGACGTCGAAGTGGCGCATACCCAGCGTGCGGCGCGCGGCCTCGCGAACCACGGCGAAGGCCTCGGGCAACAACGCATCGAGCGTCTCGCCTTGCGCCAGGCGCCCCCGAAACTCGGTCGTTTTGGCCCCGAGCTGTGCGTCCGAAAGGGGCGTCACCGACGCCTCCAGAGAGTTGATGTTCGCCACCACGTGCTCGTACTGCTTGAGCAGTCGTTGGTTGCGACTTCCAAAGATGCGGGTCAGCAGTGCCGGGAACATCAGGGGGCGGGCAGCGTCGTGGCCAAAGCGGTTAAGGGCGCGGCCCAAGGCGCGCACCGTAGGGCGCCGCGGCACGCGCGCGCAGGCAATCGGGCGGGCCGTTAAGGCAGCAAACTACGAAATTATAATGCGGCGCCAAACAAGCCGCCGCGCGCCCTTCTTATATGTTCTTTATTGAGGCGCGGTAGCTTCGGGCGCTGGCACCGAAGCCGTAAGGACGGCATCGGTGGGGGCAGGCGCCGCGGGGGCGGGCAAATTTGCCGCCGTGGGCGCGCTCTCCGAGCTCGATGCGCTGGCCGGGATTGCCGCGGGCACCGGGCGCGCAGACGCAACCGGCACGCGGGCCGCGGGCCGCAGCGACGCGAGGTAGCGGGACGGATTTTGCGGCACTCCGTTCACGTGGACTTCAAAGTGCAGGTGCGGGCCCGTCGAGCGTCCGGTTGTTCCGACTTCGGCAATTTTCTGACCCTTGCGCACGAAGTCGCCGTTCTTCACCAGAATGCGGCTTGCGTGCGCGTACATGGTGGAGAGGCCCTTGCCGTGATCGATTTCCACCCGGTTGCCAAAATCCGGATGGTGTTCGGCGCCCACCACCACGCCACCGGCAGCGGCAAAGATCGGAGTGCCCACGGGTGCGGCGAAATCCACACCAGAGTGCATCGTCCACTGCCCCGTAAACGGATCGTTGCGCATGCCGTAGCCCGAACCGATGAAACCCTCGATCAGGGGCGTACCGTGCGGAAGCAGCGCGTCGCGTGCCACGTTGGCCACGAGCTCCGACTCGACCACATCCATGAAATCGGCGCGCTGCTCCAGACTCTGGCCGACACGGGTGACTTGCGCCTGCAGCTCCTGCAGCGACAGCGGCCGCGCGTCGGCTGTCATCGGTCCGCCCCGACCGGGGAGCTCGCGGAAATTGAATTCCTCGGGCCGGATTCCGGCGAGCTTCGATACCCGCTCGCCCAGGGCATCCAGACGCAGCAACCGCGCCTGCACGTCGCCCAACATCTTGGCCATTGCAGTGACATTGTTTTGTACGTATTGCGCGTTGCGCTCTGCCTGGTCGCGCATCACCAGGGACACGAGGCTTTGTACCGCGGGCACTTCGGCGTCGGCGGCAAGGCGAAACACCAGCGCAAAGAGGCCTGCGACCGCTGCCATAATGAGCAAGCTGAAGGCGACGACGAGAGCCGTCAAGCGCATCCGCGTGAGGCTCAGGGTGCGTGCTTTCGATAGCCGTCGGTCTACGAAAATGATCTGCAAAACCACCTCCAAGCCACTTCCGTTGCCCAGGTCCTGGCTACTGTTTATCGGCACAGCGGCCCGGGCACCTGATACCGACGCAGGCCATCCCTTCGGATGAAGCACCCGGCAAGACGCGCGGATCAGATCCTGGCGGATTGCGTCAGCGTCGCAGGCCTGCTTGGCCGTATCAAAGCAAGCCGCGAAGCCGCAAGAATCATCGCGCCCATCTGTGCCGAGATCGCACCGGATTTCGATCCATTTCGGCCCGGCAGCTGCGATCTTCGCGAACGCGAGTTGCGAATCTGGCTACGGTCCAGCGCCCAGTCGACCAAGCTGCGCCAAGCAACACCGCGACTGCTTACGGCCCTGCAGCGTCACGGGCTCGAAGTTAACGAAATCAAGGTTGGCGTTCAACCGCGCAAGGTACGCGAAAGCGCGCGCAACGATGCCCCAAATAGCGCGGCGTTGCCCCAAGATGAGGCACTGGGCGCAAGGGCAACACAGTCGACCTACACCAGTGGACTTGCTTTCGCAAGGAAGCTAGCGCTCACACTCCAGGATTCTGCCTTGCGCCGCGCAGCGCAGGCGCTAGGCCGTGCGATGGATGCCAAGTTAGCCCGAATGCGCGAGCTAAATCAGCCGTTTGACAAGCAGGATCGAAAAGAACGCGACGCCGATGCCCAGCCCCAGGAGAAAAAGACGGCCGGCCCAACGCAGATAGCGCGCCTGCCCGCTGATGAAGTAGGCCAGAACGCAAAGCGTGACGACGGCGCCGAAGACAAACAGTAGGGCGCGGAACATCGCCCGGCTGGCTCAGGCAAACGCCAAGCGCTGGAACGCAGGCGGAACGGACTGCTCCTGATCAGCAAATCGTACGATGTCGTAGGCCGAGGCGTCGGCGAGCAGCGCCCGCAGCAGGCGATTGTTCATTGCATGGCCCGAACGGTGAGCGCGATACGCGCCGATGAGCGGCCGCCCAAGCAAGTAGAGGTCCCCCATCGCGTCGAGAATCTTGTGTTTGGCAAATTCGTCGCCGCTGCGCAGACCGTCGGTGTTCAATATGCGGTACTCGTCCATCACGATCGCGTTTTCAAAGCTGCCGCCCAAGGCAAGCCCGGCGGCGCGCAACGCCTCGACCTCGTTGACAAAACCAAACGTGCGTGCGCGCGCCACCGTCGTGACGTAATCGTCGCGTTCGAAGTCGACTTCCACATCCTGCGTGGTCGAGTCGATGGCAGGGTGATTGAAGTCGATCGAAAAGCGCAGCTTGAACCCGAAGTGCGGTTCGAGCCGGGCCCACTTGGCCAGGCCCCCCTGCCCCTCGCGAATCTCCACGGGTTTGAGCACACGCACAAAGCGCCGCGCCGCTGGCTGCTCGACGATGCCGGCCGAGCGGATTAGAAAGACAAAACTGGCCGCGCTGCCGTCCATGATGGGAATCTCCGGGGCATCGACGTCGACATAGCAGTTGTCGATCCCCAGCCCCGCCAGCGCGGACATGAGATGTTCGACGGTGGCGATCTTGATGCCGTCGCGCTCGAGCGTCGAGGCCATGCGCGTGTCGCCGACCGCCTGCGCGCTGGCCGCGATTTCCACCACCGGATCGAGATCCGTGCGCCGAAACACGATTCCGGTGTCGACGGGCGCAGGGCGCAGGCGCAGTTCCACACGCGTGCCACTGTGTAGGCCGATACCTACGGTGCGCGCAGGCGACTTGAGGGTGTGTTGGGCAATCATGTCGTAGTGCGCCACAGCTCGCCTCCCGGGCGCAGCCAAAGCTCGCGCTGCAGCGGCAGGTCGCATTCTATCGTCCGGCGCACTCCCTAGGGCCCGGCAAACGGACAAAATGGGGCACGCAATCGTTTCTATGTGCAACCGTCGGCCGCGTCATCGATGGCAAAATGCCGCATTGCCCGTCGCAGTGCCCCCCACATTTTGGGTCCTCACCGCCATGTTCGTCGCCCTGTCCCGAGATCGACTGGCCCGGCTGCTGCCCACGCGGTGGCTGTTTTGCTGCGCGCTGGCCGCAATGTGGTGCCTGGCTGCCGCGCCTTGGGCGCAACCGGCGCAGACCGATACGCTGCCGCTGACGACGACCGCTCGGCTGCTTGCTGGAGTCGACCCAGGAAGCAACGATCCCGCAGTGGGGCAGATCACTTCGAGCGAGGCCTGGCAGCAGCACCGCAAGGCGGCTCGCGCGGGCGCGCGGCAGCTAAAGACGCGGCTCGATCGCATCAACCAGTGGCAGGCTCGCTTTCTGCCTGCCGCCACGCGCGGCGGAACGCTGCTCTACCCGTTTAGCGGGCCGGATTTCATCAACGCCTATGCGCTCTTCCCAGATGCCGACACCTACGTTTTCTTTAGCCTCGAGCCCCCGGGCGAGGTCCCCCAACTCGAACGCATGCCGCCCCAGCAGCTCGCGGCGTTATTCGGCGATCTGCGCGCCGCGCTCAACGACCTGGTCGCGCTGAATTTCTTTATCACCCCCAACATGAAAGAGAACCTGCAGACGCAGGCCCTGCAGGGCACCGTGCCGGTGCTGCTGGCAATGATGGGCCTGCTCGAGTTGCGGGTCGACGCCGTCGAAGCAATGGAGGCCTGGCCGTATCGCACGCAGGCGCAACCCACGGGCAGTTCCCCCGGAGCTGGCGCGACACGCCCCGAGTTACCCGAGCAAGGCGTGCGCATCACCTTCACCAACCCGCGCACCGCCCGCCAGCAGGTTCTCGTGTACCTGTCCATCGACGTGAGCGACCGGCAGCTGCGCTACTACCCGCAGTTCTTGCCCTGGTTGCACACCTTCGAAGATCCCTCGGTATTGCTCAAATCCGCCTCGTATCTGCTGCACGGCGATCACTTCCGCGGCTTGCGCAAGCAACTCCTTGCGGACGCCCGCATCGTCGTGCAAGACGACACGGGCATTCCGTACAAGACGCTGCGCCAGGCAGGCTTTGCCATCTCGCTTTTTGGTCAGTACGAGCGGCCCGTCAAGCTCTTCGAGGGGCGCTACCAAAGCGACCTGGAAGAAGCCTACGAAAAGGCCGGCAACACCGAACCGGTGCCCTTTCCCTTTGGCTACAACTGGCGCAAGGAAGGCAAGTCCGGCGTGCTGCTCGCGCAGCGTCCGAGCGAGGTTCACTGACGGGCCACGCAGCGCGGCATCATGCGCACAAAAGAAAATTGGCCCAGGCGCAAGGTGCTTTTGGGAGCGCTGGGCCTAGGGGCGGGCCTTGCGGCGTGGGAGCACGCGCAGGCCCGCGGCGCGCCAGTCGAGGCGCGCCCGGCCGAAGCGGCCGATGTTGCGCATGCGCCTCCCCCATTTGCGCGCCAGGAGTGCCGCACCAGCGACGACGTGCGACTGAACATTCTGGAGTGCCGGCCGGCGCCGACCCGTCAATCCGCGGGCGCGAACGATCCGACCGTCTTGCTCGTGCCCGGCTGGTGCATGCCGGCCAGTATCTGGGGCGCGCAGCTCGGCGCATTGGGTGCGCGCTGGCGCACGCTGGCCATGGACCCGCGCGGCCAAGGTGATTCGGAAGTGGCCGCGGCGGGCTATACGCCCGACCGGCGCGCCGACGATCTGCACGACGTGCTCGCGGGGCACGAGCGCGTGGTGCTCGTGGCCTGGTCGCTGGGCGTTTTGGAGGCGCTGCATTACATCTATCGCCATGGCAGCGGCCGACTGCTTGCGCTCGCACTCGTCGACAATTCTGTCGGCGAACCGCCCGCTCCGAAGCCGACGGATTTCATCGCACAGCTGCGGCGCGCGCGCTCGGCCACTGTCGAGCGCTTCGTGCGGTCCCTGTTTGCGCACCCCGTGCCCGAATCGCAGATCATCGCTTTGCGCGAGGCGGCGCTGCGCATGCCCCTGGAGGACAGCATTGCGCTGCTCTCCTATCCGCTGCCCCGGGAACACTGGCGCGCGGTGGCGCGGGCCTTCGACCGGCCGCTCGCCTACATCATTACGCCCCGCTACCGCGAGCAATCGCAGCATCTGCAGCAAGCGCGCCCGGCCACGCGGGTCGAGATCTTCGAGCAAGCCGGCCACGCCTTGTTCGTCGACGAGGCAGCGCGCTTTAACGGGTTCGTCGAGGGCTGGATTGAATCGCTGGGCGGCCCGCCGTCCTCCTAGTCCGCCTGCTTGCGCAAGAACGCCGGTATTTCGAAGCGGTGCTCGGCCCCGCCCTCTTCCAGGCCGGCCGCACGCAGCGAGGAGCTTTCGCGCGAACGCCACACCGCCGGCGTTTCGTAGTTGCTGTAATCGGCACCAACGCCCGCCGCCCCGCCAGCCGCGTTGGGCACGGGCAGATTGTCGGTGCCGTTGCGCACCGCGACCAGCGGCGGCTTCTTGGCAACGGCCGCTCGGCCCAGGCCCGTGGCCACAACCGTCACGCGCAGATCGTCACCCATCGTGTCATCGTTCACGGCCCCGAAGATCACGGTGGCTTCCTCGGACGCAAATTCGCGGATCGTAGTCATCACCTCGCGCGTCTCCTTCATCTTCAGGCTGGTGCTGGCCGTAATGTTCACCAGCACCCCGCGTGCGCCCGAGAGGTCAACGCCCTCGAGCAGCGGGCTGGTCACCGCCTGCTCCGCGGCCACGCGCGCCCGGTCCGTACCCGAGGCGGTGGCTGTGCCCATCATCGCCTTGCCGTGTTCGCTCATGACGGTTTTGACGTCCTCGAAGTCGACGTTGACCAGTCCCGGCATGTTGATGATCTCCGCAATCCCGGCGCACGCGTTGTGCAGCACGTCGTCGGCCGCGCGAAAGCACGCGGCCATCTCCGCGTCCTCCCCCAGGACCTCTTCGAGCTTGCTGTTGAGGATCACGATGAGCGAGTGGACCTTGTCTTGCAGTTCTGTGAGGCCGGCCTCGGCGAACTTCATGCGCTTGGGGCCCTCGAATTCGAAGGGTTTGGACACGACGGCCACCGTCAGGATGCCCATTTCCTTGGCGATTTCCGCCACGACCGGTGCCGCCCCTGTTCCCGTGCCCCCGCCCATTCCGGCAGTGATGAACACCATGTGCGCGCCGCGCAGCGCGTCGGCGATGCGATCGCGCGCCTCTTCGGCAGCCTGGCGGCCGATCTCGGGCCTGCTCCCCGCCCCCAGTCCGCTTTTGCCCAGCTGAATCACATTGCGCACCAAAGAGCGCGAAAGCGCCTGCCGGTCGGTGTTGGCGCAGATGAAATCGACGCCCTCGACGCCGCGGCGCATCATGTGGTCGACGGCGTTGCCGCCGGCGCCCCCGACGCCGATCACCTTGATCACCGTCCCCAGCGTTTCAGTTTCCAGAATCTCAAATGCCATGTTGCTCTCCTGTTTGCGTTTGGACCTGCCACAGACTCGCAACGCGCAATGTCAAACGCGGCGGCACCACCACGATCGCCTGCACGCAGGCTCCCGAGCGGCTTTCGCGCCATCGCACTTGACGTTCTGCGCTGCCCCTAGAACTAGAAATTTCCAACGACCCACTCCTTCACGCGCCGCACGGCGCCCTTGAGCGACCCGCTTTGCGCAACCAAGCGGCGGCCCCGCTGTCGCTGTGCGTAGGCCTCTTCCAGCAGTCCCATCACCGTCGCATAGCGCGGATTGCGCATGACGTCGGCCAGGGGCCCGCTGTAGTTGGGCCAGCCGGTGCGCGCGGGACGCAAAAAAACGTCCTCGGCCAATTCCGATATGCCGGGCAGCAACGCCGTGCCGCCCGTGAGCACGATTCCGCTGGCCAGCCGGTCTTCATAGCCCGACTCGCGGATTTTTTGCTGCGCCAAGGTGAAGAGTTCCTCGACACGCGGTTCGATCACCGCGGCGAGCGCCTGGCGCGAGAGCAGGCGCGAGGGACGGTCCCCGATCCCGGCAATCTCCATACGATCGTCGGCCTCGGCGAGCACCTCTTTGGCCATGCCGTGCGCAATCTTGATTTCTTCGGCGTCGGGTATGGGCGTGCGCAGCGCCATCGCGATGTCGTTCGTGATCTGGTCGCCGGCAATCGGTATGACGGCGGTGTGCCGGATCGCGCCGCCCGTAAAGACGCTGATGTCGGTTGTGCCGCCACCGATGTCGATCAAGGCGACGCCCAGTTCGCGCTCATCGGCAGTCAGAACCGACAGTGCGGAGGCCAGCGGCTGCAAGATGATGTCCTGGACCTCCAAGCCGCAGCGGCGCACGCACTTGACCAGGTTTTGCGCCGCGCTCACCGAGCCGGTCACGATGTGGACCCGCACCTCCAGGCGCACGCCGCTCATCCCGATGGGTTCGCGGATGTCCTCCTGGCCGTCGACGATGAACTCCTGCGTCAATACGTGAAGAACCTGCTTGTCGTTGGCGATATGCACCGCACGGGCCGTCTCGAGCACGCGCTCGACGTCATCGGGGGCGACTTCACGGTTCTTGATCGCCACCATGCCACTGGAGTTCACGGCCTGCACGTGGCTTCCCGTAATGCCGATGTACGCCTCGCTGATGCGGCACGCCGCCATGAGCTCGGCCTCCTCGAGCGCCGCGCGGATGGAGCGCACCGTCGATTCGATGTTGAGCACCACGCCTTTGCGCAGGCCTTCGGAGCGCGCCTGTCCCAGACCGATAACCTGGAAGCCCGACTCCGGGAGGATCTCGGCCACCGCTACGACGACCTTCGAGGTCCCGATATCCAACCCAACGATCAAGTCCTTCGTCTCGTTCCTCATGGTTTCGTCACCGCAAAGCCATTGTTGTAGCGGGCGTCGATGTGTGCCGGCGCCCCGCTGAACTGAGCCAGCACCGTCGGGTAGTGGGCGACGATGACCTTCAGGCGTCGCTCGACACTGCCCGGTGGATCGTCTCGACCGAGCTCCAGCGTCTGGCCGCTGGCCGTGCGCACCGACCAAGACGCGCGCTCAGAAACGTTGATGGCCGCAACCGCGGTCGAGAGCGCGTGCAAGGTCGCGGAGAACGCACGCAATCGCTCGGCCGCCTCCCGGGCGAAGCGGGGGGGCCCGGAGAACTCCACTTGCGGTCCGTCGAGCTCGGCTTCGGCCGCGTTGGCCGCGAACAAATCGCCCGCATCCGACAACGCGCGACCGTCACCCCAGGTCCCAACCGAGCGGCGCTCGATTACGTGCACAACCAGCCGATCGGGCCATACGCGCCGCACCGATGCCGATGCGACCCAGGGGATGGTCTCGAAGGCCGCCTGAGCATCGGGCAGGCGCATTGTGAAGAAGTTGCCCGCCAGTCGCCCCGCGATCGCATTGCGCACCGCTGCGCGGCTCACGTGTCGCAGATCGCCCGTGAGCTCGATGTGGCGAAAGTCAAAGCGCGGCCGCTGCGCCACCCAAACGACGAGCGCTGCAAGCAGCAGCAGCAGCGCGCTGCCCGCAAAGGCTCGCGTAAGCCCGCGCATCAGCGCTAGCGTGTTCACGCGCCGATCTCCAGACGCGCATCCGCGAGAATCTGCAGCACCAGCTGTGCGAAACTGATGCCGGCGGCACGCGCGGCCATCGGCACGAGCGAGTGGTCCGTCATTCCGGGCGCCGTGTTCAGTTCGAGCAGGTACGGGCGCTGCGCGCCGCCCTCGGTGCGCACCATCAGGTCGATGCGGCCCCATCCCCGGGCGCCAATTGCCCGGTAGGCACGCAGACACAGCGCGCTGATTTCCTCGGCCAGCGCGGCGTCGAGCGGTGCGGGGCACAGATACTGCGTGGCATCGCTGAAGTACTTGTGGTGATAGTCGTAATTGGCCTGCGGCGCCACGATCTCCACGAGCGGCAGGGCGCGCGCGCTGGCGCCCTCGCCCAGGACTGCGCAGGTCAATTCGCGACCGCAGATTTGCTCCTCGATCAGGACCCGGGAATCGAACTTCAGCGCTTCGGCGATCGCGCCCTGGAGCGCGGTTGCGTCGTCGGCCTCGAGTTTCGTGACCCCAAAGGTCGAACCCTCGCTCACCGGCTTGACGACCAGCCCCGGCCCCAGGCGCGGCAGATCGGAGCCGGGCGACTCGCCGCGGCAAAAGCTCACCCACGCGGGCGTCGGCAGGCCCATCGATTGCCAGATTTTCTTGGTCGTGACCTTGTCCATCGCAATGGCCGAGGCCTCCACCCCGCTGCCCGTATACGGAATGCGCAGCATTTCCAATACGCCCTGGATCGTGCCGTCCTCGCCGTAGCGGCCGTGCAGCACCAAAAAGACGCGGTCGAAGCCCGCGCTTTCGAGCTGCGCGATCGAACGGCTTCCAGGATCGAATGCCGCAACGTCCACGCCGCAGTGCTGCAGCGCGCGCAGCACGGCCGTACCCGACAAAAGCGAAATGTCGCGCTCGCTGGAGCGACCGCCGTAGAGCACTCCGACCCGTCCGAAGCGCTCGGGCGCCACATCCGCGGGCTCATTGGTCGACAAGTGCGGCTGTACGCTCATTGCGCCACCAGCTTTTGCGCCACGGTTCCGATGGAACCCGCGCCCATGGTGATCACCACATCGCCGGGGCGCACCATGTCCAGGATGGCCCGCGGCAGCGCATCGATGTGCTCGACGAAAACCGGTTCGATCCGGTTGGTCAGGCGCAGAGCGCGAGCCAGGCTTCGGCCGTCGGCGGCGACGATCGCCATTTCGCCGGCGGGGTACACCTCGGTGAGCAAAAGCGCGTCGGCTTGGGACAACACCTCGACGAAATCCTCGAAACAGTCGCGTGTGCGCGTGTACCGGTGGGGCTGGAAGACCAGGACGAGGCGCCGGCCCGGAAAGGCGCCGCGCGCGGCCGCCAGTGTTGCCGCCATTTCCACCGGGTGATGGCCGTAGTCGTCAATGAGGGTGAACGCGCCGCCGGCAACGGGCACTTCGCCCATGTTCGCGAAGCGCCGCCCAACGCCCTTGAAGCTTGCCAAGGCCTCGAGCACCGCCGCGTCGGCAATGCCCAGTTCCTGCGCCACGCATACGGCCGCCAGGGCGTTGCGCACGTTGTGCTCGCCGGGCAGGTTCAAGCGCACCGCCAAGCTGGCAGCCTGTTCGCGCTCCACCGTGAAGCGCATCGTCGTGCCCTCGGCGCGCACCCCGACCGCCCGCACCTGCGCCTCCGCGGCAAACCCGTAGGCCAATACGGGCTTGGACAGCAAGGGCAGAATCTCCCGCACCCGCCGGTCGTCAACGCACAGCACGGCCCGGCCGTAAAAGGGCAGGCGCGCGATAAATTCGACAAATGCCTGGCGCAGACGCGCCATGTCGTGGCCGTAGGTCTCCATGTGATCGTTATCGATGTTGGTCACCACCGCGATCACAGGCGAGAGGTGCAAAAAGCTCGCGTCGGACTCGTCGGCCTCCACCACGATGTACTCGCCGCCGCCCAGACGCGCATTGACTCCGGCCGAGTTCAGGCGCCCGCCGATGACAAAGGTCGGGTCCAGGCCGCCGCAGGCCAGCACGCTGGCAACCAAGCTGGTGGTGGTCGTCTTGCCGTGCGTGCCCGCGATGGCGATGCCCTGCTTGAGCCGCATGAGTTCCGCGAGCATTTCGGCGCGCGGCACAACCGGGATGCGGCGCGCGCGAGCGGCAGTGAGTTCCGGGTTGTCGGGGCGGATCGCCGAAGAGATGACCAGCGCGTCGGCACCGGCAATTTGGGCCGCCGCGTGCCCCTGGTAGACCTTCGCCCCGAGCGCCTGCAGGCGCTGCGTCGCGGGGCTCACGCCCACGTCCGAGCCGCTCACCGCGTAGCCCAGGTTGAGCAGGACCTCGGCAATGCCGCTCATGCCCGAGCCGCCGATGCCCACGAAATGGATGTGTCGGATGGCGTGCTTCATCCCCGTCTCACGCGATTTGCCCCACGGGCTGCACAAGTGACTCGATCTCGCGCACCACAAACGCGGTTGCGTCCGGCCGGCCCAGCCCGCGCGCGTTGCCCGCCATTTGCTGCAGGCGCGGGCGCGTCAGACCCCGCAACAGCTGCGCCAGACGCTGTGCCGTGCACTCCGTCTGCGGCAGATGCACGGCCGCCGCGTGGGCGGCGAGAAACTCCGCGTTGGCGCGCTGGTGCGCCGTCGTGGACGCCACCAAGGGGACCAAGATCGCGCCGATTCCGGCCGCACAGAGCTCGGTCACGGTGATCGCCCCGGCGCGGCACAAAACCACATCAGCCGCGGCGTAGCGCGCCGCGATGTCGTCGATAAAGGGCAGCAGTTGCGCGGCGACGCCACGGCTCTCGTAGGCGCGGCGCGTGGCCTCTTCGTTGCCCGCGCCGCACTGGTGCACGACCTCGGGACGCTCCGACGGTGCGAGCAGCGACAGGGCCTCGGGCACGACCTCGTTGAGCACTTTGGCGCCCAGGCTGCCACCGATGACGAGCAACGCGAGGCGACCCGTACGGCCGGACAGTCGAACCGAAGGCTCGACCACCGCCGCGATTTCCGCGCGCACCGGCGCACCGCTGACCCGCGCCTTATGCCCCGCCAGGCGCGCGGCAGAGCCGTCAAAGCCGCAGAACACGATGCGCACGAAGTGCAGCAAGATGCGCAGCGACAGCTGCGGCGCCGCGTCGGCATTGAGAAACGACAGCGGCCGATGCAGCCAGGCCGCCGCCAAGCCCGCGGGAACTGCGACGTATCCGCCGGTGGTGAGCACGACGTGCGGCGCCGCGGCGCGCACGATGCGCAGGCTCGCGAAAAATGCCCGCACCAAGCGCACGATGCCCTGCGCAAGCACGAGCAGACCCTTGCCGCGAATGTTCGAAAGCGCCACCGCGTGGAACTCGACTCCGGCGCGCTCCACCAGCGAGCGCTCCATGCCGCTGCGCGTCCCGAGCCAGCTCACGGCCCAACCCCGGGATCGCAGGGCCTGCGCGATGGCCAGCCCCGGCATCACATGGCCGGCGGTGCCGGCGGCGACGATGAGCAGCTTGCGTGCCGCAGGCACGGTCTCCGACTCCATCACGACAGCCGTCCGCCGCGCATGAGCACGCGGTTTTCGAAGTCCACGCGCAGCAGGATCGCAAGCGCGACGAGCGAACTCATGAGCGCGGAGCCGCCGTAGCTCATGAGCGGCAGGGTGAGACCCTTGGTCGGCAAAAGTCCGGTGGCAACGCCGATGTTGATAAAGGCCTGCAGCCCCATCCAGGTTCCAACGCCTTGGGCAACCAGACCCGAGAAGGTCCGCTCCAACGCAATTGCCTGGCGCCCGATTTCGAAGGCTCGTTTCACCAGCCAGTAAAAGGCGATGATGACGACCAGCACGCCCACCAGGCCCAGCTCTTCGCCGATCACGGACATGATGAAATCCGTATGGGCCTCGGGCAGATAGTGCAGTTTCTCGACGCTCGCCCCCAGACCCACACCAAACCACTCGCCGCGCCCGAAAGCAATCAGGGAGTGCGACAGCTGATACCCGCGGCCGAGCACATTCTCCTGCGACCACGGATCGAGGTAGGCAAAAATGCGCTCGCGCCGCCAGGGGCTTGCCCAAATCACGGCCACGAAGGCGAGCACAAGTGCGCCGGCAATCGAACCGAACAAGCGCCCGTTGACGCCCCCGAGGAACAGGATTGCCATACTGATGGACACCACGACCCCGAAGGCACCCAGGTCCGGTTGCAGCAGCAGCAGCACGCCGACGATGGCCATCACGCCGGCCATGGGCGCAAATCCCTTGCGAAAGTCATGCATGAAGTCTTGCTTGCGCACGGTGAAGTCCGCCGCGTACAGCACACTGGCGAGTTTCATCACCTCGGAGGGCTGCAGGTTCAAGGCGCCCATGCCGATCCAGCGGCGCGCTCCGAGCGCCCCTTTGCCCACCCCCGGGATCAATACGATGACGAGCAAGATGCCCGCGGTGGCAAAAATCCACGGCGCCAGACGCTGCCAGCTCGCCACGGGCAGCGTGCAAGCCATTGCAGCGGCAGCCAGCGCCAACAGCATCGAAGCGCCGTGGCGCACGAGAAAGTACGTCGGCGTGACTTTGTAGCGCGGCGAATCGGCCAGCGCGATGGAAGCCGAGTAGACCATGACCAGTCCAAAGAGCAGCAGCCCGAAGACCAGCATCAGCAGGGGCAAATCGACGGACCGCACGGAGCCATTAGCGCGCGGACGCGGCGCAGGGGCCGCGCCGAATCCGGCGAACGCGAGCACGGCGCCGCCGGACACTTCCCGGGCGCCCGCCGATCGTGATTGTCGGGCACCGCGCAGTCTTGCGAGCAATTTCACGAGGGCGACTCCGCCGCCTGCGACCCACCGCTAGCCGGCGCCCGCGACAATTCATGCACCGCCGCGACAAACACCTCGGCCCGGTGCGCATAGTTGCGAAACGCATCGAAGCTCGCGCACGCCGGCGAAAGCAAGACGATGTCGCCGGGACGGGCCAAACCCGCTGCGGTGCGCACGGCCGCCGGCAGATCGGCTGCGAACGCGCGCGGCACCTCCGCTATGCCCTCGAGCGCCTGGTCGATGCGCGCGGCGTCCCGGCCGATGAGCACGACGGCACGGGCATGCGCGCGCACGACCTCGGCGAGCGGCGCAAAACTCTGCCCTTTGCCATCACCGCCCAGGATCACGACAATGCGCCGCGCGCTGCCGGGCGCGTCGGTCAATCCGCGCAAGGCCGCGATCGTCGCGCCCACGTTGGTGCCTTTGCTGTCGTCGATGTATTCGACGCCGTTGATCTGCGCCACCGTCTGCGTGCGATGCGCCTCGGCGCGAAACTCGCTCAGGGCCCGCAGCGCCGCGGCCAGCGGTCCGCCGACCGCGCGATACAGCGCAAGGGCGGCGAGCGCGTTCATCGCATTGTGCGTGCCGCGCACCGTCAGAGCGTCGACGGGCATCAGGCGGTGCACGGTCGCGGGCTCGGCCGCCGTGGCCGAGCCCGCGCGCCGCCGGCGCGGCGCCGCCTCCTCTTCCGTGCAGGCAAGCCAGGTGAGGCCCGCCTCGCGCACGAGTCCGAACTCGGCGCTGCCTTCAGGAGCACCGGCGCCAAAGCTCGCGCCGCGGCCGCCGGGGGAGCGCAGATCGCGGACGAGCGGGTCGTCGCGGTTGACGACAGAGAAGGTCGCAGGCGCAAAAATGCGCGCCTTGCTGGCCGCGTAGTCCTGCATGGTGCCGTGCCAATCGAGGTGATCCTCGGTCACGTTGAGAACCGCGGCCGCCGTGCAGGCCAAAGTCCGGGTGGTGGCCAGCTGAAAGCTCGAGAGCTCGAGCACCCAGGCCTGGGGCAACTGGTGCGCATCGAGCGCCTCGCGCAAAGCGTCGAGTGCGCTGGGCGAAATGTTGCCCGCGACGCGCACGCTGCGCCCCCAGCGCTCGATCATGGCCGCGAGCATGCGGACCGTTGTCGTCTTGCCATTGGTGCCGGTTATGCCTACCACGATGGGCGCGTAATTGCGCTCCTCGCGCAACTGCACAAGCGCGCGCGCAAACAATTCGATCTCGCCCACGACGTCGATCGCGCGGCGCTGTGCGGCCTCGACCAGCGTGCGCACCGGGTCGATGCGGATCGACAGGCCCGGGCTCACGGCCAGCAGATCGATCCCCTCGAGTTGCTCGACCGTGGGCAGCTGCTGCGCAAACCGCACCTCGGCGAGCTGCGCACGAAGCTCGGGCAGCATCGGCGGCTGCGCGCGCGTGTCGGCCACGCGCACGCTCCAGGAGTTGCGCGTGAGCCAGCGCGCCATTGCCAGGCCGCTTTCACCCAGTCCCAACACCAGCGCCTGCCTCATCGAAGCGCCCGTGCCCGACGCGTGGCCCGAAAGTCGGGAGACTGCGCGCTCGCGCCGATGAGGCCCGTTCCGATGCAAGCCTTCGTCATCAGCGGATCTTCAACGTCGAGAGCCCAACCAGCACCAGCATCATGCTGATGATCCAAAAACGCACGACGACCTGATTCTCTTTCCAACCGGAGAGTTCGAAGTGGTGGTGCAACGGAGCCATGCGGAAGATGCGCTTGCCGCCGGTCCAGCGGAAGTAGAGAACCTGCATCATGACCGACACGGTCTCGGCGACGAAAACACCGCCCATGATGAACAGCACGATCTCTTGGCGGATGATGACCGCGATCGTTCCCAGCGCCCCGCCCAGGGCCAGGGCGCCCACGTCGCCCATGAACACTTCGGCCGGGTAGGCGTTGAACCACAGGAAGGCCAGACCCGCGCCACCCATGGCGCCGCAGAAGATCACCAGCTCTCCGGCCCCCGGGATGTAGGGAAACAACAGGTAGTGGGCAAAATCCGCGCGTCCGACGACATATGCGAACACCCCGAAGGCGGCGCCGATCATCACCGTCGGCATGATTGCAAGCCCGTCCAAACCATCGGTAAGGTTCACCGCGTTGCTCGCACCGACGATGACCAGATAGGACAGAGCGGCAAAGCCCAAGACGCCCATGGGATAGCCGATATTCTTGAAAAACGGCACGATGAGGTCCGAGCGCGCGGGCAATTCCAACACGAAGCCGTTGGCCACCCACTGCAGCACCAGGGGCCAGAGCTGTGGAGTCGAGGGCGCCGCGATCGCAAAAGCGAGATAAAACGCCGCGACAACGCCGACGAGCGACTGCCAGAAAAACTTTTCGCGGCTCGCCATTCCCCGGGAATCGCGGCGCACGACCTTGCGGTAGTCGTCGACCCAGCCAATTGCGCCAAAAGCCAGTGTCACCAGCAATACGACCCAGATAAAGCGATTCGCAAGGTCGGCCCACAGGATCGTCGTGACGGCGATCGAGATCAGGATCAACGCGCCGCCCATCGTCGGCGTACCGGACTTGCTCAAATGCGACTGCGGCCCGCAAGTGCGTACGGACTGGCCGATCTTGAGCTCGGTGAGCCTGCGGATTACCAGGGGGCCGGAGACCAGCCCGATGAGCAGCGATGTGGCTGCGGCGAGCACCGCGCGCAGCGTGAGGTAGCCAAAGACGTTGAAGCTGTGCACGTCCTGGGCGAGCCACTGGAACAGTTCCTTAAGCATGGGAGTGGGGCGCGTTGGGTTGCTCGCTTGCGCCCGACGGCCGCTCGCGCTCGAGCGCGCGCACGACCCGCTCGAGTTGCATGAACCGGGATCCCTTGACAAGGAACGTGACGCTCTCGGTATTGGCTCCCCGCCTCTGCCCCGCGGCGCCGCAATCCGTCAGTTCCAGGGCCGCGTCGATCAGCTCCTCGATCCTGGCAAAATGGCGCGCACCGGCGCCAAACGCCTCGACGCTGGTCTGTGCGTGCGCACCCAAGGCCAGGAGCCGCTCGATGCCCCGGCTGCGCGCGTAGGTGCCGATTTCGCGGTGAAACGCCGCGGCCCGCGCGCCCACCTCTCCCATATCACCGAAGACCAGGACGCGAAAACCGTCTTGCCGTGCGAGCAGGTCGATGGCGGCGCGCACCGAGTCCGGATTGGCGTTATAGCTCTCGTCGATGAGTACGCTGTCTCCGCGGCCCGGCAAGCGCGTTCCTCGGCCGGCAACCGGACGAAAATCCGCGAGACCTTCGGCGATGGCCGGTGCGTCGATGCCGATCGCCAGGCACGCCGCGCTGGCTGCCAGCGCGTTGCGCACGTTGTGTTCGCCGCCGAGGGACAGCTCCGTTGTAATCGGGCCAATTGGCGTGCGCATCTGCAGCGCTGCGCTGTGCGCCCCGAGCCGAAAATCGCCTCGAACAGCCGCCGCTGCCTGCAGCGCGAAGTCCAGCACGCGGCGCGCACCGGCCAGATCGCGCCAGATGCCGGCGCAGGCGTCGTCGGCCGGGAACACGGCGATGCCGTCGGCCGGCAGAGCCGCGATCACCCGTCCATTCTCACGGGCCGTTGCCTCGACCGAATCGAGAAATTCCTGATGCTCGCGTTGCGCATTGGTCACCAGTGCAACCGTCGGGCGCGCCCATTGGCTCAGGCGCTCGATCTCGCCGGGGTGGTTCATTCCCAGTTCCAAGACGGCGGCGCGGTGCTCGGGACGCAACTGCAGCAACATCAGCGGCACGCCAATCTCGTTGTTGCGGTTGCCCTGCGTGGCAAACCAGCAGCGGCGGCCCTCGTGGGTGCCGAACGCGCGCGCCAGAATCGCGGCGATCATCTGCGTCGTGGTTGTCTTGCCGTTGCTACCCGTGACACAAATCAGCGCAGCCGAGAACTGCGCCCGCCAGTGTGCGCCCATCAGGCCCAGGCCCAACTGCGTATCGGCGACGATCAGCTGCGCAAGCGAGGCGGGCACCGGCCGATCGACCAGCGCCGCAACGGCGCCGCGATCGAGGGCCTCGCCGACGAACTCGTGTCCGTCGAAACGAGCTCCGCGCAGGGCCACATACAGCGCCCCTGGGCGCAGCGTACGCGTATCGTTGGACACGTCGTTGAAAACGGTCGACGCCGCCCCCTGGACGCGGCACGGCAGTCCCCGATCCGTGAGTGCGCTGGCGGCCTGCGCGAGGGTCATCATGGCCTGGCTGCCCCTCGCGCAAGCAAGGCGCCGCGGGCAACTGCGTAATCGGAAAACGGGAGCCGTCGGCCGGCAACCTCCTGGTAGTCCTCGTGGCCCTTGCCCGCGATCAAAATGACGTCGCTGGGCGCGGCTGCCAGCAAAGCATGCTCGATCGCGTGCGCCCGATCGGCATCGCGCCGAAAAGCGACCCCCGGAGGGATTCCGCGGGCAACCTCGTCGATGATCGATTCGGCGTCCTCACTGCGCGGGTTGTCGCTCGTGAGCACAATGTCCTGGGCGCCGCTCGCGGCCACGGCGCCCATCACGGGTCGCTTGCCGCGGTCCCGATCGCCGCCGGCCCCGAACACGATGCACAGCCGACCGCTGCGCGCGCGGGCAAGGGGTTGCAGGGCCTCGAGCGCCTTGGCAATCGCATCGGGCGAGTGCGCGTAGTCGACGATGACCATCGGCGCTGGTCCATCGAGCGGCACGCAAACTGGCTGCAGGCGCCCTGGCGGCGCGTACAGGCTGGCTGCGTGTGCGGCCGCGTCGGCCAAAGAAACGTCGCAAGCCAAAGCCACCCCCAGCACGCCCAACAGGTTGGCAACATTGAACGCGCCGATGAGCGAGACTTGCACGATCGCGCTGTCCACAGCCCCCGTGCGCGCGCACGCCACCGCAAAGCGCAGCCCCTGCGGGCGCTGTTCGATCGAATGGGCGTGCAGCCAGCACGCGAGTGCGAGACCCTCGCCCGCGTCGGGTCGGGTGCCGACTCCTGTCACGGCGAGTCCACGCGCCAGCAAACCGGGTACCAGCCTTCGGCCGAATTCGTCGTCCAGATTGACCACCGCATGCGACAGGCTTGGGCATTCGAACAGTTTGCGCTTGGCCGCCCCATAGGCGGCCATGTCCGGGTGATAGTCGAGGTGGTCGCGGCTCAAGTTCGTGAACAGCGCGATACCAAAGCGCAGGCCATTGACGCGTCCCTGCTCGAGCCCGATGGAGGAGACTTCGATTGCCAAGGCCTTGGCGCCTTCACGCAGCGCCGTGCGCGCCATGCGCTGCAGGCTGGCGGCGTCGGGCGTCGTGAGGTCGGTCGCCTCCAGGCACGGTGCACCCGCAAATCCGAAACCCAGAGTACCGATGGCCGCGCACGGCTGGCCTGCCGCCGTGAGCAACTGCGCGATCCACTGGCAACTCGAGGTCTTGCCGTTCGTGCCAGTGATACCGATGGTGCGCAGCTGCGCGCTTGCATCGCCATAGTAGTCCGCGGCGATATCCCCGAGCGAGTCCTGCAGGCGCGCCACCGGCAGCACTGGCGCGCCAGGGGCGCTGCGCCCGTGGGCGTGCGCCCAGGAGGCCGCGTCGACGAGAAGCGCCGCAGCCCCGGATGCGAGGGCCTGATCAAGGTACTGCAGGCCGTCGGCACGACGGCCGGGCAGCGCGACGAAGATATCGCCCGGCCTCACCGCGCGGCTGTCGAGGCGCAAGTGCGCGCCCGGCGGCACCGTGGAACGAAGCCAGTCGCCCACCGCGTGTCCATTGGACTGCTGTGCAGCACCCATCGACGTCCTACCCACCCGGCGCCGCGGCCTGCGCAACCTGCACGGACGGCGAATCCGGCGCGATCTGCATGGCGCGCAGCGACCCGGCCGCGATCGTTCCAAAGACGGGTGCGGCCACATCGCCACCGTAATAGCGTCCCGCGCGCGGATCGTCGATCATCACTGCCACGACGATGCGCGGATCGGACACGGGCGCGAAGCCCACAAAAGAGGATACGTACGCGTCGCTGTAGCGTCCGTCGCGCAGCTTGCGCGCGGTGCCCGTCTTACCCGCGACGCGGTAACCGGGGATGCGGGCCGCCGGCGCGGTTCCTTCGTCGCTGGTTGCCAGCTCCAGCATTCGGCGCATTTTTGCGGCCGTCGCCGCGCCAATCACGCGCACCGGCGTCGGCGCAGCGTCGGTGCGCAAGACCGACACCGGGACGATATCGCCGTCGCGTGCGAACACGAGGTAGGCGTGCGCAAGCTGAAGCAGCGACACCGAAATCCCATAGCCATAGGCAATCGTCGCCTGCTCAACCGGGCGCCAGGTGCTGGCGGGTCGCAGCCGTCCGGTGACGGCCCCCAGCAAGGAGGCCTGCGGCACCTGGCCAAAACCCGCGGCGCTCAGTGTCTCCCACAGCGACTGCGCAGGCATCTGCAGTGCGATTTTCGCAGTTCCAACGTTGCTCGACTTGGCCACCACCTGCTCGACCGTTAGCGCACCGCGCGGATGATCGTCCGTGATGGTACGCCCGGAGATCGTGAGGCGTCCGGGCGCCGTATCGATCACGGTGTCAGGGCGCACGACTCCGCTTTCGATCGCCGTGGCAACGCTAAACGGTTTGAGTGTCGACCCCGGTTCGAAGGTATCGGTAACCGCCCGGTCGCGCACTTGGTCGGGGTCGAACTGTTTGCGATGCGCCGGATCGAAATCGGGCCAGTTGGCCAGGGCCAAAAGCTCGCCCGTGCGCGCGTCGAGCACGACCGCGGCCGCCGCCCGCGCCGCATTGGCCTCCGCCGCCTGCTTGACGGCGGCATGCGCGATGTACTGGATGCGGTCATCGATCGCCAGCGCAATGTCTTGCCCCTGCACCGGCTCGTGCAACCAGTCGTCCTCGATGGTATGGCCGAGCCGGTCCTCGATGAGGTGGTGCACGCCCGGCTGACCTCCGAGCATGGCCTCGTATTCGCGCTCTACGCCCTCCAGGCCGTGCTCCCCCAACTTGGTAATGCCTGTAATGCCGACCAGTTGGGACGTGACTGGTCCTTGCGGATACTGACGCCGAAACTCCTTGGCCGTGTGCACACCGCTGATGTGCAGGGCCTCGATTCGCTGGGCAATCTCCGGATCGAGCTGACGGCGCAGGTACACAAAGCTGCGGTCGTCGTTGGCGATACGTCGGCGCAACTCCTCGGGCGTGATGTCCAGCAATCGCGCGAGCTGCACCTTTTGCTTGGCGTCGGCGTCGAAGTCCTCCGGATTGGCCCAGATCGCGCGCGCGGGCACCGAAGAGGCGAGCACCACGCCATTGCGATCGAAAATCGTCCCGCGCGTGGGCGTCTCGGGCAAGGTGCGCGCGTAGCGCGCCTCTCCCTGACGCTGCAAGAATCCCGTTGTCCAACCCGCTTGGAGGTATACGGCGCGAACGCTCAGGGCGGCGAATGCGCTAAACAAACCGAAGAGCAGCAATTTGGAGCGCCACGCGGGCAGCTTGACGTCCAGTAGATCGGCGTGCAGCACGGTGCCGCGCACGGGGCGCGCCGCGGCCGCCGCCGCGGTGCGCGCTGCCCCGCGCACGCCCGCGCGCGAGGCCGTGGTGCCGGAGCGTGCGCTCGCGCGACCCGGAGGCGATGGACTCATCGAGACTCCTTCGTGGTGCCGCCCGAGGGAGGCGGCATATCGATTGCCGCCACCGGCAGCATGACGATGCGATCGGGGCTGATGGCACGCATCCCCAGGCGCCGCGCGACCGCTTCCACGATTGCCGGCTGGGACACACGCCCCAACTCGCTACGCAGGCGCGAGCCTTCGGCGTCCAGCGCCTTGGCCTGCTGCTGCGCAACTTCGAGCTGCGCGAACAGTTCCCGGGCACGATACTGCGAGGTAATGAGCGCCAACGCGCACGCGACCAGAAGCAGCGACAGCAGCGGTGGTGCGATACGCATCATCGCGCGTGTGCCCTCAAGCGCCGCAATTCAGCGCCGCGTCGGTGCGTTCGGCGACGCGCAAATGCGCGGAGCGTGCGCGCGGATTTTGCTGCACCTCGCTCGCCGAAGGAGTGATTCGGGCGAGCACGCGAAGCTTGGGGCGCGGCAGTTGCGCCGCGCGCAGTGGGACGCGCCCGAGCGCTCGGTCGGGATGCGCCTGGGCATCCATGAACCGCTTGACGATGCGATCCTCCAGCGAGTGAAAGGTGATGACAGCCAAGCGGCCGCCCGGCGCCAGCGCCGCGAGCGAGGCCTGCAGAATCAACGCGACCTCCTCAAGCTCTTGATTGACGAAAATCCGTATAGCCTGAAAGGTACGAGTCGCCGGGTGCTGTAGCGGGTCCTTGCGACTGCGGACGGGGACCGCAGACGCCACGACAGCGGCAAGTTCGGAGGTACGCACGATCGGGTGCCCATTCTCGCGGCGAGCCACAATCGCCTTTGCAATCGGTGCAGCAAACCGTTCGTCACCATAATCGCGGAGCACCCTCTTGAGTTCGTCCACGCTCACCTGTGCGAGCCACTGTGCGGCCGATGGCCCCGTCTGCGGGTTCATGCGCATGTCGAGCGGGCCGTCGGCGCGCAGGGAAAATCCGCGCTGCGGGTCGTCGAGCTGCGGACTGGACACGCCCAAGTCGACGAGCAGGCCGTGGATGTGCGTGATCGACCGCTCGGCCAACACGGCCGAGAGGCGCGAGAATTCGCACTGCACGAATTCGAAGCGCGGATCCGTCCAAGTGCGGGCCGCCTCGCCCGCGGCCGGATCTCGATCGAGCGCAAGCAAACGGCCCTCGGGCGCAAGCCGCTGCAAAATGGCCCGCGAATGGCCTCCGCGACCGAAGGTTGCGTCGACATAGATGCCTTGTGGGTCGGTGAGGAGTTGCGCCACCGCGGCTTCGGCGAGCACGGGCGCGTGCAGCCCGGAGGACGAGTTCGAGTTGGATTGCATCGGGCGTCACGGTGTTCAAAAGGTGAAGTCCGCGGCCGCTTCGGGCAGTCCGCCGGCCAGATCACGCTCCTCGCGCTCGCGCAGCAGTGCCGGCTCCCAGAGCTCGAAATGCATGCCCATTCCGATCAGCGTCGCTTCGCGCGCCAGATGTGCGTCCTCCCGCAGCACGGTGGGCACGAGCAGTCGGCCCGCGCTGTCGAGTTCCACATCGATGGCGCTGCCCAAAAGCAGCCGCTGCAACGCACGCGCCGAATACGGCAGCATCGCAAGCTGCTCGCGCTTGCTCTCCCACTGCGGCCGTGGATACACAAGCAGGCAACCGTCGGGGTGGCGCGTGAGCGTGAGTCGACCCTCGCAGTGGGCGAGCAACTGGTCCCGATGCCGCGTGGGCACCGATATGCGGCCCTTTGGGTCCAACGCCAATTTTGATGCGCCCTGGAACACGTACCCGCCTTGTTCGTGGAAGCAGAGCAATCAGCCGACAGAATTTTTGTGGCAAAATTCTATTAGTGATTACTTACTTATCCACTGTCTCCCACTTTTTGCCACCGAAGCGCGACTGTAGTGCATCAACCTGCGGCGGTCAAGGAGAGAAATAGGGTCTTTTTTCAATCGACACAAGCACTTAGCGTGCTTTGCCGAGAATCCGCTTCAAGCGGAAATTCTTATAAAATTAAGCGGATAGCGGATCTTTTAAAAGTGAGATATTAAGTTTCCGCAGACTGCTTCCGGACAGGCAATGGCAAAGTCCGCCTGTACGCCGGATTCTGTGCAGCGCGTTGCCGCGCCGTGGCAATCATTCCTCTAGGCCGGCGCTCACGCGCCGGCTCAAGCCACCTACCCGCAGCCTCGCCGAGCCAGGTCAACGGCTGCCTATTTGGTGTTGCTCCGCGTAGAGATTGCCCGTTTCACCCGCCGTGAGCGCGCGTTTGCGCGCGATGACGGCGACTCGTCTCTGTTGCTCTGATCCTCACCTCTCGGTGGGCAGGTGTTACCTGCTACGCCGCTCTGTGGAGTCCGGACGTTCCTCCCGCAACCGAAGCTGCCGGCGATTGCCCGGCGGACTTTGCAGGCTCGGACTGTATCAGGACTTACATGCCGCAGTGTCGGCTGTCAGAAGCAAAACAACGGGCGCTGCGCCTCGCGGCGCGCCGCCTACCAGCACCCGGCGATGGTCTGAGGCGGATTGCCCGCCGGGTAGATGTTGAACTGATTGCCCAAGTTGTCGAGGGTATACGTGCCGCAGGTATCGGTGGCTTGGTTGCCTTGCGGTACGGCCTGCAGCAAATAGGAAGTCGCGGTGGCGTTGGCCACGCTTAGCTGATAGTCCTGCGTTGTGCCGCTAAACAGTGCCACCGGAAACGGCGTTGCATAGCTCAGGTTCGCCGCCACATTCGTGTAGCCCGCCGGATTGAGCGTGAGGTAGCGCTCTTCCCGGGCCGCGAGATCAAGCAAGGCCGTTTTGGCATCGGCGCGGCGCGACTGCTGAATGTAGCTCTGGTAGGAAGGAATCGCGATTGCGGTCAGTATCGCGACGATCACCATCGCGATGAGCAGATCGATGAGCGTGAAGCCCGCAACGTGCGCGCCGCGGCACGCGGATTGAAACGCTGCCAAACGCAACTGTTGCCGGGCACGTCGCCCTTGTAATCCGAAGACCGCATCGCGCACCATTTCGTCTGTCTCCTGTTGGGCGGTGGACTTAGCGAAGCTGCGACCACGTCACGCGGTGTCCAGCCACCGCGGCAACCGCCTGCTCGCCCCCGGTGACGGGTGTGCCGTTACTCGTGTCGGTCAACCAGAAATTCTGGCCGCCCGCCGAGATGTTGGTGATCGAACCCGTTCCATTGGTCTGGACACCGCTCACCGCGATGCCGTTGGCCCCGTAGGTCATGGGATTGCCGTTGACATCGAGAAACGGTGAGCTCGAAAACCCGCCACCCGTGGCCGGATCGATGAGCACCGTCCATCCGGTGGGCAGCAGCACCGTGCACGAATAGATGGTCGAGGCGCTCGGTATGGTCGTGTTGACCTGCAAGATTCCTTGCCAGATGCTCGGGTTGTAGATCACCTGCTCGTCGGTACCAGGTAGTGAGATCTGCCAGCCAAACATCGAGTTCGGGCCGGCGCAAGTCGTTGTGCCATACCAGCAGACGGGATTGTTGGTATCCGTCTCCACGTTGGTGCCGCCGGCCACCGTGTACTCCGTGAGCGTTTGCACCGTCAGATTCGCCGGCGTGATGGTGCCCCCGAGAAGAGCGTCGACTTGCGGCTCGCCGGCCGACGCCAAAGACATGTGGGAGAGCGTGTTCCAGTTGCTCATGTCCCAGTCCCAGACGCCGTAGAGCGACTGCGGCCCCGGTGCATAGCTCGTGGGCGAAATCGGTGTCATCGCAATTTCCTGGCCCGTGCCGAAGTTCACGATCACAGCGCGGGCGCCGTTGGCCTGCCCTGTGATCGAGACGACCGGCTTGGAGGTGATCGGTTGGTCGACCAGCGCGCCGGCAGACACCGTCGCAGGACTCGAAAACAGCGGCGCAGCGGTCGCGTTGCCAAACGTCGACGCATGCCAGTTCGACGGATTGTTGCTGGTGAGATCAAAGCGCCATAGGTTGCCAAAGAGGTCGCCCGCATAGACATAGTCGGCCGTGTTGTCGCCGTCGAGGTCCACGGGCGATGTGAAGGCGATGCCGTTGTAGCGCGCCTGACCCAGCGGATCGTTATTCGGCCCGTAGCCCGTATCGAGGTAGTAAAACGACTTGGCGCCCGAATCCGGATCGACCAGCATCACATAGATACCTGCGGTGCCTCCGCCGGAGCTGGCGGTCATCTGGGTAAGCGCAACGGTCTGCGCCTGATTCACGGCGTAGATTCCCGGTCCGCCCGTGCCTGTTCCCATGACGCTGATTTGCGTTCCCGCCGCAATGCCTGGACCGGAGACCGTCTGGCCGACTGCAAGGCCGTTGCCGCCGACCACATTGAGCGATGTAAGCCCGTTGGACATCTGTTCGGCAGACACCGTCTGCGCGGTGCTCACGAGGTAGTGCCCGATGCTGCCCGGATCGCCGTCGATCTGGCTCACGATCGTTGTTCCCGGCGCGACTCCCGCCCCCGTGATGGTCTGCCCGACCGCCAGGCCCACACCGTTGGCCGAGACGATCATCACCGTTCCCGTGCCCAGTATCGTCTGCGAGGCCAGCAGCTGCGCGATGCTCACCTGATAGACGCCCGGTCCACCGGCCACGCCGCTGATCTGGCTGACAATCGTTGTTCCCGCCACCGGTCCGTCGAGCAGCGTCTGGCCCGCGGCCAGCCCGCTTCCCGAACTAACGTACATGTTGGTCGTGGCCACCGTCATCTGTTCGGGTGTCGTCACTGTCGAGCGATGGTTCAGACCATAGGTGCACGGGTAGGGCGGGCAAGTTCCCGTGATCGACGTGATGGTCGTTCCCGCCGTCACGTTCAGACCCGAGATTGCCGCGCCAACAGCCGGTGGCGTTCCGGCCGTGACCGTCAGCGTCCTCAAGGCGATCGTTGCCGTAAAGAAGTCGCCGATCACCGCGTCAAAGCGGTTGCCGATGCTCGCTGTGAACGTCGGGCTGATGCTCGCCGAGATCGAGTTGGGAAAGCCGTTGCCAAAGACCATGCCCCACATGTTCTTGCCGTTGCTGTTGGTCGCGTGATAGCGCCAGATCACGGGTGTGCCGTAGGTGTCGCCCAGGTGCGAGCCGCAGTTCGGTACATTGTTGCAAACCAGGCTCGTGCTGTTCCATTCGCCTTGCACGAGGGGTGCCGCGCTGCCTTCGCTGATGAATTGGGTGGGGTCCGTGACGTCGAGCGCATAGATCGCGCTGCCGCCCGCGCCCAGACCGCCAACGAGCCACGTATGCCAGGCGCCTACGTAATACAGATCGTCACCGCGCGGCGGCGCATCAACGGCAAAAATGTGCGAGTAATTCGGCGCCGAGTAGTCGTACGCCGCCGACGATGAATGGATCGACTCGACCACCTGGCCCGGCACGTAGGCGACCACTTCCCAGCCATCGTTCTGATAGGTCGTCGTCACCATCGCGCCGTTGGCAAAGGAGCCCGTTCGAAACCCGTGCAGCATACCGTCGTTGGCGCCCGCGTACACGACGTTTTCGCGATTGGCGTACGTGTTGTAGAAGTTCTGGTAGCTGTTTGCGCCCCCGTTCTCGGCGGCCACCGCGCCCGGGTACAGATAGTCGGACCAGGTCACCTCATAGTTGAT
>DASPPB010000086.1:0-58748 GCA_035625725.1 Burkholderiaceae bacterium
CCTTCTTTGAGGCCGAAAGTGAAGTAATAGCGGGCGGTGACCAGTCGTTCGTCGGTTCTGCCATAGAAGCGCGCGGACCACCAGAAGGCGCGTGCAAAGCGCACGTTCTCGGTGGTCTTGGGTGCGTAGCCGAGTTGCGCCGATTTGGCGGCAAGGTCCTGCAAAATGTACGTCACGGGCACGCCGCGCGGACAGCGCACGACGCAGCGGTAACAACTCGTGCAGTTCCACAAGGTGTTGGAGCGCAGCACCTCTTCCTTGCGGCCGGCGCGGATCATCATGAAGAGCTTGCGCGGGCCGTAGTCCATCTGCACGCCGATCGGGCACGAGCCCGAGCACACGCCGCACTGCATGCACAGCGACATGAGCTCTCCACCCTGGATGTTGTCACGCACCCAGCGCGCAAACCCCAGGTCGTAGGCCGCCGAAGCCGTCGGTAGGGCCTTCATGGCAGTGTCCGTCCGTACCTGTTTGGCTCGTGAAGAGCGATCAAGTTCATGTCAGAAACCCTTCATGGGGTTGGGATCGAGGGCGCCAATGAGTTCGGAGAAAGTGTTGATCACTTGCGGCACCCTACGGCTGTCGGCGATCGATACCTCCTCGAGGGTCACGCGCTCGGGTTCGAGCATCATGCTCTTTAGCGTTTCGCCGACCTTGGCCATCCGCTCCCGAGCCAGACCCGAACCCTTGACGAAGTGGCATTGATACTCGTCGCCCGATTTGCAACCCATCAGCATGACGCCGTCGTAGCCTTTCTCCAGCGCCGTAGAAATCCACAGCATTGTTACGGAGCCCAAACACCGTACCGGGATAATCCGGACGAACGGGCTCCATTGGGAGCGATGAAAGGCCGCCATGTCGATTGCCGGATAGGCATCGTTTTCGCAGGCCAGTACCAGGATCCGCGGTTTTTCCGCGAACTCGTCGGGTATCTCATTGGCGCTGATCATCGCCGCGACCATCTGCGGGTTGTAGTTGTCGAACGTGATCGTTCGCACCGGGCAGGCACCCATGCAAGTCCCGCAGCGTCGGCAACGCGAAGCATTGACGATCGGGCGGCCGTCGGCTTCCTCGTCGATCGCGCCAAAAGGGCATTCCACGGTACAGCGCCGGCACTTGGTGCAGATGTCGTAGCCGATCTTCGGGTAGGAGAGGTCCCCCACGCGAGGATGAACCGCCGCGCCCGCGCCCGCGCCTTCGATCGCCTGGATCGCCTTGAGTACGGCTCCCGTTGCGTCCTCCGCGCTCTCCGCCATGTTCATAGGCCGTCGCACCGGGCCGCAGGTATAGATCCCCGTGCGCCGCGTCTCATAGGGAAAGCACAGGTAGTGGCTATCCGCGAAGCCATCGGCGAGCATCGGAATATGCGGCCCCTGTCGGTATTGGAGGTTCAGGATGGGCCCGCCAGCGCTCTGCTCGCTCTTGCGCCATTGCACGACCTGGGGCTGCGCTGACCCCGCATAGCCGGCCACGCGAATGGTTGAAAGCGGGTTGATGTCGTCTTTGAGTTGCTCCGCGCTTTTCTCCTGCTCCACGATCGGCGCATCGATGTCCGTCGAATTGGGGACCATGCCCGTAGCAAGGACGATCAGGTCCAGGCCCGCCAGCGCAACTTCGTCGCCGAGTAGATCGTCGGCAAACGTCACCGTCATGGTCGCTGCCTCGACGCGCTGCACGCGCCCCTTCATGAAGACCACGCCGGCGCGCTGCGCCTGGCGGTAGAACTCCTCGGCCGTGCCCGGGGTGCGAAGCTCCTCATACAAAACGTAGGCGTTCGCCTCCGGGTTCGCCGCGACGACCTGCAGGGCCTGCTTGATAGAGACCCCGCAGCAGACCGACGAGCAATAGGGCAGGTGCTCGGCGCTGCGGCTGCCCGCACATTGCAAGAACGCAACCGTCCGTATTGGCTCGCCGTTGGAGCGCCGTTTGGGCGCGCCCTCGCGCAACATGGCCTCGAACTCGACGCCGGTCACGACATCTGCGCCGCCGTATCCCAGGTCCGTGAGACGGGAGGCATCATATGGGCGCCAGCCCGTGGCAACGACTATGGCGCCCACACGTTCGCTCACCTCGCCCGTGCCGAGCGCGATCACCACATCGAATCGGCCCGGTGCGCCGCTGGTACGCACCACTCGTGCCTGCGTCAGGACCTTGATCCGGCCTTCGGCGCGCACCGCATCAATGAGCCTGCCCACGTCGTTGGGCCGCGGCTCGCGGTATGGCGGCAAATGGGGCATGCGCTGCGACCAGCTCGCGGCCCAGCCACCCAACTGCTCGCCGCGCTCGACGAGCACCACCGGGTGCCCCGATTTGGCGGCCTCGAGAGCTGCCGTCAGGCCGCTCACGCCTGCGCCCACAACCAGCACGGCACGCGCAACCTCGGGCAGGACGGCAGGCTGCGCCAAGGCCATTTTCGTGAGTTGCGCCAGCGCCATGCGCACCTGGTCACTGGCCAGCATCTGGGTATCCTCGGCGCGCGCGGACTGCGACCACGCCACGTGCTCGCGCAAATTGGCACGCACCATGGGGATGCCATCGAACCGGAAGCGATCCGTCATCATGCGCGGAGAGCAGGCAGCGACCGCGACCCGATCGATCCGCCCCTCGTCAAGATCGCGCCGGATCGAAGCGACCGCCTCCTCGGAGCACAGTGCACTGTGGCGCACGCAATGCGACACCTTGAACTCAGAACGCGCGACTTGCTCGAGCGCAGCGACGTCGATGGCCTCGCCAATCGCGCATCCTTCGCACAGGTACAGACCACTGCTCGCTTGTGTCGCTGTCATCGCCCCAGCCCCTTGTCAGGATCCGCGCGCGGCCCGCACGGCCTTGAGCGCCGCCGCGGTCGCAGATTGCACCGACATCGACACGTCCAGCGGTCCCGCGGCCACACCGGCCGGACAAAAACCATCGGATTCGGCCGTCGCCACCAAAAACCCATATTCGTCCTGCTCGACGCCCCAGCGCGGCTGCCAGCCCGCCGGCGCGACGGGTTGCATCCCTGTCGCCAGAACGACCAGGTCGTAGGGTTCGGAATAGATTTCGCGCTCGACCGTCCGCTCGCCGTGGAGCACCGGACGACCGTCCTCGGCGAAGCGGATGTGCGCGGGCTTGGATTTGATGAAGCGCACCTGCGGATCGGCGCGCAGCTTCTGGTAGAACGCCTCGAGCTTGTCATGGGCCCGCAGGTCGATGTAGTAGATATCGACCTGTGCCTCGGCATGCTGCTCACGCACATAGGCCGCGTGCTTGAGCGAAGCCAGGCAGCAGATTCGCGAGCAGTAGGGAAGGTGATTGACGTCGCGCGAGCCAGCGCACTGCACCATCGCCACCTTCGTTGCGGGGGTGCCGTTGGACGGCCGCACAATGCGACCTTGCGTCGGGCCGTCGGCCGCGGCCATCCGTTCCATCTGCACGTTCGTGATGATGTCGGCACTGTGGCCGTAGCGGTAGGCGTCGATTCGGCGCGCGTCATAGGGCTGCCAACCGGTCGCCCAAACGACCGCACCCGCGCCCAATTCAAACAATTGTTCACGCTCTTCCGGGTCGATTGCGCCGTAGCGGCAGGCACTCTGCAACTTCGGCCCCTCGCCCGCAGCGATGGCCTCCGGGGAGATGAGGTAGCGCACCGGGAAGGCGTGTTCCTGCGCCAGGCGCGCCGCCTTGACGCGGTCCAGGCCGTAATTGAACGGATTGGCGACCGTCGTTTCGCACGCGCGGGCGCAGTCGCCACATGCGGTGCACTTGTCGTTGACGTAACGCGGATGACGCCGCACCGAAACCGAAAATGCCCCCCGGTTGTCGGCGACATGCGTGACTTCGCACATCGTCATTACGCGAATCCGCCGGTTTGCGCGGATGCGCTGGTAGTTGATCTCCAGTCCGCAGGCGGGGCTGCACAGTTTGGGGAAGTATCGGTGCAGCGCGGCGACGCGGCCGCCCAGGCTCGGGCCCTTCTCAAGCAAAATGACCTCTTGCCCGGCTTCGGCGGCCTCCACGGCAGCGGTGATACCGGCGATGCCTCCGCCGACAACGATGAGCGTTTGGCTCGCCGGCCCGCTGCTTTGCCCCTGGTTGGCCATCGGCCTTTCTCCTCAAACGACGTACCGCGCCGCCCAGAGCCCTTAGGCAGGCAGCGCTTGACGTTGGTAGTACTGCTGCAATATGGCCACCACCTCCGGTCGTGAGAACTGGGGTGGGATGGGCTCGCCCTTGGACAGCATTTCGCGCTGGCGGGTGCCAGAGATCGACAGGTGGTGCTTGGGATCGTGCGGACAGGTTTTGCCTGTCGCCATGCCATCACAGCGATTGCAATAAAAGGTGACGTCGATCTTCAGGGGTTGGCACAGTAGGGCGCCAGGCCACAGCTCATCGAAAATGGTCTGTGCATCAAACGGGCCGTAGTAATCACCCACGCCCGCATGATCACGGCCCACGACCAGGTGCGAGCAGCCGAAGTTCTGGCGGATGAGCGCATGAATCAACGCCTCGCGCGGACCGGCGTAGCGCATCTCAATGGGGTAGCCGGCCTGAATCGCGATGTTGGGCTTGAAGTAGTTGTCAATCATGGCCTGTATGGCCTTGGTGCGGACCTCAGCCGGAATGTCGCCGGCCTTGAGCTTGCCCAGGACCTGGTGAATGAAAACGCCATCCGTGACTTCGGCCGCGATCTTGGCCAGATGCTCGTGACTGCGATGCATAGGATTGCGTGTCTGAAAGGCGGCCACTTTCTGCCAACCGCGGCGCTCGAACTCGGCGCGTGCTTCCTCCGGCCGCAAGTACAGACCCGGGTACTTCGCCGGGTAGGGACCCTCGGATAGCGCGATCACAGGGCCGGCGACATTGATCTCGCCTTGGCTCATCACCTTCTCGACGCCGGGGTGTTTCGGATCGTTGGTGCGGAAGACCTCCTTGCACTCGAGCGCGCGGTCGATGCTGTACTTCTCGCGCACCATCATCAGCCCCAGCGTCTCACCGCTCTCGCCATCGAGGAGAGCCACCTCCTCGCCGATTCCCAGTCCCGAGGCAACCTCTTTGGAGACCGACAAGGTAATTGGAATCGGCCAAAAAACGCCGTTGGCGAGCCGCATCTCAACGACAGTACCTCGCCAGTTTTCGGAGCCCATGAAGCCATCCAGGGGCGTGTATGCGCCCATCCCGAGCATGAACAGATCCGAGACTTCGCGCGTGCTCAGCCGCAGCTTCTTCAGCGTTGCCGCGCGAGCGATCGCCTCCGCGCGCTGCTCCGGCGGCACAAGCAGCGGGCGCAAGTGGCCGCCGCCATGTGGTGCAATGAGCTTCGACATATCCGGTCTCCTTCCTTCTTTTTTTGTGATCGGTCCAACCGCCCGTGGTGGCTGTGGTTTCCTCAGACCGCGCCGGTCTCGCAGCGCGCCTTGGCGATTGCCGCTTGCAGGACATGTTCGCGCAGATGCAGCGTGGGCTCGTTAAACAGCACTGCCCGCAGCCAGTCAAAGCCGAGATGCATCAGCGTCTCGTCATCGTGCTCGAGCTGCTCGCGCACGGCCGGGTCGACCGCGTACTTCTCCAAAAAGCTCGACCCAAAGACAAAGCGCCGAAACGCGTCCGGGTCGGCCGACACCATGAGAAACATCTGGCGCACGCGTTCGTCGGGCTGTTTGCCCCACGGGCCACCGAGCGACTTCCAGGACGCGAGTTTCATGAGAATCTGCATCCATCCGCGGTTTTGCTCGTCGTAGTCGGCCACCTGCTGTTCTTCACGAAACTGCGCGACGGTTTGCTCGCGCGCCTGCTCGTGGCCTTTGCAGTGGGACTCCTTCACCAGAAAGTAGAAGTCCTCGGGTGCATCGTGCCCTTTCATCTTCACGCTCGCCAGGCCCAGCGGGTAGTAGCGGCAGGCGGCCGGCCGATCGTTGTAGACGTTGCAGCCGCGCTCGGGATCAAGGAACACGCATGGCTTGCGCTCGCCGGGGACGTCGCGCAGACCCAATCGCAGCACCGGCATGCCCGAGGCCTCGTGCTCCATGGGGGCGGCAAAGCGCGCCGCAACCTCGGCGGTGCGCATACCCAGATGACGACCCAGCCGGATCAGATCGTAGGGAGTGAGCACGATTTGCGTGTCGTGGCAGCACTGGTTCCAGCACGACACCCCGGGGTGGCAGGCAAAGCGCAGCGTGTCCCCAGCCCGATAGCGGGTCGGTTGCACCGGATTGGCCGCACCCGCGCGCAGTGCGGCGACGATCGGCACCTCCATGTCGGCTTCGGCGCGGCGACGTTCCAGTTCGTCGGCAAACGCGTCGCGATCCTCGACGCTACTGTCCTCGTCGCCGCTTGCGGCGGCCTGCTCGCTGCGCACGTCCATTGCCACCCGCTCAGTGCTTCGCGGCCCCGTAGGTCTTGGGCACCAGATCCTTGTGCGGGACCTTCTTCAGTGTCCACTGCTTGCTGTCGGGATCGAAGCGCGAGTTCACGAAACACTTCCAGTTGCCGTCGTCCAGGTTGGGGTAGTCCGCGCGGTAATAAAATCCCGGGTAACGGGTCTCGGTGCGGAACATGATGTGCCGCATGTGTGCCTCCCCCGTCCACAGGCGGTGGTAGTTCTCCCAGGCCCGCATCAGTTCATGCAGGTCCTTGGCGCGCATGTGCACGCTGTCCTCCTTGAGCATTCCCAGATACTTCGTTGCCATCTCGAGCAACTTGCCATTGGTCTGGTAGTACGTCGAGACGCCCGCAACGTACTCGTCCATGATCTTTTGCAGGCGCATCTGGAACATCCGCGGCGTGATGTAGAACGGGTTGACGTCCTCGGCCGTGGTCTTGTCCTTGTGCTCGATGTAGTTGCGCACCGGCCGGTAGATCTCCTCGGTGATGGTCTTGATGTCGGCCTTCAAGCTCGGCTTGAAACTCTTGTGGTCGCGGCAAAAGCGCACCATCGTTTTGCCGACGACCCTGCCTTCGGCGTGCGACCCGGAGGAAAACTTGTGCCCCGAGGCCCCGACGCCGTCGCCGGCGGTGAACAGGCCTTTGACAGTCGTCATGCGGTTGTAGCCCCATTGCCACTCGGGCGGCGCCATGTCTTCGGGGCCCGAGACCCAGATTCCGCAGCACCCCGAATGGCTGCCCAGCAAATACGGTTCGGTCGGCATGAGCTCCGAGGCGGTCTGCTCCGGCCGGATGTTCAGACCCGCCCACACGCCGGCCTGGCCGATGCACATGTCGAGGAAGTCCTCCCAGGCCTCCGCTTCGAGGTGCTTGACTTCCTTGGGCGTCATGGTCGCCGAAAGCTTGGCCATGGCGGCCGGCGTGTCCATGAGAATCGGCCCGCGGCCGTCTTTCATCTCCTTGAGCATGGCGTGATTGCGCAGGCAGCTGGGCACGACAAAGGCCTTGTCGTACGGGGCAAACTGCGTGAGCAAGTCCGCGTGCTTGGCCACGTAATCCTCGCCAAAGCCGTTGACCGCCTTGGACTTAAAGAGCAGGAACCACGCTCCGACCGGCCCGTACCCGTCCTTGAAGCGCGCGGGCACGAAGCGGTTTTCCATCATCGTGAGTTCGGCGCCGACCTCGGCGGCCATTGCGTACGTGGAGCCCGCGTTCCACACCGGGTACCAGACGCGTCCCATCCCTTCGCCCGTGGTGCGCGGACGAAATACGTTGACGGCGCCGCCGGCCACATCGAGGATCGCCTTGGCCTTGAACACGTAGAGCTTGTGCTCGCGCACCGAAAAGCCGACCGCCCCCGCGATCTGGTTGGGCTCCTTGGCATCGAGCAGAAGCTTCACGATGAAGACGCGCTCGAAGATGTTTTCGATGCCCAGCGCCTTTTTCGCGGCCTCGGCAACGATCGTCTTGTACCCTTCGCCGTTGATCATGATCTGCCAGCGCCCCGAGCGCACGGGCTTGCCGCCGTCTTTTAGGGCAACGCCCTCGGTGCTCTTGTCCTTCCAGATGGGCAGGCCCCACTCCTCAAACAGATGTACTGAGTCGTCAACATGGCGGCCGACGTCGAAGACCAGATCGTCGCGGGTGATGCCCATCAGGTCTGCCGACACGTAGCGGCAGTAGTCCTCGGGTGTGTTCTCACCCAGATAGGTGTTGATGGCCGAGAGCCCCATGGCAACTGCGCCGGAGCGGTCCATCGCCGCCTTGTCCACGAGGGTGATTTTGACGTCGTTGCCAGCCCAGCGCCGGGCCTCGAATGCCGCTCCGCATGCGGCCATGCCGCCGCCGACAATCAGGATGTCCGTTTCGTGTTCGATGATTTGCGGATTCCCAAAGCTTGGTTCGCTCATTGTTCCGATCCCTGTGTATTTTGTGCAATCGAATAGGAGTTGTGCGCCGGCCAACTAGGAGGCCAGCTTCGGCAATTGCTTGCCCACCTCAGTGAACAGGCGCTGATCGCGCAGGTCACCGGCTTCGGGCTTGTTGGCGTACGGATTGATCGATCCCACGGCGGTGGTTCGTACGGGAAACTTAAAGCGCTTGATCTCGCCGTCGCGGAACTTGATCGTCCACATGATGGCGGTGTCGGTGCGCATCGGAATGACCGCGCCGCCCATAGGAACCCAGTCGGCGAAGGAGCGCACTTCGATGGCCTGCTGCGGACAGGCCTTGACGCAGCACTGGCACTCCCAGCACTGATCGGGTTCCTGGTTGTAGGCTTTCATCCGCACCGTGTCGAGTTTCATCAGATCGTTCGGGCAGATGTACATGCAGGCGGTGACACTGCCTCCCTTGCATCCATCGCATTTTTCTGTGTGTACAAACGTCGGCATCTCATGTCTCCCGGTTCGCTGTGGTTACCTGCAATCTCTCATTTCCGATCTTGCGTGCCGTGGCGGAGATCCGCCAGACAAATTTGCAGCACGAAACTTTCCCACGTGCATCTCACTGCTTCTTTGATACGCATCAAGTGCGCCGCTTTGCGCGCTCACGTTGATGCGCTCGCGTCGTCGGCAGGGGGCGCGTGCGAGCCGGCGCTTTGTGCACCCGCACGATTCCTTTGTGCCGCGCCGCAAACTTCTCGCTTCCTAGCCTCCTGCGATTTGCGCCACGTACCGATCCAGCTGCCGACGCAGGGCCACGACTTCGCCCACGACAATCACCGTCGGCGCGCGCAAACCCGCTCGTAGGGCGTCGTTCGGCAGCGATGCAAGTGTGCCGACCACGACGCGCTGGCCCGGGCGAGTCGCCTCCTGAATGATTGCTGCCGGCGTGTCCGGCGAGCGGCCGTGTTCAATCAACTTTGCGCACAGCAGCGGCAGTCCCAGCAGACCCATGTAGACCACAACGGTCTGGCGCGCGCGCGCCAGCGCAGGCCAGTCCAGATCGATCGAGCCGTCCTGCAGCTGACCCGTGACGAAGGTGCATGCCTGCGCGATATCACGATGCGTGAGCGGAATCGACGAGTATGCGCACGCACCGATCGCCGCCGTGATGCCCGGCACCACTTCAAAGGGCACATGCGCCGCGGCCAGGCTCGCAATCTCCTCCCCGCCGCGGCCGAACACGAAGGGGTCACCCCCCTTCAGGCGCAAGACGCACTGGCCCAGACGCGCGCGCTCCACCATCAAGGCGCAAATCTGCTCCTGCGGCATCGAGTGATTGTTGCGCCGCTTGCCGACGTAAATCCGCTCGGCGTCCGGGGGCAGCAGTTCGAGGATCTGCGGGGCCACAAGATTGTCAAACAGCGCGATTTCGGCTTGTTTGATCAAGCGGAATGCGCGCAAAGTAAGCAGTTCGGGGTCTCCCGGCCCGGTGCCGACGAGCACAACTCGCCCACCGCTGCCGCGTTGCGAGGCTGCGAGCGCAAGCGCTGCCGTCATGTCCATGATCGCCTCCCGCGCGCCTGCGCGATGCACATTGGTTTTTTGGCGGCCCGGTGGCCGAACGTCTCTTGGCTCATGCGACCAGGCTCTCGTGTTCGGATGGCCGCGTTGCGGCGTCGTGCGCGTCTGCGACTTTTGTCGACCGGATGAAGGCAACAAAACGCCGGGCCCAGTCGCAATTGCCGACTGCGCGCAAATGGCTGTAGGAGGCAAGGAGGTTTTTGCGCATGACCCCGTCATGGCGTCCGTCGATGCCGTGCCCGCGCACCACGCGATAGGCAAATTGCAGTTGGGGATCGATGTTTTCCAAGGCCGAGTGATGGAACTCATGGGCGCGGATGCTCTCCGCGCGCGTTGCAGCCGGATTCCAGACGGCGGCGCCCGTGGGTTCGAGTTCGACATAGCCTCGCCCGACGGCGCGGGCGTGCATTACGACGTCGGCACCGATCGCGCCGACCATCTCGTGGCGCCGACCCGCAACATTTAGGCTCCGTGCCAGGTACATCAAACCGCCGCATTCGGCGTAAACGGGGAGGCCCGCCTCGACGGCATCGCGGATCTGCGCTCGCAGCGCGCCGTTGGCCTCGAGCTGCGGCGCGACCATCTCGGGAAAACCGCCCCCGATGAACAGCGCGTCGACCGGCGGCAGGACCGTGTCGCGCAGCGTATCGATGGACACCAGCTCGGCGCCCGCGGCGCACAGCGCCTCCAGATCGTCGCTGTAATAAAAGCCAAATGCGCGATCGCGCGCGACGCCGATGCGCACATCGCGCTCCGACGTGCGCGTCGGTTTGGGCGCCACCGTGCACCGCGCCGGCGTTGCAGCAACTCCTGCGAGCGCGAGCACGCGATCCAGATCGACCTGCGCTGCGATGGCTGAACCGATGCGCGCGATCAGCGCATTGGCGTGCGTGGCCTCGTTGCTGGGGATGAGCCCGAGATGGCGTTCGTCGATTGCCACATCCAGTCGTTCGGCGACGGCCCCAAGCACGGGCACATCGGTGTAGTGCTCGATCACGGCCCTAAGCTTGGACTCGTGGCGCTCGCCACCGACGCGGTTCAAGATGACCCCGGCGATGCGCACGCGTCTGTCGAAGGCCTGATATCCCAGAATAAGCGGCGCGATTCCGCGCGTCATTCCACGCGTGTCCAATACGAGCACGACCGGTAGTTTGAGTGCGACGGAGAGCGCCGCATTGCTGTTGCTGCCATCGAGCGCGAGCCCGTCGTGCAGGCCCTGGTTGCCCTCGATCAGGCCCAAATCGCAGTCTTTCGTGCGTCGCAAGTAGGATGCGCACACCTCATCGAACGACGCGATGTGGGGATCGAGGTTGAAGCAGGCGCGCCCGCTGGCGCCGGCCAGCCACATCGCGTCGATATAGTCCGGTCCCTTTTTGAAAGTCTGCACGGCCCACCCGCGTTGCGACAGCGCGCAGGCCAGGCCCAGCGCGATCGTTGTCTTGCCCGACGAGCGGTGCGCCGCAGACAGGAGCAGGCCACCAGGCTGCCTCGCCGCGGAACCATTGCTTGGCCGCTCGCGCATTTGACTTCGCCATGCCTTCATTCGTTTAGTCCTTAGCGCCCGACGCCAATGCATGAGCGCCCAGATCATCTTGTGGCACGAATCGCAGCATCCGCACCCCGACGGCCGTGATCAAGAAGGCAATTGCCAAGCCGCCGATCCCAAGCATCACCTCAGGCAAACTGGGTGCGTACGAATCGATCGTGCCATCCCAAAAGGTGCTTGTGGCAACGTAACCCGGAAAAATGTCCAAGGGAAATGCCTGACCGCCAATGATGAATACGTACAGCTGGGCAAAGGCCCCGACCAGGACGAAGGCCGAGCCGGCCACCGCGGCAAGCGGTCCGCGCGCCAGCGGGCTGAACAAAATGGCCATGGGCACGACCGCCCCCAGGACCACGTAGCCGCTCCAAAACAGCCACGGGAACACCGGGCCGTCGAGCAGCAAGAAGCGCTCGAAAGCGCCTTGCCGTGCCCAATACAGGTTCGTCATGTGGTAGATCGCCACGAAGTACAGGCCACTTGCGACGAACACGCCTAGCAGGCGCACCAGGCGCGTCTGCACGGCCGCTGGCAGCTGCAGTCCGTTCCACGCGTAGATGGCCGACTGCACGATGAGGAAGACGGCCAGGCCCCACCCGAACGACAGCACGATGAACATCGGCGCGAGCAGCGCCGACTGGTAGGCCTGGCGCGCCACCAAAAATCCGAAAATCGATCCGGTTCCGGTCGTTAGCACGAAGCGCCATCCCAGCGCAGCCAGACCGAGGGGCTTGGCGTACGGATTCATCCGGGCTTCCATCATCGTCCACAAATAGAGCGCGACGATGGTAAACATGCCCGAGTACAGGAACACGTTTAAGGCAAACACCGAGCGGAAATTAAAATGGGTCGCCGCGACAATCACGCGCTCGGGGCGTCCCAGATCGAGCATTAAAACCGCTAGTCCGCCGGTGAGCATCGCCAGCGACAGCAGCCCGGAGAGCGGTGCGCGTGCCTTGTAGACGGGTTTTCCAAAGACCGAACCGATCGACGCGACGTTGAGCACGCCCGAGGCCGCGACAATCAGGAAGATTGCAAAGATATGCGGCATGCCCCAAACGATCTGGTTGGACATCCCGGTAATCGAGTGGCCGTGCTCTTCCATCGCGTGCGCAGCCGCTAGGGCGCCGGCCACCACCAGCCCCGAAACGGCGACCAGCACCCAGAACAGGTGCCGTTCGCCGCGAGCCGATTGGGGTGTCATCCTTACAC
The DNA here is from genome assembly GCA_035625725.1 of Burkholderiaceae bacterium. Classification (GTDB taxonomy): domain Bacteria; phylum Pseudomonadota; class Gammaproteobacteria; order Burkholderiales; family Burkholderiaceae_F; genus GJ-E10. The sequence goes on from DASPPB010000086.1 coordinate 12,586, forward strand.
TCCCTGGTAGCGAACGCCGGGATCCAGGGCCAGATCGGCGCGCAGAGGCGCGCTCGACTGCGCGCGCAGTCGCCGAACGATCTCGCTTTCTGGGTTGTTGAGGTCCCCGAAGACCATCGCGCCGTTTTCCGATTCGGCGCAGGCTTGCACGCAAGCCGGGCTTTGACCGCGGTCGATCCGGTGGACGCACAGCGTGCAACCCTCCACGCAACCCTTGCCGCGGGGCACGTCCGGTTTTTGTTGCGCGAGCGGCTCGTGCACAAAGGAGCGCGCCTTGTAGGGGCAGGCCATCATGCAATAGCGGCAGCCGATGCAGGTATGGCGGTCGACAAGCACGATGCCGTCGGCGCGTTGAAACGAGGCCCCTGTCGGGCACACGTCCACGCACGGTGGCTGCGCACAGTGCTGGCACATGACCGGGGCCGCGACGCTGCGTCCCGTGGCAATTTGCTTGAGCTCGACCTTGCGGATCCATTGTGGACGCTGGCGCAAGTCAATCGCGGAGTCCAGGCCGTTTTCTTGGCCACAGGCCGCAACGCAGGCCGTGCATCCCGAGGCACAGCGGCTGGCGTCGATCAGCAAGCCCCAACGGACCTGCCCGGACGCGAGCTCGCCGGGCGCGCGCGCCCGCGCCAGTTCGATGAGTCGGACCCCGGGGACAAGCGCGAGGCCCGCGGCCGCGGCGACACCCGCCCCCAGAAGTGCACGGCGCGATGGGGATCGACTGGGCGGCGCAGTCATGGCGCGCCTCCGAGCGTAAGGCGAGCAGCCGCCGGGCGTATCGATGGCTGGTGGCAGTCGAAGCAATCGATGTGCACGGCGGCGTAACTATGGCAACCCTGGCAGAAGGCGTGATCGCTTCCGATCACCGACCCCGTTTGGCGGTCTGCGTGGCACTGAATGCAGGCGTTCAAGCTTACCTTCGTACCGCGCTCGCCCAAGTGCACCGTGCGCACGCGCTGATGCCGTAGCATCTCGGGGTGCTCGCGGCGCATGATTTCGGGCGCTGCAATGCAGTGCTGCTGCGATTCGATGACGATGGTCGGCTTGGGCGTGCGCCCCGCCTCCTGGGCTGCGGCCGTAAGGGCAAGGGGTGCGGCGAGCAGCGCGATGCCCAGCCCCCGAAAGGTTCGGAGACGGCACGCGCGCCGCAGGGTCGGGGCGTTCATCGAGCTCTCGCCAGGCTACTCACCCAGTCCCATCTGGATGTAACCGGTCGGGCACACGTCGTGGCAGATATGGCAGCCGATGCACTTGGTGTAATCGGTGTCGACGTAGCGACCGAGCGTGGCGCTTTTCTTGGGCACCTTGTAGACGGCGGTTTGCGGGCAATACACCACGCAGTTGTCGCATTCAAAGCACATGCCGCAGCTCATGCAGCGCTTGGCCTCGGAAACAGCGTCCGGCTCCGATAGCGGCTCGAGTCGCTCCTGGAAGTTGCCCAGCGCGGATTGCTTGTCCAGGGTGACCACCTTGCGGCGCAGACGCGGCGTATCCATGAAGTGACCCAGAAACAGCTCGTCGTGCGGAATCACGTAGCGCTCCGAGCGGTTTTCGAAATTGTGAATCGCCACGTTGCTGCTGCTCGTCCCGCGCATCGCTTCGGTCGCCTGGCCGAACTTCTGACCCGCCTCGATCATCTTGCGCGCCAGGTCAAACGTATGTACATCGATCTTGGGACGCTTTTCCATTTCTTCGCCCCGCAGCACCCGGTCGATGCCGTCGGCAGCAATTGCCCCGTGCCCGATCGCGCTGGTAAGCAGGTGCGGGCGCAGCACGTCACCGCCCGCAAAGATGCCGGGCCGGCCTGCGACCTGGTAGTTGCGATCGGCGCTGACCGCACCGCGGCCGTTGTCGAGTTCCTCGAGACCCGTGAAGTCGACCGCCTGTCCAATGGCCGAAACGATCAAATCGGCGGGGATGTCCTGTTCCGGTGCCTCCAGGCGCTTGATCTCCAGTTTGCCCCCCACGAACTTGGCCTCACAGCGTGCCACCCGCAGTGCCTCGGCGCGCCCGTCGGGGCCGCGCACCAGGGCAACGGGCATCCAGCCGCCGCGGATGTCGATTCCCTCGGCCATTGCCTGCTCGATTTCGTGGCGATTGGCTTGCATCTTGTCGACGCCAAAAACCGATGTCAGCGTGACCTCGCAACCGCGTTTGGCCGAGATTTCGGCAACATCGTGCGCGAGGCGACCGCCGATTGCCTCTTCAAAATCGGTCGGTTTCGCGTGCTCGATGTGGCCCAAGCGCCGTGCGACCGTCGCCACATCGATCGAGGTGTCGCCGCCGCCCACGACGACCACGCGGCGCCCCACGTGCTGCAATCGCCCGTCGTTGAACGCGCGCAGAAACGCGGTTGCGGTGACCACGTTGGGCGCGTCGCCATCCGCAATGGGTAGCGCCCGCCCCGACTGGGCGCCCAATCCGAGGAACACGGCGTCGTGTGTGCGCCGGATTTCCTCGAGCGAGATGTCCCGGCCGATGCGGCAGCCGGTACGCGCCTGTACACCCAGCTCCAGGATGCGCGCGATCTCGGCGTCGAGCACCGCGCGCGGGGTCCGAAAACCCGGAATGCCATAGCGCATCATTCCGCCGAGATGTTCATGCTCCTCGAAGATGGTGACCTCGTGTCCATTGAGCGCGAGCTGGTAGGCGCAGGACAATCCCGCCGGGCCCCCACCGATGACGGCAACGCGTTTGCCGCTGCGCGCTTCGGGTCGCACGAATTTGAGACCTTGCCGTATCGCGTATTCGCCCAAAAAATGTTCGACCGAGTTGATCCCGACGTGATCCTCGACCTCGTTGCGGTTGCATCCGGTTTCGCAGGGTGCAGGGCAAACGCGGCCCATGATCGCGGGGAAGGGATTGGCGGCCGTCAGGCGTCGCCAGGCGTACTCCTGCCAGGGCATACCGGCCGGTGGCTTTTCTGTGCCCCGCACGATCCCGAGATAGCCGCGGATGTCTTCGCCCGAGGGGCAACTCGCCTGGCAGGGCGGCGCCGACTGTACGTACGTCGGGCACTTGTAGCTGTGGTCGGCATCGAAGATCCATTCGCGCCACGATGGGGGCTTGTTGTCGCCCTCGTGGTAGCGCCGAAAGCTCCGGCCCACACTCGCTTCCCGCTTCTCTGACATCACTTGTCTCCGACTTGCTTGTTGGAATTGCCCTTCGTTGCGGGGGCTCTTTTATTTGAGCCGAATGGCGGTGCTCACCAGCTGATGCACACCGCCCACCATGCTCATCTTGAAACCGTAATACGGCAGCACCTTCGTAAACTGCGCCTTGCAGATCGCGCAGATGGTTGCGAGAAAATTTACGCCGTGGCTGTCGACCACGCGCTGCAGCGCTTCCATGCGCGGCAAAGCACCCTTGACGCGCAGCTCGAGGAGTTCGTCGGTGAGCAACCCGCCGCCGCCGCCGCAACAGTAGGTGCGCTCGTGGGTCGTCTCGGGTGCCATCTCGACAAAATGGTTCGCGGCTGCGCGAATGATGTTGCGCGGGATCTCGAACTGCCCGCCGGGTTCATCGCCCATGCCAGAGGCGCGGGCCACGTTGCAGGAGTCGTGAAAGGTGATCACGCGCTCGTCGTTGGCCTCCTTGTCCAATTGGAGCGCGCCGCGCTGGATCAAATCCCAGGTGAGCTCGCAGATATGCATGGGCTGTCGGTAGCGCGCATCGAGTTGCGATTGCAGCGCAACAGCAAAGGGATCCTTGCCGCCGGCACCCGCGCCGATCAGGGTGTTCCAAAAGCTGTATGCGACGCGCCAGGCATGCCCGCACTCGCCGACCACGATGCGCTTGACGCCCAGCTCCAGCGCCGCCTCGCGAATGCGCAGAGCAATGGAACGCAGCTGCTCGTAATTGCCGATGAACATTCCGAAGTTGCCGGCCTCCGAAGCGCGGGAAGACAGCGTCCAGGAGATGCCCGCGGCGTGAAAGACCTTGCCGTAGCCGATCAGGCTCTCGACGTGCGGTTCGGCGAAGAAATCGGCCGACGGTGTTACCAAAAGCACCTCGGCGCCCTTCTCATCGAGCGGATAGCGCACGTCGACGCCGGTATCGTCCTTGACGTCTTCCTCCAGACCTTCGAGGGTGTTGCGCAGCGCAGGTTCGGGCAAGCCGAGGTTGTTGCCGATACGGTGCACCTTGCCGATGATTTCGTTGGAATACTTCTGTCCCAATCCGACGGCATCGAGGATCTCGCGGCCCGCCATCGTGATCTCGGCGGTGTCGATGCCGTAGGGGCAAAACACGGAGCAGCGGCGACATTCGGAGCACTGGTGATAATAGGTGTACCACTGCTCGAGGGTCTCGCGGGTGAGTTCGCGTGCTCCGACGAGCCCGGGAAACAGACGTCCAGCGAGCGTGAAATAGCGTCGATAGACGCCGCGCATGAGATCCTGCCGGGCAACGGGCATGTTCAGCGGATCGTGGGTGCCGAGAAAATAATGGCACTTGTCGGTGCACGCGCCACAATGCACGCAGGCATCCAGAAAGACTTGTAGTGATCGGTACTTGCCCAGCAGCTCGCCCATCTTGGCCAGCGCGACGCCCTGCCAGTCGTCAACGAGCTTGGGCGGAAAGCCGATGGCCTGCTGCACGGCCTCGCCGGCCACGTACGGACGCGACGCGGCCATCGCCTGGGCTTGGAGCTGCGGAATGATCGGGATTCGCCGCAGGGGCGGCGCCTGTACGGTGGGGGCGTTTGCCATCTAGCGCTCCGCTTCCAGCCTTGCGGCCCACGGTGCAAGGTGCCGCGCCTGGCGCGAATCGTCCGTCTGGTTGCGCGTCGGGGAAAACAGCAGCCCGGGCGCATGCAGCAGCTTGCTAAACGGAAAGACAAACAGCAGCGCGCTCACCAACGCGAGATGAACATAGAGCACCGGATCGGGCGGCAGTGGCTGTAAATCCAACCGCAGCAAGCCCAGAAAGTAGATCTTCACCGCGACAATGTCGGTGTGCGCGACAAACTTCATCGTGAGTCCGGACGCGGCAATGAGAAGCAGCAAGGCAAGCATCAGGTGGTCGGACGGTGTCGATATGTACGCGATGCGCTCGACCAGAACGCGCCGCGCCCACAATCCGGCCAAGCCGCCCACCATGGCCAGGCCCGCGAGGATTCCGAGCGGTTGCACCCACACCAACCACTGCCACACGGGCTCGACGAAGTAGCGCAGGTGGCGCAGCAGCACCAGCAGCAAGGCGCCGTGAAAGACCCAGCCGAACAACCAGGTCCAGAGGTTTGCCTTAAACAGACTCTCGAAGAGGACAATCTCGCGCGCCATCCGCAATCCGACCCCTAGGCGCGTCGTCGGCGCCGGGGTGGTCGGGATCTTCAGTGGCGCGCGCACGCGCGCGTACTGCACGATCTTGCGGCCGACACCGGCCAAAAAAACGGCCGCGGCCGCGTACAGCACGACCGCGAATGCGACGCTTGGGATGCTCACCTTCGCAGGCTCCCGAGGGTGCGTCGTTGCCACCAGTGGAGGCGCCGCACCCTCGCCGGAGGACTCTTAGACGCACCCCGTGGGCTTGGGAAGTCCGGCGATCTTGCAGGCCTGCTTCGCGGGCCCGTAGGGGAACAGCTCATAGAGATACTGGCTGTTGCCCTTCTCCGGTCCCAGCGATTTGCCGATAGCCTTGGTGAGCACGCGAACCGCCGGCGCGATCTGGTATTCCTCGTAGTATTTGCGCAGGAAGTTCACCACTTCCCAGTGGTTTGGCGTCATCTCGATGTTTTCGCTCTCGGCGATGTGATTGGCGACGTCCTCGCTCCAGTCGCCGAGATTCACCAGATAGCCTTCTTCGTCGGTCTCGAAGTTCTTGTCGCCGACGGAAATGGTCCCCATGTTGCCTCCTAGTTTGCAGTAATTCGAGCGTGCCCGGCGCGCGGGATCAGAAACGAATGTGCGTCGACGCGTTCAAGTTGGCGCGCGCCCCGCGCCAATCGTCGATGAGATACTTGGTAAACGGCAGACCGGTCTTCTCGAAAAAGCGCGGCCAGCCGATGCGATCGACCCAGTCGGAGAGCCGCTCCCACGAGCGCGCATCCTCCTTGTAGGTGTACAGGATCTTCTTGACGACTTCGGCGACTTCCGTCCAGCGCGGAGGGTTGTTGGGCAGCCCCGAGGCGACCATTTTCATGAAGCTCGGTTTGGCGCGTGCATTGGAGTTCTTGCCGCCGACCCAAACCGCAAACTTGGAGTGCACCGGATCGTTGATCTGCATCGGCGGGCACGGGGGATAGCAGGCGCCGCAGCAGATGCATTTTTTTTCGTCGACCTCCAGCGAGGGTTTGCCGTTGACCAGAGCCGGACGAATTGCCGCCACGGGACAGCGCGCCACCACTGCCGGCCGCTCGCACACATTGGCCACCAGGTCGTGATTGATCTTCGGCGGTTTGGTGTGCTGCACGATGATCGCAATGTCGGCCTGTCCGCCGCAGTTGATCTCGCAGCAGCTCGTCGAGAGGTGCACGCGATTGGGCATTTCTTCGCGCTTAAATTCGCTGAAGAGTTCGTCCATCAGCGCCTTGACGACACCGGATGCGTCCGTGCCCGGAATGTCGCAATGCAGCCATCCCTGCGTGTGCGCGATCATGGACACCGAGTTACCGGTCCCCCCGACCGGGAATCCCGCCTTCTCGAGGGCGGCGATGAGTGGCGCGACCCGGTCCTGGCGCGCCAGCATGAACTCGATATTGGAGCGGATCGTAAAGCGCACATGCCCATCGGCGTACTGATCGGCGATGTCGCACAGCCGACGGATCGTGTGCACGTCCATCTGGCGCTGCGTGCCCGCGCGTACCGTCCAGACCTCCTCGCCACTGTGGGCTACGTGGTGCAGCACGCCCGGACGCGGCCGATCGTGGTATTTCCAATTGCCGTAGTTTTTCTTGAGCAGGGGGTGCAGATATTGCTGGTTGTCGGGCACGCCGCATTCGACCGCGCGGCGTGGTTTGTCCTGGACCTGCGCTTGGGACATCGCGAATTCTCCTTAGGCGACTTTCTTGGCAGCGATTCGGGCGACTTCTTCGTCCCAGCCGTCCGTGCGCACGTAGGGATTGGTGCGCGGGCACGCAACCATGTTCGGATCGACCTCCAGTCCGATGGCGTCGAGAAAATTCACCAGCCCGATGCGCTCGATCATTTCGCCTGTGCGCTCATGCTCGAGTGCGTTTTCGGCAAAGAAATCGATGATCTTTTGCGCCAGTTCGACGAGCTTTTCGCGATCCTCGTCGGTCTCGAGCTTCAGGAACGGCACAACCACTGTGCCCATGAGGTCACCGATCTTGAGCGTGCGCTTACCGCCCACCAGGATCGTGGCGCCCTTGTCCTTGCCCGGCGCGAGGCCCCCGGTAATGACGTTGATGCAATGCATGCAGCGCACGCAGTCGCGGTTCTCGATCTGCAGCGCGTGCTGGTCATCGACCTTGACGGTCGAAATCGTTGGCCCGGTCTTGATTTGACGCGCGTCGACCACCTGAATCGCCTTGGTCGGACAGCGCGCCACAACATTGTTGACGAGCTCTGTCATGCCGTGGTTAGCGAAATAGCGGCGCGCAAGCGCTTCGTCCGTCTGGATGTTGTCGCGCCATGTGCCGATGATGGCCATGTCGGCGCGCTGGATCGAATTCATGCAATCGTTGGGGCAGCCGGAGAACTTGAACTTGAACTTGTACGGCAGGGAGGGGCGGTGGATGTCGTCCAGAAAACTGTTGATGACGGTGCGATGGGCGCGCGCTTCGTCATAGCACGACTGCTCGCAGCGCGCCGCTCCCACGCACGACATCGAGGTGCGCACCGCGGGCCCCGCGCCGCCCAGGTCGAATCCGAGTTGGTTGATCGCGTCGAAGGCCTTCTGCACGTTTTCGGTCGTTGCACCCTGGAACATGATGTCGCCCGATTGCCCGTGAAAGGCGATCAGCCCTGAGCCGTGCTGTTCCCACACGTCGCACATCTTGCGCAAAATATCGGTCGTGTAGTGCATGCCTGCCGGCGGCATTACGCGCAGCGTGTGAAACTCCGCCGCGTCCTTGTACACGGGCTGGCCGGCATCGTCTTTGAGCTCGGTAAAGCGCGGGATCACTCCTCCGCCGTAACCGAATACGCCGACCGTGCCTCCTTTCCAGTAACCCTTGCGCGTGCGATACGAGGTCTCGAGCTGTCCGAGCACGTCGACCACGTAGTCCTTGTCTTTGGCCAGGCGCTTGAGACCGGTGACAAAGCTGGGCCACGGCCCGTCTTCGAGCGCGTCGAGCATTGGGGTGGGATGCATCGGCTTGGCCATGCGCAGTCTCCTTGAATCGAGTTGCCGCCGTTCGGTGTCGGCGATCGCAATCGGGCACGAAACCCCGGTGAATCTTTTGGCGGATCCTAGGGCCCCGGGGCGGGCGCAACCATTCCTCTGGGCGGTAAGTCGCAGTTAGCCCTTACGGGCATCGCGTGCCTACCCGAATGGAGTACGGGCTCGATCACTCTGCTCGGCTATAGACGCAACGGCTCTCGAACGCGCTCAATACCATCGTGCGCAGAGGGGCCGCGGGCCGCAGTATTGCGAACTGGTATGGTTGCAGCATTGCTGCAATGCAACTTCGCCGCGGCCGCAACTCGATATCGCTAAATCAAAACGCGAACAGACAAGGGCATGGCTCACATCGTAATTTTGGGCGCGGGAATCGGTGGCTTGCCGATGGCCTACGAGATGCGCGACCTGGCACGCGCAGGCGACCGGATCACGGTCGTGAGCGACTCGGCCACGTTTCACTTCGTTCCCAGCAATCCCTGGGTCGCGGTCGACTGGCGTCGCCGCGAGCAGATTGAGCTCGCGCTGGAACCCATATTGCGGCGCAGGAACATCGATTTCCGATTCATGGGGGCCAAGCGGCTTCACCCCGAGGAAAGCCGCGTCGAGCTGCGCGACGGCAGCAGCTTGCAGTACGACTACCTGGTCATCGCTACCGGCCCGAAACTGGCATTTGACGAAGTCCCCGGACTCGGCCCCTCCTCGGGGCACACGCACTCGATTTGCCACGTCGAGCACGCTGCGCGCGCCAAGGATGCCTGGAAGAGCTTTATCGCCGCGCCGGGACCCGTCGTGGTCGGTGCGGTGCAGGGAGCGTCTTGCTTCGGTCCGGCCTACGAGTTCGCAATGATCATGGACACGGATTTGCGTCGGCGGCGGATTCGCGACCGTGTGCCGATGACCTTCGTGACCGCCGAGCCCTATATCGGGCACCTGGGCCTTGGCGGCGTGGGAGATTCCAAGGGTCTGCTGGAGTCGGCACTGCGCGAGCGCCACATCAAGTGGATCTGCAACGCCAAGACGACGCGCGTCGAGCCGGGCAAGGTCTTCGTTACGGAGCACGACGAGGACGGCAAGCCGAAGAAGGAACACGAGTTGGCGTTTTCGTACTCGATGATGCTGCCGGCGTTCAAGGGCGTCGACGCGGTGGCCGGCATCGAGGGACTCACCAATCCGCGCGGCTTTATCTTGATTAACGAGCACCAGCGCAATCCGCGCTTCAAAAACATCTTTGCCGTCGGCGTGTGCGTGGCCATTCCGCCGGTGGAGGCGACTCCCGTGCCCACCGGCGCACCCAAGACGGGCTACATGATCGAGTCGATGGTAACGGCCGCTGCCCACAACATCCGGGCCATCCTCGACGGGCGCGAACCGTCAAAGCGAGCGACCTGGAATGCGGTTTGTCTCGCGGACTTCGGCGATAAAGGTGTGGCGTTCGTGGCCCTGCCGCAGATTCCGCCGCGTAACGTTAACTGGTTTAGCGAGGGCAAGTGGGTCCATCTGTCCAAGGTTGCCTTCGAGAAGTACTTCTTGCGCAAGATGAAGGCGGGGACCTCCGAGCCGCTCTTCGAGAAGATGGTGCTCAAAGCTCTGGGCATTATGAAGCTCAAGAGCTGAACCCGGAGAGGCACGCTAAAACCGCATGCACAGGGAACCGACCGGGTGGAACAGTTCACGACGATCGAGCGCTTCACCGTGCCTTGGGGCCGGCAGGAGATCGAGTTGCAGCAGGTCGTCTTCGCCGCGGGCGGTGCGCCTCTTCTGCGGGTGCGCATCCGGGAAGGGCGACGGTTCACGATCTTTGACATCGATGCGGCAACCGCGCAGTCCTGGGGCGCTGCGATGCAAGGCTGGGCGGCGCGCCAACTGGGCGATCGACCCGCAAATGCAGGCGAAATCTGAGATGTCAGACACTCCACCGTCCATGATCGATCTGGTGTTCGGGGTGCGCGGCAGCCATATTCCGGTCGACTATCGCTTTGTGCTCTGGAACGCGCTGCGCAGCACCCTGCCCTGGGTTGAGGAGGAAGCCGAGACCGGCATTGTGGGCATCGGCCTGACACCCACCGGCGGCACCACAGCGCTACTGTCGCGGCGCGCCAAGCTCACGCTGCGCGTGCCCGCGAGGCGGCTTGCTGAGGCCCAGCGGTTTGTCGGCATTCGGATCGATTTCGGGTCGGAGTCGATTGAGATCACGCAGGCGCACCCGAGGACGCTCGTGCCGACCCCAACCGTGTATTCCCAAATGGTCGTATTGGAGACCGAGGAGGAGGTGGCGTTCGCGCAGGCGTTGGCCGAGGAACTGACGCGCCGCGTTCCCGGGCCGCGTTACATCTTGGGCCGTCGCAAGACTCTGCACGCGGGGCCAAGAGAGCTCATTGGATTTCCGGTCGTAGTGCACGATTGCAGCGTCGAGAGCTCGCTGCGACTGCAGCAATCGGGGCTGGGGGCCGAGCGGGGATTGGGTTGCGGCATCTTCGTGCCGCACAAGCGGATCGGGGCGATCGAATGATGAGCAAGCAAGAAACTGTCGGCCCCGCGACGCATCGATGCCTGGTAAGGGCGCCCGGTCGCTGAGTCGATGCAGATCAGCGAGGCACGATTCGTGGGTATGCGTATCCGCAACCATTGGTTCAAGAGCGAACGGCCGAAAGCCGTGGCCGAGGTCGCCGGGGCAGTGGCATTTATCGCGTGGCGGGTGGCGCAACAGGCCCTGCGCAATATGCGGCGCGCCGACTTCGAGATCAACGCGGGGCCGCAGTACTTTGACTTTCTCACGGAATGGTTGATTTTCTTGGTGCAGTGCGCCGACCGTACGGCATGGGCGCGCCTGGGCGAGGCGCGCGTCGAGTTCACAACCGTTTTGGCCAATCGCCTCGGCGAGATGCTCGCGGACAATCGCGGCGACCTGCTGGCCGACGCGCCGCCTGCCGAAATCAAGGAGCGGTTTATCGATTTGCTGAATCTGCGCCTTACCGACTACGCGGATTTCGAATCGATGGACTATGGTTGCCTGCGGTATTTCGCAGGCCAGCTCGCGCACGTGGTCGGTCCCCGCGATACGGTCTGGGTGCATGACCAGGTGATGGAAATCGAGGCGCCGCAGGCCATCGAGTTGGTCGAGAGGGGCATCGAAGGATTGCTCGACGAGACGCCCCGCCAGCGCAGGCGGCAGCGGGAAGTGAGCGGGGAATGAGCGTGGTCGAGGAGCCGGTGGCTGTAGCGGAGGCAGCGCGTGGTCCGTTTTGCCTGCAGGACATGGACTCCTATCTGCACTGGCGCGAAGGCAAGCTGCGGCGGTACCCACGCACGATCGATGAGATTGTGGTCGAGGTGCGCGATCCGCGAAGTTTGACGGCGGCCGAGCACGGCGCGTTGGCCGAGCGCTGCCGGCGTGCCAACATGGCGGTGTACGCAAGCGGCATTGCGTTGGCCGAAAAGGTAATTCCCCGGGCGCTCGGGCGACAGTTCGGTCTCAATTGCCTGGATGCGAATTGGCTTGCCGATGATGACGGCGTGAGCCGTATTGAAGTGAGCGCGAAAGAGCCACGCAGCGAATTTATCCCGTACACCGACCGACCGATCAGCTGGCATACGGATGGCTACTACAACTCGCCTGAGCGGCGCGTGCGATCGCTGATTCTGCATTGCGCCAGACCCGCCGCCCAAGGGGGAATCAATGCCCTGCTGGATCACGAGATGGCCTACCTGCTCTTGCGCGACGAGGACCCGGAGCACGTGCTCGCTTTATCGGCGCCCGATGCGATGACGATTCCGGCGCGCGGCGACGAGCAGGGCATAGCGCGTTGCGAGCAGACAGGGCCGGTGTTTTCGGTCGATCCGGTGAGCGGACGGCTGCACATGCGCTACACCGCGCGCACGCGTTCCATCCGCTGGCGTGACGATGCACGCACGCGCGCCGCGGCCGCGTGCCTGGAATCCATTCTTTCGCATTCGACGTTCGTGCTGCGAGCGCGGTTGGAATCGGGCATGGGATTGCTGTGCGCTAACGTGCTGCACAACCGAACGGCTTTCGTTGACGCGCCACAGGCTCCGCGGCTGATGTTTCGGGCGCGCTATCACGATGCACTGCAACTTTTCTGAATAGACGTGGAGGGGAACAACATGGACTTTGACAAGGAACTGGACGCGCGCGGGCTCGCCTGCCCGATGCCGATCGTGAAGACGAAAAAGACTCTGGCCGGTATGGCAGCAGGGCAGGTGCTCAAGATCGTGGCGACCGACGCCGGGTCGGTGAGCGACATGCAGGCCTTTGCCGAGGCCACGGGCCACCAGTTGCTCGCTTCGCAGACCCAGGGTCCGGAGTACGTGTTTTATCTGAAGAATTGATGGGGTATCGCCCGCGGATCCGTCGGCGTTTAGTTCGCGGCGGGCAGATCGAAAGGAGCAAGCATGGGAGCCGGGGACTTTCCAGCAGGTCTTGAGGAGTTCATCGCCAGGCGCGTGGATGAACTGGTTGCAAAAAAGGTCGAGGAACGGATGGCGCAGCTCAAACCCAAGGGGCCACCGTCGATGACGATCATTGCGACCAAGGGCACGCTCGACTGGGCCTATCCACCGTACATACTTGCATCGACCGCGGCCGCCTTGGGCTGGGACGTGGCGGTGTTTCACACGTTCTACGGCCTAAAGCTGCTGCTACGCGATCTCTCGGGCCTACAGGTGTCGCCGCTGGGCAACCCGGCAATGCCGATGAAGATGCCCTTCGGGCCGCAGTGGTTTCGCGACATCAGCTGGAACATGCCCAATGCCATCCCGTCGATCGTCCCCGGCTTCGAGACCCTGGCCACGAGTCTGATGAAGCAGACGTTCAAGAACAAGGGGGTAGCGTCGATCGAGGAGTTGCGCCGCACCTGCATCGAGGCCGATGTCAAGCTCATCGCCTGCCAGATGACGGTCGACGTTTTCGGGTTCGATCCCAAGGATTTCATTCCGGAAGTGTCCCAGTACTGTGGCGCAACGACCTTTTTGCCGATGGCACAAAAGGCGGACGTCAGTCTGTTTATTTGATTGGTCCCGTCAAACGGGTACCCGCTGCAAACAAAATCCGACAAGAAAGGAAAAGGTGGAGACGCAAATGCACAAGATCACAAAGTTTCGCCGGCGCAAGCGTAGGTCGCTCGGGACGATTGTTGCGGCAGCATTGCTGCCCTCGATCGCCTGGGCGACCGACGGGTACTTCAGCCACGGCTATGGCATGAAATCGCTGGGCATGGGCGGGGCGAGCGTCACCCGCACGGACGACAGTTTCGGCGGCGCAAACAACCCGGCGGAAATGGTCTTCGCGGGCAACCGCTTCGACATCGGTGTCGACTGGTTCAGTCCTACGCGCAGCGCCTACCGCGCGGATGCGGCGATCGCACCACTGAATGGTTCGGTGAACAGCGACGAGAAGAATTTTTTCATACCGGAGCTTGGTTTCAACTGGATGCTGCGCCCGGACCTCTCGCTGGGCGTTACGGTCTACGGCAACGGTGGCATGAACACGGACTATCCGCAGGGCACCTTCCAGTGCCCCACGCCAGCGGGCTTCGTGCCGGGGAACATGCTCTGCGGCAGCGGAACTCTGGGGGTGAATCTAGAGCAGCTGATCATCGCGCCTACTGCGGCCTACAAGGTCGCGTCCAATCAGAGTATCGGCATCGCCCCGCTATTAGCCTACCAACGTTTCTCGGTGACAGGGCTGCAGGCGTTTTCCCCGTTTAGCAGCGCTCCGGGCAACCTGACGAATCTCGGTAATGCCTCTTCGACGGGCGCCGGAGTGCGTTTGGGCTATCTCGGACGCTTTTCAGAGTATGTGAGCCTGGGAGCCTCGTATTCCTCCCGCATCTGGATGCGCAAGTTCAGCCGCTACGAGGGACTATTTGCCGACCAAGGGGAATTTGACATTCCGGAAAACTACACCGTTGGGTTGGGGTTGCACCCGACCCCGGCGTGGACGATCGCACTGGACTGGGAGCGCATCAATTACAACTCCGTGAGCTCGGTGGGCAACCCGAGCACGAACCAGGCGCCGCTGGGCGCATCGGGCGGACCGGGGTTCGGGTGGCAGGACGTGAATATCGCGAAGTTGGGAGTGGAGTACACGATCAGTCCCGCGTGGATCGTGCGCGCCGGCTACAACCATAGCGAAAACCCCATTTTGTCCCGAGACGTGACCTTCAACATTCTGGCGCCGGGCGTGGTCCAGGACCACTACACGCTGGGCTTTTCCTACTCGATCAATCCCAAGAGCGAGTTGACGATGGCATACATGTATGCGCCATCCAAGACGGTCTCGGGCTCGTCGCTGTTTAATGCGCTATTTGCACCCCCGGTCGGTCCGCCGAACGCCGGCGGAACGGAAACGATCAAACTCAGCGAAACGTCGCTTGGTATCGCTTTTGGTATGCGGTTCTGACGAGCGCGCCGCCACGCCCCCTTGGGGCGCGGCGGCGATCGCTGGACCGGACTGCAACTGATCGCAAGCAAGGGGAAAACAGCAAATGAAAATCGGGATCATGGTAAGTGCGGGCCCCTACACGCACCAGGCCAACGACAGCGCGTATCTGTTTGCGCGCGCTGCAATCGCCAAGGGGCACAGTGTCGAGCGCGTGTTCTTCTATCACGACGGCGTGAACGCCGCCAACCGCCTTACCGAGCCGCCGCAGGACGACCGCAATGTAACCGCGCGCTGGTCGGCGCTCGCCGCAGAACACAAGATCGATCTGGTCGTGTGTGTGGCAGCGGCGCTGCGGCGGGGAATCAAGGATCAGATTCTCGCGCCGGGTTTCCGAATTTCGGGTCTGGGTCAGTTGATCGAAACGGGCATGAAATCCGATCGACTGGTCGTGTTCGGCGCATAAGGGAGACACCGATGGCAGAGCAGGCACAGGGCAAAAAAGCCGGTCCGAAAAAGTTCGCGTTGGTCACGCGTCACGCGCCGCACGGAACGGTCTACGCGCTGGAGGCGCTCGAGGTCGTACTGATTGCCGCGACCTTCGATCAGGACGTGAGCCTGGTCTTCTTGGACGACGGAGTCTACGCGCTCGCCAAGGGGCAAAAGACCACGGGTATCGAGGTGAAGAACTTTTCGCCGACGTTTCGCGCGCTCGACGATTACGACGTCAACAAGCTCTACGTGGAACGCGAATCGTTGCAAGCGCGCGGAATTACCGCTGACAGCTTGCTTGTGCCAGTCGAGGTTCTCGACGCCAAGCAAATTGGCGAGCTCATCGCCCAGCAAGACGTCGTGTTGAGCTTTTGAAAGGATGCGTGGCATGCTGCATATCATCAACAAGTCACCCTTTGAGTCCTCAAGCCTGGAGAGTTGCCTGCGTGTCGCGCAACCGGGCGCTGCAGTAATACTGATCGAAGATGGCGTGTACGCGGCGACGACCGCGGCCGCGCAGGCGCGTTTGCACGCGGCATCGGGCCGGCTTCGGGTCTATGCACTCGCACCGGACATCGAGGCTCGCGGCATGCAGGAGCGCATCGCCACGGGCGTCGAACTCGTCGACTTCGCGGGGTTTGTCGACTTAGTCACGAGCCACAATACGGTCCAATCCTGGCTGTAGTTGGCCACGGCTCCGGTCGGTCAAGGTGGCGGGCGTTGTGGACGCAAATGAAGGAAGGATGAGCTTTGCCGAGGCGGCCGCCTTCGTGCGGGCGCAGGGACAGTGCGCTTTCGCGGCCGTCCCCGTCTTCGGCGATGACGGGGAAACGGCGGAAGGGGCGCGTGTGTTCATCCTGGAGCGCGACGGAAGTGGAGGGTTTCGCGTTCGCTTTCTGGCCGGACCGTTTTTTTCCGCCGCACTGGCCGCCGACGAGGTTTACCCAGGCGATGAGGTTCCGGAGCGAGTGCGCGAGCTGCAGTTCCTGCCCAGCGTCTGGCAGGAGGAGTGGTGTTCCGAACAGATCCAGGACCTGATCGCCCGGCTGGTGCGCGCTTCGTCTGTGTCGGTCCCGCACCTGCCGGATTACCTTGCCGCGCCGGCGCGCTCGGCGTCGCCGGACGTGTCGTTTCCCGTGTCCTGGATCGGTGGCCGCACGCCGCGCGCAGACGACCGCTAAGTGCCGCGACCGATGCCCTACTACGTGTACCGGATCGAGACGCGCGGGGCGGTGCGCAAGCTCGATGCGCTGGGTGTGTTCGACGACTACCGCAGGGCGTCGCTGGAATGCCGTCGCCTGCGCGCTGGCCCGCTGCCCGAGAGCGCTTCCATCCGGATGATTTTCGCCGACAACGCGCTGCGCGCCGAGGAACTGCTCGGCGAGGTGCGCGAGCCGGGCCCGATCGTCGACGAAGATTTTTGAGTTGCTTCGGTGCGATGGCGGCGCGGGCGACGCGCCGCATGCGGACTAGGGCGCAGGGTGTGTCAACCCGTAAATGAGGACGGCACAGCCCACCAGACACAGCAAGCCGTGCCAGCCCAACTTGCCGAGCGCAAATTGAAGATTGCCCGTCCAGGTGGCGGCCGGTGCCTTGCGCCCGGCGTCGAAGCGGAGCAGACCCGGCGTTGCCGATCCGTCCTTGGCATGGAGGCGATTGCACGCATCGATGCACTCGCCGCAGTTGATGCAGCGATCGAAGAATTTGATATCGGTCGGATTGATGCTTGTAACGCACGAAATCTTGCAGTAGTTGCACTTGGCGCATTCCGCCGAGCGACTCTTGTCGTAGGCCACGTGCAGGGCGTCCTCGGTCTTGAAAAGCAGCTGACCAAAGCGATACAGGCACACGTAATTGCACCAGAAATAGCGAACAACTGCGATGTCCACAAAGGCAAGCGCGACGCTCACGAAATACAGGCGGTGCATGAATCGGGAGAACTGATTGTTCTCGCCGAAGACCGCCAGCGACCAAACGACGTCGGGCGGAAAGAAATAAAAGAGCGGAACGATGCCCACCAGCAGGGACACCACCAGGAAGTTTGCCCCGAGAACGGCCCAGTTGCGCAGTTTGTTCTTGGAGGGCGCTACCTGAAGACCATCGCTCTCAACATTGACATTGGCACGGGAACCCAAGAGTCGATGTGTCAGGTTGTTGGCCCATTCGGACACCGTATTTTGCGGGCACGCCCACCCACACCACACGGTACCGATGGTCGAATACGTGAGTAGGGGTGCGGTCGCCACCACCAGCGCGAGGCCGGTGACTACCGTCACATCGCGCAGGTACACAGGATGGCCGAGAATCATCAGGCTGGCCGTAGCCAGATCGATGCGGAAGATTCCAACGGCCGGGATCAGGATGAGCACGAAGAAGAAGGCGATCTGTACGGCCCTGCGCTTGCCGCGGTAGGAGGGCGCCGTGGGCGCCGGAGTCGTCACGCAGTTCATGGTCGTTGTCCTAATTCGCTCAGGGAGGGAAACATGCCGATTCGCATGCAATTTATCGTGTGCTGGCCGTCTGGAGATTGCGCCACGTCACGCGCGATTCGGTGCGCCTGTGCAAATGCTGTCGCAGTTGTCGCGGATCAAGGCGCACCCGAAGGCGCCGCAGACGCGACTCTGTCCCGGGGTGCGGGGACGTCATGGTCTTTCTCGACAGGGTTTCCGCACGCAACCGTCGCGATCCTATGAATGGCGCCGCGCGGCCGCGCGCGGCGCTCGCGCGCCGGCATGCGCACCGAGGAACACTCTGTGCTCGTTGCTCTGTTCCGCGAGTTGGTGCGCGATCGTGCCGCAGACCAGGTCACATAAGGCGTAGATGGACGGGTCGGCGATGCGGTAGTAGACACTTGTGCCTCGGCTCTCGCGTGCGACGAGACGGTGCTTGGTGAGCAGCGCGAGGTGGCGCGAGATGTTGGCGGACGTAAACCCGCACAACTGTGCGAGCTCGCCGACATTGCGTTCGCGCTGCCGCAAGAGGTTCAGGATCTGCAACCGCGTGGGCTCGGCAAGTGTCTGGAAATAGGCCGCCACTTGCTCGAGGGCCGAGAGGGGCAGGCCCTCCATACGCGCGCAAGCCCGTGCCCCTGCGCTCGCCTTGGCGCCCGGTGCATCCCCGGCTCGATTGTTTTGTGGTGGCATCGGAGCTCTCGACATAAGCTATTTGACTAAATAGCTAAACAGTTGCAGAATAACCCCAGTCGCGCAAAAAAGCCAGAGAAATTCGGTTCGCGCAACAAACAAATCCCCGATGATTGGAGTGGCCGCATGAAAGCGAAGCGCTTTGCCGCCGTCTGGGTGCTGGCCAGCGCGCTAAGCGCCGGGGCAGGCGCGTTCGCGGAAGAGCTCGCCAGCGTCGTGGCCGAACCCGCGGCCACGCCAAGCTGGAGCGGTTTCGATGCGGTTGTGCAGGCCGTTCGCCAAAGTGTCGTGGCCGCGCAGGTCCCGGGCACGATCGTGGAGCTCGATGTGCATGCAGGCGACACCGTGCGCGCGGGGCAGATTCTGTTGCGCATCGATGCGCGCGCCGCCGACCAAAATGTCGCGGCGAGCGAGGCACAGGTGCAGGCGGCGCGGGCGTCGCTCGACGTGGCCAAGCAGGAGTTCGAGCGTCAGCAGCAGCTGTATCAAAAGAGCTACATCAGTCAGGGTGCCATGGAGCGTGCTCTGGCCCACTACCAGGCCACTCAAGCGCAGGTCTCCGCCCAATTGGCACAGGCGGCCGTCGCTCGGACCGAATCGGGCTTTTACACCGTCAAGGCTGCATTTGCCGGCGTGGTTTCCGAGGTTCCCGTTTCGGTCGGCGACATGGCCCTGCCCGGCCGGGCGCTTGTGACGCTGTATGACCCGAGCGCTTTGCGCGTGAGCGCGCAAATGCCCGAATCGGCTAGCGCCTCGCTCGGTGCCGGACTTGCGCCGCGAATCGAGATCCCGGGGCTCGGCCCCGGGCGCTCGGCGCCGCCCGCAACCCGCACTCGAGTGCTGCCTGCGGTCGATCCGCAGACCCATACGGTGGAGCTGCGTTTGGATCTGCCCCCAAAAATGCCAGAAGTCGTGCCCGGAATGTTTGCGCGCGTCTGGCTGCCGGTTGCACCTGCGGCCTTTGGCGCGACGCCTTCGGGCGGCGCGGCGGGCGCACGTGTTGTCGTGCCGTCGCGCGCCATCGTCCGACGCGCCGAGCTGACGGGGCTCTACGTGCTCGATGAAAAAGGCCGGCCGCTGCTGCGCCAGGTCCGTTTGGGTCAGCAGCTCGACGATCGCGTGGAGATTCTGAGCGGCCTGGCCGTCGGCGAGCGCGTTGCATTGGATCCGCAAAGCGCGGCGCGCGCGCGCTAAGAGCGGGCTATGAACGAACCCTTGGGCATTTCGGGACGCATCGCGGCCTTCTTCCTCGCGCACCGCATCACGCCGCTGCTGGCGTTAGTTGCGCTGTTGCTGGGCGCCTTTGCCGTGGTTGTGACGCCTCGGGAAGAGGAACCGCAAATCAATGTAACCATGGCCAACGTCCTGATCCCCTTTCCCGGGGCATCGGTGCACGATGTCGAGCAGATGGTGGCGTCGCCCGCCGAGCAGGTGCTGTCGCAAATCTCGGGCATTGAACACGTGATGTCGGTGTCGCGACCGGGTCTTGCCATCATCACGGTCCAGTTTAAGGTCGGGGTGCCGCGCATCGAGGCGTTGGTGCGGCTGCACGACACGGTGCGCGCTAACGCGGACTGGCTGCCCCGGGGACTGGGTGTGCTCGAGCCGATCATCAAGCCCAAAGGAATCGATGATGTTCCGATCGTGGCGCTCACGCTCTACAGCACGCGCGAGTCGGTGGGATCCTACGACCTGGAACGCGTCGCGCACAGCATCGAGGCCGATATCAAGCGCGTGGCCGGTACGCGCGAGGTCACTACCATAGGAGGGCCGGGGCGTGCCGTGCTGGTACAGATCGATCCGGCCCGGATGGCGGGTGCCGGCATCACTGTGCCGGATTTGCACGCCGCGCTGCAATCGGCCAACGCGGGCGAGCCGCTGGGTGAGCTGCTCTCCGGCAACCGCGCGCTTGCCCTCGAAGGGGGGCGGTTTTTTCGCGACGCGCGCGATGTGGCCGAGCTCATTGTCGGCGTGCACGCGGGCAAGCCCGTGTTTTTGCAGGACGTCGCCACGGTCGTCGACGGTCCGCTGCCGCCCGCTCGCTACGTTTGGCAGGCGATGCCCGCGAAGACCTCCGGCGGCGCGTGGGCCGAGTATCCGGCCGTCACGATTGCGGTCACGAAAAAGCCGGGAGAAAACGCAATTGATGTTGCCGATGCGGTCATGCGACGCGTCGAGGCGCTGCGCAATAGCGTTATTCCCAGCGATGTGCAGGTGGCACAGACGCGCAATTACGGCACAACGGCCAACGACAAGGCCAAGAAGCTGATCGAAAAACTGCTCTTTGCAACCGCTTCCGTGGTGGCCTTGGTCTTCCTTGCCTTGGGTCGCCGCGAGGCGGCCGTCGTCGGCAGCGCGGTCGTCCTTACGCTGACCGTGACGTTGTTTGCGTCCTGGGCTTGGGGCTTTACGTTAAATCGCGTGTCGCTCTTTGCGCTGATTTTCTCGATCGGGATTTTGGTCGATGACGCGATCGTCGTCGTAGAAAACATCCACCGGCACCAGCAGCTCGAACCGGGCAAGACGCTGGCGCGGGTCATCCCGGCAGCGGTCGATGAGGTGGGCGGTCCGACAATTCTGGCCACGCTGACGGTGATCGCCGCGCTCCTGCCCATGGCCTTTGTCACAGGGCTGATGGGCCCTTATATGAGCCCCATACCGATCAATGCCAGCATGGGGATGCTGCTGTCGCTTGCGATCGCTTTCGTCGTGACACCCTGGCTCGCACGGTTATGGCTAAAGCCCGCAGACGGCGCGGCGCAGGGCCACGGCGTCAGTGGCTTGTCGGCCAAACTGGCTCCCCTTTTCGAGCGGATTTTCCGCCCCCTGCTCGATCCGACCCTCGGTGCTCGCAACCGCGGCTGGCTCGCTTTGGGCATCGTCGCGCTGATTATCGTCTCCGTCGCACTTCCGGCAACGGGACTCGTGCTGCTCAAAATGCTTCCCTTCGACAACAAGTCGGAGTTCCAGGTGGTGGTTGACATGCCCGCGGGTACGCCGCTGGAGCAGACGACGGCGGCTCTGCACGAACTTGGCGCCTACCTCGCCACGGTTCCCGAGGTCACCGACTACCAGGCCTATGCGGGCGTCGCCTCGCCCATCAACTTCAATGGTCTGGTGCGCCAGTACTACCTGCGTGCGGGCAGCGAGGTGGGCGATATTCAGGTCAATTTGGTTGCCAAGCAGCTCCGGGAGGCGCAAAGCCACGCAATTGCCACGCGCGTGCGCCCGGAGCTGCAAAAAATCGCGCGACGCTTCGGGGCCAACTTGAAAGTCGTCGAGGTGCCGCCCGGCCCCCCGGTTCTCTCGCCCATCGTGGCGGAGATCTACGGACCGGAAGCCGACGGTCGCCGCGAAGTCGCCAAGGCGGTGCGCGGCGTTTTTGAGGACACCCCCGGCCTGGTCGACGTCGACGACAGCAGCATAGCGGCCGCCCCCCGCGGCCTGCTTCTGGTCGACCGGCGCAAAGCGCTGATGCAGGGCGTCACGCAGCAGCAAATCGTCGACACGCTGCATGCGGGACTCTCGGGCGACGCCACGACCTATCTGCACGATGCAGCCAAGTATCCGGCCGCCGCCTTCTTGCAGCTGCCGGCGTGGCGCCAGGGCGATCTCAACGGCCTATTGCAGCTTACCGCGCGCAGCGCCTCGGGTCGGCTGATCCCGATCCGCGAGCTTGTGACCGTGAGCGACACCGTGCGCGAGCAGCCTGCCTACCACAAGGATCTGCTGCCCGTGAACTACGTCGTTGGCGACATGGCCGGCAAAGTGGATAGTCCCCTGTACGGCATGTTCGCGATGCGCAGTCAACTGGGCCGCCTGCACACGCCGGGCGGCGGAAGCCTGCAGGAATACTTCATCCACGCGCCGCAGGAGGCGTACCGCGACTACGCCCTGAAGTGGGACGGCGAGTGGCAAGTCACCTTTGAGACCTTTCGCGACATGGGAGCGGCCTACGCGGTGGGCCTCGTGCTCATTTATCTGCTCGTCGTTGCGCAGTTCGGTTCGTACCTGACGCCGCTCATCATCATGGCACCGATTCCCCTGACCATCATTGGCGTGATGCCGGGGCACGCATTGCTGGGTGCGCAATACACGGCCACCAGCATGATCGGGATGATTGCGCTGGCAGGAATCATCGTGCGAAATTCGATCCTGCTGGTGGACTTCATCAATTTGCAGGTGCGTGCGGGAGTGCCGTTCGAGCAGGCAATCGTTCGCTCGGCCGTCACGCGGGCCCAGCCGATCTTGCTAACCGCACTGGCCGCCATGCTCGGGGCCTTTTTCATACTCGATGACCCGATTTTCAACGGCCTGGCGATCTCGTTGATTTTCGGGATCTTCGTCTCCACCTTGTTGACGCTCGTCGTCATCCCGACGCTGTATTACGCCGCGTACCGGCGGCAATTCGCCACCGCCGAAGGCCGCGACCATCGAGAGGAGCATGACCTATGACTTCCTGGCAACTCGTACGCCTGATCGCAGGCAGCTTCATCTTGTTTTCTCTCGCGCTCGGTATTCCGGGCAGTCCGTTTTTCGTCAGCCAGTGGTGGCTCGTCTTCACGGCTTTCGTTGGCGCGAACCTGTTGCAAAGCGCCATTAGCCACTGGTGCCTGATGGAAACGATGCTACGAAAGCTCGGCGTACGCGCGGGCTGCTGAAAAAGGGGGTCATATGCATATCGCCTGTCCAGCTTGCGGCAGTACGAATCGCGTACCCGAGCAACGGCTTCACGATGAACCCGTGTGCGGACGTTGCGGTGCGGCCCTCACGCCCACGCACCCCGTCGAACTCGATGACCAGTCGCTGCCGCGCTACCTTGCCAACACCGAAGTGCCGGTTGTGGTCGACTTCTGGGCTGATTGGTGCGGTCCGTGCAAGGCGATGGCGCCCCATTTTGCGGCAGCCGCCCAGCGGTTGCCCAAAGTGCGTTTTGCCAAGATCGACACCGATGCCTCGCCAACGGCGAGTGGGCGCTACGCGATCCGCAGCATTCCGACGCTGATTCTGTTTCAGGGCGGCACGGAGCGCGCGCGCATGTCAGGCGCGGCGCCTGCCAACGATCTGGTCGCTTGGGTCAATTCGCACCTTCCGGAGGCCGTGCGGTGATCATGCGGCGCGCGGGCGCAATATTTTTGGCCGGCGCGCTGTTGGCGCCCGGCGCGCAGGCCCTTGATCTGATTGAGGCCTGGTATGCGGCGCAGGAGCACGATCTGGAGTATGGCGCGGCGCGCGCGGCGCACGACGCGGGTGCCGCGCGCAGGGCGCAGGGCGGCGCCCTGTGGCTTCCCTCAGTAACGCTCAGTGGTACGGCGGGGCGCATGAGCAGCAACACCCAGACTAGCGGCGCGCAGTTCTTCGCACCGGGTTTCGGCCAATCCAACAGCGCCACCTTTAATACCTCCATCAACGACGGCACCACGGATAGCTGGGCCGTTACGGCGCGTCAACCGCTGCTGAGCGGCGAGCGTCTGGCACAAGGCCGTCAGCTGACACTGTCTGCGGATCTCGCCGACGTGCAGTGGCAGGCCGCGCAGCAGGCGCTGATGCTGCGCACCGTCGAGTGCTACTTCGATCTCGTCCTGGCGCACGAGACCCTGCGGGTGCTGCACGAGCAGCAAACCGCCGTGGATCGCGCGCTGTCGGAGGCTCAGGAGCGCTACCGCGTGGGCGATTCCCCCATCACGGACACCCATGAGGCAACGGCGCGCTCGGAGGCGATCCGCGCGCAGGTGCTGGCCGCACAGTCGGACCTGGAACTCAAGCAACTTGCGCTCGCCGATATGACGGGTTTGGCACCACAGTCGTTGCAGCCCAAAGTTCCAGCCAACGACGTTACCGTTGCCCAGGTCCCGGCGCTCGATCACTGGCTCGACCTGGCGGCTGCGAGCAATCCGGACGTGCGCATACAGCAGGCAAACTTGGAGGTCGCCCGCCAGGAGGCTGCCAAGTCTCGTGCGCTCTCGGCGCCCTCGCTTGATTTGGTTGCTAAGGTGGCGCGCGACCACCTCTCTGGAAGCGGGGATTTCGGACCGGCAAGCAATACCGCGAGCAGCGGGATGATCGGGGTGCAATTAACCGTGCCCGTGTTCACGGGTGGCTATCGCACGGCGCAACACGAGGAGGCGCTCGAACTGGCCGAGAAGGCGCGCGCCGATCAGGAGCGCACGCGCCAGCAGGTTGCCCGGCAGACCCGCGCCGCGTGGCTGGGTCTAACGGTCGGCGCGAGCCGCGTCGACGCGCTTGCCGCGGCCCGAGCGGCCACCCGGGCGCGCCTCGACGCAACACGGCTCGGTCACCAAGTGGGAGACCGAACGACCCTAGACCTGCTCAACGCGGAGGCCGACGCTTCGAGCGCTGAAATGAATCTCTTGCAGGCTCGTATCGGACTTCTCACGGAGCGGTTGCGCCTGGCTGCACTGGGTGGTGCGCTCGATGAGGAGCAGCTAAAGACCGTGAGTGCGCGCCTGCAGGCCGAAAGTCGGGAGGACAACTAGAGTCGTTTCGACATGCCAAAGGCGCCGCCCTTGTGCTGGTCGGGGCGCGCGGCCTTGCCGTTGCAGAAATTGAATTTGTTCAACCCAAACGGGAGAAGTGCGATGAAAGCGAATGTCGGAGGTATCGAACGTCCAATTCGGATAGCGCTGGGGGTGGTGCTGCTCGCACTGGCCTTCCTGGGCAACATGGGTGTGTGGGGCTATGTCGCGGGTGTGATCGGCGCCGTGGCGCTGCTTACCGGGCTGGCAGGTTGGTGCCCCGCGTGGGCGGTGTTTGGCATCAACACCTCTTCGGTGAAAAAGCCCTAGGCGCCGTGGATCTGCAAAGTCGCTGTCGGGCGGCCTGTTCGCCTGCAGCGGCATTGTCAGATGCGCTCGGGGACCGATACGGACCGGCGCGACACGATCGACCTTCGTGTGTCTCGACACTTCGCGATGAGTCCCGATGCGGGATGGGGTATGCACGAGATGCGACCGGATGAGACGCGCAGGCCGCGCACGTGGATCTTGCCGCCGGCGCCCTACGCGCTCTCGCTCTTGCTCGGTTGGCTGCTGGACCGCAATGCTTTGCCGCTGGCCTGGGATTGGGGTGCCTTCGGCAGAGCATTGGCTGGTCTGCTGATTGGGCTCGCGCTCGCGCTGTTTGTCTGGACCCTGTGGACTTTCTGGCGGTATCACACCACCGTCAATCCCTTTAGAGGTGCGAGCGCGCTGTGTACGAGCGGTCCATTTCGCCTTAGCCGCAACCCGATCTATCTGGGCGATTGGTTGCTGCTCGTTGCCGGCTGCTTGCTCCTGCATACGTGGTGGCCGGTCCTGTTTGCGCCCATCGTATGGGCGACAGTGCGCTTTGGCGTGATTGGCAACGAGGAGCGGCACCTCGAAGCTCGCTTCGGGCAGGCTTATCGCGATTACAAGGCCCGCGTGCGCCGCTGGGTTTGAGTTACACGATGGACCTGTAGTGCTCCGCGCCGGATGGACGCCGAGCGTATAGCCGTCCTTCAGAAGGTGACGCTGCCCGGCCACGTCTCTGCCTAGAGCTACGTCGCATTGTGCTTGTCCGTTCTATCTCTTATTAGGGCTCACCGGACAAACGCTTCGCTTGCTTCCAACCCGGTGCTACCGTAGCAAAGTTCGATTGCCCCTCCTTGGACAGGGGCAATGCGTCCGGGTTCCTTGCAGGCTGCTGACCCGCCGAGAGGCGGGGCATCGATCTGCAACCGCGTGCAAGTGCGCGCGAATTGCGCACCAATAACACCGGCAGCCGTGCGTAGGGGAATCCCATACGATGATCCCTTGCTGCCGGAAGTCCAAAAATTTGCTATTGATCGTCCCTATGAACGCTGATGGCGATTTGATTCCACCGCTCGGGGACCGTGGCGCCGGAATTCCGGGGGGTGACCAGGTCCCCAGGCGCGTTGCCTTGACGCGCAGCGCGTGGGCTTGGTGCATGCACCACAAATTCGCGCTGCTTTTTTTCATTGCGTATGTATCGGCCGGCGCGATTGATCTGTTTCCCAATCCTCGTTTCGGGGTTCAGCCCTGGAACCCACAGCCAGCGCTCGCGCTCTCGCTGATCGCCTACGGCGGCTCCCCCTACGCACTCGTCGTGCTGGGCGCGGTCCTCGCCGGCTGGTGGATAACGCCCGGTACCAGTCTGGGTGCCGAATCGGTACTGGCGGCTCTCGGTTTCACTGCCACTTACTGGGTCGCCGGCTTGGCGCTACGCCGCTGGAGTCGCTGGGGCAGCATCGAGGTGCGGCCCCGCGATGTCAACGTGTTGCTTGTTATTTGCCTGGCTACGGGTATGGTGCTGGCGCTTATCGAAGCGGCGCGCCAGTTTGCGGGCTCGGAGGTTACGAGCGAGGCACTGCCCGTCCTTACATTGCGCCTGTACATCGCCAGCATTGTGGGACTGGTGGTGCTGACACCGGCGTTCTTGCAATGGGCGAACAAGGCTTGGTCGCCCCTTGCACAGGGAGCGCGTTACACCGTCGTCGCGCGCGACGCGCTGATCTTCGTTGTCGTGCTCGGGGCACTTCTGGTGCTGGTATTCGGACTTCGCCTTCTGGACGAATTCCGGATGTCCTATCTGCTTTTTTTGCCGATGATCGCCGTAGCGATGCGTTACGGCCTGATGGGTGCCGCCACGACTATTCCGCTGGCGCAGTTCGGGCTTTTGGGCGCGCTCACCTTGGTGGGAATGCGGCCCGCAATTGCCTTTGAGTTTCAGCTGTTGATGCTCACGCTGGCTATTTCGACATTGTATTTGGGTGCTTTGTCGGACGAACGGCAGCGGGCCGCCGCCCGCATAGCGGCACACGAACGCGCTTTGCGTGAGCGCGAACGCGCACTGGCCGAGGCCCAGCGCATTGCTTCGACGGCAGAGCTTGCAGCGGCGCTTGCGCACGACTTGAATCAGCCCCTGTCGGCGATCGGCACATTCGCGCGGGCCAGTCAGGTGCTTGCCCAGCGCGGGGAGTCGGAGCGCGCCCAACTGATCGAAACGCTCGAACAGGTTGTGCAACAAAGTGGCCGCGCAGGTCAATATCTGCGACGCATGCGCGAGTTCTTTCGCACTGGCAACATGCGGCTTGAGCCTGTGAGCGTCACCAGCTTGTTGGACAGTACGCACGCGCACGTGCGCGATCGCCTCGTGGGTGCCGATATCCAGTGGCGCTGCAGCATCGAACCGGGGCTGCCTGCGGTGTGGGTCGACGCGGTGCAGATTGGGGCGGTGCTGGGCAACCTCATTGGAAACGCCTGCGACGCGCTCGAAGGACGACTGACCTGGCGCCAAATCCATCTCAAAGCGTCGCGCATTGCCGACGACAGTCAGTGCCAGGTCCGCATTGTGGTGGAGGACACCGGGCCGGGTGTGCCCGCCGAGGTTCGCCCGCGGCTGTTCGCTCCGCTGGCGACAAGCAAACCCAACGCCATGGGCTTGGGCCTTGCGCTTTCGCGTTCGATCGCTGAGCGTCAGGGTGGGCGACTGTGGTTTGATGCCGAGCGCGAATTGACGACGTTTTGCTTGGATCTGCGTGCGTATGGTCAGTGAACTCCAAACTGTGGCACCAGTTTCGGGCACAGTTTTCCTCGTGGAGGACGACGGCGCGGTCCGACGCTCCTTGTCATTGCTGCTGCAGCTGCACGGTCTGCGATGTGCCGAATTTGCCACTGCCGAGGACTTTCTTGGCGTTGCGGCCTGGCAGAGGCCCGCCTGCGCCCTGGTCGATATCTGCCTGCCGGGCATGTCGGGGCTGGCGCTACAGGCGCGCATGATGCGCCAAGAACGTGGCTTCCCGGTGCTCCTGATGACCGGCCACGGCGATGCGGCCATTGCCCGCACCGCGATGCTGCAAGGTGCGAGCGATTTTCTGGAAAAACCGATCGTTGAGAGTGAGTTGCTCGAGGCCGTGTGGGCGGCGCTGCGCAGCGACGCGGAGCAGGTCGCACGCAACCGGGAGCGCGACGCCTTGTTGGCGCGTTTAAGCAGACTCAGTCGGCCCGAATGGGAACTCTTTGAGCGGATTACCGACGGGTGCTCGTATCGCTCGATCGCGGAGGATTTGGGTCTGACGCTCGACGCACTGGAGGCGCAGCGCCTGCGCATGATGGAGAAATTGGAGGCCCGTCGGCTGGCAGACCTGTTTCGATTGCGTTTTCGTGTCGGCGAGTACGCCTCGGGTCGCCGTGTACCGACTTAGCTATCGTCGGGCGCGCTGGGTCCCGCGGAGGAGGATGATGCCTCGGTCGCTTGGTTTTGCAGCGCGATTCGTATCAGATCGGCAATGCGCCGCACATCAAGCTTGTCCATCAGGCGCGCCTTGTACACCTCAACGGTGCGTGCGCTGATGCCCATTTCCACCGCGATTTCCCGGTTGTGACGTCCCGCGACCACGTGCTGCATGACTTCGCGCTCACGCGCCGTCAGGCGCGACATCCGTTCGTGCAGCCGTTGGCTTTGCTGGGTCGTCTCCCAACGTTGCTCGTCCTTGGCCAGTGCCGCGGTCACCAGCTCAACCAGTCGGTCGTTGTCAACGGGTTTTTCCAGAAAATCGAACGCCCCGCCCATCAGAGCCGCGCGCGCCGTCGGCACATCGCCGTGGCCGGTCAAAAACAGCAGCGGCAGATGTATGTCGCGAGTCGCCAGCTGCTGCTGCAACTGCAACCCGTCCATGCCGCTCATGCGCACATCCACGATCGCGCAGCCCTGGCAGTTGGCATCGACCTGCGCAAGAAACGATTCGGCCGACTCGAACGCGCGCGTCGCTACGCTGCGAAAACCCAGCCAAAGAGCCAGCGACCGGCGTATGGCAGGGTCGTCATCGACTATGTAGACCACGGGGCGGTACATGATCAAGATCAAGCCCGCGGCGGGGCCGCAAGCGCACTACCAAAAACGGCTTCAAAATACCGCACGCTCGTAGCCCGGCAGCTTCCGAAGGCAGGCACCTTGGCTGGCACCGCAAAGCGCCAGGAATCCGCGTTCTTGTCAAGCCGTGCTGCGCGTACGGGCATACCCATGTTTAAGGCTATAACGATCCGATATCCTTCGCAACCGAGTGGTCCTTCGGTCCCTTGTGGACCGAAGGGCTTCGTTTTGTCCGATTCGTCCCATTTTTTTTCGCCTGCGTTTAGGAAATCCCGCGCGTGTCCATCGTCGATCTGGTTCTGAAGCGACCGTACACGGTCCCGGCCGTACTGATCCTGGTGTGCCTGCTCGGCATCGGCGCTGCGCTGCGCATGCCGGTGGACATTTTTCCGGAGATCGACATCCCGGTCGTGAGCGTGGTGTGGACGTACAACGGCATGAGTCCGTTGGACATGCAAAACCGCATCCTGACGATGCACGAGCGGCAGCTCGCCTCTTTAGTCGATGACATCGCGCGCATCGAAGCGACGAGCTACTACGGAGTCGGTGTCGAGAAGGTGTACCTGCACGAGGGGGCTGACGTCACGCGTGCCATCTCGCAATTGGCCAGCAGCGCGCTGGTCGTGCTCAAGTACATGCCGCCGAACATCACCCCGCCGCTGGTTCTGCGTTACGGGGCAACCGACGTGCCGATCATCCAGCTCAGTTTATCGAGCGACTCGCTGCCCGACACCAAACTCAACGATCTGGGCCAGAACATCATCCGGCCTGCTCTCGCGGTAGTCCACGGCGCCGAGGTTCCCTATCCCTACGGAGGCAAGCCACGCGTCATCATGGCGGATCTGGATGCGCGTGCCCTGCAGTCGCGCGGCCTCTCGCCCGCGGATGTGAGCCTGGCATTGCAGCGCCAAAACGTGATTTTGCCTGCCGGGGACGTGAAGATTGGCGCCAAAGACTACATGCTGTCGATGAACAACAGCCCGAACGTCATCGACACGATCAACTCCTTTCCCATACGGGAGGTGGCGGGCCGCACCGTCTTCATGCGCGACGTAGCCCGCGTGCATGACGGCTTTCAGGTGCAGACCAATTCGGTCGCGGTCGACGGCTCTCCGGGTGCATTGATGACCATCCGCAAGACCGGTGGCGTCAGTACGCTTTCTGTGATCGACGGCATTCGCGCGGTTTTGCCCGACATCGAAAAAGTGATGCCGCCCGGTGTTTTCATCAAGCCGGTTTTCGATCAATCGATCTTTGTCAAGGCCGCACTCGACAGCGTGCTCATGGGCGGCTTGATGGCTGCGGGTCTCACCGCCTTGATGATTTTGCTCTTCCTGGGCAACTGGCGCCTGACGCTCATCATTCTGGCGGCGATTCCGCTGTCCATCATCACGGCGGTGCTGTTGATGTATGCCGGCGGCAGCACGCTCAATACGATGACGCTGGGCGGCTTTGCGCTCGCCGTGGGGATTCTGGTGGATAACGGCACGGTGGTCATCGAAAACATCGAGCGCCACGTGCGGCTGGGCGAAACGCTGACCGAGTCGATTTTGAATGGCACCGCCGAAGTGGGCGTGCCGACGTTTCTCTCGACGCTTTGCATCTGCATCGTTTTCGTGCCGGTGTTCTTGCTGCAAGGAACGGCCAAGTACCTGTTCTCGCCGTTGTCGGTGTCGGTGTGCGTGTCGCTGCTCGCCAGTCTCGCACTGTCCTTCACCTTGGTTCCGGTGCTCTTCAAATACCTCATGCGCTCATCCGTGGAGAGCCACGGGAACAAGGCGGCGCATGCGCCCCCCGCGGCCGCGTCACCCGCTCGCCGCGTGCTGGGTGCGCTGGGCGCGGTCCATAGGGGCTTTGAAGCCGGGTTTACGCGGTTTCGCGAAATCTATCGCGAAACAGTTTCCTTTGCCGTCCGGCAGCCGCGTCTGACCGTCGGTTTTTTCATCGCGCTGATGGTTTGCTCCTTGCTGCTTTTTCCCTCGCTTGGGCGCGATTTCTTCCCGCAGGTCGATGCCGGGCAGATGCGGCTGCACGTGCGCGCCCCGCCGGGCACGCGCCTGGAAAAGACGCAGGAGTACTTTGCGCAGGTCGAAGGTGCGATTCGCGAGATGGTCGGCGCAGATCAGGTCGCTGTCATTCTCGACAACATCGGGCTGCCCTACAGCGGGATCAACATCGCGCTGAGCGACTCGGCCACCGTCGGGCCGATGGACGGGGAGATCCTGGTCTCGCTGAAAAAGAAGCACACCCCGACGGCCGACCTCGTTGCGATGCTGCGGCGCGAGCTGCCGCAACGCTTCGCGGAACTGGAGTTTTTCTTCCAGCCGGCCGATATCGTCGATCAGGTCCTGAATTTCGGACAGCCCGCCCCCATCGATGTGCGTATCTCCGGCTACGACAGCGCGGAAACCTATGCTTTGGCGGCCAAGATCGCGGGCGACCTCAAACGGATACCGGGGGTTGTCGATTCGCATGTCTTCCAGGTTCCGGACGCGCCATCGCTCACCATCGACGTGGACCGCGCGCTGGCCACGGAAGTCGGCGCCAGCCAGCAGGCCACGGCCAATAGCTTGCTCGTTGCGACGAACTCCAGCGCTCAACTTGCACCCAATTTTTGGGTCGATCCGCGCAACAGTGTCAGCTACCCACTGGTCGTTCAAGTGCCAACCTATCAAATCGCGTCGGCGCAAGATTTGTGGACGGTTCCGATCACCGCGGAGACCGGAAGTGAGCAGCGCCAGCTGCTCATGAACGTGTCGCACTTCGGGCGCGCTCCAGTTCCGATGGTCACCTCGCAGTTCAACATTCGCCCGGTTTTTGACGTGCAAGCGGATGTGCAGGGGCGCGATCTGGACTCGGCCGCAGGCGAGATTCTCCGCATGCTCGACGCAAACCGACCGCCGCCAACTAAGGCCATTTCGGTAGCGCTGTCGGGCCAGGTCGAGACCATGCGCGAGAGTTACTCGGGACTGTTCACGGGCATTGCCCTGGCGGTCGTTCTGGTGTACTTGTTTCTCGTGATCAATTTCCAGAGCTGGATCGATCCGCTGATTGTGCTCATGGCCGTGCCCTTCGCATTGAGCGGAGTAATGTGGATGTTGTTTTTGTCCCAAACTCACTTGAGCGTGCCCGCCTTAATGGGGACGCTGATGTGCATTGGGCTTACCACGGCCAACAGCATTCTCGTCGTGACCTTTGCCAACCAGCGCATGGACGCCGGCGATGATCCGCTGACGGCCGCGGTCACCGCCGGCTACACGCGGCTGCGTCCTGTGCTGATGACGGCCGGAGCGATGATGCTGGGGATGACGCCGATGGCCTTTGGCGTGGGGGAGGGCGGAGAGCAAAATGCACCCCTTGCGCGCGCGGTAATTGGCGGATTGCTGTTTGCGACCTTTGCCACGCTCGTGTTCGTTCCGACGATGTATCGCCTGCTGCGGCGTCGGCCCACGACAGATCTGTCGCAGGAGTCTGCTGCCGATTTTTCGAAAGGCATGCCGTGAGTGCACGCGATTCCCAACCGCCCGAGGAATTCGGGATGAGCGCAACCCCCGATTCGCGTGTTCTCAGGCGCAAGGCGGACGCTTCCGATGCGGACGTCCGGACCACCGAGCCCGGTGCGGCTGCGGCTGCAACCAACTTCTCCCCGCAGACAGCGCGC
The DNA here is from genome assembly GCA_035625725.1 of Burkholderiaceae bacterium. Classification (GTDB taxonomy): domain Bacteria; phylum Pseudomonadota; class Gammaproteobacteria; order Burkholderiales; family Burkholderiaceae_F; genus GJ-E10. The sequence goes on from DASPPB010000086.1 coordinate 45,458, forward strand.
GGGCTTAGGCGTTTTTCGATCGCCATCGCCCTAGTACTGTTGGCTGGCTTTGTCGTCGTGTACCTGGTACGGCTCTATGAGCGCCACGAACTTGCCGCCGGCGCGGCCGCCGACGCGTCCCGGAGGCCCGCGGTCAACGTGGTGGTGGTGCGCGGCGGCGCGGGCGGCCGCATGCTCACACTCCCCGGGGAAACCGCGGCCTGGTTCGAAAGTGTTATTTACGCGCGGGTCAATGGGTATGTCGGCAAGTGGTACTCCGACATCGGCGATCATGTACGCCAGGGCCAGACCCTGGCAACCATTGAGACGCCCGAACTCGACGCGCAGCTCGTTGCCGCGGAGGCGAAACTCAACGCTGCTGTGGCGCAGGTGAATGTGCGCCAGGCCGAGGCTGCACTCGCCACTACGACCTACGAGCGCTGGCGCGATTCGCCCAAAGGTGTGGTTTCGGAGCAGGAACGCGAAGAAAAGAAGGCCGCCTTTGAGAGCGGAGAGGCGAAGCTCAATGAGGCCCGCGCGCAGGTTGCATTGGACCAGGCCGACGTGGACCGTTATTTGGCATTGACACAATTCAAGCGTGTCACCGCTCCCTACGACGGCACGATCGTGGAGCGGCGCATCGACATCGGTAACCTTGTGACGGCCGGCAGCACCGCTTCGACCTCGCCACTGTACCGCATGAGCCAGGATCGACCCATCCGCGTGTTTGTCGACGTGCCACAGGCCGCGTCAAGCGATCTCATGCGGGCCGGCGCACCCGTGCAGATCCGCGCAAGCAATCTACCGGGCCGGGTCTTTACCGGTACGGTGGCGCGGACGTCCCAGGCAATCAATCCGCAGGCGCGAACGCTCAAGGTCGAGGTCGATCTGCCCAATCGCGATCAGGCATTGGTGCCGGGAATGTATGTGGACGTCGCCTTCCAGTTGCAAAACACGGACCTCTATCAGGTACCTGCCGCGGCCATGGTCTTTCGTACGAGCGGCCCTCAGGTCGCGGTCGTGGAGGCCGATGGACGGGTTCGCTTTCGCAAAGTCACAATCGCGCGCGACGAAGGCAACGTGCTCGAACTCGGATCGGGCGTTGCCGCCGGTGACCGAGTTGTCCTGAATATCAGCGGACGGATCTCTGACGGGGATCTGGTGATGGTCAACGAGGTTGCCGGTGCCAGCGGTGCTCCAGGCGCGGGCCAAGCGGCGCCTGCGTCGTCGGCGCCAGACGCAAGTGCCGTGACGAAGTAGGGGAGCGCACGTGCGCTTGGGGTATCTGATGTTATTGGCGACCGTCGCCGGCTTGGGCTTGTCAGGATGCGCCGTCGGACCAAACTACCACCCCCCAACGATAGAGGTGCCCGAGGAGTTCCTGAAACCAGAGAAGGCGGCGCCCGAAGCACCGGCGGGCGGGCAAGCGGCGACTCAACCTATGGCTTCGGAGGCGGCCGGCACGTACAAGCCGATGGTGCCTGCGGCTGCGCCGGCAAAGCCCGCGGCCCAGGCCGAGATTGCGAACTGGTGGCATGCGTTGGGGGATGCGGAACTCGATTCGCTCGTGGACCGTGCGCTGGCGGCGAATCCCACGCTCGAAATTGCGCTCACGCGCCTGCAAGAGGCGCGTACCTTCGAGGTCGCGGTTACCGGATTTGCGCTGCCGCGCGTACAAGCCGCCGCGGCGGGAGCGCGTGGCACGGGCAGCGATCTAACAAAGGGGCGAATTCCGGGCTCGCTGTCCTCGGCGGATCATGCCATCTCATCGACGGCGCGTATCAACCGCATCTCGGGATTTGATGCGGTTTGGGACATCGACTTGTTTGGGCGCTTGCGCCGCCAGATTGAAGCGGCCCAGTACGACTCGCAGGCGGCTGCCGCGGCGCGCGATTCGGTCCAGGTGGCAGTCATTGCCGATGTCGTGCGCGCTTACGTCGACTTGCGGGGATTGCAGTTGCAACTGGCCGTCTTGCAACAAAACGCCCGCGTGGCGCAGAACCTGATGGACCTGGTGCAGGCCCGCTTTGATCGGGGCATCACCAACGAGTTGGATGTGACGCTGGCGCGGCGCCAGCTCGCAAGCGTCGAAGCGTTGGTTGAGCCTTTGCATGCCCAGGTGGAGAGTGCGCAATACGCGATCGCCGTGTTGCTGGGTCGATTCCCGGAGGAAATGGTGAAAGAACTCGATTCGCCGGGACTGATTCCACCCGTTCCCGAGCAAATCACACCAGGGCTTCCGTTGGATTTGATCCGGCGTCGGCCGGACATTCGTGAAGCGGAGTGGTATGTCGCGGAAGCCACGGCCCGCATTGGTATTGCCACCGCAAACCTGTTTCCGCAACTCTCCCTGTCCGCAGGCCTTGGCAACCAGGGACAGGGCTTCGGATACAAACCCGGCAGCAGCCAGAGAATCTGGTCGGCGGGGTATTCCGCCATTTTTCCGTTGCTGGACTTTGGGACTCTGGACGCTTTTGCAGACATCGCCGACTTGCAGACGCACGAGCAGCTCGTGCGCTACAAACAGACGGTGCAGCAGGCGGTGCAGGAACTCGATGGCGCGATGGCCGGTTTTCTCGCGCAGCAAGACCGCCTGCGGTATCTGGGCGAGGCCGTGCTCGCGAGCCAGCGGGCGACCGCACTGGCCGCAGAACGCTATGACCGCGGACTGACGGACTTTCTGAACGTCGTTGATGCGCAGCGCCAGGAGTACGACCTCGAAGGGCAGTATGCCTTCACTGAAATGACAGTCGACGAGCAGTTCGTAGCCGTCTATCGGGCCTTGGGCGGCGGCTGGGAGCAGTACGCCGGGCCGCCGCCCATTCGGACACCGCAGCCTGCGATCGTGGCGATGTTCCGCCGGCTGCTGCACCCGAATGAAGTGCCGTAGCGGATCCGGTGGGCAAGACGTTGCGCGGCACCGTCCTCGGGTGTGCGAATTGCCCGGCAAGGGGGCCAGAAAAAGATCGCCTGCTTGCGCAAAAACGGGGGCGTTCTGCCCCCGTCCGTGAACCCCCGCGTGGCCCGCGTCTAGAAACGTATGCGCATGCCGAGAGCGTACTGGAGGTTCGTGTTTGCCGAGGGTGTCGGAGCGGCGTTGAGCACCGCATTGCGCGGACCGCCCGTCACGAGAGCGTCGGCGATCCCCAGGTACAGGTCGGTGCGCTTGGACAGGTAGTAGTCGCCCACGAGCGCGTAGTAGTTCAGGTTGCCAGAGCAGCCCGACTGCGCCCCGGTCGTGCAGTTATACTGATTTTGGAAGACCTTCCAGGCGCCTGACAGGACGCTGAAGGCCGGGGTGAACTGCTGTTGAATGCCCGCCCAGTACACGTTGAGAGCCTCCTCATTGGGATAGGAGGTCACGTTCACGAGGCCGGCGATGGGGAAGCCGAATATGGACGTCGTCTGCTGATCCACAGCCGGGTTCGACGGGTCGTTGTACTCCTCCCGCTCGTAGCCAATACGGAACGTCGTGAGGTCCCACGTGTACTTGGCCGACGCCATATAGGCCTTGGTATCGGCGGCTTTCGCCGTCACAAAGCCGTCCCCGGTGCTGTTGCCCACGCTAAAGGCGTCATAGAACTTCTCTACGCCCAACTGTACTGCAAAGGGCCCCGCCGCGTAGACCGCGTTCAATTCCCAAGCGCTCTGGGCCGCGGTGCTGCCGGCTACGCCACCGAGCTTGTACAACGCGCCCAAGTCAAAGTCGCCGACCGCCACGCGGTACTTCAGACTGTTATCGACCCGGCTATTGTCCGTATACCCACCGCCACCAAAGCTCCCCGAAAAGCCCATGGGCGAGAAGGCCTGCGAGCCCAGAATCGGATCGAATATGGCAATGTTGTCGAGGAAGAAGCTTTGCTGCCGGCCGAAGGTGAGTGTTCCCCAGGTATTCGACGACAACCCGGTGTAGGCGCCGCGGTTGAAGAACTGCCCCGAGATCGCGCTGTCGGCCGACATATTGGGCCCGGTCGATCTGTTACTGGCCAAGCCCTTGGCGGCGTTGCTGATGTTGCCGCTGGGCAGGTTAAAGCCCTGTTCGAGCAAGAAAACTGCCTTCCAGCCGCCGCCCAGATCGTCCTGGCCCTTGAGCCCCCATTTGGTAGCCGACATACCGCCATTTATGAAACCTGTTGCCGGCTGATAGCCGTGGGTCACATTCAGGTTCTGGCCGACTACGTGGTTGGGATCGAAATTCAGGCAGTGATCACAGTGCGTTAGCGCCAAGTCCAAGGTGCCGTAGAGCGTGACATACGAATCGTCGGCAAACGCCGTGCCGACAAAGCCCGCGAGGAGAAGCGGTGCGAAGGTGCGCAAAGTCTTGCGTGACATGTTCTTTTCCGTTTGTTAACGGCGCACTTACGCGCCAGTGCCTCAAGCCAGGCGACAGTAGGGCTCGTAGGTTACGGGGAAGTTACAACGTCGGGTTAAAACAACACCGAAAAGCGTTGTATAAGACAGACAACAACGCCCTCTGGGGCAGATTTCCGAGAAATCGGTCCTGCCCCGGCTGACTTGGCTATCATTTTTCCGGTTTCCTACTGCCCGGTTGGGCACGAAGATCCGATCACGAACACAAACCCCAGTCGGAGGCTCTTATGGAGAGCTTGCGCAAACTAAGTGCTGTGGACCGGTGGATCTGCGCGGCGCAGTCGGCCGCCGACGTCGTCATGGGCACGCCCGAGTCGCAGCGGCCGGATCCGGCCGCTTCCGAGCGCGCTGGCGCGGGCGAGCTCAGCCCCCGAGAAAAGCGGCGGGCCGCCGCGCTCATGCGGGTGAACCACGTAGGAGAGATCTGCGCCCAGGCGCTCTACGAGGCGCAGGCGCTGGCGACAAAAAGCGAGGAGATGCGCGGCGTATTTGCGCGCGCGGCCGCGGAGGAGTCCGATCATCTGGCTTGGACGAGTGGGCGCGTCAAAGAACTGGGCGACCGAACGAGCCTGCTGGTCCCGTTTTGGTACGCGGGCGCCTTCGCCATCGGTTTTGCAGCCTCAAGCCTCGGCGATCGCATCAGCTTGGGCTTTATGGCCGAAACCGAGCGCCAGGTCGAAGAGCACCTGCTCACGCATCTGGACCGGCTGCCGGATGCGGACACTGTCTCGCGCGCGATCGTCGAGCAGATGAAAACCGATGAAATCGCGCACGCAAAAACCGCCATGGAGCAAGGCGGCGTGGATCTGCCACTGCCCGCACGCTGGGCGATGAAGTTGGCCGCCCGAGTAATGACCACTACCGCGCACTACATCTGAAAGAGAAACCCTGGGCGCCTGGCCCGGGCTTTTTGTCACACGGCCGACACCGCCAGGTACGCCGTGAGGACGAACCCCACGAGCGCAAGCACGACGCTCGAGAAAAGAATCAGGGCGCCGCCCGCGTAGTACTGCGGCCGATCCACCGCCGGCAGCGTCGCGATGAATCGGCGGTGCTGCAATGCCGCAGCAATGATCATGAAGGTCCCGGCGACAACCAACGCGATTCCCAGCAGACTCGACAGGCCCGTCTGCGCGCGGTGCGCCACGGCCGGCGCCTCGATGGCAACGATCTGCAAGAAAAGCCCGAAGCGCGCGATCACGAACCCGAAGGCCATCACGGTGAGTCCCGTACGCAGCCAAGCCAGCAGCGTGCGCTCAGCTGCAAAATACACGCGCGGGTCGAATTCCGATATCGGCATAGGGGCGAGCTGCGCGCGCTCTCAAAGAAGATCCATGACCTCGACGGAGATCTCGATTTTGGCGGTTTTCTCCAGCATCGCGGTTGCCGAGCAGTACTTCTCGTGCGACAGGCGCACCGCCCGTTCGACCGCTTCTTGGGGAAGTGACCGACCGGTAACGACAAATTGAAAGGCGATCCGAGTAAAGACCTTCGGATCCTCCGCTGCACGGTCGGCGAGCAGCCGCACTTCGCAACCCCGCACGTCGTGGCGTCCGCGTTTGAGGATGTGCACCACGTCAAAAGCCGTGCAACCGCCAGCACCGGCCAGCAGCAACTCCATGGGCCGCGCTGCCAGGTTGCGTCCGCCCGCCTCAGGCGCGCCGTCCATTGCCACGATGTGGCCGCTGCCGGTCTCCGCGATAAAGCTCATGCCCGAGGGACCGCTCCACCGAACCAGGCACTCCATGACAGACTCCTGCGAAAAGGCTGATTTTGCACGAAGGAGCCTGGGGCGCACGAGTGCGGCGCCCGGAACGTTATCCGCTCACCCCCGCAGGCCGCAGCGCCGGCCCCGGCCGCTCGGTAGGGCATCCGCGCCCACGGGCTCACCGTCCTCCCCGATGGGAGGCCTATTGCTCCTCGTGGCGCCGCCGCAGGCATGGACTAGCGCGACTTGCAGGCCCGTTTGCGGGCACGTACAATTTCACGCTTTTCGCAAGCCGTCCGGGCACCAGAAGGTGCCCTGGCCGGTCGGGCGCACTTCCGGACACGGTTAGAGCGCGCGGGATGGACCCTGCATACGGAATGATCGGTTCGCCATGAAGACTTTTTCGGCCAAGCCTCACGAGGTTCGCCGCGATTGGTTGCTCGTCGACGCCAACGAGAAGATCCTCGGGCGCCTTGCCTCCGAGATCGCGTTGCGGCTGCGAGGCAAGCACAAACCCGAGTACACCCCGCACGTCGACACGGGGGATTTTGTCGTTGTTGTCAATGCGGCCAAGATGCGGGTCACGGGCAACAAGGCGCTGGCTAAGGTCTATTACCGTCACTCGACCTACCCCGGTGGCGTGTCGGAGACGAGTTTTGGCAAGATGCAGGCGCGGTTTCCGGGGCGGGCGCTGCAAATCGCCGTCCGGGGAATGCTGCCCAAGGGTCCCTTGGGCTACGCCATGATCAAAAAGCTCAAGGTGTACCCGCGGGCCGAACACCCTCACGCGGCGCAGCAACCCAAGCCGCTGAACATCGGAGCGTAAATCACGTCATGATTGGCAATCACAACTACGGTACGGGCCGCCGGAAGAGTTCGGTCGCGCGGGTATTCCTGCGGCGCGGTACGGGTCAACTGCTCATCAACGGCCGTTCCTTGGACGAGTATTTTCACCGCGAGACGGGGCGCATGATCGTGCGCCAACCGCTCGCGTTGACCGATAACCTGACGTCTTTTGACATTCAGGTCAACGTTGAAGGCGGAGGCGAATCGGGGCAATCGGGTGCGGTGCGCCACGGCATCACACGCGCCCTGATCGACTATGACGCAACGCTCAAGCCGCTGCTGTCCAAAGCCGGTCTGGTGACGCGCGACGCGCGTGAGGTCGAGCGCAAGAAGGTCGGCTTGCGCAAGGCGCGCCGCCGCAAGCAGTTCTCCAAGCGCTAATCGGATTGGCCCTGGCCCATCGTTGGGCGACGGCTTGTCTTCTCGGACATTGCCAGAAGAGTATCGTTGCTTTTACGGCGTTATCTTCGCGCTCGGGGCCCTCGGGCCCGCGCAAGAATAGTTGCCGGCGGGCATCCGGATGACCCTCGTTCGAGCGGTGCCCGCGGATTTGCGGCCCGCGAGCGCAACCTATACTGCCGTTTTGGGCGGGTGCGGATAGCGGACGAGAGCATGGCGCTTGCGACCCCGCAACCGCCGCTTGCCCGTGCGTTTCACCAAAATACGAGGCAATGACGCAAAGAATTCGAGTTGGCATCGTCGGCGCCACCGGCTATACCGGGGTGGAACTGCTGCGCCTGTTGGTCCAGCATCCGGCGGTGGACCTAGTAGCGATCACCTCGCGCAAGGAAAGCGGTACCCCCGTCGACGAGGTTTTCGGCTGGCTGCGTGGCCACGTCAAGTTGCGCTTCTCCGACTCGGGCGACCCCGCCTTATCGCGCTGCGATGCCGTTTTCTTTGCCACTCCGCACGGGGTTGCGATGGCGCAGGCGCGGGAACTGCTTGCCGGCGGCGCGCGCGTGATCGATCTCGCGGCGGATTTTCGCCTGCGCGACGCGGCCCAGTTCGAGACCTGGTACAAGATGCCACACGCGTGTCCCGATTTGCTCGCGCAGGCGGTCTACGGTCTGCCCGAACTCGGGCGCGATGCCGTGCGGGGCGCGCGCATTATCGCGGTGCCGGGATGCTATCCGACCAGCATCCAGCTGGGTCTGGCGCCTGTGCTGGAACTCGAGCGCGAGCGGCCCGGCTCTGTGGACTGCGAGAGCATCATCGCGGATTGCAAGTCCGGCGTGAGTGGCGCCGGACGCAAGGCGGAACTCGATTACTTGAGCGCCGAAGTCTCGGAGAACTTCCGTGCCTACGGTTTGAGCGGTCATCGCCACCACCCCGAGACCGTGCAACAGCTCTCCGACCTGGCAGGGCGCTCCGTGGGCCTGACCTTCATCCCGCACCTGGTGCCCATGATTCGGGGAATCTTCAGTACGCTGTACGTGCGGCTGCGTTCGGCCAAAGATCTGGATCTGCAGGCGCTCTTCGAGCGCCGCTACCGTGGCGAACCCTTTATTGATGTGTTGCCGCCGGCCAGCGCGCCGCACACCCGCTCGGTGCGCGGCACGAACGTGGCACGCATTGCGCTGCATCGGCCCGCCCCCGACCTGCTCGTCGTCTTGGTCGTGGAGGACAACCTGGTCAAGGGTGCAGCCGGCCAGGCCGTGCAGTGTATGAACCTGATGTTCGGGCGACCGGAGACTGAGGGCCTCGTGCAGATCGCCGCGGTTCCATAGGGTCTTGCCCATGAAATGGAAGCTGTTTTTTCGCAAGCTTTCGGTGAGCTCGCCGCAGGTCACGGTGCGCTCGCGCCTGCCCTGGCCCGTGCGATTGGTTCTGGCGTTCGTCTTCGCGACCATCGCGGCGGCCGCTGGTGTGGCGATTTACGAGTTTGGCCGCGACATTGGCGGGCCGGATCGACGTGCGCTACAAGCCGAGATCGACCGCCTCAACGCGCAATTGCTTGAGGTGAGCGCCGAGCGCGATCGCAACGCGGCGCAGGCCACCGCCTTCGAGAGCGAGCTCAAGGTGCAAAAGGCCGCCCAGGACCAGCTCTTGCAGCAAGTCAACGGCCTGGAGGCCGAACAGGCCCGCCTACAGGGCGACCTGGCGTTTTTCGAGAGCTTGCTGCCGGCCGGGAAAGGTGACAAAGGGGTTGTTATTCGCAGCTTTCGGGTTCAGCCGGACGCGGAGACTTCGCAAATACGCTACCGCCTGCTGGTGCAGCAAAGCGGCAAACCCGACAAGGATTTCGTGGGCTCGGTGCAACTGCGCGTGAACTTCACCCAGAACTCGCGCGGTTTTACCTTGCAGGTGCCTGATGCGAACGCGGCGCCGGAGACGTTGCGCTCGATGCAGCTGTCTTTTCGGCACTATCAGCGCGTAGAGGGCGGCTTTAGCCTGCCACCCGGGTCCGTTGCGCGCTCGGTCCAAGTGCGCATACTGGCTGGGGGTGAAACGCAGTTGCAGCAGACATTCAACCTGTAAGGTTGGAGGAGATGACGATGTTTAGCAGTAAGACAGTCAAGCAGACCGAGATCGCTAGCCTGATTGGCGGCACGACACTGGTAACGGGCAACATCGAATTTTCCGGGGGACTTCGCATCGATGGTACGGTCCGGGGCTCCGTGCATTGTGTCGACGGCGAAAAAGGCGGGATGCTTGTCATAAGCGAAAACGGTCGCGTCGAAGGCGAAGTGTGCGCCGGCCATCTGGTCGTCGCCGGGCGCATCGAGGGACCCGTGTGCGCCGCCAACCTGATTGAGCTGCAACCCAAGGCGCACATTGCGGGCGATGTCCGATACCGCGCGCTTGAAATGCACCATGGTGCGGTGGTCGAGGGGCTGATGATCCACATGTCGGCCGAGGGCAAATCCGAGGCCCGTTCCGATCCCCGAGGTGAACCCAAGGCCAGTCTGAAGCTTGCCGCCAACGCCGAGGTGGCGCAGGGCTAGGCTTTGCCTGGCTAGACCATTCTTTAAGTAGGGTTGTGCTAGCGCCTACGCGACGGGGGCCTGCTGTGTCATCTCCCTTATAATTGAGTCCGATAGGAACTATTGGGAGCCAGGCCATGAATGCAGCAGTTGAAACTCCGCTTCCCTTGATCTTTTCGGACGCGGCCGCGGAAAAGGTGCGCCAGCTCATCGACGAGGAGGGCAATCCGGCGCTGAAATTGCGCGTCTTCGTTCAAGGCGGAGGCTGCTCGGGATTTCAGTACGGCTTCACCTTCGATGAGGTCGTCAACGAGGACGACACGACGATGGAGCGCAACGGCGTCACACTGCTCATCGACGCGATGAGCTACCAGTATCTGGTCGGCGCGGAAATCGACTACAAGGAAGACATCGAAGGCGCACAGTTCGTGATCCGCAATCCTAACGCCACTACCACCTGCGGCTGCGGTTCGTCGTTTTCCGCCTGAGACGCCGTCGCTTTTGTTTTACTTGGGGTAGCGCGCGCCCAGCACGCGCGCGGCCTGCGCACCGGTGACCGCGGTCAGGTTGCCGGTGCGACCATGAACGTGCTCGCGCGCAAGCCACGCAAAGGCGAGCGATTCCACATGATCGGGGGCAATCCCAAGCGTCGAGCTCGCCGTCACGGGCACCGGCGAGCACTCTTGCGCCAGCATGTGCATCAGGCAAGCATTGAAGGCCCCACCCCCGCAGACCACGATCTCCTGGGCCTGCGGCCACCAGCGTTGGATCGATTGGGCGACGCTCACGGCCGTCATGCGCGTGAGACTGGCCTGCACGTCGCGCGGGTTGGTCGTACCTCCCGGGTCGTGGCTCTGAAGTTTGCGGTCTAACCAATGGGCGTTGAACAAGTTGGCGCCGGTCGTTTTGGGTGGTTCGCGAAGAAAATAGGGCTCATCGAGCAGTGCGCCTAACAAACCGGCCTGCGAATGTCCCTGTGAGGCCCATTCGCCGTCCCGATCAAAGCGCTCGCCGCGGTGTCGTCCGACCCAAAGATCGAGCAGCACGTTGCCGGGCCCGCAATCAAAACCGATGATCTGCGCTTCGCTTCCCGCTCCCGGCAGACCCGTCAGGTTGGCGATTCCCCCGATGTTGACGACCGCGCGCGCAAAGGGTGCGCGAAAAACGGCCGCGTGGAAGGCCGGAACGAGCGGCGCACCCTGGCCGCCGGCGGCGATATCGCGACTGCGAAAATCGGCAATGACGTCGATTCCGGCGAGTTCGGCGACCGTGGCCGGCGCATTGAGCTGGATCGTGTAACCGGCCTCAGGTTCGTGGCGCACGGTCTGGCCGTGGATGCCGGCCGCAGATACCTGTTCAGCCTCCACCCCGCAGCGGTGCAGCAGCTCGCTGATAGCCAGAGCGTAGGTGCGACCCAGGTGCTGCGCGGCAATTGCCGAGCGGTGCAGCTCGTCCTTGCCCGAGGCCTGCAGCGTGTAGAGCACCGCGCGCAACTCGGGCGCAAAATCGCGACGCAAGTGTCCGACGAGGCGCACGCCATTGGAGAAATCGGCCAGCACGACGTCGATGCCGTCCAGGCTCGTGCCGGACATGATGCCGATGAACAAGTCGGACTTGTCGGGTGCAGACATGGCTGCCTCTTCGTGCTTTGAACTGCGCGCGGGTGCGTCGCGCAGGCCAGGGTAAACCGCAGTTTGCACTAAAATTGCCCATGCGCTCGGCGACCCAAACTGCCGCAATCCCGGACCCGGAAGCGATCGAGCACGCGCTGGCCGTGGTCAAGCGCGGCAGCCACGAGCTGCTGGTCGAGAGCGAGTTCGTCGAAAAGCTGCGCCGGTCCATGGCCCAGCGCACGCCGCTGCGCTGCAAGCTCGGGCTCGATCCCACCGCCCCTGACATCCACTTGGGCCACACGGTGGTGCTCAACAAGTTGCGTCAGCTCCAGGATCTGGGTCATACCGTGATTTTTCTCATCGGGGACTTTACCTCGATGATCGGCGATCCGTCGGGACGCAATACGACGCGCCCGCCGCTGTCGGCCGAGCAGATTCGCGCCAACGCCACGACGTACTTTGAACAGGCCGCTCTCGTTCTTGACCGCGAGCGCACCGAAATCCGATACAACTCCGAGTGGAGTCAACCGCTCGGTGCCGACGGCATGATACGTCTGGCTTCGCACTACACGCTCGCGCGATTGCTGGAGCGTGAGGATTTCAGCACCCGCTATGCGGCGGGTCTGCCCATCGCCATGCACGAGCTGCTCTATCCGCTGATGCAGGGCTACGATTCGGTAGCGTTGCGCGCGGATTTGGAACTGGGCGGCACCGACCAGAAATTTAACCTGCTCGTTGGTCGCGAGTTGCAGAAGCACTACGGTCAGCAGGCCCAGTGCGTGCTGACCATGCCCTTGCTGGAGGGCCTCGACGGGGTCGAGAAGATGTCCAAATCCAAGGGCAACTACGTGGGCATCAGCGAAAGCCCAGAGCAGATGTTCGGCAAACTGATGTCGGTCTCCGACGATCTGATGTGGCGCTACTACGAACTGCTCTCCTCTTGCACGCTCGCGGATCTCGAGCAGTTGCGCCGCGAAACCGCTGCCGGGCGCAATCCGCGCGAGGCCAAAGTTGCCCTAGCGCTCGAGATCGTCACGCGCTACCACTCGGCGCCGGTCGCACAGCGCGCGCAGGAGGAATTCGAGGCGCGCTTTCGTCACGGCGCGGTGCCCGAGAACATGCCGCACGTGCAGCTCTCCTCCTCCGGCGGCGCGATGGCCATCGCCGCGCTGCTCAAGCAATCGGGCCTGGCGCCTTCGACCAGCGAGGCCCTGCGAAGCATCGAGCAAGGCGCGGTTCGCGTCGATGGGGAGCGTATTGCCGATCGCACGCGCCAGCTGCCCGCCGGCACCTACGTCGTGCAAATCGGCAAGCGTCGCTGGGCGCGCGTTACGGTTCACTGAGGGGCGCGAAGCGATGGCACCCGGCACGGACGCGACGCTGCTGCTCATCCGTCACGGCGAGACGCAATGGAACACGGAAGCACGCATCCAGGGCCATCGCGACATCGGCCTTTCGGAGCGCGGGCTGCGTCAGGCGCGCGTCCTGGCGCGGTTTCTGGCCTCATCGGCCATTGCCGCGGTGTATTCGAGCGACCTGTCGCGGGCGAGCGCTACGGCGCAGCCGCTCGCCGACGCGCTCGCGCTTGCGTTGCGCACGGATGTGCGGCTGCGCGAGCGCGGCTTCGGACTCTTTGAGGGGTCGACCTACGAGGAGGCCCAGGCCAACTGGCCCAATGAATTTGCGATCTGGCGGCAGCGCGACCCCGCGCACGCCCTGCCGGGCGGCGAGTCGTATCTGACGGCGCGCGCGCGTGTTTTGGAGTGTCTCGATGAGATCGCGCGCGAGCACGCGGGGGCTACCGTCGCGGTGGTGACGCACGGAGGGGTTCTGGACATTGTCTATCGGGC
>DASPPB010000087.1:0-11960 GCA_035625725.1 Burkholderiaceae bacterium
GTTCGAAACACGATGCGGCGCGCACTGTTTTTGCTGTTTGCTTTGGCTTGGATGGCGGGGGCCCGCGCCGTGGGTCCCGCCGACGGCATCTATGTTTGCGTCGACGCCGACGGCCACAAGACCTACCAGAATTCGGCCGAAGGCTCAGCCTGCCATCGGGTCGACGGAATCGTGGCATCCATCCCGTCTTCGGAACTTCCGCGCGGCGCTACGCCCCGGCCCGCCCGGCCGGTGATCTCGGCGGCGAGCTTTCCGCGCGTGGACATGAATACGCAGCGGCTGCGCGACGCCGACCGCCGGCACATTCTGGAAGAGGAACTTCGCCTGGAGCAGGAGCACCTCGCGCACCTGCGCAACGAATTCAACCAGGGCAAACCGGTACCGGTAAGCGACGAGGCGGTGGGCTCGCTGCATTATCAGGACCGCGTCCAGCGTCTTTTCGAGGACATCGAGCGCTCCGAGGGCAATGTCGCCTCCTTGCGCCGCGAACTGACCCCGATCCGCTTCTGACCGGCCTGCGCTCCGGGCTCAGGAGCAGCCGGGCACCCAATTCCAAAGGGCTCGCGTGAGCCCGCACCGGCACCGCCCCGTGGATTTGGGCGCGCTCGCAAATGACGCGGGTCTGGATCTCCTCTCGGTGGCCGTGCTCCTGATCGACCGAGCGGGCATCGTGCGCCGGGCAAACTCGGCCGCGGAAATCACCCTCGATTTGTCGCGCCGGCTCCTCGAAGGGCACCCCGCGCGCGGTCTTTTCGTGCAATCGGGTCAGATCGACGAGCTGCTCGCGGGCGCCATTTCCCACGCCTACGTGCAAAAGCGCCTGCTGCTTGCCGTGCGCCGGCCCTTGCGCGATCCCTTGCCTGCCTCGGTTGTTGCCGTTGCGCCGCAGGAGGGAGAGATCGCCCTTGTGCTGGAGCTCTCCGACGCGCGCCAGAGCTGGCGCGGCGCCCGAAGCGAGGGTGCGGAGGTGAGCGAGGCCAACCGCCGGCTGCTGCGCAATCTGGCCCACGAAATCAAAAATCCCCTGGGAGGAATCCGGGGCGCGGCGCAGCTCCTGCAAACCGAACTGGGCGGCCCCGAGCAGCGCGAGTACACGCGCGTCATCATCGCCGAGGCCGATCGCCTGCAGTCGCTGCTCGACCGGGTCCTGGCCCCCAGCCGCGTGCCGCGCGTAATCGACGAACTCAGTATTCACGAGGTGTGCGAGCGGGTGCGGGCCCTGATCCAGGCGGAATTTCCGACGGGCCTTCGCCTGGTGCGCGACTACGACGCCTCGGTGCCCAACCTGCGCGGCGATCGCGAGCAGCTCATCCAGGCCCTGCTCAACGTGGTGCGCAATGCGGCGCAGGCGCTCACCGAGCGCATCGGGCTCGACGACGCCCGCATCGAGATCCGCACGCGCATTGCACGACAAGTCACATTTGCAAGGGGGCACAGCAGGCTGGCATTAGATTTGCGTGTGATCGACAACGGCCCGGGGGTGCCGGAGGAGATCCGCGAGCGCGTGTTCGATCCCCTGGTCTCGGGCCGGGAGGGCGGCAGCGGCTTAGGTCTGGCGCTTGCGCAAAGCTATGTCCAGGAGAACGGCGGGATGATCCACTTCGAAAGCGAACCGGGCCGAACCGAGTTCCGGATCTTGCTGCCGCTCGATACGGACGAGGAAAAGACACCGTAGCCCATGATGACAACCAGCGTCGAAACTACCGAAAATGCCCAGATCTGGGTCGTCGACGACGATCGCTCGATTCGCTGGGTCCTGGAAAAGGCCCTGAGCCGGGCCAATCTGCCTTCACGCGTTTTTGAAAACGGCTCCGAGGTCCTGGACGCGCTCAAATTGGACAGGCCCCAGGTGCTGGTCTCCGACATCCGCATGCCGGGCATGGGCGGCATCGAGCTGCTCCAGCAGGTCAAGAGCCGCTACCCCAGCCTCCCCGTCATCATCATGACCGCCTACTCGGACCTGGAGAGCGCGGTCTCGGCTTTTCAGGGCGGCGCCTTTGAGTACCTGCCCAAGCCTTTTGACACGGACAAGGCGATCGAACTCATCCGCCGTGCGTTGGACGAGAGCCAGCACGTGGGGGCGGCCGAGGAAGAGCCGCTCGAGGTGCCCGAGATCCTCGGACAGGCTCCCGCGATGCACGACGTGTTTCGTGCCATCGGACGGCTGTCGCGCTCCAACGCGACGGTGCTCATCACGGGCGAGTCGGGTAGCGGCAAGGAGGTCGTGGCGCGCGCCTTGCACCGGCACAGCGCGCGCGCGGCGCGCCCCTTCATCGCCTTGAACACGGCCGCCATTCCGCGCGATTTGCTCGAGTCCGAGCTCTTCGGGCACGAGCGCGGCGCCTTTACGGGCGCGCAGGCGATGCGCCGCGGCCGCTTCGAGCAGGCCGAGGGCGGGACGCTTTTTCTCGACGAAATTGGCGATATGCCTGCGGAACTGCAGACGCGGCTGCTGCGCGTGCTCTCCGACGGGTTTTTCTATCGCGTGGGCGGCCACCAGCCACTGAAGGCCGATGCGCGCGTCATTGCGGCCACGCATCAGAATCTCGATGACCAGGTGCGCGAGGGTCGGTTTCGCGAGGACCTGTTTCACCGGCTCAACGTCATTCGCCTGCGCCTGCCGCCGCTGCGCGAGCGCCGCGAGGACATCCCACTGCTGGCGCGGCACTTTCTCGCGCGCAGCGCCCGCGAGCTGGGCGTGGAGCCGAAGCGCATGACCGAGGAGGCCTTGCAGTTCATCACGCAGCTGCCCTTCCCGGGCAACGTGCGCCAGCTCGAGAACCTGTGCCACTGGCTCACGGTGCTCGCGCCCGCACAGTGGGTGCGCGTGGAGGATCTGCCGGCGGAACTGCGCCAGGAGCGTGCCATGGCGGCGCCTTCGACTTCCGTGCAGGCGCCGCTGGAGTCTGCCGTTGCCGCGGTCGCGCCCGGCATGGCGCGCACCCCGGCCGCAGGGGCCTCCGTGGACTGGAAGGAGTTGCTGCGCGCAGAGGTGAAGCTGCGGCTCGAGAAGGGGCAATCGGGAATCATCGATGAGCTCACGAACGATTTCGAAGGCGTGGTGATCGGCTGCGCACTGGGCCACGTTCGCGGCCGGCGCATCGAGGCCGCGGCCCGTTTGGGTCTGGGCCGCAACACGATTACGCGCAAGGTGCGCGAACTAAAGCTCGATCACTCGGACGACTAGCGCGTCTCGCGGCCATGGCCGTGGGCCAGGGTCGCCACCACGGGGGCGTGGTCGCTGGGCCGCTCCAGGCGGCGCAACTCCACATCGATCTCGCAGGCCGTGCAGATCTTGGAGAGCGCGGGGCTCAACAAGATGTGGTCGATGCGCAGACCCATCTTGCGCCGAAACGCCTGCTCGCGGTAGTCCCACCAGGTATAGGAGCGCTCGGGCTGCTCAAAGAGCCGAAAGGCGTCCCCCAGGCCGAGCGCGACCAGACCCCGAAAGCCTTCGCGTTCGGGCTCCGAACACAGGACCTGGCCTTCCCACAGCAGCGGGTCATGCACGTCACGCGCCTCGGGCGCGATGTTGAAGTCTCCGAGCAGGGCAAGGCGCTCGCTGCGGGCGAGCTCGGTTTTGAGCCATTGTGTGAGAGTTTCGATCCACTGCAGCTTGTAGCGGTACTTGTCCGATCCCACGGCCTGACCGTTGGGAAAATACGCGCACACCACCCGCATGTCGGCAGTGCTGAGCGCAAGAAAGCGCTTTTGCACATCGTCCGAACCGGGCAGGGCGGTGAGAACCGCTTCGGCCGCGGGCAGCCGCTCCGTGCGCAGGAGGATCGCCACACCGTTATAGGTCTTCTGGCCCGCGAAGTGGCACTGGTAGCCGGCGTCCTCCAGCTCCTGTGTGGGAAAGCTCTCGTCGGTGAGCTTGGTTTCTTGCAGACAAACGATGTCGACGGTGCGGGTATGGAGCCAGGAGAGGAGCTGCGGCAGGCGGATCTTGAGCGAGTTGACGTTCCAGGTCGCCAGTCGCAGCGGCGCTTTCGCGACCTCAGGCAAGGTGTGCGCCGTCCCTATTGCTCATTGGGACGACTCCTCGGCCGCTGGCGCGGGGGCACTGGGCGCAGGTGGTACCAGCGGTTTGGGCGCCGGCCACTGGAAGTTATTCGGTAGCGGAGTTCCTTGGGGGTAGCCCGCATCGGCCAGCGCCTCGCTCCAGGCGCCGGCTTCAAAGCCGCGCAGCATGCGCCGGCCCACCGCGAGCGCGGGGAGCTGCTCGCCGCCACCCAGGGCCCGAAAGGCGTCGATGTCCTCGCGCGTGGCGATGGTGCGCTCGCTAAAGGGGATGGCGTGCGACTTGAGATAGGTGCGACCGTCATCGCAAACGCCGCAATTGGTCTGCGAATAAAAGACCACGGGGAAATCCTTGGCCGCCCGCCGGATCTCGTAGGGGAGCTGCTCGAGGCTGCTGTCGGACGAATCGGCGCCGCGCGCCACCGAGTTCAGGCGCTCGACGTTCGACGCATCGCGCGGCGCTTGGTCCCCGTAGGCGGTCTGTCCTTGCGGTTCGGTCCACTTGTACTGTGCCTGCGCGCTGCAGGCCAGCAGAATTGAGAGCAACCAAACGGCGCGCAGCCTCATGGAGCGTCACTTCTAATGGGTTTGTGCCGGAACGGCTCGGCGCGAAGACGCAATCGTCGCAGAAATCTGCGGCGCTCGCCAACCGGGTGCGCCCGCTGCACCCCCGCGTCTTGGGGTTAGGCGGCTTAGCCGAAGCGACCGGTGATGTAGTCCTCGGTCTGGCGGCGCTGCGGGCGGGTGAAGAGCTCCGCGGTCGAGCCAAACTCGATCATTTCGCCCAAAAACATGTAGGCCGTATACGACGAGATGCGTGCGGCCTGCTGCATGTTGTGGGTGACGATGACGATGGTGTAGTCGCGCTGCAGCTCGTTGAGAAGCTGCTCGATGCGTCCCGTTGCGATGGGGTCGAGTGCCGAGGTCGGCTCATCGAGCAGCAGCACCTGCGGGCGCAGGGCCACGGCGCGCGCGATGCACAGCCGCTGCTGCTGGCCGCCCGAGAGACTGAGCGCACTGGTGTTGAGCTTGTCCTTGACTTCGCTCCACAGCGCCGCTTCGCGCAGCGCATGCTCGACGCGATCGTCGAGCTGCAGCCGGGAGAGCGTGAAGTGGTGACGCAATCCGTAGGCCACGTTTTCGTAGATGGACAGCGGAAAGGGCACACCCTTCTGAAAAACCATGCCTACACGCGAGCGCAACCGGTTGAGCGAAAAGCTCTTGTCCAGAATGTTCTCGCCATCGAGGAGCACCTCCCCGGTGGCTTCGAGGCCCGGGTAGGCGGAGTAGATGCGGTTAAACACCCGCAGCAGGGTCGATTTGCCGCAGCCCGAGGGGCCGATGATCGAGGTGATCGTGCGCTCGGGGATGTCGAGGTTGACGTTTTTGAGCGCGTGGTAGCCGCGGTAGTAAAAGTCGAGATTGCGCACCGAGATCTTGCTGCGCTCGGCTTGCGCTTGCAGCAGCTCCGTGTCGCGCGTGGTGTCGTCCATGATCTTCAAGCTGCGGCTTCCACGCGGTTGCGAAGCAGGTACGCGCGCGTGGCAACGCTAAGCACCAGAACGAAGACCGTAACGATAAAGGCGCCGGCCCAGGCCAGGGCGTGCCAGCTCTCGTAGGGGCTCATGGCAAACTGAAACACGACGACCGGCACGCTGGAGTTGGGTTGGTTGAGGCTGCTGGCCCAGAACTGGTTGTTGAGCGACGTAAATAGAAGCGGCGCAGTCTCGCCGCTGATGCGCGCCAGGCCCAGCAGGACGCCGGTGAGGATACCGGGCGCCGCGGCCCGGTAGAGCACCTGCATCGTCACCTTCCAGCGCGGAATCCCCAGGGAGAGCGCGGCCTCGCGCATGACGTTGGGCACCAGCCGCAGCGTCTCGTCGGTCGTGCGCACGACCACGGGCAGCACGATGAGGGCGAGCGCAATGCCTCCCGCCCACCCCGAGAAGTGCCCCACCGGGCGCACCGCGAGCGTGTAGACGAAAAGCCCCAGCACGATGGAGGGGGCCGAAAGAAGGATGTCGTTCACAAAACGCACGCTCTCGCGCCACGTGTGGTGCCGCTCGGCAAACTCCGCCAGGTACGTTCCCGCGGCAATGCCCAGTGGGGCGCCGATCGCCACGCCCAGCAAGCTCATCATCAGGCTGCCGAATAGCGCATTGGCCAGGCCCCCTTCGCCGCCCGGCGGCGGGGTGTTTTGCGTGAAGATCGCGGGCGAGATCGCGTGCACGCCATTGGACAGGGTCACGGCGAGAATCCAGGCCAGCCAGAACAGCCCGAAGCCGGTAGCCGCCACCCCCAGCGTCTTGGCGATCAGGTCGACCGCGCGGCGGCGTCGATAGAAAAATCCCGTCGCGCGCAGCATCAGCGTCCTTCCTTGCGCGCGAGGTTGTAGAGCATCAGGCGCGCGATCGTCAGTACCACGAAGGTGACGATAAAGAGCAAAAAGCCCAGGGCGATGAGCGAGGAGAGGTAGATGTCGGAGTCGGCCTCGGTAAATTCGTTGGCGATGGTGGCCGCAATGGAGTTGCCAGGCATGAGCAGCGAGGCGCTCAACTGATGGGCATTGCCCAGCACAAAGGTGACGGCCATCGTCTCGCCCAGTGCGCGTCCGAGCCCCAGAAAAATGCCGCCCACGACCGCCGAGCGCGTATACGGAAGAACGACCTTCCAGACGACCTCCCAGGTCGTCGAGCCCAGGGCGTAGGCCGATTCCTTCAGTGCCGCGGGCACCGTCTGGAACACGTCGCGCATGACCGAGGAGATGAACGGGATCACCATGATCCCCAGAACGATGCCTGCCGTGAGCATTCCGATGCCCAGTGGAGGGCCGCGAAAGAGCGGCCCGACCCAGGGAATCGCGCCCAGATTGCGGTCGACCCACGGCAAGACGTTGGCCGCCATGAACGGGACAAAGGAAAACAGACCCCACATGCCGTAAATGATGGAGGGAATGCCGGCCAAGAGCTCAATGGCCGAGCCGATGGGCCCGCGCAGCCAGGTCGGTGCGATCTCGGTGAGGAACAGGGCGATCCCGAAGCTCACCGGGATGGCGATGATCATGGCAATGGCCGAACTCACGAGCGTGCCGTAGATCGGGACGAAGGCCCCGAAGCGGTGCCCGACGGCGTCCCACTCGTCGCTCACGATGAAGTGCCAGCCGAAGGTCGCAAAGGCCTCGCGCCCGCCCCAGAGCATGGAGGCGGCGGCTGCGCCCAGCACAAGGAGCACCAGGCCCGCGGCGGCAAATAGCGACCAGTGAAACACCGCGTCCTGGCGGGTTTCGGCAGCCGCGCGTGCCTTGATGCGCTCGTCGTCTACGGACAGTGCGGACAGTGCTGCACCGCTTGCCGCCAGCGCGCCGGCGGCTTCGCCCGGAGTGTAGGGTGGGTTCAACGCTTACTTGATTTCACTGGCCCAGTATTTCTCGATGCTCTGGACCAGGGGTTGGGGGAGGGCCACGTAATTGAGTTCCTTGGCGCGGGTCTGCCCTTTTTCCAGCGCCCAGCGGAAGAATTCCAGTGCCGCCTTGGAGCGCGCCGGGTCCTTGGGTTGGCGATAGACGATGACGAAGACGCTGGCCGAGATCGGCCAGGCCTCGGCGCCCGGTGCGTCCGTGATGACGAGGTTAAAGTCCTTGGCCTGGGCCCAGTTCGCGCTTGCCGCGGCGGCGCCAAAACTCTCGAGGCCGGGCTCGACGAACTTGCCGGCGTGGTTTTTGAGCGCGGTGAACGACATGTTGGTCTTGAGCGCGTACTCGAGTTCGACGTAGCCAATCGAGTTCTTGATCTGCTTGACGTACGCGGCCACGCCTTCGTTGCCCTTGCCGCCCACGCCGACGGGCCACTGCACGGAGGTCCCTTCGCCGACACGCGAGCGCCACTCGGCGCTTACTTTGCTCAAGTAATTGACAAAGTTAAAGGTCGTGCCCGAGCCGTCGGAGCGATGCACGACCGAGATGGCGTCGGCGCCGAGCTTCAAGCCCGGATTGAGGGCCGCGATCGCGGGGTCGTTCCAATGCGTGATCGTGCCCAGATAGATGCGCGCGAGCGTCTCGCCATCGAGGTGCAGCTGGCCCGGGCCCACGCCCTCGATGTTGACCACCGGCACCACGCCGCCGATGATGATCGGAAACTGGGCCAGGCCAAACTGCGCGAGTTCGTCCGAAGGCATGGGCTTGTCCGACGCGCCAAAGTCGATGGTAGCGGCCTTGATCTGCGCAATGCCCGCGCCTGAGCCTATCGAGGTGTAGTTGATGCGTGTGCCGGTCGCGCTGGCGTAGTCGCTCGACCATTGGGAGAGCAGCGGATAGACAAAGCTCGAGCCCGCGCCCGTGACGTCCGTGGCCAGGGCCGGTTGTCCGATGACGGCGCAGGCGGCAAGCGTGAGGGCGGCGCCAAGGCGCTGGAGCCGGGAGATTGCGGGGGATTGCATGCGGGCTTCCTTCTTGGATTGCGTCTTTTTTGGGCAAGCAGCTAACTTTAGGCATGAAATATTTCGGCAAAGTTACATTGCCCTGCAGCAGCCGTCACAATTTCGTTACGCGACGAATGGATGGCGGATTTCCGGGGCCTTTTTTTGATTTCACAATAAGAAATTGAATGCCATTATTTGAAATACGGCCGATCCCCTGCTACAGTGGCGGCCGGCCGGTGCAGCCCCGTGCCCGCGCATACGCGGCATGCCGGGGGCTGCACCGGCGCTCGGGCGCGAACGCACAATTGCCAAAATGAAGCGGCCCGGGGAGGCCCGGGCAACCCGAGGTTTCAGAAGACTTCCGCCAGGAGACCCAATCGATGTCTGCAGTTCCGAGTTCTACGGCCGCCAACGACCCGGATGCGGCTGAGACCCAAGAATGGCTCGAAGCGCTCGATTCGGTGCTCGAGCGCGAGGGCCCCGAGCGCGCGCATTTTCTTCTCGAAAAGCTCATCGACCAGGCGCGCCGCTCGGGCGCGTACATCCCCTATTCGGCCAATACGGCGTACGTAAACACGATTCCCCCGCACCTGGAGGCGCACTCCCCCGGCGACCCGGCGATCGAGGAGCGCATCCGCTCGTTTATCCGCTGGAACGCCATGGCGACCGTCGTGCGCGCCAATCGCGGCGAGGGCGATCTGGGCGGGCACATCGCAAGCTACGCGTCGGTGGGCACGCTCATGGAGGTGGGCTTTACGCATTTCTGGCGCGCGCCGGGCGCAACGCACGGCGGGGACCTCATCTACATCCAGGGACATTCCTCGCCGGGCGTGTACGCGCGCGCGTTTCTGGAAGGACGCATCAGCGAGGAGCAGCTCATCAACTTCCGCCGGGAAGTCGACGGCAAGGGGGTGAGCAGCTACCCGCACCCCAAACTGATGCCCGAGTTCTGGCAGTTCCCCACGGTTTCCATGGGGCTGGGCCCGATCCAGGCGATCTACCAGGCGCGATTTCTCAAGTACTTGCACGCCCGCGGCATCGCGAACACCGAAGACCGCAAGGTCTGGGCGTTTTGCGGCGACGGCGAGATGGACGAGCCCGAGTCGCTGGGCGCGATCGGCATGGCGGCGCGCGAGAACCTCGACAACCTGATCTTTGTCGTGAACTGCAACCTGCAGCGGCTCGATGGGCCCGTGCGCGGCAACGGCAAGATCATCCAGGAGCTCGAAGGCGAGTTCCGCGGGGTGGGCTGGAACGTGATCAAGCTGATCTGGGGCTCGTACTGGGACCCGCTGCTTGCCCGCGACAAGGACGGGCTGCTGCGCCAGCTGATGGAAGAGACCGTGGACGGCGAGTACCAGAACTACAAGGCCAACGATGGCGCCTACGTGCGCAAGCACTTCTTTGGCAAGTACCCGCGGCTGCTTGAGATGGTCTCGCGCATGACCGACGAGGACATCTGGCGGCTAAACCGCGGCGGGCACGATCCGCACAAGATCTACGCGGCCTACGCGGCCGCGGTCGCAAACACCGGCAAACCCAGCGTCATCCTTGCCAAGACCGTCAAGGGCTACGGGATGGGCAAGATCGGGGAGGCGAAGAACCCGACGCACCAGGTGAAGAAACTCGACACCGAGGCCGTGCGCGAGTTTCGCGACCGCTTCCGCATCCCGATACCCGACGACAAACTCGAGGAGCTGCCCTTCTACAAGCCCGAGGACAATTCGGTCGAGATGAAATATCTCCACGAGCGCCGCCGCGCGCTGGGAGGCTACCTGCCGCAGCGGCGCCGCAACGCCGATGAAAAACTCGTCGTTCCGCCGCTCGAGACGTTCTCGGCCATCCTGGAGCCCACCACCGAAGGGCGCGAGATTTCCACCACGCAGGCCTTCGTGCGCTTTCTCACGCAGCTGGTGCGCGACAAGAACCTGGGGCCGCGCGTGGTGCCGATCATCCCGGACGAGGCGCGGACCTTCGGCATGGAGGGCATGTTCCGCCAGCTGGGGATCTTCGCGCGCCACGGCCAGCTCTACGAGCCCGTGGATCGCGACCAGGTCATGTACTACCGCGAAGACAAGGCCGGCCAGATACTGGAGGAGGGCATCAACGAAGCCGGGGCGATGAGCTCCTGGATTGCGGCGGCAACGAGCTACTCGTCGAACAACTGCATCATGCTGCCCTTCTACATCTTTTACTCCATGTTCGGCTTCCAGCGCGTGGGCGACCTCTCGTGGGCGGCGGGCGACATGCAGTCGCGCGGTTTTCTTCTGGGCGGCACGAGCGGCCGCACGACCCTCAATGGCGAGGGTCTGCAGCACCAAGACGGCCATTCGCACCTCCTTTCGGCCACGATCCCCAACTGCGTGAGCTTCGACCCCACCTTTGCGCACGAAGTGGCCGTCATCTTGCAAGACGGCCTGCGGCGCATGGTGGCCGAACAGCAAAACGTCTGGTACTACGTGACGCTGCTCAACGAAAACTATCCGCAGCCGGGTCTGCACAAAGGCCAGGAGGAGGGCATCTTGCGCGGCATGTACCTGCTGCGCGAGGGTCCGGCGGGCAGCGGCAAGGGCAAGTCCATCGCGCGCGTGCAACTGCTGGGCAGCGGCGCGATTTTGCGCGAAGTGCTGGCCGCGGCCGAAATTCTCGAGCGCGACTTCGCGGTGGCCGCCGACGTCTGGAGTACCACGAGCTTTACCGAGCTGCGGCGCGACGGCATCGACTGCGAGCGCTGGAACATGCTCCACCCCACGGAAAAAGCGCGCAAGGCGTACCTCACGCAAAAGCTCGAGCGCACGGCGGGCCCCATCATCGCGGCCACCGATTACATGCGCTCCTTCGCCGATCAGGTCCGCGCCTTTGTTCCGCAGGGCCGCTCGTTCACGGTGCTGGGGACCGACGGATTCGGACGCTCCGACACGCGCGAGGCGCTGCGCCGCTTCTTCGAAGTCGACCGCCACTTCGTCGCTGTCGCAGCTCTCAAAGCCCTGGCCGACGAAGGCTCCGTGACGCCGGCCAAGGTCGCCGAGGCGATCCGCAAGTTCGGAATCGATCCGAAAAAGCCCAACCCCGCAACACTATAAGAAAGCAGCGCATGCCTTCGCACAAAGCCCGATCCCCGCAGCAGTCTGCCGGCCGCTAGAGGAGAGGTCGCCATGGGAAATATGGTTGAGGTACGTGTGCCGGACATCGGCGACTTCAAGGACGTCGAGGTCATCGAGTTGCTGGTCAAGCCGGGCGACGCGGTCGCACCCGAACAGTCCCTGATCACCGTGGAGTCGGACAAGGCCTCGATGGAGATCCCGTCCTCGGCGGCGGGAGTGGTGCGGGAACTCAAGCTGCGGCTGGGCGACAAGGTCTCCCAAGGATCCCTGATTTTGCTGCTCGAAGAGCGGGCTGCTGCCGCAGCCGCGGCCCCGTCCGCACAAGCTGCGGCAAAAGCGAGTGCGCCTGCGGCGGCGCTCCCGTCCACGCCGCCGGCTGCGGCTGCGCCCGCGGCCCCGGCAGCCGTTGCGGTTCCC
>DASPPB010000088.1:0-2303 GCA_035625725.1 Burkholderiaceae bacterium
CATGGCCGAGCATGCCGATCCCCACCAGGACAACCATTCGGCAATCGCCTGCTGGGTTGGGGAAAAATCCGCAGGCAAAATCCCGGAGAACGAACTCGACACGATCGTGGGCGGGCCCGGCTCCGGTGGGTTGCAGCGCACTTCGCGCCCAACGTGAAAAAGGCCGTCCACGAATCGGGTGAGACAAAAAAGTCACGACGTCTTTAGCTCGATCGCCAGCCGGCCGGTCATACGCGAGTCTTCACTGCGCTGGCCCAATTTGAATTCCACGTGGTGACGCCACGCGTCGCACCTTGCGGTCCCCACGATATTTCGCGAAAGCCCATTGCCCCAGCACCGACGCGCATGGGCCGGCTTAGGTGCATGGGCGTGCGCCCGCTGCTTGATCCGGGCCGCAGGCTGCTCGGTGCGACCATCCTTTGAGGCGGCACACGCCGTGCGCCAGCGCAACCCAAGGACCTTCGCGCAGGCTTTTGCCGCCCGCGCTTCGCGCGCGATCCGGGGCGGCCACGGCGGGTTGGAGTGACTCGTCTTCGGAGCAGGCGAAAATTCCGTACTGCCGAATGAGGACCGATTCGTTGCACCCGCGACCTTGGCGCGCGACTGACTTTCTTCACTTTCCGCGCGCGCGCAGCTCCCATAGCATTTGCCCACGTAAGCAAATCCATGCAACGACGGCGCCGGAGTCGGCGGCAAGGTCCTGCAATTTGGTGCCGTTTAGGAGAACCAAAATGAGTA
The DNA here is from genome assembly GCA_035625725.1 of Burkholderiaceae bacterium. Classification (GTDB taxonomy): domain Bacteria; phylum Pseudomonadota; class Gammaproteobacteria; order Burkholderiales; family Burkholderiaceae_F; genus GJ-E10. The sequence goes on from DASPPB010000088.1 coordinate 739, forward strand.
CACGCGAACGAAATGCTCTGCTGGTTGCGCTCACTCCCTCGGGTCCGTACCAGATGACCTTTGTTCGCGCAGCACCAACCCCGGCAATAAGCGACGAGCAATGGGCACGTTGGACGCTTGCACGCATGCTCGCGCAGCTGCCCTGCTATTCGGCATCCGAGCTCAAGCGCCGCTGCCTTTCGCCGGATTCGTCCGACTTGCGGCCGAGGCGTCCAGAAAGCCAAGGACGCGATGGCAGCGCGCCTCGATTGGCCTAGAATCATCGTGTTCGCACCAAATCGGGACCCGCGTGCAAGAAGAGGGCAGTCGGACTGCAAACGAAGAGGGCTGAAGGTGAGAGTGGGGTTACGCAACCCGATCGCAGCTATGTCGGCGGTGGCGCTGGCTGCGTGTGGCGCGTGCCCGGTTGGGCCCACGGTGCCGCCCTCGCTCGCTGTGCCGAGCGAGCAAAAATTGCTCCTTAAGGCGGATGCGAGTGGGGTGCAGATCTATGAATGCCGCGCAGACAAGGCAGACCCGGCGAAGTTCAGCTGGGCGTTCGTCGCGCCAGAAGCGGTCCTGACAGATTCGCACGGGGCCAAGATCGGCAAACATTACGCCGGCCCGACCTGGGAATCGAACGACGGCAGCTCGGTGACGGCAAGCGTCGTTGCGCGCGCGGACGCCCCGGCACCCGGGGCAATACCCTGGTTGCTTCTGAGCGCAAAGTCTACGGCGGGCTCGGGCGTGTTGACCGGTACGAAAAGCGTCCAACGCATCCAGACCGCGGGCGGCAACCCACCGGCCGAAGGATGTGATGCAGCGCACGCAGGCGCTACAGCCCGCACCCCGTATACCGCGGTGTATCGGTTCTACGGCACGAAATCGCCCTAGCCCGGGACAAAGCGATTTTCTTTCGCTCGGCGCCTCCTAGGGCGGCGACGTCACGGCCCCTTGCTCCTCGGCTCCCGAGAAACCGATCCATTCCCAAGGCTGTGGCCTGCGGGGGAAAACATGCTCTCTCGCCTTTTCGGCCGAACCGCTAGATCAGCCAATGCCCGGAGCGCTTCTCAAGCAAGAGCGGCCAGGTCTGTGCAAGGCACGCGTCGATGACGCGTTCGAGGAGCCTCGGCGATCTCAAAGGCCACCGCGACTTGGTCGGTCCCGCAAGATGGCAACGCGGCCGTTTCAAGGAACTGCGCGCGTGCAGCACGCTACGAGCGCGTCGCACGCGCTCAACGTGAAGAAGGCCATCGAAGCGTCGCGCCGAACGAAAAGGACACGAGCTCTGCGCCTCGAACGCAGGTCCCTCGGGGCGTCCGATCGTCTTAACCGCACTGGTTTATCTTGAATTCCACGCGGCGATCCAGCGCGTCTCGCGCATCGTCCGTTCCGGTGCCCACGATATTTTCGCGAAAACCCATTCCGCTTGCGCTCAGGTGCGCGGCAAGTTCGGGCGCATCGGCTTCCAGCCGCTGTTTGATGTAGGCCGCGCGCTGTTCGGAAAGACGTTCGTTCAAGGCCGAACTGCCGGTGTGGCTGGTGTGCCCAATGATGACCATGCAGGCTTTTGCCGCAGACGCTTG
>DASPPB010000089.1:0-4696 GCA_035625725.1 Burkholderiaceae bacterium
CATGATCGCCCCGATCGTCTCGGAAGTGGCCAACGAGTACAAGGGCCGTCTGTCTGTAGCCAAGTTAAACGTCGACGAAAACCAGGTCACGCCGGCCAAGTATGGCATCCGCGGCATCCCCACGCTCATGCTGTTCAAGGACGGTGCCGTCGCGGGCACGCGAGTCGGCCAATTGTCAAAACCCCAACTGATCGCATTCATCAACGACAATCTCTGATTCTTTCCGACGGGCGAATAAGCTCGCCCGTCGTCCCGCGGGCACGATCGACGGCTCGCCGCTAGCGCGACCGTCGCAACCTGACCCGATTCCTCCACCGCGCCTGACCCCTACGGTCCCCAACCTCCTGCGCTCAATCCCTCCCCATGCAACTATCTGAGCTCAAAGCACTGCACGTCTCGCAGCTTCTCGAGATGGCCGCAGCCTTGGAAATCGACAATGCCAACCGGATGCGCAAGCAGGAGCTGATGTTTGCGATCCTCAAGCGCCGCGCCAAGTCCGGCGAGCAAATCTTCGGCGACGGCACGCTCGAGGTGCTACCCGACGGCTTCGGCTTTCTGCGTTCGCCCGAGACCTCGTATCTGGCCAACACCGACGACATCTACATCTCGCCATCGCAGATCCGGCGCTTTAATTTGCACACCGGCGACTCGATCGAGGGCGAAGTGCGCACGCCGAAGGACGGGGAGCGCTATTTCGCGCTGGTCAAAGTCGACAAGGTCAACGGTCAGACGCCCGACTCGACCAAGCAGCGCATCTTGTTCGAGAACCTGACACCGCTTTTTCCCGACAAGCCGATGACGCTTGAGCGCGAAATGCGCGGCGACGAGAACATCACGGGGCGCCTGGTCGACATCATCGCGCCGATCGGCAAAGGCCAGCGCGGACTGCTGGTCTCAAGCCCCAAGTCGGGCAAGACGGTGATGCTGCAGCACCTCGCGCACGCCATTACGGCCAATCACCCCGACGTGGTGCTGATCGTGCTGCTTATCGATGAGCGGCCCGAGGAAGTCACCGAAATGCAGCGCTCGGTGCGCGGCGAGGTCGTCTCCTCCACCTTCGATGAGCCGGCGGTGCGCCACGTGCAAGTCGCGGAGATGGTCATCGAGAAGGCCAAGCGCCTGGTCGAGTCCAAAAAGGACGTGGTGATTCTGCTCGACTCCATCACGCGTCTGGCGCGCGCCTACAACACGGTTGTGCCTGCCTCGGGCAAGGTCCTCACGGGCGGTGTGGACGCCAACGCCCTGCAGCGGCCCAAACGCTTTTTTGGCGCGGCGCGCAACATCGAAGAGGGCGGGTCGCTCACGATCATCGCCACGGCGCTCATCGACACGGGCTCGCGCATGGATGACGTGATCTACGAGGAATTCAAGGGCACGGGCAACATGGAAATTCACCTGGAGCGGCGGCTTGCCGAAAAGCGCGTCTACCCGGCCATCAACGTAAACCGTTCGGGCACGCGCCGCGAGGAGCTGCTGCTCAAGCCCGAGGTGCTGCAAAAAGTCTGGATCTTGCGCAAGCTGCTCTATGGCATGGATGAGATCGAAGCCATGGAGTTCTTGCTCGACAAGATGAAACAGACCAAAAACAACGCCGAATTCTTCGACATGATGCGCCGCGGCGGCTAGTCGCACGCCGGCGCACCGTGCTAAACTGCGCGGTTGCGGAATTTCGATCCGACCCGAATTGGGCACTGCGAGAGTGCGAAATGAAACAAGGCATCCACCCCGAGTACCGTGAAGTCGTTTTCCTCGATGTCTCGTGCGACTACAGTTTCGTGACGCGTTCGACCGCGCCCACCCGCGAGACGATCAAGTGGAAGGACGGAAAGCAATATCCTTTGGTCAAACTCGACACGTCCTCGGAGTCCCACCCCTTTTACACCGGCGCGCAGACCCGTGTGGTTGAGGCCGGGCGGGTGGAGAAGTTCCGCCAGAAGTTCGCGACCAAGAGCAAGGAAGTCAACGCCGCCGCGGCCGAGGCAACGGCCGCAAAAGCCAAGCGTCGCTAGAGCTTCGCGCCGCGTGCCGGGCCCAGGGATGAACGGGGCAAGGGGGCAAGGCGTCGCGTCCGTTCGCAGCAGGCAGCCGGCGAGGCTGCCTTTTTTGTCGCCTGGCGGACGGCCAACCTCGCGTCCTGGGGCGCTTGCCTCGCGGGTTTGCGGCGAGCGTACAGCCCGCCGCACTGAACAATGATGGAACCCCTGCGGCGCTCACCGGCGAAGGTCTCCGCGCAGGCCGCCGCAGCCCTGCCGCACGGGGCATTGTTGGGACTGCTCGTTGCGTTCCTCGTTCCCGGTCTGTTCGGGCACGACCTGTGGCCGCCCGACGCGGCTGGCTTTGGCCGCATGTGGACCATGGCGCGTGGCGAACTGGTCGACTGGCTTCTGCCCAACGTGGCGGGGGCCCCCACCCCGCAAGGCGGGCCCTTGGCCTACTGGTTCGGCGCGATTTTGATCTGGGCGGCGGGCTGGCTGATCGGTGACACCAATGCGGCGGCCGCAGCCAACCTGTTTTGGTATCCACTGGCTATTGTTGCGCTCTGGCAGGCTGTCTATCGCCTCGCGCGCCGCGACGAGGCGCAGCCCGTTGCCGGTGTCTTCGGCGGCGAGGCCAATCGGCGCGAGTACGCCCGTCTTCTGGCCAACGTCTCGGCGCTGCTCACGATCGGCACCATCGGCATGATCTGGCGGCTGCACCAGACCCAGGCCAACGCCGCGAGCATTGCCATGGTATCGGTCGCGCTTTTTGCGTTGAGCAGTATCGAGGGGCGCTTGATGCTCGCGTCGGCCTTGGCGGGTCTGGCGGTGGGCGCCCTGTCGCTCGCGCAGGGACCAACGGCCGCCGCGGGACTGCTTTTGGGTTGCCTTGCGGCGTTTTGGCGCGCCCGAAGAAGCGCCGGGGCCGACATTCGCACCATGATCCTGGCAAGTCTGCTTGCGGTGCTTCTCGCCCTGGCAATCGGGATCTCGTGGCCGTTGGCCGCCTGGGCATGGGCCCCGCACGAGCAGGCGAGCGCCTTCTTCGATGCCTGGTTGGGCTCCGCCGCCCCCGGCCCGTTCGGGATTGAGGACGCGCTTTGGCTGCTGCGCACGAGCGCCTGGTTCCTATGGCCGCTTTGGCCCTTGGCGGCATGGGGAATCTACGCCTGGCGCGCGAGCATGCTTGCCGCGCACATCGAGCGGCCCTTGCTGCTGCTGGGCGGACTCGTGCTCGCGATGTTTTTTTCCGCGCCGCTTGAAGAGCGCGCGATTATCGGCTTTATTGCGCCACTGGCGGCTCTTGCCGCACTGGGCGCAACAACCCTGCGCCGCGCGCTCGACAACGTCATCGACTGGTTGGCGATTGCCGTTTTTTCGCTGTCGCTCGTATTTTTCTGGGCGTATTACTTGGCCATGGAATTTGGCGTGCCCCGCGCGATGGCCGCGTCCATCGTGCACCTGGCGCCCGGGTTCGTGCCGCACGTGCACCCCTTCGAGCTGGCTATCGCGGTGGCAGTTGCTGCTGCTTGGGCGCAGCTCATCACCTGGCGCGTGCTGCGTCGGCCCCGGGTCCTATGGCGCGGACCGCTACTTGCGGCTGCGGGCGTGACCAGTGTCTGGATGACGGCCAATCTGCTCTTTTTGCCCGCCGTCGATTACGTCTTTACCTATCGGACCTTTGCCACCGAGGTCTCCACCCAACTGCTGGCGCGGGGGCTGGGTCTTGGGTGCGTGCAGGCGCACCGCGTGCCCCTGGGTGAGCGGGCCATCTTTGCGTACTACGGAAAGATTCGATTCGAAAGCGAGGGTTCAGACGAAACCTGTCGCTTCGCCCTGCACCACGATGTGAAGCGCTCGCTGCTGGACGAAGACTCGCCCCCCGGGGGCCGCAGCGTGTGGGAACTCGTCTGGGAAGGCCACCGCCGCGCGCGCCCCGACGAGCGCTGGCGCATCTGGAAGCGCGCGCAGTAAGAAAAAAACGGATCTGCTGCGCGCGCCTTCGCGAAGCGGCTCAGACGCCCAGCGCTTGCAGCGCGCGGATGCGCTCTTCGATCGGCGGGTGGCTTGCCAGCAGCGACAGTACCCCCGATGGGGCGCCGCTGATGCCCAGCGCGCTGATCTGCTTGGGCAGATCAGCGGACTCCAAGCCCCCGAGCCTCGTGAGCGCCTGAATCATCGGTCGGCCGGAGCCCAGCAGATGCGCCGAACCGGCATCGGCGCGAAATTCGCGCTGGCGCGAGTACCAGGCGACGATGATCGAGCCCAGCAAGCCCAGGCACAAGTCGAGCACGAGAACCGACACGTAATAGCCCATACCAGGGGCCTCGTCCTCGTTGCGCAAAATCATGCGATCGATGACATAGCCCAGCACACGGGAGAGGAAGATCACGAAGGTATTGATCACGCCCTGGAGCAGGGTCATCGTCACCATGTCCCCGTTGGCGATGTGACTCACCTCATGGCCTAGGACCGCTTCGACCTCCTCGCGGCTCATGCTCTGCAGCAAGCCTGTGGAAACAGCAACCAGGGCGCTATTGCGAAACGCCCCAGTGGCAAAGGCATTGGGTTCGCCCTCATAGATTGCGACCTGCGGCATCTGCAATCCGGCCTGGGACGTGAGCTTGCGCACCGTTTCGAGGAGCCACGACTCCAAGGCGGTTTGCGGCTGACCGATCACCCGTGCCCCCGTAGACCAACGGGCCATGGGACGGCTGATC
>DASPPB010000090.1:0-4047 GCA_035625725.1 Burkholderiaceae bacterium
TGCGTTCTCCACGCGACCATCCCACAGGATCGAAGTCTGGCCGTCGGGGCCCTCCTGAATCGAATAGCCGCCCTCCAGGCCCTTCAGGTCGCCGCGCACCAAATGCACATCGAGATTCGACGGTGGCCGCTCGACCGATAGGACGGTGATGTCGACCGGAAACGGAATCAGAAGAAGCGTGACGCGCCAGCGCTGCTCGACGGTGCAAAGGGCAGCGCCGCGAGACAGCACAAGGCTTGCGTTCAGGCCAGGGATGAATTGCGCGAAATTCCCATAGTCCGTCAAGGTCTCCCAGATGGTCTCGTGCGTGGCGCGCACGAGCGCCTGGGAAGAGCCGCGCTTGTGCGACGGGCGTCGGGACATCGCATCGGCCGACCCCAAGCACACCGCACTCCTTGATGTGCGTTACGGGCAAAACGGGCGACAAACTGGTGCTGTGCCGCGTTCCACAACCGGACCTGCACCGAAATCTCACGCCACCTGACCGCCGAGAGAGCGCACGGATCTTACCGGGGAGCCCTTCGCTTCGCCTGCGGCCTTCGGCGGCGCGGGACCCTTTGAACGCTTGCGTATGTGTGGGCCAAGACTCCCTCAAGAGGTGGCGGGCGCGGGCGTCAGAACCGCGCACGCAGTCCCACCGCAAAACCGTGCGGCAGGACGCTTAGGAAAAAGGGGTTTTCCCTTTTCACCGAAAAGTAATACCCAAAGCCCGAACCCAGCGCCCAGCCGGCAAGCACGTCGGTTTGCCAGTGTCCGCCTTCCTTGACGCGCGCCACCGCGTCATAGGCGGGGAGGATTTCGAGCGCCCAAATCCAGGGGTCGCGTCCGGCGTACGTCGCGATGAAGGGCGTCACAAAGCTCGCCTGCAGCGTCACTTCCCCGCTGGGGAAGCTCTGGGCCTGCAGCCCCTTGAACCACAGGTTGGGATCGCTGGTCTGGCTGGGCCGTTTGCGGCCAAACGCGTATTTGGCAGCTTGCGCCGCGAGCTGCCCAAAGGCCATGGAATCGGTCGTCTGCCAGAAGGTCTTTCCGAGCTCGGTCTCACCGCCCAGCCAAAGCGCTCCGCCCAAGTCCACGGCTATGACGGAGTATTCGAGGGTTAGCGTGTAGTGCCTCGCCCAGATCCCCGATTCCGTGGGCGTGATGGGATGATCGATACCGAGCGGACCACCAGCCCAGGCAACGCCGGCAAAAATAAGCGCATGGCCAAATGCCGTGCAACGTAGCAATCGTCCCATCACTGCAACCTTGGACCCGAGTCGAGGTCCGCGCCCATGCGCTCTGCCGCTTGCATTGATCATAGGTTCGCGGGCGATGCGAGACAATCACCCGCAGTGCGGCGCTTAACGGCAGTTAAGGTTGCGCAAGATCCTGTGGCCGGTAAGCCTGCGTGCACTTCGACCGCCTCGGCACGATCTGGCGGGCCGTGAAGTGCAGTGCAGCGGCGCGCAGGCGGATGCGCTTCGCAGGGACTGAACCATCGCTCCAGGCGCGGCGGCGCGCGTGCCGCGCGACGGAGGCTTGGTCGGCTCCGCCAAAGAGCCAATCTCGATTGTCCCCGGAATTCGCAATTTGGCCGGCTAATTCGCGCTTGGGATTCGTCAAGTACCTTCGCGGCCGCGCCGATACCGCCATAGAGGCGAAGTGTGTCTGCCCGGCAAAGCGCGTTGTCGCCCGCAAATGGTTCTAACGGCGACCCAACGGACAAAGACGTTGCGCGCCCAGCCCGATGCAATGCACCGCCGCGCACCCCGGTGGTGATGGAACTTGACGCATGCATAGTGCTTCCACGAAAGATCTCGTTTCGGCCGATGTTCGCCGACGCCGGCGCTTTCGTGCACGCTTTCCGCTCGCCTACGCGGCTTCCTATTTTCTCGACGGCGTGATCCTGGCGCTGTATGCGCTCGCGGGCACCGTCCCGGGCTGGGTTCCGGTTGTCTATTCGGCGGTCGGATGTGCGAGCGCCGCCGCCTTTTATTTCTTGCTCCTCTCGGGCTACGGCGAACGCGGCTCCGACAAATTCCTGATGGTGCCCCAGGTTTGCGTGGCGCTGACTGTCATGTTCGTGTTTCTGGCCTGCGTGCCCCGCCTTGCGTACTTCTTCCTCGGGACGATCTTTATCGTCATGGGATTTGGCAGCCTGCAGATCCGCTGGCGTGCGACAGCCCTCCTGTGGGCGATCGCGGTCGTTGTGACGGGCCTGATTCTTTATACGCGTGCCGACGGCAGCTTGCCTTTGTATGGGACGCAGGCCGAAAGGCATCTGGCGTGGGTCTGGTTCGTTTTGACCTTGGGCCGCCTGGTGATGCTGGGATTGATCGGCAGCGGTTGGCGGTCGCGGGCGCACCGGGGCAAGGAGCAACTCAAGGACGTTCTTGCGCGCCTGGAGGCGAGAACGGCGGAGTTGCAGCTTGCCGATGCGCGCAATGCGGCGATGCTCAGTGCGATGCCCGACACGCTGCTGCGCATTGACGAGGGGGGCGAGGTGCTGGAGGTGCGTGTGCCGGAGGAGGCGCGGGCGGGGCGCTACTGGCCGGTGGCGGGGCAGCGTTTTGCGCAGGGCTATCCGCCGGATGCGGGGCAGCGGCTGCTCGCTGCGGTGCAGCGGGCGCGGGCGAGCGGGGTGGACCAGCACGTGGAGTATTCGTTGAGCGAGGCCGGGGCGCAGCCGAGTTTTTTTGAGGCGCGCTTTACCATGATCAACGCGCACGAGACGCTGGGGCTGCTGCGTGACATCACCGAGCGCAAGGAGGCCGAGGCGCGGGTGGCGCGGCTGGCGTACTTTGACTCGTTGACGGGGCTGCCCAACCGGGCGGCGTTTTTGGACCGCCTGGGGCGCGAGGTGCGCCGGGCCAAGAGAAAGGGCGGGCGCTTTGGGCTGTTGTTTTTGGATCTGGACGGTTTCAAGCAGATCAACGACACGCTCGGGCACAACAGCGGCGACCAGGTGCTGCTGTGGACGGCCGATCGGCTGCGCGATGCGCTGCGGCCCGCCGATGCGATCTCGCACCAGGGCTTGTCCGTGGAGCTCGAGGCCTCGATGGCGCGGCTGGGGGGCGATGAGTTCACGCTGCTCATCACCGACGTGAAGAGCCCGGAGGACGTGCTGGCGGTGGCCCACCGCATCGGTGCGCTCATGCGCCGGCCCTTTGCGCTCGACGGGCGCGAGTTCACGCTCACCAGCAGCATTGGCGTGGCGGTGTACCCCGAAGACGGCCCCGATGCGCACACCTTGCTCAAGCACGCCGACACGGCGATGTACCACGCCAAGCGCTCGGGGCGCGACAACAGCCAGATGTACCGGGCGGCGTTGACCGAGCAGGCCTTAAACCGCCTGGAGCTCGAGACGAGTCTGCGCGTGGCGCTGCCCCGGGGCGAGTTTGCGCTGCGCTACCAGCCGCTCATCGACATGGCGCGCGCGCGCGTGTGTGCCGTCGAAGCGCTCATCCGCTGGGAGCACCCCGAGCGCGGCCTGATCGCGCCGCTCACCTTCATTCCGCTGGCCGAGGAAACCGGCCTGATCTCGGCCATCGGCCACTGGGTGCTGCAGCGCGCCTGCGCCGATCTGGCCGCCTGGCGCGCCCAGGGCCTGGAGCTGCGCGTGGCCGTGAACCTCTCGCCCAAGCAGTTCGGGCGCAGCGACCTGGTGCAAACCGTGCTCCAGACCCTGGCCCAAAACGCCCTCGCCGCCGAGCACCTGGAGCTCGAGATCACCGAGGGCGCGGTCATGGAGAACTTCGCCACCACCGTGGCCACCCTCAACAGCCTGCGCCGCCACGGCGTGCGCATCGCCTTGGATGACTTCGGCACCGGCTACTCCTCCCTGAGCTACCTGCTGCAGATCCCCATCGACGTCATCAAGGTCGACCGCAGCTTCATCGGCCGGCTCTCCGAGGGGGGCTTGAGCGACTCCATCGTCGGGGCCATCCTCGCACTGGCCAAAACCCTCGGGGTGAGCGTCACCGCCGAGGGCGTCGAAACCCTCAAGCAGGCCGCCACCCTCAAGGCCATGGCCTGCCAAAACCTCCAGGGCTACTACTTCAGCCC
>DASPPB010000091.1:0-10881 GCA_035625725.1 Burkholderiaceae bacterium
CACCAACTAGCTAATCGGACATCGGCCGCTCCAATAGCGCGAGGTCTTGCGATCCCCCGCTTTCACCCGTAGGTCGTATGCGGTATTAGCCAATCTTTCGACTGGTTGTCCCCCACTACTGGGCACGTTCCGATGTATTACTCACCCGTTCGCCACTCGCCACCAGGGTTGCCCCCGTGCTGCCGTTCGACTTGCATGTGTAAAGCATGCCGCCAGCGTTCAATCTGAGCCAGGATCAAACTCTTCAGTTTTATCCATAGCAAACATACTTGCGTACGTCCGCTTTCTAGCTCGCGGAATTGATTTGATTCAAATCTCGTGAGCCACTCTATGAGTTGAGATGCGCCGCCCGACGTGGATGCCCCGGAGCCTGCGCCCCGGAAGACATGCCCGAACGAGCGGTTGCGCCTACTCATCAAGCGCCCACACTTATCGGCTGTTTCGATTGTTAAAGAACGCCGCTACCCGCCCGGCAAGGACCCAGGGTCTTTTGCTTCGAGAATTGCGAGGAGCAGAGAAGGGGGATTATCGGGCGCTGCAAAAAAGCTGTCAAGTTGGGGGGCCCGCTCGCGTCCCGAAGCGCGCCGGTGGTGACGTCCAGCTGCCTGAAATTCAAGGAAAATTCCGCGCGCCGCAGGCGCGCCGTGGCTCAGCGGTGCCGAAAGTCGGCAGGACGCTTCTCGAGAAAGGCCGCCATGCCTTCCTTCTGGTCTTCCGTGGCAAAGAGCGCATGAAACATGCGCCGCTCGAACAATATCCCCTCGGACAAAGGCATCTCGTAGGCGCGCACCAGCGCCTCCTTGGCCATCAGCACGCTGGCAAGTGAATAGGAGGCGATCGTAGCGGCCACGCCCAATGCCTCCTCGAGCAGCTTATCGGCGGGTACCACGCGGGCGACCAACCCGGCGCGTTCCGCCTCCTGGGCATCCATCAGGCGCCCTGTGAGCACGAGGTCCATCGCCTTGGACTTGCCCACCGCACGCGGCAGGCGCTGCGTGCCGCCCGCGCCGGGAATGATCCCGAGCTTGATCTCGGGCTGTCCGAAACGCGCGGTATCCGCCGCAATGATGATGTCGCAGGCCATCGCCAGTTCGTTGCCGCCGCCCAGCGCATAGCCGGCAACGGCGGCGATCACCGGCTTGCGCACGCGCCGGATCGTCTCCCAGTTGCGCGTAATGTAATCGCCGCGCACCGCGTCGAGAAACGACAGATCCTTCATCGCCGCGATGTCCGCACCCGCGGCAAACGCCTTGGCCGAGCCCGTCACGACGATGGCGCCGATGCCGTCGTCGGCGTCGAATGCGAGCAGCGCCGCGCCCAGCTCGTCCATCAGAGTGTCGTTGAGCGCATTGAGCGCCTGGGGCCGATCCAAAGTGATCAGGCCGACACGGCCGCGGCTTTCGACTCGGATGAACTGTGTTGCCATGCTTGCGCCTCCTCGAGCGATCAGGCCTTTGCGGCCCGACCGGCAGTGAGCTGCTCTTCGATTGTCGAGGGCAGCAGCGCGCGCGAGTAGTGATGTCCTTGCGCGTACTCGCAGCCCAACGAACGCAGGTACTCGCCTTGGTCCGCGTTTTCCACGCCCTCGGCCACCACCGCGAGCTTGAAGTGGTGGGCCACCGTGAGCATTGCCGTCACGATGGCGCAGTTGTCGGGATTTTGCGGTATGCCTTCGATAAAGGTGCGGTCGATCTTGATGGCGCGGATGGGCATGCGCCGCAGATATCCGAGCGTCGAGTAACCGGTGCCGAAATCATCGAGCACGAGGCCGACGCCCAAGGAAGACAGTTCGTTGACGACGTCGTTGTTGATTTCACCGTCCTTGACCAGGGTGCGCTCGGTGATCTCCAGCGTGATCATCTGCGGTTCGATGTGAAAACGTCCGAGCGCGGCACGCACCAGGATGGGCAGGACGTTTGACCCGAACTCGCGCCCCGCCACGTTGATCGAAATCGGTATGTCAAAGCCTGGGCGCACCTTGCGCCAGCGCAGAATCTGTGCGCACACCTCCTGCATCACCCAGCGTGTAATGCGCTCGGACAAGCCGCTCACCTCCGCCACGGCGATGAATCGATCCGGGGTGAGCACGCCGTGCACGGGATGGTGCCAGCGAATCAGCGCTTCGAGGCCCATGACTCGACCGCTAGCGATTTCGACCTGGGGTTGATACTCGATGAAAAATTGGGCCGATTCGCTTTGCACGGCCCTCATCAGTTCGATGCCCAGCCGCACCTCCCGCGCGGCGCGCTCGAAGCGGATCGGGTTGAAAAAGCTCACCTGGTTGCGCCCATCGCGCTTGGCCTGGTACATGGCGGCATCGGCGTTTTTGAGCAAGGTGCCGATCTCCCGGCCATGTTCGGGGAAAAGCGCCACGCCAATCGAAGCGGAAACCTGCGTCACGACGTTCGGAACGAAGTCGCTGCGGTGCAGAGCCTGTGCCACGCGGGTGGCGAGTTCCGCGATCTCCTGGCGATGCGTGAACTCCTCTACCAGTACGATGAATTCGTCACCGCCCAGACGCGCGACCGTGCCCATCGTGCCGACCACCTCCCGGAGCACCTCGGCCGCGGCCTTGATGAGCGAATCGCCGACGAGGTGGCCGAGCGTGTCATTGACGTCCTTGAAGCGGTCCAGATCAATGAGGAGTACGGCCAGACGGCGCTTGCGGCCGCTTGCCGACAGCAGCGCGTCGCGCAGGTTCTCGCGCAGCAAGTTGCGGTTGGGCAAACCGGTGAGCGGGTCGTACCAGGCGAGTTGCTCGATACGCCCTTCCGCCTCCACCCGCTGCGCGGCTTCCACCGCCAGGGCCACCATCAGAGAGGCCGTGGCGATGAAGCCGATCTCGTCGTCCTCCCAGCGACGCGACACCGAATCGGTCACGCAGATGATGCCGATCGCCTCGCCCTCGAGCAGCACGGGTGCGCTCAGAAACGCGCGCACATTGCTCCAGCGGGGGTCACGCTCCACGCCTTCCACGAGCGTGTCGGTCAGTGCCAGCGGTGTGCGCTCGCGCAGCCGATCGGCCGATTCCACAATGCCCATGCACGGAAAGTCCACCCCGATCCAATCGCGCAAAAAGCGCTGTTCGCTGCGCGAGTACACGGACTCGCAAACGAGCGCATCGGACGCCCGGTCGAAACGCCAGAACCCCGCCATGTTCACGCGCAGCGCGTCCGCACTGGAGCGCAGTACCCCCGACAGAGACTGCACGAAGTCCGCTCGGGACTGGATGGCCAGGTGCAGCAGCCGGTCGCGCAGTTCCAATTGCCGTGCCTGGCGCGCATCGGGGCCGGCTTCTGCAATCAGCGTGGAGACGTCCGCGCCGGTAACAACCATTCCGCCGAGCTGCGGGTCATCCAGACAATTGCGGATGCTCACCCAGATGGTGTGCAAGGCGCCGTCGGCTCCCCGGGCGCGTCCGAGGTAATTGCGCCGCCGATCACCTTCCGTGTTATCGACGGCGGCACGCAGCGCGCGGGTGAAGCCCGGGCGGTCGTCCTCGATGAACAAGGACGCGGCCGGCTTGCCGATCGTGTCCTTGGGTGCCCGCCCGAGCAGCACCTGAATCGCAGGCGACTGGTAGGCGACCGCTCCAAAGGCGTCGGTGAGCATTGCCAGATCCGAAACGTGTTCTGCAAATCCACTCATCCGCTCCTGCAGGTGCTCGGCGCGCTCGCGCAGGCTGATCCGCTGGTCGATGCCGCGCACGCGCACGAGAACGCCTTGCACGCGCGGATAGGACAGGAAGTTCACCAACGTGATCGCCAGTCGCCGCGGCGGCGTAAATCCCGAGAAAGCACGCGCTGCACCGGCCAGCGTCAGGCTGGCCCGCGTGGGCTCCCCGCCCAGGCGCTCGAATGCCTGCAGGAATTCGCGCGCGGTGGGCTCATCAACGAGGTATTCAAACGGCACTCCGGCCGCGCCCGCCGCGTTCACGCCCAGCAAACTGCGCATGCGCCCGCCCGTGACCAGAACGCGCCGGTCGGGCGCAAGCAGCATGGTGCCCTCGGCGGAGCCATCGCCCAAGGCTGCGGCGCGCGCCGCCCACAGACGGGCACCGATGTCGGCATCGATCTCGCGCAGGTTGAGCACGGCGATCGGATCGTCCTCGGAGCGCAGCACCGAAGCCGCAACGTCCAGCGTTACGCGGCGCCCGCCAGCCAACACAATGCGCGTGCGCTGCTGAAAGCCGCGACGCTCGAGCAGGGTTGCCCACAGCCGGCTCCAGCGACGCAGCAGCAGCGGGCCGCGGGGAACGATGATGAGCTCGGAGAGGTTGCGGCCAACCAGATCCGAGAGATCCATTCCGACGAGACGGCCAAAAGCGCGGTTGGCCGCGAGGACCTGCCCGGAGGCATTTACACACAGGCCAGGGGACGGTAGCTGATCGAACGCCTCGTTTTTGAGCGCCGATTCGATTGCCGATTGCCGCAGCGGGATGACGGCCGGTCCCAACGTGTCCCCTGTAAATCCGTGCGCCGTCGCGCCGGGCCTCAAGAGCAGCCGTACGGCATCGACGTATGAAGCATTGTGCCACGGCTGCGCGCGCCGAGCGTCGGGCGTTGCAGACAAATTTGCACAATCCGGCGTGCTGCATCGCGTGTCGGCATTGGGCGCTTGCGCACCGCGCAGGAGCGCTTACGCTTGGGGGCGCGGCACGGTCTTGGCTTTCGCGCCGTTGGCGTGCGCTCGCCACCCCGATGCGGCGCCGCGAAGGAGGATTAGGGCAACGTGAATTTGGTCGGAATCTTGCTTGCGGCAGGCAAGGGGGAGCGCTTCGATCCCAGTGCCCGGCGCCTGAAGCTGCTCGAGAGCTGTCCGGACTCGACGCAAGAGCGCGCCCAACCCATTGCGGCGCTCGCGGCGCGCGCTCTTCGTGCGGTGACCACAGAGGTGATTGCCGTGGTGCGCACCGAGGCCAGCGCCAACCAGGAGCAGTTGCGGGCGGTTTTGATCGAGGAGGGCTGCACGCTGCTGCCTTGCGAGGCGGCAAAGGAAGGAATGGGCGCGTCGATCGCCTGCGCGATCCGCGCCAGCGCGCACGCGCAGGGCTGGATCATTGCCCTGGCCGACATGCCGCAGGTACAGCAAGCGACCATCGCTGCGGTGCGCAACGCCATCGTCGGCGGCGCGGCCAGCGCAGCGCCGTTTTATCGGGGACAGCGAGGCCATCCGGTGGGCTTTGGCGCAGCATGCGGCGCCGAGCTCGCGCAACTGCGCGGCGACACGGGCGCGCGCGAAGTTCTGCGCCGCCACCCTCCGATGCGCATCGACGTGGACGACCCCGGCGTGCTGTGCGACATCGACGAGCCGGCGGACCTGGCGCAGGCGCGCGCAAGACCCGGCGACGGTATTTCGTAAGATGCGCGCATGACGATTGGCTACGGCATACTTCCCGCAGACCCGGGCGCCCATATTTTTCAGGTCACAGTCGAAGTCGACCAAACCGATCCGCAGGGCCAGCGCTTTATGCTGCCGGCCTGGATTCCCGGCAGTTATCTCATCCGCGACTTTGCGCGCCACATCGTGCGATTGCGTGCGCTGGATGCCGCCACGGGCAGGCGCCTGCGCATCGAAAAGATCGACAAACACACCTGGCGCTGCGCCCCGCTAGCACCCGGCGGACGGCTGACCCTCGCCTACGAGGTCTACGCAAACGACCTCTCGGTGCGCTCGGCGCATCTTGATACGACGCGCGGTTTTTTCAACGCCTCGAGCGTCTTTTTGCTGCCCATCGGGCACGAACGCGAGGAGTGCCGCGTTGACGTCTTCGCGCCGCGCGCGCGGCGCTATCGCAACTGGCGCCTGGCGACGGCGCTCGCGCCGGCAAGCGGCACGCGGCTCGGGCATTTCGGGCGCTACCTCGCGGCCAATTACGACGAACTCATCGACTGCCCGGTCGAACTCGGAGAGTTCGTCTCCGGCCGTTTTGCGGTGCAGGGCGTCGAGCACGAAATTGCGATATCGGGTCGCGTTCCGCGGCTCGACCTGACACGCTTGACGCAGGACCTCTCGAAGGTGTGCGAAAGCCATGCGCGATTGTTCGAACCGCGCACGCGCCGTCCGCCGTTTGAACGCTACTGGTTTTTGACGATGGCCGTCGACGAGGGCTATGGCGGGCTCGAACACCGCCGCAGTACTGCCTTGCTTTGTCCGCGCGAGCAGCTGCCGCATGCCGGCATGAAAGCCAGCACGGAGGGGTACCGTCGCTTCCTGGGGCTCGCCAGCCACGAGTACTTTCACGCGTGGAATGTCAAGCGCATCCGTCCGGCCGCATTCGCGAACTACGATCTGGAGAGGGAAAACTACACCACTTTGCTGTGGCTGTTTGAGGGCTTCACCTCCTATTACGACGACCTGGCACTTTGCCGCGCGGGGTTGCTGACGGCCAATCAATATCTCGACGCGCTTGCCACGACGTTGACCACCGTATTGCAGCGCAGCGGTCGCCTCAAGCAGAGCCTCGCCGAGAGCTCGTTTGACGCTTGGATCAAGTACTACCGGCCTGACGAGAATGCGCCCAACAGCGTCGTGAGCTACTACCAGAAGGGAGCGCTCGTCGCCGCAGGGCTTGATTTGCTCATTCGCCAGAGGACTGCGGGACGACGCTCACTCGATGACCTGATGCGCCTGCTGTGGCGCCGCTACAAGCGCGCAGGCTCCTCCTACCCCGGCGTGGCCGACGAAGAGCTAGCCCCGGCCATCCGCGAGGCCACCGGAGTGGATTTGGCGCGCACCGTGCGCGCATGGACCCGCGAGATGCGCGAGCCGGACTTCGCGCAGCTGCTTCCCGCCTTCGGTGTGCAGGTGGATCGCTTGGCCGCCCTCGATTCGCCGCATTTCGCGCTGCTCGGAATTCGACTGGCTAGTGGGGCCGAGGCACGCATCAGTCAGGTGTTCGACGGAGGACCCGCGCAACTGGCAGGGCTCTCGGCGGGCGATCAGCTCGTTGCTCTTGACGGCTTGCGCGCATCGGGCGGACGGCTCGATGCGCTGCTCGCGCGCTACCGTCCGGGCGAACGGCTCGAATTGCTGGCCTTCCGGCGCGATGAGCTGCTGCGCTTTGACGTCCGGCTGTCGACCCGTGCGCCCGAGAAATGGAAGCTCACCGTTGACCCCAAGGCTTCTGTGCGCGCCCGCCGCCAGCGCGCCGGCTGGCTGGGCTCCGCGCGCTAGCGGCACCAGTCGATGGCCGCAAGTCCTTGGGAGGTGAGATATTCGTTGGTTTGCGAAAAATGCCCGCAACCCAAAAACGGCAGCGGCCCGCGCCGCGCCGAAAGCGGCGACGGGTGATTGGCGCAAAGCACCAGGTGTGGGGCGTGCGCGGCCTCGATGCGTTCGCGCTTGGCTTGGGCCTGTGCGCCCCAGAGCAAGAATACCTTTGCCGCGGGAAGGCCGGCGACAACGGAGACGACCGCGTCGGTGAGCGGCTCCCATCCGTGCCCCGCGTGGCTTCCGGGCCGCCCGGCTTCGACCGTCAACACGCTATTGAGCAGCAGCACACCCTGCTGGCTCCATCCCAGCAGGCAGCCGGAACGCCGCGCCGGGCAGGAGCAGTCGCGCGCGAGCTCCAGAAAGATGTTGCGCAGGCTCGGCGGCGGGCGCACGCCTTCAGGCACCGAGAAGGCAAAACCATGGGCCTGCCCGGGCCCGTGGTAGGGGTCTTGGCCCAGAACTACGACCCGCACGTCTGCCGGTTCGCATGCCTGCAGCGCTGCCAGGGGCTGCCGAGGGTACACGGTCGCCCCGGCAGCCAGCCGGCCGTCGACAAAGTCAAGGAGGGCGTTCGTCGAGTCGGCCGCTAGCGGGGCCTCGAGGCACTTGCGCCAGTTCTCTGATAGGTATGCAAAATGTGCACGCAATGAGCCGGCCAGCGCACTGACGCCTTCGGCACTCATGCAAACAGGCGCGCCAACTCCACGCCGGGATCGGGCGCACGCATGAACGCCTCGCCGACAAGAAAGGCCGACACGCCCGCACCACGCAGCCGGGCGACGTCGGCGGGGGATAGAACACCGCTTTCAGCAACCAAGCGCCGGCCGGCGCCCACTCGCGGTGCCAGATCGATCGTGGTTTGCAGGGACACGGAAAAATCACGCAGATTTCGGTTGTTCACCCCAATCAGGGGCGTTGCCAGCGTGAGCGCCCGGTCGAGTTCGGCGGCGTCGTGCACTTCGACCAGCACCGCCATGCCCAGGTGCGCCGCGCATTGCGCCAGGGCGTGCATCCGCGCGTCGTCGAGCGCGGCCGCGATGAGCAAGATGCAATCGGCGCCCGAGGCACGCGCCTCGAACACCTGGTACTCGTCAATCAGAAAGTCCTTGCGCAGCACGGGCAGGTCGACGACCGAGCGCACTTCGTCGACGTAGCGCAGATCGCCCTGAAAAAACTGCACATCGGTAAGCACCGAAAGACACGCGGCGCCATGCCGCGCAAAGCTTGCCGCGATCGCCCCCGGCTCAAAGGCGGCGCGCAAGACGCCACGTGAAGGCGAGGCTTTTTTGATCTCGGCGATTACGCCGGGGCGACCTGCGGCAATGACGCGCTCCAACGCCCCCGTAAAGTCGCGCACGTCGCTTCGGGCTTCGGCACGGGCGCGCAGCGCCGCGAGCGGCTCGCGCGCGCGAGACTGCGCGACCTCCTGGGCTTTTACCGCCAAGATCCTGGCCAGTACGTCCGGCAAGTTGCCCTGCGCTGCGGATGTCACATGGATTCGGCCAAGCGCCGGCTCGCCGCCACAAACTGATCGAGTTTCGCGCGGGCCGCTCCGCTGGCAACAGCGCCTCGCGCCATCGTGATTCCTTCGGCGATGGAGCCGGCGCACTCGGCTGCGTACAGTGCGACGCCCGCATTCAGGCACACAATTTCATAGGCAGGACCGGGCTTGCCGCCAATGGCCTCCAGGAGCATGGCACGGGACTCCTGCGCATTGGCCACGCGCAGCGCACGGTGCGAGACCATCGCGAGGCCAAAATCCTCGGGGTGAATCTCGTATTCGTGCACCTGTCCGTTTTTCAGCTCCCCGACCAGTGTCGCGGCTCCCAGCGATACTTCGTCCATGCCGTCCTTCCCGTGGACGACCAGCACGTGGCGGCTGCCCAAGCGCTGGAGCACGCGCACCTGGATGCCGACCAGGTCCGGGTGAAAGACGCCCATGAGCTGATTGGGTGCCGAGGCCGGGTTGGTGAGCGGCCCGAGGATGTTGAAGATCGTGCGAACGCCCAGCTCCTTGCGCACCGGGGCCGCGTGCCGCATGGCCGCGTGGTGATTGGGCGCAAACATGAAACCGATCCCGGTTTGCACCAGGCATCTTTCTACCTGGTCGGGAGCCAGATCGATTTGGGCACCGAGCGCCTCGAGGACGTCAGCGCTCCCCGAACTGGAGGACACGCTGCGATTGCCGTGCTTGGCGATACGGGCGCCGGCGGCCGCCGCGACGAACATGGCCGCCGTCGAGATGTTGAAGGTATGGACGGCATCGCCGCCGGTGCCCACGATATCGATCAAATGCGTGTGATCGGCAACAATCACCTTGGTCGAGAACTCGCGCATGATCTGTGCCGCAGCCGCGATCTCGCCAATGGTTTCCTTCTTGACCCGAAGTCCGATGAGCAAGCCGGCCATCTGCACGGGCGTGAGTTCTCCGCTCATCAGGTGACGCCAGAGCGTGAGCATCTCGTCGTGGAAAATCTCCCGATGGTCGATGCAGCGGGCCAGCGCCTCGGTTGGCGTGATGCTCATGGGCCGGTTTCCTTCTTGCCAGGCAAAAACGCTCGGCGACACCCGCTAGTGGCGAGCAAGAAAATTGCGCAGCATCTCATGCCCGTACTCGGTAGCGATGGACTCGGGATGAAACTGCACGCCTTCGACGGCCAGGCTGCGGTGCCGCAGGCCCATGATTTCGCCATCGGGCGTCCAGGCGCTCACTTCCAGGCACGCGGGTAGGTCCGAGCGCTCGACGGCCAGCGAGTGGTAGCGCGTCGCGACGAAGGCCCGTGGCAGCCCCTGGAAGACTCCCCGCCCGTCGTGTTCGATGCGCGAGGTCTTGCCGTGCATGAGCTCCTTGGCCCGAACAACCTTGCCACCGTACGCTTGGCCAATCGCCTGATGCCCCAGACACACCCCCAGGATCGGAATTTGACCGCCGAAGCGCCCAATAAGCTCAAGCGTAATTCCCGCCTCGTTGGGTGTGCACGGTCCAGGCGAGATGCAGATGTGCGAGGGTGCCTGCGCTGCGATCTCATCGAGGGTGACCTCGTCATTGCGATAGACACGCACGTCTTCCCCCAACTCGCCAAAATACTGCACGAGGTTGTAGGTGAAGCTGTCGTAGTTATCGATCATCAGCAGCATGATTAGCCTAACCACTTGATTCTAAACGAATTGCCTACAAGCTCCGGGCGAACCACACACTGTTCCGAAAAACTCGATCGCGCACGCCGGGCGCACGTATTGTCGCCCAGATCGGCGGGGGGACTGAGGTGGCCAGCGCGTTGGCGGCTTGCGGCGGCCAACAAGTCCGTAGGTAGTGGTCTGCTCAAACCCAGGCACTCACGTGCACCGCGACCTGACAGCGCTCCTTCCTTCGTCCGAGCAAGTGCTCCCCCCAATTGCGGCGTGCGCCGCTTTGTTTCCCTATGAAGGGCGACAGCCCCCGAGGAGTCGGGCACAAGATGGCCGACTCGTGGCTTTTGACAGGATTCTCGGAGGCCTTCGCACCTGCGGACAATACCGACCGAGCGCCCCAGCGCGATTTCTGCGTTCGGCGCCCGCTGGCCCGCGGCTGGGTCTGCCCTCCGCGCGGCCATTGCCTTCGCGCGCTCACGCAAGATCAGTATGATCGGGCGCCAAGCCGGCGTCATGGCGCTCGAGCATCTTCAC
>DASPPB010000092.1:0-16086 GCA_035625725.1 Burkholderiaceae bacterium
CGCCGCCGTTGAGAACGGGCGGATGCCCGAAGAGCGTGGCGCTGGTGCAAGTGCCGTTGAACTGTCCGAACGTCGCCGCATAGGGATAGTAGCCGTTGGCAGCCTTGAAGGAGAGCAGGGCGTTGTTCAGAACCTCGCGCGCGCGGCGCTGCAGGGTGACAAAAAGTTCGTCGACGCTCACCCACAGCACCAGATTGTGAAAATCGTGCGGATCCGCGATCCAGGACAGGTGCTCGAAGGCATCGCGCGGCAGTGTCGTGGTCACGAGGGTCGTTGCCACGCCGTTGGCCTGGGCGTAGCGCGAATTGTCGTAAACGCCCGGCTGGCACGGAGCCGGACAGCCCGCGAGGACCGTGAGGCTATCGAGCCACGCGTTGGGTCCCGCTGCAAGGGTGCGCACCTGACCGTTGGCAGGCGGACCGGGCATGACGAGCGCAAAGGCCGCCCGGTTGGTGAGTACATTGCCGCGCTCGTCAACGATTGTGAGCCAAGGAAAGGGCATTTGCGAGGACACACCGGGACAGGTGTTGGCCACGGCAGAGCCTATGACCAGGGGCGTTAGGTTGGGCATGCACGCGTTGGTCGTGGCAATGTTGGGGGAGACGATAAGCCAGGGAATCTTGCCCTCGACGTCCACGGGGTCCACAGGGCCCAGATCCATTCCGAGAGACAGCCAGGGCAGTCGTCCGAAGCAGCGCGCCGAGGCCCCGGTCGTATCCACGGCGGTGAGCGCCTGGCCCGGCACCCAGGTGCGGAATGCACACATCGTGATCGGCTCTGCCAGGCCGGTGAAGGCCAAATCGGGCATCAAGCCCAGCTCTCCGAGGCGTCGGCCGGCAACGGCGTCGAGGTCGGGGGCAGCCAAATGCGCAAGGACCGCGTCGCGCGCAAGCTGCAAGACGCGTTCATCGCGCGCCACGCGGTCTTGCTGCCAGAACGCTCGCGCCCATAGGAGCGCGGCGAGCGCAAAGAGCGTCATCACCACAAACGCATAAAACACAAGCCCGCGTTGCGCGTGGGCGGCGCAGGTGGGCGTTGCCGCGCGCGGCCGCAGCCGGGGCACGGTGTTCACGGATGATCCTCCGCGCCTGGCGCATCGGCCGGCGCGTCCGACGGCGTGACCGCGGCCGCCGGAGGGGCGGAAGCCGTCAGCGGTCGCAGGCTGTCTTGGTCTTCGGACTGACCAGCGCGCAAACGCCGCTCCATGCCCCGCGCGCTCACGATGACCAATTGCTGACTGGCTGCGTCGAAGCGCGCCGTGCTCTCGACGCTTTGTTCCTCGTTCTTGCCGTTCGCATGCCCATCGGGCGGATTGCCAATTGGCGTGATTGCGCCATCGCGCCCGCTGGCCACGTGCGCCGTACCATTGATCCACGCCCGAGTGGGGCCGGGTCCTGAGAGCCAGCCGTTGAAGCGCACTGCCGCAGCGGGCCCGTTTTTGCTCCCCGAATCGGCATCGGACAGGGCGTTGGCCTCGGCGATCTCCAGGTCGCGGCGCGCAGCAGGCGAATAAAAGACGCGCGGCAACACCCGGCTCTCCCGCACGGCCGGAGCAGACAGATCCATTCGAAAGTCAAGCACTGGCGGCGCGGTCGGGGTCTGCGGCGCGCTTTGCGCGGACGCGATGCCGAGCGTTGTCGCCGCGAGCACGCGCAACATCGGGCGCATCCGGGGCGCCGCAGGCGCTGGGCGCGTCGCCTTCATGATCTGGCTCTCTTGGACCTAGAAGGCCTCGCCGTCGGGGCAGCGGCCTCGGATGCCGGCGCCGCACGCAGTCGATACCAGGTCAGAAGGCAACGTGCGGCAAGAGGGGCGGGCGCCTCGACCTTGCGGGCGGCGTCCGAGCCGGCGCGCGCCGCGCTGCTTTGTCCGACAGGGCGGTGCAACTCGCAACTCTCGATGCTGCCCGCGGGTCCGCGCAGCGAACTGATCGCGTCCCAGACATGCAAAAAGCGCTCCTCATGCAGCGGCTCGAAGTCCACTACGACGCGCTCGATGTCGATTTGAAACTGGCCCGAGCGGTCCAGGGGAGGATGGGCCGTCTCCCGGCTGCCGCCGATTTGGTAGCGCGTGACGGCGGCCGCGTAGGGCCGCAGCGCCGCCTCGGCGCGATCAATCGCGACGGGCTTGTCGATCGGGTCGAAGAGCCCCGCGTCTTGCAGCGCCCGATAGCGGCTCGACATGTGCTGGGCAAGCTCCAATTGCTCGCGAGCCGAGCGCAGGGATCGCTGCGCGTCGGACTCCGCGCGCAGCAGTTCGCGTTCGCGCAGCACGCGCTGCTGATAGACGCTGTCGGCAGCCCAAGCGAGCGCCGCGGAGACCCCCACCACCGCCGCGGCTGCCGTCAGGGAAGCAATGGTACGCAGGCGCGCATTAAACATCGCGGCCTCCCGCACCCGGGGAATGTTCAAGCGCAGCCGGCGCCGCCGCGGGCGACTCCGGAATCCCCGGGTTGGACGCGGCGACGGGCTTGTGCTCTTCGGCAATCCACGCCGAAGGGCGATCCAATTCGATCGTGAAATGTGGCGGATGATCGAGATCGGGCTTGCGCATGGAGTTGGCGTAGGCAACGTCCATGGATGGGTTATACGGAAGCTCGAGAACTCTTCCTTCGCAGCCGCATGCCGCCCGCAGGCGCCCAAGCAACTCTTCGACCTTGCGGTTGGCCATCGCCTTGGTGAGCGACCGATCGGCAACGCCGGCAACGCGCACGATGGTGCCGGTGGTCGCATCGCTCGGAGGCGCAGCGTTTGGTGCCGGCGCAGACGCACCTGCCGACTCCTTGGCGGTGGCCACCGCGCGCTCAGGTTCCCACGATAGGTCGTTGACCGTCAGTGCCGCATCCGGGTCGATGCCGTCGGCAACGAGTTGCAAGGTGGCCAGGGCGTCGACATGACGGGACTGCAGCTGGCCCGCCAGCTCGACGACACCCTCCATGTCCTGGGCCGGCACCGGCATGGCAGCAAGCTTTTGCTCGAGCTCCTGCACCTGCGAGCGCACGGCTTGGATTTGCAGTGCGCGCTGGCGCTGCACCGTGGGGTCGACGACGTCGTGCAGCGTGTAGCCGATTACGACGTTTGCGCCGACGGTTGCGACCAGGCTCAGGAGCGCAAACGACCACACGGAGGACAGCGAACGCGCAATACCCCAGTTGCGGCGCATCGCGGTGCTCGCGTAGCCTCCGGGCCGGCACGCGCCGCGCTGCATAAGTAGCGTGGGCACGGCGCCCAGTGCCGTGCCCGGCGATTGCGCTTCCTCGGCTGCCGCCATGCGCGCCGCGGGCAGTGTGGGGGCAGCGAGCTCGATGAGCGGCACCACGGTGTCGGCGTCGAGCTGTATTTTGAGGGCAATCGGCTCCGTGCCGTTGCGCTCGTCGATGCCCTCGCGAATCAGGTACACGGGAAAGGTGCCGGCCTGAATCAGGGGGCGCAAACTGGCGCGCGACATCATAAGAAAGCGAACGGTGCGCTCCAGCTCCGTTGCGACCTGGCTCCAGGCGGCCGGAGCCGCCATGGGCAGCAGGCGCGTGAACCGGATCTCTCCGTCATGCACCAGGGTTTCGCGCAAACCCGCGGGCTGCACGCTCACCAATAGCGCCGTGGGCCGGCGCCCAAACGCGCGCAGCACGGTGGGTGCAAAGAACGTTGGGCTCTCGATGCTGCTCACGCGTGCGCCGGCCTCGATGGCCGCATCGATCCACAGACTCATCGGATTGCGCTGGCGCAGGCTTGCCATCATGGTGCATTCGCCCACGGAGGTCGGGTTTTGTGCAGCGCCCGTCGACGTACGCGGCCCCGTGCGGGATTGCTTTTTTCGGGGGGCGATCCAGGTGGTCAGAGCCGCGTCGCGGAATCGCTGGCGCAGTCGCCGGTTGAGCAGCTTTACGCGATCGCTTCCGTAGACCCGCGGCAGCTCGTCGACTTCGACTTCCTCGTCGACCGAGTCGATCAAGATGCGGAATTCATCGCCGCGCCAGCGCTCGATCCAGCGTCGAAAATCCTCGGGCACCGACCAGGGAATCGGCGCGAGGTTGGAGAGTCCCAGGGGCAGGGCGTCGGAGTCCTGCAAGTGAAATATTCTTGCCAGTCGCCAGCCGTCCTGCTCGTGGCGCAGCGCCAGGAGGCACTCGGCGCTGATGTACAGCAGCTGACGCCGGCCACCGATGCCCGTCCAGGTGGCAACGGTGTTCCGCAAGGATCGGGCGCGCGCGCGCAGACTCATGGCCTAGATCTTGAGTTTGGATATCAGGTCGTAGATCGGTCCGAGCACGGCGAGCATCAGCCAGCCCAACAAAATTCCGAGGATCAGGGTCAGGATCGGCTCGGTGAGCGATTCGAGGCGTTCGATCGAATCCTGGATCTCGCGCTCGTAGAAATAGGTCACGTTGCGCATCGCCTTGTCGATTTCGCCGGTTGTCTCGCCGATGCGGATCATGCGCAGCAGCAGGTTGGGAAATAGCTCCGAATCGGCAAACGCGTCGCCGATCGTGGAGCCCTGGCCGATCGCCTCGCGCGCACGCTGCGCGGCGCTGGCGATGGCGCGGTTGCCGATTGCGCCTTCGGCGACTTCGAGCGCCGAAATGACCGGCAGCCCCGAGGCGTAGAGCATTC
Organism: Burkholderiaceae bacterium; assembly: GCA_035625725.1. Taxonomy (GTDB): domain Bacteria; phylum Pseudomonadota; class Gammaproteobacteria; order Burkholderiales; family Burkholderiaceae_F; genus GJ-E10. The sequence continues at coordinate 4,611 of DASPPB010000092.1, forward strand.
CGAAGAGGCCGGCAAAGCGGGCCAGAGCCAAGCGCCACAGGATGGGTCCGAGCACGGGGATGCGCAGGCGCAAGGCGTCGAGCCGCCGCTTCATTTCCTCGGAGCCCCGGCGCTGCAGTCCGATCCAGACGAAGGCCAGGGCCGCGGGGACCGCGGGCAGCAGATACCAGTATGTCTGCAGTGCCTCGGACAGGGCGAGCAAGGCCCGGGTCTGCATCGGCAGGTGGCCGCCGCTCATGCTACGGATGAAGACGGCGAGTTGCGGCACGAGGTACAGCAGAATGAACAAGGTGGCGCACATCAGCACCACGAACGTGAAGGCGGGGTAGGTGATCGCCTTGCGAGTTGCGGAGGCGATCTCGTCTTGCCATTTGAGGTTGGCCGCGAGTCGTGCAAAGACCTCCTCGAGACGGCCGGAGCGCTCGCCGGATTCCACCAGACCGACGAAAACCCGGCTGAACGCCTGCGGGTGCTCGCGCAATGCCGCCGAGAAAGTCTTGCCCTCCCGCACGTTGTCCAATACGACGGATACGACTTCGCGAAAACGCGGATGCTTGGTGGCTTCGGCCAGATCGGTGAGCGCGTCGATGAGATGTACGCGGGCCGCGAGTGTCGTCTCGAGGTGCACGCAAAAAGAGATCAGCTCGCGCCGCGGTATCGAGGTGGAGCGCATCCAGCGCCCGGCGCCAAGGGGTGCCGCATCGATCAGATCGAGTCCGAGCAGGCGCAGGCGCGCCTCGAGCTCCTGCATGTTCAGTGCCACGAGTCGGCCCCGCCGGATCGCTCCGCTGGCCGCGGCCGCCCGATACGTGAAGGTGCTCATGGTCTACAAAGCGCCGGCGGCATCGCCGTTTGTGCCTACGCGCGTGAGATCGACCACCCGCGCGGCTTCCTCAAAGGAGGTTTCGCCCGATACGACACGGCGCAGGGCCGCGGTGGCGAGCGGACGGAAGCCCTTTTTTTGCGCTGCGCGCAGCAGCTCCCACTGCGAACAGCGATTCACGATCAGCTCATCGAGCTCGTCGTCGAAGCGCAGCGTCTCGATGATGGCGATGCGACCGCGATAGCCCTGGTAATCGCACTTGGGGCAACCCACGGCCCGGAAAAGCTGGCGCGGCGCATCAGTGGGAACATTGAGCATGGCCGCGACGCCTTCGTCGATTTCGTAGGGCTGCCGGCAGTGCTCGCAGAGCCGGCGCGCCAGGCGCTGGCCGATGATGCCCACGAGGTTGCCGGCCAGCATTTCGGGCGTCAGACCCAGATCGAGCAGGCGCGGCAAGGCGCCCACCGCGGAGTTCGTGTGCAAGGTGGAGAAGACCTGGTGGCCGGTCATGGCCGCGCGCATGGCCATGCTGGCGGTCTCCGGGTCGCGGATTTCACCCACCAGGATGATGTCCGGGTCCTGACGCATCAAGGAGCGGATGCCCGAGGCAAATTCCATCTTGATGCCGGTGGATAGATCGGCCTGGCGCACCATGGGCAGCGGGTATTCGACGGGGTCCTCGAGCGTCATGATGTTGACGTCGATACGGTTTTGCCGCTGCAGCATCGAGTACAGCGTCGTTGTCTTGCCGCTGCCGGTGGGGCCGGTGACGAGCAGGATGCCAATGGGGCGGCTGATCATGGTTTCAACGAGCTCGAGCTGGTCCTGCTCAAAGCCCAGGGTGACCAGGGGCAGCAAGGCGGCATTGCGGTCCAGAACCCGGAGCACGAAGTTCTCCCCGTGCAGGGTCGGCTGGCATGCGGCGCGAAAGTCGATGGTTCGTCCGTAGACGGTCATCGAGCAGCGGCCGTCTTGCGGTGCGCGCGATTCGGCAATATTCATGCCCGCGATGATTTTCAGGCGCGAGAGCATCGAGGCCCAATGCTTGTGGTGGATGGCGCGGATCTGACGCAAGACGCCGTCGATGCGGTAGCGGATGCGCAGGAACCCTGCCTCGGGCTCGAAATGCAAATCGCTCGCCCGCCGCTGTACCGCGTCGGCGAGGATCGAATCGATGAGGCGTACCACGGGCCCGCTGTAATCCTTGCCGGCCGCGTCCAGACTCTCCGTGTCGATCTCTCCGGTGTCGATTTCGTTCAAGATACCGTCGATCGACCAGCTGTACTCGTAGTGCTGCTGGATCGCCGCGCTGATGTCGCCCTCTGCGCCGATGATCGCGCTCACGCTGTGATCGGGCGGTAGCAGCTCGCGCAGTCGGTCCAGTAGAACGATGTCGTTGGGGTTGGTGACCGCGACCTTCAGTGTGCGTGCCTGCGGGTCGTAGGCGACCGGAAAGACGAGATTGGTGCGGGCGAAATCGCGTGGAATCAATTCCAGGGCGGCGCGCTCGGGCACCACCCGCGAGAGGTCGATTTGTTCCGTGCCCAGGTCTGCAGCCAGGGCGTCGCGCAGCATCGCCTCGGACAAAAATCCCAGGGCAACGAGCACCTTTCCGATCGGCTGCTTGCGTATGCCCTGCTCGATGAGCGCGATGCGCAGCTGATCGTCGGTGATCAGGCCCCGAGAGATGAGCAGTTGCCCGAGCGGCATGCGGCGACCGGGTTTGCCCCCCGTGGCCGCTTGCGCAGGTGTTGCCGGGGGCGCGCTGGCGCCCGGGGGTGCGACGCCTCCCGCCGGGGTGCTCGCCCGGCCTGCGCCGCTTTGGCGCGATCCGTCCATGCGGCTACTTTCTCGCTACCGCCGACGCCTTGGCGTCGGCTGCGCCGCTGGCGGCAGCGCCCGCCGCGCTACCGGAGGACAGCGCTGCAATACGCTCCTTCGCCAGGCCTTGATCGAAGTGGGAGCCGTGGTTTTGGCTAAGCTGCAGGGCGCGCCGGTAAAACGAGACCGCGGCATCGGGTTGGTGGATGCGCTCGAGACTCACTGCCAGGTTAAAGGCCACGTCCGGCTGTGTGGGATCGGCGCTGAAGGCCTGGAAGAAAACCTCCTGGGCCTCGAGCCAGCGGCCCTGGCGGGCAAGGAGCTTGCCCAGCGCGGCGAGCAAAACCGGTTGTGCCCCGTCGTGCACGATGTACTGGCGCAATCGCGCCTCGTATTCCTGGGGCTCCACTGCCGCTTGCAGCCCGAGCAACCCGGCCAGCGCGACGCTGTCGCTCGGGTCAATTTCCAATGCGCGCCGGTAGTAATGCGTCGCGCCAACGCTGTCGCCACTGTTCATTGCAAGCGTGGCCAGTCCGATCCATGCGTCGCCGTTGTTGCGGTCGACCTCGATGATCTGCTCGTAGCCTTTTTTGGCCGCGGCCATATCGCCACGGGCCGCCGCGCTGTAGGCGTCTTGCAGCAGGCTGCGGATCTTTTCCGGGGACAGGTCAAGCGGCCGCAGGTGAATTCCGCCGGCAGCGGGCACGACATCGGCGTTGGTGGTGACCTTCGAAGCGGCCTCGGGCGCCTCCGCGACACTGCGCGCGGACTTTGCTGAATCAAGTTGCGGGGCGGCCTTCTTTGCGGGCTCGACTGCGGCCACAGCCGCGTGCACGGGCGCTTTGACGATGGGCGTTTGCGCCTGGCGCGTCTGGGTGATCGGCGCATCGCCGGCGGCGGGCGCCGCCACTGCCGGGGTGGCAGCAGAGCCAGGTGCGGACAGGCGAACGCGCGCAGCGCCGCTTGGGGTGTTCCAGACATCGAGCAGTCCGGTCTGCCAGAGCGCATAGCCCAAGGCTGCGAGCACGAGGCCGGCGGCGGCGCTAAGCAGCATGCGCTGGCGTCGCACCCGCACCCGTTCGGGGTCCGGCGCCATGAGGTGGCGGGCGGCCGCGCGCTCGTCGTCGCGACCATCGTCGTGAGTCGCTGCCTCTTGGGTCTTGGAACCGAGTTGGGTCTGCAACCCCGCAGCGGGCGCGGCGGAAGCACGATTCCCCACGGAAGGCCCAGCTGGGGCAGGAGCCGCCGCGGCAGTGCGAACGGCGGCAAAAAGCGCGCTGCCGGAAGAAATCGCGCTGCCTGCGCCGACCGCAGATCCCGCAATTGCTTGGGCTGGGGCCTCCGCGGCGCCGGGCGCGGGCGCTCCGGCCAAGGTTGTCGGGACGAGTGCGGCGGGCCGCGAGCCGTTCAGTGCTGCGAACGCGCTGGCCGAATCGGATTGCGCGCCGGCAGAGCCTGCATGCGCATTGAGGGGCTCATAGGGCAGCGACTGCGCCGCGCGGTTTTCGGACGGGTCAGCCGCTTCGAGCGGATCGAGTTGCAGCGCGATCTTGGGCAAGACGCCTGCGTGCTGGGCATCGGCTGGCGCCTCGGCTTGCGCGCTGGCGCTGTCCGTGCGGGCCTGATGGTCACGCTCGGCCTGCTTCAGCGCTTTGATCAGAAGGCTCATGGGCCCGGCCTCACTGCGACCACTCGCGCGGAATGATCTTTTCCGGCCCCTGGTCGAAGAACTTCTCGTCGGGCAGCAAGGCGCGGTAGTTGGCGTAGTCGCCGTCGACGCTGGCGTCGCGGATGACCGTCGGCCGCAGGAAGATCACCAGCTCGCTCTTTGTCGAGGAATTGTTTACGTAGCGAAACAAGTTGCCGATGAACGGCAGCGATCCCGCGGCAGGCACCTGGTCGCGCTGGTTGTTGATGGCGTCTTGCATCAGACCGCCCATGACGGCGATTTCGCCCGAGTTGACCTTCATGACGGACTCGAGCTCGCGCGTTTGAATTTCGGGAACGCGGCTTACCGTCCCGGCTTCGGCGAGCGCCGGATTCGGGTCGTCGACGTAATCGAGCACCCGCGAAATCGACGGTCGCAGGTTGATCGTGACCGCGCCGGCGTCGTCGATCTGCGGCGTGACACTCATCACGAAACCCACCGGAACCGTATTGGGATTGGACGTATAGGTGGAGATCGGAGCACTAACGCCCGTGCCCGGCGTCACGTTCACGGTAATCGTGAAGTACACCAGGTTGTCGACCACCTTGAGCATTGCGGTCTGATTGTTAAGGACGCTCAGTTTGGGGCTGGACAGTACTTTGACCTTGCCAAAGGACTGGAGCAGCGACACCGCCAGACCGATGTTGCCGTGCGAGCCCGTGTTCAGATACCGCAGCACGCCCAGGCCTGGGGCGGCGGCCGTGCCGGCGATCGAGGCGCCGCCGGGCAGTGCCGGACTCGGGCCGGTGCCCCCCGTGGGGAACGTGATGCCGCCCGGACCGCTGTTGGGCAACGCGCCGCTGGTAAGGGGCAGCGTGCCGCTGGGCTGCTGCGTGAACGCCCAGCCCGCGCCGTTGAGATTCATCTTCGACCAGTTGACGCCCTGCTGGTATTCCTCGGAGAGTTGCACTTCGACGATCGTTGCTTCGATCAGCACCTGACGGTGCGCCGAATGGATCATCTGGCCGATGAGTGCCTGCACGCGTTCGTGCTCGCGCTGGGTTGCGCGAACGGTCAAGATCCCGGTCTCCGGACTCGCGAACACCGCGCGCTTGTATGTGGGCATGCCGCCGTTTGCTGCCGCGGCCGCGGCTCCGGCGGGGACTGCGGCCCCGGCGTTTGCCGCCGTCGACGGATCGGTTGCGCCCGCCTTGGTCGCGGCCATCGGAGCGGCCGCAGCGCCCGCGGCGGTGGGGGCCGGCGCAGTGGTGGTGGTTTGCGCGAGGGTTGCAGCCGCGGCGCTGCCGCGGGCCGGCGGAACGATCCCCAGCAGGTTCGAAACGTTGTTAACGAGCGAGTCCCAGAAGTGGTTGGTGGAGCTGACCAGCACCTGGGTCGTCGAATTGTTCGATGAGCCACCGCCGCCGGTCGAGTTGACGGGACTGCCCCCGGCCGCGGAGATCTGCGTCGCGATGGAGTTTTCGGAGTGCGAATCGCGCGCGATGTTGACGTAGTCGATCGCATACTGATGCACATACGGAATGTCGGCTTGCACCAGCAGCGTCTTGCCGTCGAATTCGTAGCGCATGTCGACTTGGCGCGCGAGTCGATTGAGGATTTGCGGCAGCGTCTGTTCGATTGCATTAATCGAAACATTGCCGTGAATCCTCGGATCGACGTCGACGTTGACCTTCGCGTCGCGCGCCATGGCAAAGAGCAAATCGCGAATGTCAACGTCGCTTACGACCACCGAATAGCGTTCCAGATGCGGGATGTCGCGCGGACGCGAGGCGAGCGTCGAGTCGACCAGGTCGGGCACGGTCTCCGGCGTCGGCGGCTTGGGTCGAAAGCCGGCGGCGGCGGCCGATTCGGCCGTAATGCTTGTCGGGTCTGGCTGCATCGGCGGATTGCTGCATGCCTCCAGCAGCAAAGAGCCCGCGAAGGCCGCCAGTACGCTGAAGGACACGCGCGTGCGCTGCAGCGAGCGCGCCGCGACGGGTTCGGTCGCCGATGACGGACCAGGCCAGTTTCGTTGTCGAGGCGAGTCGGGTTCAGGACCGATCCGGCCACTGCCGCAATTCTTCATAGTTCTTCCCCCGTACGCGGTCACGATTGGCGCTGCCGCCAGCGCCTGCCCCGCCGCTATGCGCTTTCGTCTGCGGCGGGAATACCCAAATGCGGCCCCCGTTCCTTGCGCCGGTACGTACCCCATTGTTGGCCGAGCGTGGCAACCAATATGCCCCAATAAAGGGCAAGGTCTTGCGCCTGTTCCGCGCTTAGGGTGCGTCGAGGCCTTCTACGATCGCGCCATGAACAGCCCACACGAGGCGCTTGCGGGCCCGGCGACGGCGCACGCGGCGGCTATCCGCTATTGCGCGGTGGCAAAACGCTACCGGGGACGATCCGTGCTGCGGGACGTGAGCTTTGACGTGCCCGCGAAAAGCGCAGTGGCCATCGTCGGGCTCAATGGGGTGGGCAAGAGCACGTTGCTGCGCTGTCTGCTCGACTTTGCCCGGCCCGACGAAGGCCAGATCCTGATCGAGGGGCAAGACCACACTCGACTTCAGGCGCGCAGCGCTTTGGCCTGGCTGCCCGAGCGGTTCGTGCCGCCGGGGCACCTCACGGCACGCGAGTCGCTCAACTGGTTGGCCGGGCTGCGTGGCGATGACATCGGCGAGGAGCAACTCTCCGAGGCCGCGGCGCGGCTCGGACTGGCCGCGGGTGCTTTGAGCCGACGGGTCGGGGAACTGTCCAAAGGCACGACACAAAAACTGGGCCTTGTTTCCGTCTACCTGTCGCAGCGCCCGATCTGGGTGCTCGACGAGCCGATGAGCGGACTCGATCCGCAGGTGCGGCGCGATGTTGTGGAGCTGCTCGCAGGGGCCCGTCGAGGCGGCCGCACGCTGCTCTTCACCTCGCACGGGTTGCGCGATCTGCCGGCGCTTTGCGACCGGCTGGTGGTGCTGCACAACGGCGCCGTGTGCTTCTGTGGGTCACCCGCCGAACTCCAGGCCGCGTACGCCCGCGCCACGGGTCAATCGGAAGGAGTCGGCGATCTGGAAGACGCCTTTCTGGGCTGCATCCGGGACCAAGATGCGAAAGGTACACAACAGCAAACGGGCGTGGGGAAAGGATCGGCATGACCAACGGGGTAAAGAACAAAGCGCCGGAGCGCCACACGACGTCGCCGGACATGGCGCCCGCCAATGCCGCACTGGGCTACGCAGGGCGGCTCATGCGACAGATGCGCAACGATCCGATGGGTCGTTTGTTGTACCTGGATCATTTCGGGCTGCGCAGCGCGCCCTTTCAACTTACGCCCAATCCCGACTTTTTCTTTGGTGCGGGCGACCGCGGACACATTTTGTATGCCTTGCTCTACTCGCTGCGCCATGGCAACGGCATCGTCACGCTCACCGGCGAGGTCGGGACGGGCAAGACAATGCTCGCGCGCATGCTGCTGTCTTGTGCGCCCAAGGCGCTGGACATCGCGTTTATTGCCAATCCGTCCTTGCGCCGCAGTGACGTGGTGCCGGTGATAGCCGATGAACTGGGCATCGAGCTTGCAAACGCCCCGGCCGCACAGGGGCTGCGCATCTTGCAGCGGGCACTCATCGATCGCTATGCCTCGGGCCGGCGCATCGTCGTACTCATTGACGAGGCGCACGCGATGCAGCTCGACACGCTCGAGGAGATCCGTCTGCTGTCGAACCTGGAGAGCAGTTCGCACAAGCTGCTGCAGATTCTTCTGGTCGGGCAAGACGAGTTGCGCGCAATCCTGGCGCACCCGGCCCAGCGCGCACTGCGCGAGCGCATCACGCAGCGCTTTCATCTCGCACCACTGGCTGCCGAGGAAGTCGGCTCGTACCTATCCTTTCGGATGGAACGCGCCGGCGCGAAGGCCGATGCGTTCGATGCCCGGGCCGTAGCGTTGATTGCGCGCGGCTCCATGGGGTTGATTCGCCGCATCAACATCCTGGCCGACAAGGCGCTGATGGCGGCGTTCATCGAGAACTCTCCGCACGTGCTGCGCAGCCACGTCGAACTGGCGCTCAACGATGCCGCCTTTCAAGCCATTCGTGTGAGCAACGGGTCGCGGCGCCTCTCGCCGCTCGCGCGCCTGTGGCAGCGCTATCGCCTGGGCCGCGTGGGTCCACGATGAGGATACCCATGCGCAACTGGCCCGTAGCCATACTCTCGGCTTTCGTGCTGCTGTGTCTGGGCGCCTGTGCCGGCATGCAGCAATCGGCCCAGGCCAACCGGCCCGACGGTGAGGGATACGCGGGCGTTGGCGAGTTGCTGGTGCAAATCCGGGTCATGGAGGAGAACAAGGGCTTCATCGAGAGCTTCAAGCCGCGCAAAAACCAGCGAGCGACAGTGGAGATCCGCTACCGGGGTATCGACGAGGCGGGTCACGTCGTCTTCGAGCGCCACGACGCCGATCTGCTCGCAGGGTTGCCCGTGCCGCCCGCGCCTGGCGCCGAGGGCTCCGGCGGGGAGGCGGCGTATGCTGCCTCGGCGCTGCCGCCCAACACCCGCCAGATCGTCCTCGATCTGCGCCTGGCGCGGCAGATCCGGGTCCAGGGAAAAATCATCGAAATCGTGGAAGCCGGTCCTTCGGGCGTGGTGTTTCGCCTGTACTGAGCCGTTGCGGATCCGAAGCGTGTGCCGAAGCGAGTAACATAGCGCTGATGTACTTCGGTACCCCGCTATTTTGCGAGCCCGGAGGGCGGCCAGCGCCCCCGGCGCAGCGCGCCTGATGTCCGATTATTCCGATTTCGATCACTTCGGGCTGGATGCGCGCCTCGTTGCTGCGGTCCGCGCCATGGGGTACGTCAAACCCACGCCGATCCAGTCCAGGGCGATTCCCATCGTGATGGCGGGCAAGGACGTGATGGGCGCCGCGCAGACGGGCACGGGCAAGACAGCGGGTTTTGCCTTGCCGATCCTGCATCGCCTGCTTCCCTACGCGAATTCGAGCATGTCCCCCGCGCGCCACCCGGTGCGTGCCTTGGTTCTGGCGCCCACGCGCGAGCTCGCCGATCAGGTCGCCAGCAACGTGCAGCAGTACGCTTCGCAGACACCGCTTCGCTGCGCCGTGGTTTTCGGTGGCGTCGACATGGAGCCGCAGACGCAGGCGTTGCGCTCCGGCGTCGAGGTCATCGTGGCTACACCCGGCCGGCTGCTCGACCATCTGCAATCGAAGAACACCTCCCTTGGCCAGGTGCAAAGCGTGGTCCTGGACGAAGCCGATCGCATGCTCGACATGGGGTTTTTACCCGACATTTCTCGCATACTGCAGCAGCTGCCGCGAGAGCGGCAGAGCCTGATGTTCTCGGCGACCTTTTCCGAGGAGATCAAGCGTCTCGCGGCCAACTTCTTGCGCGAACCGGTCCTGGTCGAGGTCGCGCAGCGCAACGCGGCCGCCCAGGGCGTTCGCCAGGAGCTGGTGCGGGTGCACGAGTCGGAAAAGGGGGCGGCTCTGCTCGAGCTGCTACGAAGTCGCGAACTCTCGCAGGTCCTGGTGTTCGTGAACACCAAGATCGGCGCCCGTCGCCTTGCACGGCAGCTGCAACGCGATGGCGTCAATGCCGATGCGATTCACGGCGACAAGACGCAAGAAGAACGCATGAAAGCGCTCGAAGCCTTCAAGGCGGGTGCGATCCGCGTGCTGGTTGCGACCGACGTTGCCGCCCGCGGTCTGGACATCACGGAGCTGCCCGGCGTCATTAACTACGACGTGCCTTTCGCTCCCGAGGACTACGTGCACCGAATCGGCCGCACGGGGCGCGCCGGGGCCTCGGGGCTGGCAATCACGATTGCCACCGGCGCCGACGACCGGGCGATCGCCGCAATCGAGAAGCTCATCAAGACCCGCATCGCGGTGATGCCCCTATCATTGGCCGAGGGGCAGCGGCCGGCGCGCGAGTTCTCCCGCGGGGCGCAAGAGTCCCGGCGCGGCCGCGCGCCACAAGGCAGCGCGCGCGCCGAGCGCCGCGAGCGGGAGGTCCCTCCCGCCACTCCAGGCGGCTCACCGGCCGTGCGCGCACCCGCGAGCGGAGCCGACGAAATTTTCTTCAAACCCTATGAACCCAGCGCCCCGGAGTCCTCCAGTGGCGAACAGGGGCAACCGGCGCCAGCGCCGCCGCAGTCGGCGCGCGCGGATGGCGCCACCAAGCGCACGCGTCGTGCCGCCCTCTTGGGTGGCGCAAAGCGCTAGGGGTGAGCCGCAGTCGGCCTAGTCGGTTGAACGCGGCGCTCGAGGCGACGTAATGGCCAGTGCGCGCGGCCCCTCTACAGCCTGCGCCAGCGTTCGCGCAAGCAGGTGCGCGGCGCGCTGCGAGTAAAGGAAGGGAACATGCTGCGAACCGTTGCCGCCGGACTTGCCGGCGGCCTGGCCTTGAATGTCGCGATGCTGCTCACTTTTCGCACCATCGGATTTGGATGGAACGGCGAGGGCATTTTGCTCACCTCCCCGATGCAAAGCAAAAAACTCATCGCAGTATGGACGCAGATCGAACCGCTGCCGCTCGTTGTTGCGAATCCGGGGCCGATTGTTGGCGGTCTGCTGCTCTTTGGCATCGGCCAGGCGTTCGTGTATCGCTGGCTCGCACCGGCCTGGCCGCAAGGAGTGGTGCCTCGAGGGGCGCGCTTTGCCCTGTTGCTGTTTTTTCTGACCTTCATGTTCTGGGAGTTTTTCACCCCGTTTAATCAGTTCGGCGAGCCTCTGGCGCTCGTGCTGCTCGAACTCGTGTTCTGGGCGGTGATCGCCGCCGCCGATGGGTTCGCGATTGCGGCGGTGATGGAACGCCGTAGACGCTGAGTCGCGCCGTCAGTTGCGCCGACTTCTGCGGACTTTGCGCGCGGGCCTCTGCGGCGTGTCCGGTGCGGAATCGTTCTCCGGAATGCGCGCGAAAAAGCCGCGCCCACGCTTTTTTTTAGTGTGCGGCCGCGCCGCGAGCGTCCGGGCCGGACGCTTCGGTCGAGGGATTCGAGGCGCTCGCAGTCGGGCCGTGGCCTGCGCGTTCGCGCTCTGCGAGGGGCACTTTCACCACGGTCACGGTACAAGCGGCCTGTGCCACGACCTGGGTTGAGACGCTGCCTAGGTAGCGGCGCAGCGAAGAGCCTCCCCGCGAGCCGATGACGATGTGGTCAACCCGATTGCTGTGCGCGTAGTCGAGGAT
>DASPPB010000093.1:0-6223 GCA_035625725.1 Burkholderiaceae bacterium
TCGCCTCCATATGGGATTTCATCGCCGTGGAGACGTCGATTCCGATCATCTCGGGGACGCGATTGAGCAGTAACGGCAAGATTACGAAGAAGGCCGCGCCGAAATAGCTGCCGACCATGGATCCCAGACCGCCGATTATGATCATGAAAAGCAGGTTCAGGGACATGCTCACTTCAAAAGCTGCCGGCTCCCAGGAGCCCAGGTGCACGAAACCCCAGAGTGCACCGGCCACACCGGCGTAGAAGGAGCTCACCGCGAAGGCGCTGAGTTTGGCGACCACGGGGCGCACGCCGATGACTTCCGCGGCCACATCCATGTCGCGCGTGGCCATCCAGGCGCGGCCGATATGAGAGCGGGTCAGGTTTTTGGCCGCCAGCGTGAGCACGCACAGAAGCCCTAACACCAGGAGGTACTTGTCCACCGGCCGCTCAATGCTCCAGCCCAGCAGCACGATCGGATTGGTCGATACGGATCCGGACGTGGAGTCCGCCGTAAACCAGGGTACGCGGACGAACGCCCAGTCCAGAAAAAACTGCGCCGCAAGGGTCGCCACCGCAAGGTACAGGCCCTTGATGCGCAGACTGGGCAGTCCAAAGACCATGCCCACGAACGCGGCTGCGCCGCCCGAGAGCACCAGCGTCACAAGAAAATTGAGTTGCGGCACCCGCACCGTAAGGTTGTAGGCGACGTACGCGCCCACGCCCATGAAGCCGGCACTGCCCAGCGAAATCTGCCCGCAGTAGCCCACCAGGATGTTGAGCCCGATGGCGGCGATCGTGAGGATCAAAAACGGAATGATGAGTGCGCGAAGCGCGTAATCGCCGGCCGCGAGGGGCACCAAAACAAAGGATGCTGCAGCCAGCGCAATCACGAACCAGCGGTCCTGTGCGATCGGCAGCAGCTGCTGGTCGGCGTCGTAGCTCGTCTTGAATTGGCCGTTTTCGCGGTACAGCATGGGATCTAGGGACTTTCAGACGCGGTCGATGTGGCGCTCGCCGAATAATCCTTCCGGGCGCACCAACAAAAAGGCCAAAACCAGAACGTAGGCAAACCAGTTCTCGATGCCGCCGCCCTCGAGGTGAAACCAGTGCGCCAGAGCCTGGCCCAGGAAGACCTCGGCAAATTTCTCGCCCACGCCAATGATCAGGCCGCCCAGAATCGCGCCCGGGATCGAGGTCAGGCCGCCCAGTATCGCCACCGGCAAAGCCTTGAGTGCAACTTGCGATAGCGAGAACTGGGCACCGAGCTTGGAGCCCCACACGAGCCCGGCCACCAGTGCGACAAAGCCCGCCACGGACCAGACGATGACCCAGATGCGGTTGAGCGGTATCCCAATGGACTGCGCCGCCAGGTGGTCGTCGGCCACTGCGCGCAGTGCACGCCCGGTAGCGGTCTTCTGGAAGAACAGCCCCAGCACCAGAACAAGGGCGCCCACGACGCTTGCCGCGACCAGGTCGTCGCGACTCACGAGGATCCCGCCCTCGAAGAGCTTCGCGCCCAGAATCATCGGCTCCTTGGGCAGCCCCAGATCGATGCTGTAGATGTCGTTGCCCCAGATCGCCTGACCAAAACCCTCGAGAAAGAAGCTGATGCCCAGCGTCGCCATGAGCAAGGAGACGGCGCTTTGGTTCACCAGTGGCCGCAGCACGAGGCGCTCGACCAGCCAGGCAAAGCCGATCATGAGCGCCAGGGCCAGCGCAACGGCCAACGCGAGCGGCATGTGCTCGGAGAGCCGGGCGGTTGCCAGCGCGGCAAAAAGAACCATCGCTCCTTGCGCGAAGTTAAACACCCCCGAAGCCTTGTAAATGAGCACGAAACCCAGCGCCACGAGCGCATAGAGCACGCCGGCCATCAGTCCGCCGATGAGCACCTCGAGAAAGAACCCCAAGGATGCCGCGCCCGAAACGAGGGGCGCGGCCAGCCCGAGCGCGAGCAGCGTTGCGAGCACCACCACCGGCCAGGCGCGGCGCAGCCACCGAATGGGGGAGGTGTGGGTCGCCATGGCGCGCGGAGCCTACGACACGGGCGCGGCGTGCGCTGCGCCGTGCGCGAGACCAAGGTAGGCGTTGATCACGTCGGCGCTCGCGCGGACCTCCTCGGGCGTGCCGTCTCCGATCTTGCGCCCGTAGTCGAGCACAACCACGCGGTCGGAGATGTCCATCACGACTCCCATGTCGTGTTCGATGAGAACGATTGTGGTGCCAAATTCTTCGTTCACGTCCAGGATGAAGCGGCACATGTCCTGTTTTTCCTCCAGGTTCATGCCCGCCATGGGCTCGTCGAGGAGCAGCAGCTCGGGCTCGAGCGCCAGCGCGCGGCCCAGGTCGACGCGCTTTTGCAATCCGTAGGGAAGTGTTCCCACCGGCTTGCGCCGGTAGGCCTGGATCTCGAGGAAATCGATGATTCGCTCGACGACCTTGCGGTGGGCGATTTCCTCGCGCGCGGCCGGCCCGATGCGCAGCGCCTGCGCAAGCAGCCCGGCGCGCATTTTGAGCGTGCGTCCGGTCATGATGTTGTCGAGCACGCTCATGCCCTTGAACAGTGCCAGGCTCTGGAAGGTGCGCGCGATCCCCAGGCGCGCGGCCTCGTGCGGATGCATGCGCGCGCGCACCTGCCCGCGGTAATGGATCGCGCCCGAGGCGGGGGTGTAGACCCCGTTGATCAGGTTCAGCAGCGAGCTCTTGCCGGCGCCATTGGGGCCGATGATGGCGCGGATCTCGTGCTTGCGCACGTCAAAGCTGATGTCGGAGAGCGCCTTCACGCCTCCGAAGGCAAGCGACGCGCGCTCCACGTGCAGCAGCACCCCCGCGTCGTGTCGGGCGCGGGTCACGGCTTGCGCACCCCGCCCGTGCGCGCCGCTTCGCGGGGTGGCCGGCCGGATCGGGTCGCGCTCATGCCGCCCGCGCCACCGGTGCAAAGGTGCGCGCATTGCGCAACTGCAAAGTCGCCGCTACCTTTCCCACGCGGCCGTCCTCGAAGCGCACCTCGGTTTCGACCCACTGGGTCTTGCGTCCGTGATACAGGCCGTCGACGAGCACCTGGTATTTTTGGGCGATGAAGCGCCGGCGCACCTTGCGCGTGCGCGTGAGCTCGTCGTCGTCGGGGTCGAGCTCCTTGTGCAGAACAAGAAAACGGTGGATCTGCGAATTGGCAAGCAGCGGGTCTGCCGCCAGATCCGCGTTGACTTTGTCCACGCACCCGGCAATGAGGTCCAGCACCTCGGGCTTGCCGGCCAAGTCCACGTACCCGGTGTAGGGCAGGCCGCGGCGCTCGGCCCAGTTGCCCACGGCCTCGAAATCGATGTTGATGAAAGCGCATACTTGCTCGCGGCCATCGCCGAAGGCGACCGCCTCCTTGATCTGCGGGAAGAACTTGAGCTTGTTCTCGATGTACTTCGGGGCGAAGAGCGTGCCGTTGGCCAGACGCCCGACGTCGGCGGCGCGGTCAATGATCCGCAGGTGCCCGTCGGCATCGAGCACGCCGGCATCGCCCGTGTGAAACCAGCCCTCCGAATCGCGGACCTCCGCCGTGGCCTGAGGGTTGCGATGGTATTCCTTGAGCAGCCCCGGACTGCGCACGAGCACCTCGCCGTTGGGAGCGATGCGCAATTCCACGCCCGGCACCGGGGGACCCACGGAGTCGGCGCGCACCTGGCCGTCGGGCTGCATGCAGACGAACACCGCGGTTTCGGTCGATCCATAGAGCTGCTTGAGGTTGACGCCGATCGAGCGGTAAAAGGCGAACAAATCGGGCCCAATGGCTTCGCCCGCTGTGTACGCGACTTTCACGCGGCTCAAGCCGAGCTGGTTGCGCAGCGGCCCGTAGATGAGAATGTTGCCCAGCGCGTACCACAGGCGTGCGCCCACACCCACGGGTTTTGCGTCCAGGATTCGCGTACCCACGCGTCGCCCCACCTCCATGAAGTGCTCGAAGAGTTTGCGCTTGATGCGGCCGGCATCTTCCATGCGGATCATCACTTGGGTGAGCATGCCCTCGAACACGCGCGGCGGCGCAAAGTAATACGTGGGCCCGATCTCGCGCATGTCGTTGGAGACCGTCGAGGGCGACTCCGGACAGTTCACGGTGTAGCCCGCATACAGCGCCTGCGCGTACGAAAAAATGTTCTGGCCGATCCAGGCCAGAGGCAGGTACGCGAGCACGTCTTCGTCGGGCCCGAGATGGTCAAAGACGGTGGCGGCGCGCGCCCGGTCGATCAACGCCGCGTAGGTCTGGACCACACCCTTGGCGCGGCCCGTGGTGCCGGATGTGTAAAAAAGGGCGGCCGTGTCGGCGGCCGCGCCCAGGGCGATTTGTTGATCGACCCAGCCCGGATTGGCGGCCTCCCGTTGCGCGCCGCGCGCGCGCAGCTCCTCGTAGGAAAGCAGCCCGGCCTGCTCGTAGTTGCGCAAGCCGCGCGGATCTTCGTACACGATGGAGGAGAGCGCCGGATGCTGCTCGCGCACCTCAAGCATTTTGTCGACTTGCTCCTGGTCTTCGACGATCGCGTATTGGATTTGCGCGTCGTCGAACACATAGACCATCTGACCGGCCGTGGCGTCCTGGTACATGGGCACGGGGATGGCTCCGAGCGCCTGGGCGGCGAGCATTGCGGCGTACAGGCGCGGTCGGTTCTCCCCGATGATCGCAACATGGCCCCCGCGCGCAAGTCCCAGCGTGTGCAGTGCGGCCGCGATGAGGCGCACTTCCGCAGCAAACTGCGACCAGCTCCAGGTCTGCCAGACACCGAGATCTTTTTCACGCAATGCCGGATGGTTCGGGCGCGCCTGCGCATGCCAGAGCAACAGACGTGGAAATGTATCGGCGGACGCCGGCGCCAGACCCTCCTGTGCCACCTGTTTCTCCTGGCGGCCCGCCGCGGCCGCAGTAATCACTTGCATTGGTCGGCGTCCCCGCGGGCCCTCTCGAGCGGGGCCCTGCGCGTGAGCTAGCTCAAGCCGCCCTTGCCCGACACAATCATCCCATGGAAATTTGCTTCGGGTGTTGTCCCGCGTGCTGCTGCACCGCGACAAGCAAGCATGCGCCCCGCGCCGGGGAGCGTCGCACGATCAGCGCCGAAAGTCAGGCTGCTCGCGCTCGAGCTTGCGCAGCAGCGCCGGCCAGACAAATGCGCCTCCCATGCCGCCCGTTTGCGTCGCCATGGCGTGGGCCACGCCATCGAGGATCGCAGCGGCAATCGGCAGAAGTTCCCCGCCCGTTTGGGCGCTGACCTGGATCTGGCAGGTGCTCTCGAAGATGTACATTCGAAGAAATGCATCGGCGATGGTCGGCCCCACCGTGAGCAGCCCGTGGTTGCGCAGACACAGGAAGTCCTTTTTGCCCAGGTCCGCCTGCAACCTCGGTTTTTCCTCGGCGCGCAGCGCCACCCCCTCGTAGTCGTGATACGCCAGGGATGCAAGTACGAATGTGCTTTGTTGGGAGATAGGCAGTACGCCGCATTTTTGCGCCGCCACAGCAACTCCAGCGCGGGTGTGCGTGTGCAAAACGCAGCGAGCATCCTCGCGCACGGCATGCACGGCGCTGTGGATGGTGAAGCCGGCCGGATTTACCGGGTAAGGACTGTCCTGGAGCTTGTTGCCCTCCTGGTCGACACGGATGAGCGAGCTGGCGGTGATCTCCTCGAAAAGCAAGCCGTAGGGGTTGATGAGAAACTCGTGCCCGGCCCCGGGCAGGCGCGCGCTGATATGCGTGAACACGAGGTCGCTCCAGCCGTAGAGCGCAACGAGGCGGTAGGCCGCTGCCAGATCGCAGCGCAGCTGCCACTCTTCGGCGCCGACTTGGTCCTTGAGACTGACGATGTCCATGGGCAATCCTTTCCTTGCCAGCCGATGACCCGTGGCGCGGGCAAGCGCTGTTGCGTCGAGGGCCAGCGGCGAGATCTCGCGCACCCGCGCAAGGGCGGAGTCCAGATCTGCGACCGTCCGATCGACGTCGTAGAGCTTGTCCAGTCCGAACAGTCCGATGCGGAAAGTCTTGAAATCGGGGGCTCGTCGCACTGCAAGGGTACGCCGGCTGCGGTCTGCAGGCCAGCGGCTGCAAAGCCCGTGCCGGTATGCGGGGCGGCATCATCGGTGTGGCTCCCCACCCCATCGGCGTAGGGAAAAGGCCACCCGGACCGCCGTTTGTGGGTGCTCCTTTCACGGTGTTCGTGGCGCGCGAAAACCCCCGGTGCTCCGAAGCACAGGCCAGGAGTAGGAAGCATCTT
>DASPPB010000094.1:0-3488 GCA_035625725.1 Burkholderiaceae bacterium
GCGCTGCTCGGCTCGTTCCTGGGCCTCCTTGAGGCGATAGGATTCGCCCTCGATGGCGAGGACCTCGGCGTTGTGGACCAGGCGATCGACCAGGGAGACGACGCAGGCGGCGTTTGGAAAGACCTCGCGCCATTCGGCGAACGGCCGGTTGGTGGTGACGAGCGTGCTGTTGTGCTCGTACCGGCGGCTGACGAGCTCGAACAGCAGGTCGGCATGGCGATTGGAATAGGAGAGATATCCGACCTCGTCGATCACCAGAAGACGGGGGCCGGCATAGTGACGCAAGCGCCGGCGCAGGGCGGAATCGCTGTCGAGTGCGGCGAGCTCGCCGAGCAATTGACCGGCGCTGGTGAACAGCACGGTGTGACCGTGGACGAGTGCCTGATGGGCGATGTTGCGAGCGAGCGTTGATTTGCCGACCCCGTTGGGGCCGACCAGGATGGCGTTGGTTGCGTCCTTGAGGAAGTCGAGCGCCATCAGCGCTTCGAAGGCTGCGCGGTCGCAGCGTTTGGGCCAGGTCCAATCGAAGTCGCAGAGCGGCTTGAAACGTCCGATATGAGCGGCGCGCAGGCGGCGCTCAAGGCTTCGGCGCGTGCGCTCCTGCTCCTCCCAGTCGATCAGCGTCGCAAGCCAGCCGGCCGCGGCAGCTTCCCCCCAATGCGCCAGCAGGCCATGCAGGTTGAGCGCTTTGGCACGCACGTGCAGAGCTTCGAGGTTACTCATCGTCTTGCTCCTTGAGTTGGTCATAGGGTTCGAGCCGATGCGGCTGCACGTGGACATCGCGCACCTTGACATGCTCGGGCAGCATGACGGTGACGGGCGGCGCCTTGTCGCGCAGCTCGCGGCGGTGTTCGAGTGCGAGCCGCACCGCATTGGGATGCGGCACGCCGCGCTCGATCGCCTCGCGGATTGCGGCGTCAAGTTCGGCGGCGCCGTAGCGCTCCAGCAGCCGCAGCAGGGCGGCGGTGATGGCTCCGAGATTGTCGCCGCGCTCTGCGGCGCGCAGGAGCAAGGTCTGGCTCTCCGGCGCCACTTTTGCGAGCTGGTCGGTGCCGCGGTGGTGGCGTGCGGCGCGCTTGTGCTCGACCAAGGCCTGGACATGGGTGGCATCCTCGATCTGCGCCCCTTTGTCGTAGCTGCGACGATGACAGGCGAGCACCAGCGCGCCATCGACGATGCGCACCTCGTTTGGATCGGCCAGCACCGTGAGCAGGCGCTGCACCTTGGTGTGCGGGATGGAATAGTCGTTGAGGTCGAAGCGCACATAGGGGGTCTTGCCGGCCTTCACCGCCACGCGCTCGATGAGCGGATAGGGGTTGTCCGGCAATGCCAGCAGTTTTGGCGCCTCCGCGGCAAAGGCCTCGCGGACGCTGAGGGTGTCTTGTCCGGGGCAGCGCCGATCCGCCGCCAGGCCACGGCTCCAGGCCTCGGCCTGGACATTGAGGTCGTCGAGATCGGCAAACTTTCGGGCCGGGAAAAAACTGTCGCGCACATAGCGGATGGCGCGCTCAACGCGGCCCTTCTCGTTGCCGCGTGCCACCGCCACCGGACGCGGGTCATAACGATAATGTGCGGCGAACGCGATCAGGGCAGGATGAAAGCGAATGGCGTCGCCTTGGCGCTCCAGCACTGCGCTCTTGAGATTGTCGTAGAGCAGGACACGCGGACATCCGTTCCAGGCCGTGAAGGCGCCGACGTGACCACGCAGGAAGTTCTCCATGCGGGCATCGAGGAAGAAGCGCAAAAAAATCTGGCGCGAGTAGCTCAGCACTATGACGAAGGCCATCAAGGGACGGCGCGCGCGGCCTATCATGAGGTGACCAAAATGCCCCCAGTCGACTTGCCCCTGCTCGCCGGGCAGGCTGCGCAGACGCAGATAGGCCTCCGCCGCCGGGCGCGGCCGATGACAGGCGATGAGGTGGCGGAAGTGATCGCCGCTGCCGCGGTAGCCGCGTTCGCACACCATCGCGTACAGCCGGCTGGCGGTCAGCGTCGGGAACTTCTCCAGGGTCTGATGGATGAAGGGCAGATAGGGCTCGACCTGCGAGCGACGTGCCGGCGGCCCGATCCTGGGCAGACCGGCCTGGGCCAAGACCCGCGCCACGGTGCCGTGGTGCACATGCAGCTGGCGGGCGATCGTGCCAACGCGCCATTTCTCGACATGATAATAGCGCAGGATCTGCGCCTCCAGATCGGGCGGGATGGTCATGCTGTTCTCCTCGACGAGGTCTGGCGACGGATCGAACCGGTACGGCGGCGCAGGAACTCACGGCGAACGAACGGCGGGCAGCGACATTCGCACCAGTGGCAGGACCAGCTCCCCGAGCGATGACCCGGCGATGGCCTCGCTACCTCGCCGGGGGAAGCTGACGGTGGGTTGCTTGCGATCACCACCGCGCTCGCCATCACCAAATCATCCGCGGAATGTGGCGGGGAACCCTGATGCGTCACGTTGTTTTGTCGGGCGCGATAGCGACCGGCCCGCGCCGCATGGTTCACCCGACCGCGGCGGCTTTTCTGGTAGCGCCGCCCGGCCGCGCGCTGGGCGTTGCGCCGAGCCGTCTGTGCACAGCCTTGTGCGCAGTAAATCTGGCCACGGTCGCAGTGGCTGCAGACCAGCACCTGAGTTTGGCAGCGCACGCACAGAAACAGTCGGGCAGTCGTCGCCGCCGCGGGCAACAGCGCACATGGACGCGTTCGGCAATGACTGGAATACTGCCCCGGCATGCGTGCTCAGCACGGTGTGGGGCACGGCGTCGATCCGAGACTTGGCCGTTGAGGTCGGCGCCGTGCCGGCCTCGCCAATCCGACAGGTTCTTACCGCGTGTCGAGCAGGCTGCGCAGGGCCGAAATCCTCCGCGCCCGCAAGCCTGTGGATTTGTGGACAACACAAAAGTGTTGCCCACAACCCCAACAGCAGCCGCAGACAATTTGAACGATCTGGAAATCAGTAGCGTCAGGGCAACGCCCGGGTCCCCCCTCAAAGGGAGCCCTCAAGGCGACCCGGCATGCGCGCTACTACCCTTCCGCCATCTTTACGCGGGTTCGGACAGCCGTTCACAATCCGAGAACTTCAGCAACTACACGATTTTCTGCACAGCGAGGGCGAGCGACTATTAATCAGTACAAAAGTATCTAGACACTCAGGCGGCATATTTGAGGGAGGGTTTCTGGAAGAAAGACCGTATTTTTTCGGGGTTGCGCTGTAAGGAGAGCATCGATGATTTCACCTTGCTCCTGAAATCAGTGAGACTGGCGATGGAGGCCCGCCCGACGGTGTCGGTCTTGAGATGCTTCCAGACCAGTTCGTCAGGGTTTCTATCCGGGGAATACGGCGGCAGATAGAAAAGCCGCAGCGCTCCGCCAAGGCCGGCAACGAACGCCTTGGTCTTCTTCGCCACATGCGCGGGCCCGCGGTCGACAATCATAAAAATCTTGCTCCTGGAACCGAGCATGAGCCGCTTCAGAAACTCGATGAAGACATCGGC
>DASPPB010000095.1:0-25647 GCA_035625725.1 Burkholderiaceae bacterium
GCAGGCGACCTTGCATGGCGGCGGTCGCAAAGGGTTGCTTCTGAGGACCTCCCGGTGCTCGCGTGGCTTCCTCGCCCGCGATCGCGACTTGCGCGCCCGTTCGTGCCGCGCTCGCAAGCGAGGTCAAATTGGGCTCGGAAAACTACTTTTCGCCGCCGCAGACTACGGTCACAAGGCCGCGCTTTAGCAAGTCTCGGCGGCGCGCGACCATGGCATCGTACCTGTCATTGATTTGCTGCATTTCTTCGACAAGCCCGGCCAGGTCGCGCTCCTGCCGCGCGACCAGCTCGCGCGCGCTGTCCGCGTTGCGCTGCATTTCCTCGGGCATCGGGTGCTTTGTCCCGTAGAACTCGGCTTCTTTCTCAAGCCTCGCTAATCGCGCTTTCGAGGCTGCGAGACGCTGCTTTGCAACTCCGATGCGCTGTTCCTGCCCCGCGACTGCAGTGTCGCGCTCCCGCTCGATGTCCTCTACTTTGGGATAACGATCGAGAAAGGCCTCCGCTTGGGCGAGCTCTTTGTGTCGCTTCTTCAAGCATTCTCGCAGCGCACTCTCCTGATCTTCCCGCTTTTGCTTTTGCTGCGGTGTTTCTCGCGGCGACTCGCATTCCTTTTTTCCGTTGGGCCAGATCTCACAGATTTCGCTTGCGCAGCCCTGCGGCGGTTCACCATCCCTGAGTTCCTCGCCCTTTGCATCCTTGCACGTGAAGACGTTTGCGCTCGCGCTGCCAATGACGATAAACGGCAAAATCGCGGCCAAGATACTTCGTCCAACACGCCGCCTCACCGATATGCGTCTGCCCGGTCCATACGGCTTTGCCCGGCGCGTGTCGAGCGTCCAAGTGTGGCGCGGGCGATGCTTCCAGGTTCGTGACCGCGAGTCGCAGGCCTGCCCGCCATGGGGGCAATGGGTTTAGCCAAAAATCTTCAACTCCCCAAGGACACGCCGCGACAACTTCACGGTGTCCGCCCGAAAGGCCCTTTTGCCAGAAACCAAGGCGCGGCCTAAGTTTCGCGTGAGAGTGACGGATGCCCGTGTGTGCGCACGCGCGCAAGCGTTGCGACCAAGGCCAGAGCGCTCAGTAGCGCGCCGGCAAGAAAGGCCGGACGTGCGCCGAAGTGATCCCACAGCAGGCCCATCAATGCGCTGCCCGCAAAGAGGGCGGCCCCGCTCACGAGGTTAAAGATTCCGAACGCGGTTCCGCGCAGCGGCTGCGGCGCCACATCGGCCACCATCCGCGCAAGCAGCCCCTCGGACATGCCCAAGTGCAGACCCCAGAGGCCGATGCCTGCCCAGAGCCACGGCGCGCGGTCGCTCCAGGACAGGATCAGATCCGCGACCAGCAGCAAGACGATGCCCAGCGCGAGCAGGCCAACGGGATTCAGGCGGTCGGAGAGCTTGCCCGCCGGATACGCCGCAAGGGCGTAGACCGCGTTCATTCCGACCAGAACCATCGGGATGGACGCGAGCGGCAACCCTCCACCTTGCGCACGCAGCACAAGGAACGCTTCGCTAAAGCGCGCCAGGTTCACGGCAGCCCCCACAGCCGTCACCCCCCAGTAGCGGCGACCAAGATGGCGCACGGCCGCGCGCGCGATCGGACTGTGGACCGGCGCGTGCGCCAAACGTTCGGGTTCGCGTACGCCAAACCAGAGCAGGGCCACCGCCAGAAAACCGGGAACGACCGCCACCTGAAACACGCCCCGAAAGTCGTTGGCGAGCAGCAGCATCAGGGCCACGGCAAGCAGCGGGCCAACGAACGCACCGGTGGTATCGAGTGCCTGGCGCAATCCGAAGGCCGCCCCCCGCTGCTCCCGGGGAGCAATATCGGCAAGCAACGAGTCGCGCGGCGCACCGCGGATGCCCTTGCCGGTCCGATCGATGACGCGCGCGGCCAGGACCATGCCGGCGCTCGTGGCCAACGCGAAGACTGCCTTGGATGCCGCACTGAGCAAGTAGCCAAACACGGCCAGCGGTTTGCGCCGCCGCCAGTAGTCCGAGAGCACTCCCGAGAAAACCTTGACCACCATTGCCGTAGCGGCACCGATTCCCTCGATGAGTCCGACCATGAGGGTCGTCGCATGCAGACTGGTCACCAGAAACACGGGAAGCAGGCTGTGGATGAGTTCGGAGGAGACATCCATCAACAGGCTCACGACGCCCAGTACCCAGACCGCGCGCGGCAGAGGCGCGGCTGGGCCATCGTTACCCAAAGACCTTGGCTTCACCGCCGCGCTAATTCGTGCGCACTTCCGCCAGCGCCTGCTCGACCCGATCGACGGCGATGATCTCCAGGCCCTCGATGCGATGGCGCGGCGCGTTGGCCCTGGGTATGAGGGCGCGCGAGAAACCCAGTTTGGCAGCCTCCCGAAGGCGCTCCTGTCCCCGGGGCGCGGGCCGCACCTCGCCAGCGAGCCCGACTTCGCCGAAGGCCACCAAACCGCGCGCCAACGGTCGATTGCGCATCGACGAATGCACGGCAAGCAGCACCGCGAGATCGGCCGCGGGTTCCTCGATGTGCACCCCGCCCACCGCATTGACGAACACGTCCTGATCGAATGTCGTCACGCCCGCATGGCGGCTCAGAACCGCGAGCAACATGGCCAGACGCTGCGCCTCCAGTCCCACGCACAACCGACGCGGATTCGGGACGTGGGCGGCGTCGACCAGGGCCTGGATCTCCACGAGCAACGGACGCGATCCCTCCTGGGTGACGAGCACGCACGATCCGGCAACGAGCCCGCCCTTGCCGTCGGCGCCGTGCTGGGAGAGAAACAGCGCGGAAGGGTTTGCCACCCCCCGCAATCCGCGATCCGTCATCGCAAATACGCCAAGCTCGTTGACTGCGCCGAAGCGGTTCTTAAACGCGCGCACGAGACGAAACGAAGAATGGCTGTCGCCCTCGAAGTACAGCACGGTATCGACCATGTGCTCCAGAACCCGCGGGCCGGCCAGCGCGCCCTCCTTGGTCACATGTCCGACCAATATCACGCTCACGCCGCTTTGCTTGGCCAGTCGCGTAAGGCCCGCGGCGCATTCGCGAACTTGCGAAACCGAGCCGGGCGCCGAGCCCAGCTGCGAGGAAAACAGGGTCTGTATCGAATCGATCACCACCGCGCGCGGCCGCTCGCGCTCGATGGCCGCGATGATTCGGTCCAGATCGATCTCACTGGCGATGCGCAGATCGGGTACCGAGCCCGCGTCGATTCCCAGCCGATGGGCGCGCAAGGCCAGCTGGCCCACGGACTCCTCACCGCTTACGTAGAGCACCCGGCCGTGGCGCGCCATCGCGCACAGCGACTGCAGCAGCAGCGTGGACTTGCCAATTCCCGGATCGCCTCCGATCAGCACGACCCCACCGTCCACGAGGCCGCCACCGAGCACTCGATCGAATTCCTCAATGCCGCTGGAAGTCCGCTCGAGCTCGACGGCGGCGACTTCCCCCAACGCCGTAACCTCCGCGGCGGGCGCCAAGCCCAGAGGGGCGCGCGATCCACCCGCGACCGACACAGCGGCCTCGACAAGCGTGTTCCAGGCCGAGCAGTGCGGGCACTGCCCCTGCCATTTCGCACTGCTGCCCCCGCAGGCGCTGCAAACAAAGCGCGAAGTCGTGCGGCTCACGCTCCAGACCCCGCCGCTTCAGCCCCTGGGGAAGCGTCCAGCGTCTGCTTCGAGATGAGCGCGTTCAGTCGCACGCCACCTCCTCGCGCACGCGAGCCGGCAAGGCGCTCAGGAGTTCATAACCCACCGTCCCGACCCGTTCGGCCAACTCGTCGACCGCGATGTGCCTGCCCCAGAGCTCCACGGTGCTGCCGACTTCGACGTTCACGGTCTCGGTCAGGTCAACGGTCAGCATGTCCATCGACACGCGGCCCACCAGCGGCACGCGCCGTCCGCCGGCCCACACCGGCATGCCTTCCGGGGTCGTTCGGGGGTAGCCATCGGCGTAGCCGCAGGCCACGACACCGATGCGGCTGCGGCGCTTTGCGGTCCACAAACTGCCGTAACCGACACATTGTCCGGGCGCAAGCTCGCGCACCGCCAGCACTTGCGCTTGCAATCGCATCGCGGGCAGCAGCCCCAAACTGGCCGCGCTTACACCCGCCGCGGGCGAGGCGCCGTAGAGCGCGATACCCGGCCGCACCGATTCGGCGCCGCGAGGAGGATGCAGGAACAGCCCCGCCGAATTCGACACGCTCCACCCCCCCGGCCAGTCGGGCGCGAGCGCGCGCAGCGCCGCCTCCTGCGTCTGGACGCTGGGCAACAGCGGCTGTTCACGGTCGGCGTTGGCCAGGTGCGTCATGAGCGCGGCAATCTCGACGTGTGCGAGCGCGCCCAAACGCGCGCGCGCCGCGGCGACGTGTTCGGCGGCAAACCCCAGTCGGTTCATGCCCGTGTCGATTTTGAGGTAAACGCCAATGGGGCGCGGAGCGGCTTCGAGCTCGAGCATCCGAATCTGCTCCATGCTGTGCACGACGACCGTAAGGTCGAGTTCGCGCACGAGCGCGAGATCGCTCGGTGCAAAGACGCCTTCGAGCAACAAGACGGGTTTGCGCCAGCCCGCGGCTCGCGCGCGCTGCGCCTCGTCGGTTTCGAGCAGCGCGAGTCCATCGGCAGCGGCAAATGCGCGCACCGCGTTTTCGATGCCGTGTCCGTAGGCGTTGGCCTTCACGACGGCCCAGATCGGGCGTGTGCCGGCGCGAAGGCGCGCCTGACCCAGGTTGTGCGTCATCGCCGCTACATCCACGAGCGCCTGCAAAGGGCGGGAAGTTTGCAAAGGGCTACGCGTCACCTGGGATAATCCTTGCGCAATAGCGTGCAAGAATAGCGTTTGTTTCCTTTCAGCGCTGGCGCACGCGTGCTATAAAGCGCGCGACCCGCCCGTTCCGCCGGCATCCGCGCCACCTCTTTGACTCCCCTCGCCCCATGAACCGCGGCTTTTACATGGTGATGGCCGCGCAGTTCGTTTCCTCGCTGGCCGACAACGCGATGCTGATCGCGGCCATCGAGTTGCTCCAGGAGTTGCACGCAGCCGATGCGATGCGGCCGATGCTCAAGCTGTTTTTCTTCGTCTCCTACGTAGTGCTCGCCGCCTTCGTCGGGCCGTTCGCCGATTCCCTGCCCAAGGGTCGCGTGATGCTTCTCACCAACGGCATCAAGCTCGCGGGCGGCGCGCTCATGCTCCTCGGAGTGCACCCCTTGCTCGCGTACGCCGTGATCGGCTTTGGCGCCGCCGCATACTCCCCGGCCAAATACGGCATCGTCACCGAAATGCTGCCTCCCGAAAAGCTCGTGGCGGCCAACGGCTGGATCGAGGCCCTGACGGTCGCGTCGATCGTACTGGGCTCGTTTGTGGGCGGCGTGCTCGTGTCTTCGCGGGTGAGCGCGCTGCTCGCTTCGGTGGAGGCGCCCTTTCAGAAGGGGGTAGATATCAGCGTGAGCGGCACCGCCATCAGCGTGATTTGCCTGCTCTACGCCATCGCGGCTCTCATCAATCTGGGCATCCCCGACACGGGCGTGCGCTACGCGCCCCAGAAACTCTCGCCAAGAATGCTCTTGAAGCACTTCGGGCGCTGCGTGCGCACCCTGTGGGCGGACAAGCTTGCGCAGATCACGCTCGCGGTAACGACGCTGTTTTGGGGTGCCGGCGCGACGCTCCAATTGCTGGTCATTGCGTGGTCGCAGCAGGCGCTGCGCATGGGCCTGTCGCGCGCGGCCATCTTGCAGTCGGTGACCGCCGTCGGCGTGGCGGCGGGCGCCATCGTGGCTGCGGGACGCGTGCGACTGCGCCAGTCGCTCTCCGTGCTGCCCTACGGCGTTGCCATGGGACTGGTCGTGGTGCTGATCTCGGTGATCGATTTTCGCGCGTTTCCGCACGGCGGCATCGCCATTGGTTCGATCGACATCAGCTGGGCGACGCTCACCGCCGCGGCCCTCATGACCGTCGTCGGCGCCCTTGCCGGCTATTTCATCGTTCCCATGAATGCGCTGCTACAGCATCGAGGCTACGTGTTGCTGTCGGCCGGCAATTCGATCGCGGTGCAAAACTTCAACGAGAACCTGGGGATCCTCGTGATGGCGGGCGTTTACGCCATGCTCATCGTCTCGGGGATCTCGGTACGCACCACGATGGTGTCATTTGGCCTTTTCGTTGCCTGCACCATGTTCCTCGTCATCCTTCGCCACAACAGCAATCAGCGGCAGTTTGACTCGGTCGCGCTGATCGGCGATAGGCACCACGGCGGCGGAGAGCCCCCCGGTTAATTGCCGCTTGCGCCCGTGCGCGGCTGCTCCATAGCCGCATACGTCTGGCGCGCAAAGCACAGATCGTCCCAAGCCCGGGACTTGTCCGCCAGGTTGCGCAGAAGGTAGGCGGGGTGATAGGTCACGATGACCGGGTAGCGCTCGGTGCCGACGGCGATTTCATGCACACGACCGCGCAAACTTGCGATCGAAGCATCCGTGGCCAGCAGGCATTGGACGGCAAATCGGCCCATGACGACAATGAGATGCGGCCGCAGCAGTTCGATCTGACGACGCAGAAACGGCGCGCAGGCGGCAACTTCGGCCGCCTCCGGGTTGCGGTTGCCGGGCGGGCGGCATTTGAGAACGTTGGCGATGTAGACAGCCTGCTCGCCCGAGCGTTCACGCCCCAGGCCGACGGACGCCAGCATGTTATCGAGCAGCCGACCTGCCTGGCCGACAAAGGGTTCGCCGCGCGCATCTTCTTCGGCCCCCGGCGCCTCGCCGATGAACATCCACGGGGCGCTGTGGCTGCCGGTCCCAAAGACGGTTTGCGTGCGGCTGCGGCAAAGGCCGCAGGCGCTGCACGTCGCGACGGCCTGCTCCAAACCTTCCCAATCGAGTTGCGCGGGCGCGCCGGTGCCCGGGCCATCAACCCCTGCGGCAGGCGCGGCCCGCTCGCGCCAGATCGGACCCAGACCGAGGCTGTGCCAAAGCTTCACGCCGGAGGCCGTTATGCTCAAGCCCGCCGCCTCACAGCGCCGTGCGCATTACGATGGCATCCTCGCGCCCGCGGCGCGCCGGGTAGTAGCCGCGCCGGATCCCTATGGGTTCGAAGCCGTACTGTCGATACAGTCGCAACGCCTCCGTGTTGCTCGGGCGGACCTCCAGCAACAAGAACCGCGCCCCGTACTCGCGCATGATTCGCGCCATCCAGTCGAGCAACCTCCAGCCGTAGCCGCGACGCTGCAACTGCGGATCCACCGCCAGATTGAGCAGGTGCGCCTCATCTACGGCGAGCATCGCCACGGCATAGGCGATGATGGCGTCGGTCTCCGAGACCAATGTCCAAGCACTGTAGCCGCTGCGCAGCGCATCTTCGAAGTTGCCGCTTGTCCACGGAAAAGGATAAATCGCCTGTTCCAGACGCATGATCTCGGGGATTCGGTCGGGCGCCAGCGGCACAAATCGCTCCGTCGCCGGCTGCGCAAGTGCGCTCACGGTTGCGCGCCGGGCAAGCGAGCGCGGCGCTCGTCGACGGTCAGAGCGACGCGATCGCGCACGTAGGCGGGCAGCGCCTGTTCGGCCGGCAGCAACTCACCGCGAAGGAATTTTTCGCAAGCCAGTTGGGCCATTACCGTGCCCTGGACGGCGGCATCACGCACCGGGATCACCGCATCGTCCAGATGGCGCCGCAGCCAGAGAGCTTCGCCTACGCAACAGTCGGGTTGCCAGATTGACACGAACTGCCCCAATGCACTTGCCTCGCACAGCGAAGGCGCTGCCGTCTCCAACCAGATGCCGTCGGAGCTATCGTACACGCCCCAGTATGCCTGCTGCATACGTGCATCGGCAGCGGCCAGGACGCGGCACCGGCGCACGCCCCGCTGCAGCCGCATGTCGTCGAGCGGCGCGGCCGCCGCCAGCAATAGCAGCTTGCCCAACGCGATCACCGGGCGATCCGTTGCCAATGCGAGGCCCTGCGAAATCGTGCAGGCGACCCGAAGGCCAGTGAAAGACCCCGGCCCGCTACCATATGCAAAGGCGTCGCAATGTTCCGGGCGCAGGCTTGCGGCCGTGAACAGCCGCTCGATCATGGGCAGGACCTGCTCCAGGTGCGTGTGTCCGGTTTGCCCCTCGAGCGTATGAACGTGAGCGTCGCAAGACAGCGCTAGGCTGCAGCGCTCCCCGGCCGTGTCAATGGCAAAGATCGTCGGTGTCAAAGGGTGCTCTCAGGGGCGACGCCCCCGGCCGAAGCCCCCGCCCCGGCGCTCGTGCTCTTCTCGAATCTGCTCGCGCAATTGACGGCGCTCCTGCGGCGAGAGTCGCGTTCCAGGAGCCGGCGCCGCGCCTTGACGACCTGCGGCGTGGTTCATGAGCGCCTCGCGTTCCTCCCGACTCAGGCGACGGATGGCCTCGCGCTGCTCCGGCGAGAGGTTGCGCCAGCCGCCGCGCCCAAGGTCTTGCGGGGGCACACCTTGCCCCGGCCGAGCGGGCTCCGGCGAGTCACGTCCCATCGGCGGCACCGGGCTGGGGGCCTGCACCGGCTCCTGAACAATTCGCGGATAAAACTGCGTTTGTCCCCAAGCTCGATCGACCATAGACCCGCATAAGGCGCCGATGAGCGCAGTCATGGCGGACGCGAAGCATCTGCGTTTCATCAATCGAAAAATCGTCCTTCGTCCGCACACGTTGCCGGCCGCGCGAATCCGAACACAAGCCGCGCGTTTCGCTACCGCTAGCGATTCAATGTTAGGCAAGCCGCCGGTGCATTGCCATGGTCGATCGTCGAAAAACACGCCGCGCTGCGGTAAATTCTGTAACACTTTGTGCCTGCGACCTTTGGCCGGCGGCCGACCTCGTACCATCGCCCAAGAGCCTCGCGCAACCGGGACCGTGGCGCAAAGGCGGCAGATCTGCCGCGGCCGCATCCAGGAGCAATACCCATGAACAAGCCGCCCTCCCACAAGATTCTCGTCGTTGACGACGACCAGCGCCTGCGGGACTTATTGCGCCGCTACCTGAGCGATAACGGATTCACGGTTTTCACGGCTGAGTCTTCTCAGGCAATGAACAAGCTTTGGCTGCGCGAGCGCTTTGACGTACTGATCCTGGATTTGATGATGCCCGGTGAGGACGGGCTGTCGGTTCTCCGGCGCCTGCGCGCGAACAACGATCCGACGCCCGTCATCATGCTCACCGCCAAAGGCGGGGACGTTGACCGCATCGTGGGCCTCGAGATGGGCGCCGACGATTATCTGGCCAAACCGTTTAATCCACGCGAATTGCTCGCGCGGATCAACGCGGTGCTGCGCCGCAAGGCGCCTGCGGAGATTCCGGGTGCGCCCTCCCAGGAGCCCGTGAGCGTGACCTTCGGGGAATTTTCACTGGACCTTGCGACACGCACGCTGACAAAGTCGGGCGAGGCGATGCCGCTCACGACGGGCGAGTTCGCAGTGCTGAAAGTCTTCGCGCGCTATCCAAAGGTGCCGCTGTCGCGCGAAAAGCTCATGGAGATGGCGCGCGGGCGCGAGTATGAGGCCTTTGACCGCAGCCTCGACGTGCAGATATCGCGCCTGCGTAAACTCATCGAACCGGACCCGAGCAAGCCTCGCTACATCCAGACGGTGTGGGGTCTGGGCTATGTATTTGTTCCTGACGGAACGAGTTGAAGCGGCCATCATTGAAGCTGCGTTCCCCCCCACTTTTCTGGCGCACATTTCTGCTGATCGTCTCGCTGGCGGTCGCTAGCCTCGTCGCTTGGGTGCCGAGCGTCCGGGTCTTCGAGCGTGAGCCGCGCGCGCACCAAATCGCCGAGCAAGTTGTCTCCCTTGTCAATGCCACGCGCATCGCCCTGGTGTACTCGGACCCGGAGCGCCGTCGGGCCCTGCTGGCCGACCTGCTCGAAAACGAGAGCCTGCGCGTCGTGCCACTGGAGCCTTCGGATCGTGTCAAACCGATCCGCGACTCCGCCTTGTTGCGACTCGTCGAGCAGCAGGTGCAGCGGCGGCTCGGCGCCGACACCCGCTTGGCCTCCGAAGTCAACGGCATCAAGGGCTTTTGGGTAAGTTTCTCCATCGACGAGGACGCGTACTGGGCCATCATCGACCGGGACATATTGCGACGCGACGTGGGTCACGGATGGATTGCCTGGGCCGCGCTTGCCACCGGCTTCTCGTTGCTGGCAGCCATTGCGATTGCCCGACTGGTGAACCGGCCCCTGGCGGCGCTGTCGCATGCCGCAGCGGACCTGGGAGGCGGGCGCATACCGGCGCCGCTACCCGACAAAGGTCCGATTGAGATTCGCAAGGTCAACGAAAGCTTTAACCGGATGGTCTCGGATTTGGAAAAACTCAACCAGGATCGAGCCATCCTGCTCGCTGGGGTTTCGCACGATCTGCGCACCCCGCTCACGCGGCTGCGACTGGAAGTGGAAATGAACGAACTGCCCGAGGCGAGTCGGGAAGCGATGATCGGGGACCTCGAACAGATGGACTCGGTTGTGAGTCAGTTCCTGGACTACGCGCTGCCGATCCCACGGCGAGAGCCCGAGGAGGTCGATCTGTCCAGTCTTGTCCGCGAGGCTTTGGTGCGCAGTCGCCTGCAGGCACCCGCTGGCGGGTCCTCTGGAGGGGAAGCCGACACCTTGGTGGCGCCGCTCGTCGAACTCGCAATCGATGTCGAGCCCGAAATCATGGTGCTCGGGCATCGGACCGAGCTTGCGCGCGCCTTGGACAATCTGCTTGGCAACGCGCAGCGCTACGGACGCGATGCCGACGGAGCGCTCCACCTCGAGGTATCTTTGCATCGAGACGCGGGCCAAGCGGTTCTGGTCGTTGCCGACCAGGGACGCGGCATTGCGCAGCAGGACATCGCCAGGCTTGTGCGACCGTTTGAGCGCGGCGATCCATCGCGCTCCGGCGCGCTCGGCGCCGGATTGGGGCTGGCGATCGTGGAGCGCGTGGCGCGGCTGCACGGCGCGCGCCTGCAATTCCGGCCCAATGCGCCCTCGGGGCTGCGCGTGGAACTTCGTCTGCCGATACCGGCCCAAGGATTGACGATGGAGGTTGCCGAGGGGTCCGACAGCAAGCCGCGCTAAGACGTATTACGCTAACGCCTTGTCAGAAGTGCCAACGCCACAGCAGGGAGACCTCCGAACGATGAAGCCTCGCTATGCCCTTGGATCGGCCGCGCTCATGATCGGGAGCGCGGTGAACTATTTTGGAGACCGCCTGCTAGGCGTGCAGATGGAGCTGTGGCAGGGTTTTTCGGGGCTGACAAGCGCCGTTTTGTGGATCGACGTCTTCATCGTTCCGTTTATCGCTGGCATAGTCGTGGCCTGGGTCTTTGGCCAGGGCGGCAAATGGCTTTGCTACTTTCCGCCATTTATCGTGCGCTGCGTCAGCTATGCGCACCTGCGTTATCTGGGCGAAATCCCCGCGGGCACGACGTTGATTCCCCTAGGGTGGTGGGGCTTTTTCGTGATCCTCGCCATTGAAGGGGCGGCCTTTGGCGGCATCATGGGCGAGGTTTTCGTCAAGAAAATCTACAAGCGATCGGCCCAGGCCAAGCTGGCCTCCTCGGCGCCGCAGCGCAGGCCATGAGGCGACACGTACTGCCGGGCCCCGAGGAGCGCGAGCGACGTTCGCGCTTTCTGGCCGCTACCGTCATAACGTGTATGGCGCTGCTGGTGATCGGTGGCAGCCTGCACGTCGTGCTGATCGGCTCGACTCGCATGGGGGAGATGCGTGAGAAGGCCACGTACGACCTGCGCGATGAGTCCGCACACGTTCGGGCAGCGGGCGAAGACATTGCGCTGCATGCGCGCAACGAACACCAAAAGGCGCTTGCAGCCTCGGGCTCAGCCACGGGCGCCGGCTACTCGGTCGAAGAGGCGCAAGCCCTGCTCAGCAAAGAGCGCTGGGACGAAATCGATTCCATGGTCGCGATTGCGGCCGGCCCGTTCGAGATGGGCACGAACTACGAGAGGGCCGATCCGCAAGATCGGCCGCAACACGTGGTGACCCTGCCCGAATATCGAATCGACAAGTACCTGGTTACCAATGCGCAGTACGCGCGCTTCATTGCCGAGACCGGGCACCGGCCGCCGTCGACCTGGAAGGACGGGCACATTCCGGAGGGCGAACTGCTCTACCCGGCGACGTTGGTGAGCTGGTTCGACGCGAAGGCCTACGCCACCTGGGCCGGCAAGCGCCTGCCCACCGAGGCCGAGTGGGAAAAGGCCGCGCGGGGTACGGACGCTCGGCGCTGGCCCTGGGGCAACACCATGGATCCGAAGCGCCTCAACACCTATTACAATGTCGGGTCGGCGACGAATGTCGATACCTACAAGAACGGTGTAAGCCCCTACGGCGTCTTCGACATGGCGGGCAATGTCAGCGAGTGGGTGCAGGACGATTTCCTCCCCTATGAAGGCAGCGACGCCCCCGCGGACATCTTCCAGGGCAAAATCAGTGTGAGTGTCGGGTCGGAAGATCGCGCCATGAAAATCTCGGACCAGATCCCGGTCAACCGCCATTACAAGGTGCTGCGCGGGGGCTCGTGGAAGGGGGATCCTTTCTCCACCGCAACGTACCATCGCGGATACAACTGGCCGAATTACGCATCGGATTTCTTTGGCTTCCGCTGCGCAACGGACGCCGCCGGGCCGGTGGCCAAAGCCCGATGAGGCGCGTGGTGCACCGGATCGTGCCGACGCTGCTCGCGGCGGTGCTGGCGCCTGCAGCCCATGCAGCGGTCAACAGCTACCGCTTCTTGCATGTGACGATCGACACGCCGTGGCACATCTTTTTGTTTCTGCTGATGGGCGTCTTCGCACCCTTCGTGCTCATGGTTGTGCTTATGTGGCGCTACTCCTTTCGCAAGCGCGGGCGGCCCGATAGCCCCGAGTCGGGCAAGCCACCGCGGTCGTAACTGCTGCCATGACGCTGTGGTATCCGATCCGTGACGCGTTGCGTCACCTCGCCTGGCGGCGGCTGCTCACAGCGCTGCTCGTCTCGGTTAGCGCAGCGCTTGCGGCACCGGCGCTGGCAGCCGATAGTGCGTCGGAGACCAGTGGAGCGCAGATCCTGGAGTCCTTTGAGAAGTCGGCGCCGCCCGCCCCCGCGGTGAGCGCCACGGATCTCAGCCGTCGCTGGGTGATGTTCGCCCTGGGCGCACCGCTGCTGGTGCTGCTCCTCATCACCGGTTCGCTGGGCATTGCCATGGGGGTCTTCGGTAAACCGGTGTACCTTGCACACATGGTATGCGCGGCTCTCAGCGTGACCCTGGCAATCGTTCATGCGATCGTCGGTCTGGTCTGGTTTCGCCCGTTTTGAGCGACACCGTTCGCGCGGCCGCGCTTGCGCCGGCGGCTAGCCGGTTTGTGGCAGCGCTGTATTTTTTTAGCGGCGCCACGGGTCTGTGTTACGAAGTGCTCTGGGCACGGATGCTCTCCGCGCAGTTTGGCGTAAGCATCTTTGGTGTGGCCGCGACAGTGGCGGCGTTCATGTTCGGGCTGGGGGCGGGTTCCCTCCTTGCACTGGGGCGGCCGGCGTCGGGTGCCGCGCGCGCTCTCAAGGTCTTCGGGCTTCTCGAGTTGACGGTTGCGCTCTACGCGCTGGCCATGCCGGCACTGAGCGATGCCGCTCGGCCCGCGATCGAGTCTCTCGCGCCCCACATGCCCTGGTGGCAGTGGTACGCAACGCAAGGAGCCGTCGCGCTGCTGCTGCTTGCGCTACCGGCCGCAGCCATGGGGGCGAGTTTTCCCATGGTTTTGCGTGCCTTCCCGTCCTCGCCCGAGCGGCTCGGCCGAATCTACGGAATCAACTGTGTCGGCGCGGCCTCGGGCGCCCTGATTAGCCTGGTACTGCTGGCGGCGCTGGGCTGGGCAGCCGCCCTGCGCGCTGTCGCCTCGTGCGGAATCCTGGTGGCGCTGGCAGCCTGGATGCTCGGAGCGCAGGCGGCGCGGCGCGGGGCGGAGGCGACACAACTCCCGAAGCGCGCGCGCGCTTTGTCGCCGTGGCCGCCCGTTGCCTGGCTGCTCGCCTATGGCGCGGTAGGTGCCTGCGCACTGATGCTCGAGATGGCGTGGACACGCCTCTACGGTATTGTGATGCTGCGCACGGAGTACGTGCTGGCGATTATTCTGGCCGTCTATCTGCTCGGAACCGCTGCCGGAAGTCTGCTGGCGGCACGCGCCCACCACGCCCGTTGGCTGAGCGCCGCGGTGCCCCTGGTGGCCTGCGGCTGCACGCTGCTGGGGCTATGGTCACTTCCTGCGTTCTCGGTATGGATGCAGGATCAGCACTATGGGTCGCTGTGGTCGGCGCTTGCATTCCAGGCGCTGGCCCTCGGCGTTTGTACGCTACCCACGACAATCGCTTTGGGTGCGTGGCTGCCAGTGCTTGCGCACCGCATCGCCGCCTCGAGCGAGGATCACGCGGGCGCCGTCGCACTGTATAGCGCCAACTGCCTGGGCGCGGCCCTGGGGGCGCTTTTTACGGTGCTCCTTGGAATTCCGCTCCTGGGGACGGCCGCAAGCGTGGGCCTGGCCGCACTGTTGCTGCTGGCTTTAGGGCTTGCCCTGGGCGGCCCGCGCTTTCTCACCGCAGCCCTTCCCGTAGCCATCGTTGCGGCCTGGCTTTTGCGCGAATTCCCCGAACCCAGGCGTCTGTTGCCGCAGTCGGGTGCGTTCGCCGAACAGTTGGAGCGCTACGAAGACGCATTGACCCTGAATCATGTCACCCAGGCAGGCGACGGCCAGCGCACGTTGCTAACCGATCTGCAGCACATGGATGCCTCATCGGACCCGGCTGCCGTTCAGATTCAGGCCGACCAGGCCAGGCTTGCCTTGCTGCTGCATCGCGCGCCGCATAGCGTGCTGTTTCTGGGTCTTGGCACCGGCATATCCGCAGGCGGCTCTTTCGCCTATCCGCGCCTCGAGCGCACCGCGGTGGAGCTCTCACCGGGCGCAATTCGCGCGGCGCAGACTTGGTTCGCACCCGTGAATCACGACATCACCCGCAATATGCGTGTCGTGCACGACGACGCCCGGCATTTTCTGGCCGCAAGCCGACAGCGCTACGACGTGATCGTGGGCGACTTGTTTCATCCCGATCTCGCCGGAATGAGCAACCTGCTGTCGGTCGAGCAGTTTGCACGCGCTCGGGAGCACCTGGCGCCCGGCGGCATCTTTGCGCAATGGGTCGCCCTGAACCAGTTCGACCGCGAATCGCTTCATGTCGTGCTGCGAAGTTTTCAGCGAGTCTTTCCGGATGCCCGGATCTTTCTCGACGGCATGCATCTGGCAATGGTCGGCTCCGGCGAGGCGCTGGCGATTGGTCCCTCGGTCGCGGCCAATCTGTCATCTCTGACGCCCGGGCAAGCCGACGGCGCTACGGGCACGGAGGGCGCCGCGACCTGGCTAGGCCGGTATTGGGGACCCATCGCCGCGGGCACTGGTGCGGTCCAAAGCGAAACGCGTCCCGTCATCGAGTTTCGCCTGCCCCATTTGCGCTACGAAGAAGCCTCTGCACTGGCCGAGGTACTCGAAGAACTGCTTCGTCGTCGTCCTGACGAGGCTACGGCAAGCGCGCAACTCGCGATCCCGGCGAGCGAACGTGCATCCTTTGCCAATGCCTATGAGGCGTCCGAGCTTGCGGTGCAGTCCTGGCTTGCTTTGCTTGCCTCCGACAGTACGCGAGCCCGAGAGCTCACACGGCTGGGTTTTGAGGCCAATCCGCGTGACCGCTGGATCGCGAGCGCCCTGGCTGACGAGCTGTTTGACTTGGCTGCACAGAATCACGCGCTGCAGCAGCGCGCAGTTCTCGAGCGCATTTTGCGGATTTACCCCGATCATCTTGAGGCACTGCGTGCGCTATGGCGTCTGGACCATAGCGCAGGGCGGCCCGACGCATTTGCCGCCCTGCAACGTCTGTGTGCAGTAGCTCCCCTCGACAAAGAGGTCGCCGGATCCTGCGATCAGACCAAGACGGCGAGATCAGAATGAGAATTGATCGCTCGACGTAAACGAACAGCGAGGGCACCGGCCAGATCCGCGGCGCAAGCGGCAGTCGAGGGCCGCAAAAACCGCTATCCCACGACGCGCGCGCTCCTGTAGCGCGCGCGATTGGGTTACGCTTCGGGAGCGATGCCCAACTCTGCTCAAACGCGGCTGCGTCAGATTCCGGTGCGAGTGGCCGCATCCGGCCCATCGTGCGCGTCCAACGCACAAGGTGCGCCGTTTCACTCACGCCGCCGCGCCGTACAACTGGTCGTACTGGCGCTCGTTGTGCTCATTCCCGTAACGGGATTGTTGCGTATCGACCCGACGGCAGGCGCGCTGGTCATTCTCGATCGTCAGATCTGGTTCGCGGACTTCTTTTTATTCTTCGGGCTATGGATTTTTCTCGCGACCGTGATGGTTTTTCTGTACTCCATCGCCGGAACCGTCTTCTGCGGTTGGGTGTGTCCGCAAAACAGCGTCTCGGAGTGGGCCAACTATCTCACGCGCAAATTTCTGGGCAAGCGTGCCGAGGTGAGCCTTGACGGCGCACCGGTACGCGTCACGGCCTCCAAGGATCGGTTGCGCAACTGGATCCTTCTGGGACTGTGCTTTGTGAGCGCGTCGATGGCCATCGCGCTTGTGCCCCTGCTGTACTTCTACCCCGTGTCGAGCGTGTGGTCCTTCATCTTGCTTCGACCCGATCCGGCGCTGGCCTCGTCGCTGCACTGGATCTACGGGGTCTTCGTGCTCATCGTGCTCCTCGATGTGACCGTAATTCGGCACTTCTGGTGTCGCTTCATCTGCGTGTATCGAGTCTGGCAGCACTCCTTTAAGACGCGTCAGACGCTGCACGTAGCCTACGATGCAAGCCGCGCGGCCGACTGCCAGGGTTGCAATTACTGCACGACCAAGTGCTTCCTGGACCTCGATCCGCGCAGCACCGATGTATTTGACAGCTGCATCAACTGCGGCGAGTGCATTGATGCGTGCAACCGCATGCACGAGAAGGAGTCCAAACCAGGTCTGCTGCGATTTGAATTCGGCGAGCGTTCGCAGGGTGCGCGCGTCACTGCCCGCAAGCGCAACAACGAATATTCACTCCTGGGGCGCTCGCGCTGGGCCCTGCCATTTTCGCTCTTGGGCCTTGCGATGTTCGTCTGGGGCCTCTGGAGCTATGAGCCCTATCACCTGTCCGTGGATCACGGCGCGGCCGCCGCGGGACAGGCGGTCACCGACTACCAGATTGCGATTGCCAACAAGCGTTATCGCGAAGCCGACCTGCGGGTACGGGTCTCCGGAATCGATCCCGGCGAGTATCGCTTGAGCGCGCAGACGCTCAAGCTCGGCCAGGCGCAGCACCAGTCCTTAACCCTGTCCATCTCGCCGCAGCTCAAGCACGGACTGTATCCGGTGCAAATCGAAGTGCAGGCGCAGGACGGTTGGGTTGGGCACTTTCGATTTCAGCACTTCGCCGGATAGACACGGTCGTCGCGTCGAGCTTTTTGAGCACGCGGCAGCTGCAAAACAGGGAGGAACCGCCAATGAAAGAACCGGGCAAGCTCGAAACGCCGCAAGAAGGCGTTGCGCGAGACGAGGCGCATGGGACTTCCGAGGCGCGGGCACCCGCGCGCGATGAAGTTACGGGCTTTGAACATCTGGGTCTGCCTACCCCCATCGACCCGCAGTGGGGTCAGAACCCGAAGGATCACTTTGGCTACGCTTCGGACGCGGAGCGATTGGCAAAGCGCGGCATGGAGGACTGGGAGCTCGTCGACAAGATTCCCGCCTCGCAGCGACGTATTCCCTACTGGTTTATTGCGGTTGTGGTGGTTGTCCTGCTTATTGCCGTCGGGCTGGGATTTCCGTTTTGGGGTCAGCGACCCGGCGTCAGAGTCGAATGGTTCAATTGGGGATTTGTCGCCGCGATCGTCTACGTAGCCATCGCCGCGACATTCGTGTATTTCATGACGAACCTCTACGGTTCGGAGCGCGGCGGGCGGCTGGACAACGATCCGAAGAGCGACGCCTACCGCCGCGCAGCGAAGGACAAAGCACCTGCACAAAAGTCGGAGTAGCTCTTTGCGCGCCCTCGTCGGGACTCGACCCGGATTCCGGGTTTGGCCCGCGCCCGCGTTGCTTGGGCGGCGATGCTGGGGGCTGCTCGCAGCGCTATGGGTGGGCGCGTGTGGCAGTGGCGAGCAATCGGGCAGTATCGGCACGCAGCAGTGGGGAACGTTCGACGTCACGGTCGAGACCCGCCCGTGGCCACCACGCGTGGGCCAAAACGAGGTCGTGGTCATCATCGCGGGCGAGCACCACCAGCCCATATACGATGCGGTGGTCACCATGCGCGCACAGGTTTCCTCGACGTGGATTCAGGCCATCGAGGACGGGCACGTAGGCGTTTACCGCAGAGCAGTAAAGTTCCCCAGCGGTCCCAGCAGTCTGCAGATCCAGCTGCGCCGCGGCGAAGACACGGCCCTGCTGGAGTTCCCGGTTACCGTTCAAGCGCAACCGTAAGGTGAATCGGGGACCGCTCGCGGATGCGAATGACTCTCATTTGCGAACTAAAATCCGACTACGGCGCAATAACGCACTTTTGTTTTTTTCTTGCCAAATTACAGCGCTTCCCGCACTCGAAGTTTATAATCCCTCCCGCTCTAAGCTTCTAAGCTGAAGTAGGAGGAGGAGATTCGAATTTCGGCACTTTCTATGTCGCCGTATTCGGGCTTCCGGACGTTTAACTGATGCACTCCTCGCGCCGCGCGCGGGGAACCGGATCTAGACATCCGGAGGCGGAGCAAGTGTCAACGAATTGAACTCACAGGAGACCCAGTATGACTAAGCGTCGCGATTTCGTGTTCAAGATTGTTCCATTGGCTGGTGCTGTTGCGGCGCTTCCGCGTGTCGCCCTCGCCGATGTACCAGCTCTGACGGAAAGCGACCCCATGGCCGTGGCGATGGGCTTTAAGCTGAAGACCGAAGATGCGGATTCGAAGAAGTACCCCAAGCACGCCAACACCCAGAGCTGCGCGAGCTGTCTGCACTTCACCACGCCGGGCGCCGATTCGGCTCGCTGCGATCTGTTCAATAAGTCGGTTCCGAAAGGCGGCTGGTGCAGCGGCTATTCCAAGCGTCCGTAAGCTAACGACAAGAGCAGTCCAACTTCTTCAAGAAGGATCCGGCCAATGCCAATCGAAATTTTGGTACCGATCGGGATCTTCGTGCTCGGCATGATCATCTCCGATATCACGAGCTCCACCGCGGTCAAG
This sequence comes from Burkholderiaceae bacterium, assembly GCA_035625725.1. Classification (GTDB taxonomy): domain Bacteria; phylum Pseudomonadota; class Gammaproteobacteria; order Burkholderiales; family Burkholderiaceae_F; genus GJ-E10. The sequence continues at coordinate 19,241 of DASPPB010000095.1, forward strand.
ATCGTCGAACAAAATCAAAAGAGCAAGTAGCACGCCAGAGACGTTCATTCCGCACGAAGAAAACGGGCCCGAAGCACTTCGGGCCTTTTTTCTATCGCGCGCGCCGGGCGAATGCCTAGGAGTACCAGGTGGTCGAACAATCCAATCCTCTGACCAAGTTCCTCATCGCATCGGTGGTGTCTTTTTGCATCGGCACCTTGCACGGCATGCTGCAGGTGATGCCGCCGATCCGTCATTGGCTCGATTCCATCGGCAGCCCGTACGGCGGTCCGGGACACATGATTGACCCGCTCGCGCACGCGCACATGAACCTGGTGGGCGGCGTGGTGCTCATGGCAATGGCCGTCACGTACTACCTGTTGCCCAAGTTCACGAACCGCAAGATCTTCTCTGCGCGGCTCACCGATCTCACGTTCTGGTGTACAGCCGCCGGCGCGTACGGCTTTTATGTCACGCACCTCACATTCGGCATCTGGGAGGGAATGCTGCTGCACAGCGCGCCGCCGGAGATCCCCCTCGTGCACCGCTATTACGGGCCGGCCGTGGCGATTTTCGCGACCGTGATGGCCGCGGGATTTTTCTGCTACCTATTCAACATCGGCCTGACCATGCGCGCGCGCAGCGAGGTACCGAGGCCGCGCGGGGTGACCGTCACATCCTAATGCCGCAGGCTACTTGCGCGAGATGAAATAGATCGCAATACCGAGTACCAGCAGACCCAGCGTCAGTTCCAACATACCATTCGTTACCCGGCACCGCACACGCCGATGCTGGCGTGTGTAGCGCTTGCCGGATTCTCCACCTTTTAGGCAGCTTGCACGCTCGCCCCGCCTAAGCCCGCGCTCGTCACCTCATTGCGCCCCAAGCCGCGCCGCACGAGAAGCCAGCCCACGAGCAGCACGATGGCGGTGACCACGACGTCGAAGACGTGCGTAAAAGGATATTGCGCGCGGACAAAGTCGTTCGTCGGCCACGAACCGGCGATCCAGGTAAAGCGTTCGATCCACGTGCCTGCAATGATGATGAGCCCGATGCGAAAGACCGAAACCGGACTGTGGCGAAAGTAGGTAAAGACGAGAAAGCAAAACGGGATGACGAACTTCATCGCCAGAAAGGTCCACCACAGCACCGAGTAGTCACCGAAGGTCATGTTGTCGATGCGGTTTCTTTCCTCGGGCAGGTTGCCGTACCAGATCGTCAGATACTGCGCAAAGTACAGGTACGTCCAAAGGATCGTGAACGCCAGCATCATCTGCGCGAAATAGTTGTAGACGATGTCCGGAAACGGTTTGACGAAGAGCCTGCGGCGGTCGAGCAGATAGCAGATCACGACCATGGAGGAGAGAAACATGCCGAAGTTGCTCACGAAGTGGTACATCCCGTAGACCGAGCTCTCCCACGAGGGCAGCAGCGTCATTTCGAAGTCCCACGCAACCATCGTGCCGTAGAGCACGTGCGTCACCGGAACGAAGTTGGCCGTCATCTTGAAACGCTCCCAGTCCTCCTCCGAGCGTTCGCTCACGGCCTGCAGACGGATGAAGCGCCGCCAGAGCCAGCCGACAAACAGCAGTCCTACGATTTCCCGGGCGGCGAAAAACGCGGGATTGTGCCAGCCGTTGAGCGCATGTTCGTGTTCGCCGGCGGCCTCGGCATGGAGCCACGGAAATACGCCATGCCGGGCCAAAAGCAAAATCAGGAGCAGCACGAACGCGAGCGGGTAGAGCGAAAACAGCGACACCCCGATGCTGCGAACGACGTAGCGCCACTTCGCGCTCGCCAAATGCAGGATCGCGGCGAGAGTCACGCCCGAGATCGTCAGGTGTAAGACGATGAGAAAATCGGCGGCCAGCACCGACCAGCTCGAGGAAGGAATCAGCGAGGCGAGGTTCATTTGGAAGCGCTCTTCACGGGTGCGCTCGCCGCCGGTTTGCCAAACGCGTTGCGTACGTAGTTCACAACGTGCCAGCGCTCCGTGGGCGACAGATCATTGCCGTAAATGGGCATTACGGCTCCGCCAAAGGTGATGTATCCGAAAATCAAACCATCCGTGACCGCCTGCACCGAAGGACTCGTCAAATCGAAGGGGCGCATCACGAGCTTTTCGCCGACCAGGCCGTCGCCCGTTCCCGAAACCCCGTGACACGGGGTGCAGTAGATCGTAAAGAGCTGCTTGCCCTTGTGAATCGAATCGGCGGTTGCGGGAATCGGGTTGGGCAGCTTGCCCGCCTCGTCGCGATCGGCCACATGCACCGTGGCCGTCTCCGGTACGGGGATCGAGCGCGAGGGAAACGGCAGCGGACGCGCCTGCGGCTTAATGGCGATCTGATCGGTCATGTCGCGCGACCACGGCCAGGCCAGGGCGCGCTGCGGCAGCCCTGCCAAAGCCACGGCGAGCAGCACGGCCAACACCAAGCCGCCCGCGGCGTGCCCGGCCGCCCGGTTCCCGTAGCAATTGGCCCCGCTTCCGTGCTTCATTGGACAACCTCTTCTTGCATCGAAAGCACCTTGTGGCCTTCGAAGATCTTGCGCACCTCGGCAATGCAGTGCGCGTTGGCCTTGACCATCACACCGACCTGATCCTCCGACACCGCCACGTCGTACAAGTCGCTTTTTATGCGGTGCGGCAAGCCGGCGCAGATGAGAAATCCCAGCACCGTGATGTACACACCGCCGAGGATCAGCATCTCGTAGGTGAGCACGAAATCCGGCGGCAGCGGGATGATCGGCTTGCCGCCCTTGAGCTGCGAGAAGAAGTTTCCCTGGGAAGTCGCGAGTCCGAGAAACCCCAGACTGCCCCCCAAGAGCGCGCCCACGAGCGTGTACTTGCGGATCGGGATCGAACGCACCCCCAGGACGCTTTCCACGTCGGGGTGTTCGATGGGCGATTTGATCGTCACATCGTCCCAGTCCAGGTAGGGCAGGTTGGCTTCGCGCAGGTCGCGCAGCGCCGCCGACGCCTGGTCGAAATCGTTGAACAGTCCCAATATCCGCTTGACGGTCATGCTTCCCTCACGTGGATTTTGGCAAGCTTGCGATGGAACACCATTTCCTTGACTTCGTACATCGACACGCTAGGAACCAGCTTGCAGAACAACATGAAGAGCATGCCGAACCAGCCAAAGCTGCCGAAGACGATCCCCCACTGAACCCAGGACGGGAAGAAGGTGTGGTCCCACGTCCAGGGGTAGTAGCCGTGCGAGAAGGTCGGCGTGACGATCATCCAGCGCTCAAGCCACATGCCCAGATTCAACAGCAAAGACACGATCATCATCACCGTCAGGTTGGCCCGCAGCTTCTTGAAGATCAGCGTAAAAGGAACGACCGAGCCCAAGAAATTCATCGACCACCACCAGAATGCATACGGCCCGGTGGCGCGCTGGATGAGGGTTTCTTTCGCCACCGCATCGGAGCCATACCAGACCGACGAATACTCGATCAGGTTCAGGTACGTCCAGACCATGGCGATTGCAAAGGTTAGCCGCGCCGTCTTGTCCAGAATCGGCATGGTCATGTATTCCTCGAAGCGGAACGTGTAGCGCAGCATGATGAACAGCGTGATGATTGCAGCGCAGCCCGAATACAGGGCACCGGCCACGAAATACGGTGGAAACGACGTGATGTGCCAGCCGGGTTGCTGCGACATGGCAAAGTCCGATGCCACGATCGAGTGCACGGACACCGCCAGCGGAATCAGAAAGCAGGCGATCACGAGGTAGGCCACACGGAAATTGCGCCACTGGCGATCCGTTCCCATCCAGCCCAGGGAGAGCTTCTCATAGAAGGTCTTGCGCCAGCCGGTCGCATTGTCCCGGCAGATTGCGAAGTCCGGAATCGCGCCCACGTACAGAAACAAGATGGAGGAGGACAGATAGGTGAAGATCGCCATCGCGTCCCAAAGCAGGGGAGACTGGAAGTTGGGCCAGGTCCAGCGTTCGTTGGGATACGGCAAGGCGTAGTAGATCTGCCAGACGCGTCCCAGGTGCACCGCGACGAAGAGTCCCGCAGTCATCAAGGAAAACGTCGTCATCGCCTCCGCGAAGCGGTAGATGGGTTTGCGCCAGTCGGCATGGATGATGTGCAAAATGGCCGAGAGCAGCGTTCCCGAATGGCTCATGCCGATCCAGAAAATGAACGTTGCGATGTACAGACCCCAGACGTCGGGGTTGTTCATCGCCGACACACCCAGACCCCGGTCGTACTGGTAGGCCTCGCACGCCACCCCGATGAGGAACATGCAAAAGGCCATCGTGAACAAGGCCCAGTAGGTTCCCCGCGGCTGCTCCAGGCTCGCGAGCACGTCGCGATTGATCTGGGCCCAGGCGATGTCTTCCCGGATGTCTTTTTCCTTGCCCTGCGTAACGGTGTTCATGATTGACTGCGGCTCCAAGGGTCAGGCCTGGTTGTCGCGCACGCGTTCGAGATACATGATCGACGGATAGGGCCGCAGGTCCTCCAAAATGCGGTAACCACGCAGTCCCGGGTGCGATCCGTCTATGTCCTTCAACTGCCGATCCTTCTCCAGTTCGACGCGCTGCAGGCGCCACTTTTGCGCCACAGCCGAATGCGGGTCGGATAGGTTGCCGAAGGTGATCGCGCTCGTGGGGCACGCCTGCGCGCAGGCGGTCGTGACCTCGCCATCGCGAATGGGGCGACCTTCGGTGCGCGCGGCGTTCCTCGCGTCCGTCAGGCGCTGCACGCAAAACGTGCACTTCTCCATCACGCCTTTGGTGCGAACCGTCAGATCCGGATTGAGCTGCATGGGCAGCGGCTCGGGCCAGACCTTCTCCTGCTCCGGGTAGTTGTACCAGTTGAAGTAGCGAACCTTGTAGGGACAGTTGGCCGAGCAGTAGCGCGAGCCGATGCAGCGGTTGTACACCTGGGAATTCAAGCCGTCGGGCGTGTGGTTCGTGGCGCCCACGGGGCAGACGGTCTCGCAGGGCGCCGCCTCACACTGCTGGCACAGCATAGGCAGAAATTGTGCGCCTTGCTGGGGACTGGCTTCGTCGCCCTCGTTCCAGTAGCGCTCGATCCGGATCCAGTGCATCGCCTGACCGGCCGCGAACTTCTCCTTGCCGACGACCGGAAGGTCGTTTTCCGCGTAGCACGCAACAACACAGGCGTTGCACCCCGTGCACGCGTCCAGGTCAATTGCCATCGCCCACTTGAGCTCGGGGTGCGAACCGACCTGCGGATGCGTCCTGCGAAGCCTCGTCCAGTCGTTGACGGTCTGCTCTAGGCCCACGGCTTACACCTCCTCCGACAGCTTGGCCTTATCGGCCGCCAACGTCACCACCAGCTTGCGGCCGGCCTGGGTCTTCACGACTCCGGATTTCCAACCTTCGTCTTTCACGATGTGACCGCGTTCTCCCGTTTTGCTGATCCGCACGCGCGTGGCATACATGGCCAGTTCGCCGGTCTTGCGGTCAAAATTCGGATCCAGAATGCGAAACGGATTGACCCCGCGGCCGTTGGCATAACGCCCCAGGCTCTCGTGTCCCTGCCCGAGGGGAACACCGATGACTTCGGGATGAACGCCCGGGAACACATAGGCCACAACCCGCAGCGACCCGCTGGCCGATGCGACTTCGAGGATGTCGCCATCGTTGATGCCCAACCGCTTGGCCGTGGCCGGATGCACCTCCGCCCAGGAATCCCAGACGATCGTGGTCAGTGAATCGGGCGTCTCCTGCAGCCAGGGCAAGTTGGCACTTCGGCCATCGCGCAGACTTGCCCGAACGGCGGGGGCCAGATGGAACGGATACTTTTCGTCCGTTGCCTGCGCCGTTCCCGCAAAATCGAGCTCGACGTTTCCCGGCTTGGTGGGCAACTTTTGCTCCTGCGCCGCCACGCGCAGCACTCCCACGCTCAGCGCTTCCGTCCAGAATTGCTCCTCGTCGGTCGGCGCACCGAGGAAGGCGGAACGGTTTTTCGCCAAAGCCGCACGCACGTAGGCGTAATAGTCGGCAAAACCTTTGTATTCCTCGTGCCGACGCTGCTTGAGAAGCTCCAGCAGGACGTCGCCGACCGACCGCGTGCCATCCGGATACAGGCGCTCCATGAGCGGCTGCTGCAGCGTGAGCTCAATGCCTTCAGGTTGGTAGGCCGGCACGTGCGTGCCCCAGTCTTCCAGAGCCGAATCAATCGGCAGCACCAAGTCGGCCTGCCTTGCGGTTTCGTCCAGGTACTGCGTCAACACCACCGTAAATCGCGCCTTGGAGAGCGCTTCCTTCATGTTCAGGAACGTCGGCGCCGAATACACCGGATTGACGTCCTGAATGAAAACCGTATCGAACTTGGCCGCAGACAGGCCCGCCACGAATTGCCGCAGCGAGGCGGTGTCGCCGGACTCGGGGGCGACCTGCGCAAAGGGTAGCCTGGGCGGCAGTTGTACGGTCTTGCCAACATTT